>JBCCHJ010000028.1:0-58763 GCA_039028795.1 Pseudomonadota bacterium
CAAAAATTGGTGCGGAGATTACTGTCATATTTACAGGAAATAGAGAACTCAGCGGTAGTCGTAAGCTGAACGAAAATCAACGGTGTATTGAAGGTCAATCCGAAAGGTATGTTGTGAAAATTCAGGAACTTCTTGGTTTCTGCAGCCAAGAACTGCTCTTCGATATTCGCCCATCAGCATCAAGCCAAGAACTCGCAACAAAGCTAAGGGAGTGTAATGTCGGTGCTCTGCTTGTGACAAATGAAGATCGCACATTGAAGGGTGTGGTTTCTGAGCGAGATGTAACGCGGGCTTTCGCGGAGCATGGCCTTAAGGTCACGGAGCAAACTGCAGAAACATTGATGACAGAAGAAGTGATCTCTTGTTGCCTTGAGGACGATGTCGTTGAGACGATGACACGGATCAACAATCTCAACATTCGTCATATCCCGGTCCTTGATAGGGGTCGAGCAATCGCAATGCTAAGTATTAGGGACTTCGAGTACGCGTTTAAATCGCTCCAAAAACAGGCGCTTACAGATTCCTTGACTGGCCTTTCGAACAGGAGAGCGTTTGAAGAAAATTTGCATTCGGAGTTCGAACTACATCGTCGGTTTGAAGCGCCATTATCAATTGCGATTTTCGATGTCGATCATTTCAAACGGTGTAACGACACCTATGGGCATAGTGTTGGTGACCAACTATTGAGCGGCCTCGCAAGAGTCATGCAGCGAGAACGCAAAACTACGGAAGTTGTCGCCCGAGTCGGCGGGGAAGAGTTTGCGATTTTGTTTCCTCGCACTCGAGCTCTTGATGCCGCACGGATGGCTGAGCACGTCGTTTCGCAGGTCGGACTCGCTCAAATTTCCACTAGCGTCGGAAAAATTCCAGTCACGATCAGCGGTGGTTTGTCGGTAATGCGGCAATGGGACAAAACCCCATCAGACGTATTGCAGCGTGCTGATGCGTTACTTTACAAAGCCAAGGACGCGGGACGGAATTGCCTCATGTTCGAAGGTGGCATCAAGGGGGGTCCCGGGAACATTGCAACTTAGTCCTGTAAAAGGCCTGATCGCCTGGTTACGAAATGTTCTAGATTGCTCATTTCCCATCGTTATTGGTGCACAGACATCTGACTCTTAATGCCCCGTGATGTTCACCCGACTTACGATACTAGTTCGAACGAAGTCGCGCTCAGACGCTCAGACTTTCGATGCCTCGAAGTAAGTTGCTAAAGTTTTTTGCCAATCTATGTTCCTGTTGGGTTGAGCTGGGGATTGTGGTCCAGCCGATCAACTCTCGGATGAGCAGACAAAGCTTTTCATGACTTTACGCGCTTCTCATGAAGCGCGGCAGCCGCATTTGAAAGCCCTTCTTTTCTTGTTCAGATCATTCAGCAAGACTTAAACTATCGGATTAGTTTTGTAGAATTGGATAATTTTTCCTTGTTGTGACAGCGATAGGGGATGCGTGAAGTTTTGCATCGTACAATCGCAGATGCTCAGGGTTCGAAGCGGCTATTCGGACACACCTGCGACAACTGGATTGATCCGATCGGATGAGGAAAATTTGAGATCGCCTTGAGTCAATTTTCCGCGCAATTCGTTTCCAGAACAAACATGCCTGCGATATTACGTTATGGCAGGTGCGAAGGTCCAGCTTGTCTTCATTTGTGCAGCGAATACTTAGCACAGGGAAGGATAGATCTCGCACAAATGTTGCCCGAAAGAGTGTCTGATGACGCGAAGAAATTGATGTTCATCGCCCATGATGTGCGTTCACAACCTCTTAATGCTGCACAACCATTTCGGCCCATCGTTCTAGAACGGTGGCGCGCTGAGGCAGTTGTTCTGCACGATTATAGACCCGTGCAACAGCGCTTGGGGCCGAACCGCTTGCTAGGTGGTTCAAAATGCGATCCACGACTGGTTCCGGCTCGCCCGCCTCGGCCATAGCCGTTGCAAAGGCCGTACGCAAATCGTGAAGCGTCCATGCTTCGAAACCTGAGCTCAGCGATGCATCCAGTCGTCTCTTGGCTTTGGAGACACCGGACACAGCCGTTGTCCCGGTCGTCGAAAACACCAGACCAGTTCGTTGGCCATTGTGCATCGCACTCAGCTCCGCCAATGCGGGTGCAGCCAAGTGCGTAACATGCGATTTTCCATTCTTGGTTCGCGCCCCTGCCAACTCAATCCTGCACAGTTCGAAGTTCACCTCAGACCAATCGAGCCCGAGAATATCACCGCGTCGTTGTGCAGTAAGGATCAGCAGACGAAGGAACGGTCCCCATAGTGTGCCAAGGTTGTGACTGGCCCGCCAAATGGCCCGAACCTCATCCAAGGACAGGACGCGGTCACGGGGTTTTTCACGTCCCGGTTTGACTACACCGGCCCCAACATCGGTTTCTAGATAACCTCGCTGGAACGCCCAGCGCGTGAAGGCCTTGAGGGACGCAGCTACGCGGTTTGCCATCACGTCCTTGCCAGCATTCAGCTTCTCATCCACCGCCGCCTGTAAGGTGCCTCGAGTAAGCGCCTCAATCGGAAATGTAAGCGAATTTGCAAGTGATGCGTCTAACTGCCTATGCCGTTCCTGTCCTTGTCGAAGGCCTGAGAGGTGTTGCTGGATGTATATCGCAAGAACATCCGCCACGGTCTTTCGTGATGCCTGTTTGGCTTCTGCGTTGGCCCGCGCGATTTTTGCGTTTTTGAAACGATCAATCCCTTGAGAGGCTTCCGCCTCCAACCCAAGCGTCAACTCTCGCACGTTGGCGAGCGATACTGCAGGATAGCTCCCCAAAGTTTCTCTGATCCGGCCACCGCCCTTTACGCTCTTCTCATAGAGCCAGGACGCTTTCCCCGCCGCCGTCAGCCGAATTCGAAGCCCCTTGCGTTTTGTATCTGAAAGCTCGATGCGCCCAGATTCAGGAGGCCTCATGTTCCTTAGCAACTTGTCCGTCAACTCTGGCATCGTACCATCTCTATCGACACTTCGCTTGCGCAGTGGCAAACCAGTGGCAAAAATTTCCCGACTTGAACTGGGCAGATGCGAACGCAGATGAACGTGCGCGGCTTGGCATTTTCAGATTAAAGCTATGAAATATTGAGGCTTTCATAGAGAATATCGTATCATCGCGGCCAACTACGAACAAGTGTGAACGCGCTTAAAGTGTTTATGCGATCTGACTTTTAATCAGTGGGTCACAGGTTCGAATCCTGTCGGGCTCACCAATGAAATCAGAGGGTTACGAGACCTCTGTGCTGACTGGCCTCAGTTAATGGGTATTTAGTGCGCGACGCCAAATAGCTCGGCAATCATCCGTTCTGTCGATGGCCTCGGCCTTGGTTCCACACTTTCAAAGCAACGGAAAACGCCTGGGCTGACCAAGGATCATCGACTGGTTGAATGTCTTTCATTATTGACATTCAGTACTGACATGCATTTTCTTAAAATGGTTTTGGTTCCTACCCGCATTCAAGCGGCTGGATCAAAAGGGAACACGGTGAGGTTGACCCAATCGGGGCCAAATCCGTGGCTGCCCCCGCAACTGTGAGCGGCGAGCCTGACTTCAAGATACCACTGACCTATCGGTCGGGAAGGCGAAGTTAAGGCACTGACCCGCAAGCCAGGAGACCTGCCAAAACCGTCACCCTTCCGCGGCGCGGGGCGCGTCGATGGGGCGGATCCTCCGCAGTGGTGAGTTCGAAGGGCCGTTGGGGCGGGCGCTGACGCGTCGCCCCTTCGGTTGCAGGTGAGTTTGCCGGGACGGCGATGCCCGTCCCTTAGGGGGAAGACATGATCAGACATTCAATCACGGCTGCTGTCGTGGCAGCAGTGCCAGCATTTGCTTCGGCTCAGGCTGGCGAGGACAATCTGGTTGGCGAAGACATCGTCGTATCAGGCGGGCGCACGCCGATCGCGGCGAATGCCTATGGGCGGGCCCATTCGGTCGTAACTGCCGAGGAGATCGAACGGCGCCAGATCACCGAAGTGTCCGAGGCATTGCGCTCTTTGCCGGGAGTGTCGGTGAGCCGGACGGGCGGGCCCGGCGGACTTACTCAGGTTCGGATCCGAGGGGCTGAGGGCAATCACGTTCTGGTACTGATCGACGGAATCGAAGTTTCCCAGGCGCAGAGCGGAGAGTACGATTTTGCGGGTCTTCTGACGGCAGGTATCGAGCGGGTTGAAGTTCTTCGCGGGCCTCAGTCCGCGCTCTATGGCTCGAATGCGACAGCAGGCGTCATCTCGATCACCACCAAACGTGGCGAACGAAACAGTTTCGCGGCCAACGGCGTCTTGGAAGGTGGCAGCAATGGGACCAGCCTGGCACAGGCATCCATGCGAGGCGGCGGCGAGGATTTCGATTTCTCGATTTCGGCGGCGTTCCGGCGCGACGGCGGTTTCGACGTCAGCGACGATCCCGGCGGCAAAGGAGATGAAGATCGTAACATCACGTTCAACAGCGCCATCAATGTCTCGGTAACAGAGGAGTTGATGATAGGTGGGACGGTCAGGTTTACTGACCGCGAGTCTGACTTTGACGAGTTCAATTTCGGTGCAGCCAACCCTGCGGACTTGGTCACAGACGCGAACAACTCCACTGAACAGCGCGAGATTTTCGCATCGCTAAGGGCCCAGCTAGAAACTTTTGGCGGCCGGGTCGTTCATCAAGCCGCCGTCGGATACACGGATGTTGCGTCGGCGAATTTCACCGACGCAGTGCGCAGTTCCGATACGGAATCGGACCGGTTGAAGGCATCCTATCAGGCGACCATCGCCTTGGACTCGGCACGGGTAGATAGCGCAGCTCACACTTTGACGTTGGCAACGGAATGGGAGCGCGAAGGCTTCCAGAACACCAATCCGGCCCTTGTCTTCGATGCCAGCCAATTGGAACGGCAGGAACGGGAACTGTTCGGGTTTGTCGGAGAATATCGCGGCAGCTTTTTCGATGCCTTGGATCTACAGCTTGGCGTTCGCTATGATGTCAACGACGACTTCGACAACGCGTTCACGTACAGCGCAGGGGCATCTTATCTTGTGAATGCCACAGGCACGCGGTTCCATGGTTCGGTCGGGACGGGCGTCACAAACCCAAGTTTCTTTGAACAGTTCGGCTTCATCCCTGCGACGTTCATAGGCAATCCGGACCTGCGACCAGAAGAGAACTTCAGCTGGGATATCGGTCTGGAACAGACGTTTTGGAACGATCGCATCGTTTTGGATGTGACATATTTCCAAGCCCGCCTGAGAGATGAGATTGCCACGGTCTTTGATACAACGACCTTTACCTCAACCCCTGTTAATCAGAACGGGATCAGCCGCCGCCAGGGCGTAGAAATTTCAGCAGACGTGGAACCTGTCGATGGCCTGACGATTGGCGGTAGCTACACTTGGTTGAGTGCATCAGACCCAGACGGACGGATCGAGGTACGCCGCCCCCGCCATGAAGGCGGGATCAACGTCGCCTATGATTTTCTTGGCGGTGCCGCCGTGATTACGGCCGATGGACGCATCGTGCTTGGAAACTTTGACTCGGACTTCACGTCTCCGAGTTTTGGTGTGGCCCGGACAAGTTTGGATGACTACTTCCTGTTGGACGTCGCCGGATCATATCAAGTCAACGACATGGTGAAGCTAACCCTGCGGGTCGAGAACGTGACGGACACCGACTACGAGGAAGTGGATGGTTTTGCCACGCGCGGGATCACGGGCTTTGGCGGGGTTAGATTGACGTTCTGATGACCTGGCTAGCGAGAGTTTTGACGGCAATGACACTTGGGCTGCCGATGGCAGCCCAAGCTGCCCCGGAACGTGTAGTGTCGATGAACCTATGCACCGATCAACTCGCGATGTTGATCGGGCCGACACAGGTGCTTTCAGTAAGCTATCTCGCCTCTGACCCGCGCTCCTCCGCAATGGTGGAGGAGGCAAGGGGGTATCGTGCCAATCGCGGGCTGGCAGAAGAGATCTTTCTTCTGAAGCCTGACCTGGTCATCGCAGGCACGTATACGACCAGAGCAACCGTTTCACTACTCCGCAGGCTGAACATCCCGGTTGTCGCATTTAAACCGGCCAATTCGCTGGACGACATCAGGGACCGGGTGGCCCAGATGGGAGAAGTTCTGGACCAGCAAGACCGTGCAGAGGCTCTGATAATCCAATTTGATGCGGACCTCGCGGCAGTCCGATCCAAATCTGATGATCGACCGCGCGCCGCAACTTACTATGCAAACAGCTACACCTCTGGTCCCAATACACTAGCCGGATCAATCATGGATGCGGCCGGGCTCACGAACATTGCTATTGAGCGGGGCCTGGACAGCGGGGGTACGATCGCGTTGGAAGAGTTGGTCATCGAAGACCCTGACCTAATCATCACGGGACGCCCCTACGACACTCCGGCACTCGCAGAAGAAGTTCTGCGGCATCCGGCGCTTGTAACGCTTCGGGCTGATACGGCACCGGTTGCTGACCGCGATTGGGTATGTGGCACGCCGTTCGTGGTCGCCGCGATCCGGCGGCTTGTGAAGGCGCGAGATGCCGTGTTGGTCCGATGATACCCTATCCGGTGCTGATCACGCAGTTAGCGCTGCTTGTCGCGGTGCTTTTTCTGACATCTCTTTTGGTGGGACCGGCTGCAATCAGTGTGCGGGACAGTATTGTCGCCCTCTTCAGCGGCGAGGCAGATCCCCTGGTCCTGGTTATGCAAGAGATCCGGCTGCCACGCGCGATCCTCGGGGCGATGATCGGTGCGAGCCTTGGTTTGTCGGGCGCGGCCCTACAGGGGTTCCTGCGAAATCCGCTGGCGGAACCCGGGCTGATTGGCGTTTCATCTTCGGCGGCCCTTGGCGCGGTGCTGGCAATCTATACCGGGCTGGCCGCACTGCTTCCGCTGGCCCTGCCATTGGCAGCGCTTGCTGGGGCTGTGATTGCAGTTCTTATCCTGCTGGCACTGACCGGACCGCGTGGGGACACATTGACGTTGATCCTGGCAGGAGTGGCATTGTCGGCATTGGCGGGTGCACTCACCTCGTTGATCCTCAACCTGTCATCAAATCCTTTCGCAGCACTCGAGATCGTATTCTGGTTGTTGGGTGCCCTAACGGACCGATCCATGACCCATGTGTGGCTGGCGGCCCCGTTCATGTTGGTGGGGTGGGCGCTGCTGGCGGGATTGGGCCGAGGCTTAGATGCGCTTACACTGGGCGAGGAAGCCTCGGCCAGCTTGGGCATCCGCTTGAACCGATTGCGCCTTGCGGTAGTGCTGGGGACCGCCGCATCAGTGGGCGCCGCCACGGCCGTGGCAGGTGCCATTGGCTTTGTCGGCTTGGTCGTTCCACATCTCTTGCGCCCCTTCGTCGGGGCAAGACCATCCAGATTGCTGCTTGCTTCAGCACTTGGCGGTGCCGCGATGTTGCTGGCAGCGGACGTGGCCGTACGGGTGATCACGCCAGGTCAGGAACTCAAGCTGGGCGTTTTGACTGCCCTGGTCGGTGCCCCGTTTTTCCTTTGGCTGATTCTAAAGCGGCGCGGGGGTTTGACGTGACCCTGCTTGACATAAAGGGACTGAGCGTCCGTTTGGGCGGACGCACAGTGGTAGATGATGTCGGCATCTCTGTCAGACCTGGTGAATGCATCGGTTTGATCGGGCCGAATGGGGCCGGCAAATCCACGCTGATGCGTGCTGCACTGGGCTTGATCCCTTTCACAGGACATTCCAACCTGACGAAACTATCCCCGCACGCCCGTGCCTTGGCAGCAGCCTGGTTGCCGCAACAAAGAGAGATCGCCTGGGGCATGGCAGTGGAAGAACTGGTTAAACTCGGTCGGCTACCGCATCGCCGTCCAGGCGCCCCGCTGTCCGATGCTGACCGCATTGCGATCACGGAAGCTATGCGAGCAGCGGATGTAACAGTATTGTCGGACCGTTCGGCCTCATCCCTGTCCGGCGGCGAACAAGCGCGTGTCTTGTTGGCCCGCGTTCTGGCGCAGAACGCACCACTGACGTTGGCTGATGAGCCCATCGCTGCGTTAGACCCGGCCCACCAGATTGCGACCATGGAGATTTTTGTCGCCCGTGCTCAGCAAGGTCACACTGTCGTCACCGCCCTGCATGATCTTGGCCTCGCCGCCCGCTGGTGTACGCGTCTTATCCTTATGGACCAGGGCCGCGTCGTTGCGGACGGTGCCCCAGCCGAGGTCCTGACCCCAGACCGACTTCGCGCGATCTATGGTATCACCGCTCACGTGGCCGACACACCGGATGGCCTGATCATCTTACCTCTGTCCAGGTGCGCGCCATGATGGTTTCTGTGGCGCAGCCGTGGCTGGTGGCAGAGTTCGACCAACCTCTCCGCGTGCTTAGTTGGTCGTTAAACCACCCAGGATTCACCACCGCAGATCGGGTTGTCTGGCGCGAGGTAAAGAATGCAGATCTAACGAAGGACTTCGATGTATATAGCTGGTTCATGGCAGAACTGGCGGCCCATGATTACAATGACGCAATCGGGTTCCTGACATCGCGCGACGTGACCCAGTTCACCCATAGGGCTGCAACCTTCGATGATGTAAACGCAGACGCCGTCGCGACGGTGGGTCTGTCAAATGCCGAACGAGTAGGACAACGTGGTAATGCGCTGGACTTTGGCACCATCAACATTGCTGTGGCAATTTCCGCGCCGCTATCTGACGCGGCCCTGATAGAGGCGCTTTCTATTGCTGTTCAGGCGCGGACCACGGCTGTTATCGAATTTGGCCCCGATCTGGCCCAAGGCCGCGCGACGGGCACTGGCACAGATTGCATCGCCATCGCAGCACCCCGTGGCGAGGAGCGATATGCCGGAATGCATACCGCAACCGGCCAGGCAGTTGGCGCCGCCGTCCTCGACGCAGTGGCCAAAGGCGTACAAGACTGGATGAATGCTCGTGTAGGAGAAACCTGAGATGCCAGATCTAGCGGAAACACTGTCAGCCCATCTCCGCAACCCGGCCTCTGGCTGGAACGTAGGTTCATTCGGCGCTATTGCCGAGTTCCATCAGGACCCCGGAGAGCCTGCCTTGGTTGAAGGGCCGCTGGAACGCGCCACCGGCCGCGGCGCCATACGCATCGAGCGGATCGAAGGCGTAACACCCGTTGCTTGGGAAGCGCTCAGCAAGAACCCCGAGCGTTGGCAGCAGGGTATCGCCCTTTGCCTGCCCGAGGAGCAGGCAACCCGTTCAAGCCGCGTAGAACTGACGGAACTTGGCCCCGATGACCGTGCGATCCGTCCTCAAGACCGAGAAGCCATTCTCTTTGATATGGGGCTGGGCCAGCGCAATCTGGACTTCTGCATTCGAACCGCTGATTCAGATCTGCTTGCGACCCTTCGTGCCAATACCGGCCGGGCGCTGGCAGACCCCGGAAATCCGGCCATGGGCGCGATCTTGAGATTGCATCCGCACCGCGTGGCGGTGTCTGCGATTGGACGGTGCGAGGTGTACCAGATGATTGGAGGCCCAGCCACCGGGGGCGTTTCGCCGGCAGGGCCGCACACCCATGTGCTGCCAGGTCTGTTGAAGGCGGGCCGCACGCATTCGGCGAATACGCCCATCCCGAACGGCTTGATACCAGCCATGAGCCTACATCCCGGCAGCCCGGTCATGGGACCGCTCGGCGAAGACCGCAACTTTGACGCGGATCTCTTTGACGCGTTCCAAGCCCTCCTGGCGGCTTGGGGGCCAGAAGCTTATGTCGCGACCAAACAGCGGATCTGGGATGCCTTGGATGCAGATGCCGCGCCTGAAACTGAAGACTGTGCCACCTCGCGGCTAGAGCGCACCGCGCGACGCAACGCTCTTCGGCAGCGGGCCCGGCAGCGCGGTCATTCTGAATTGCTAAAAGACTGGTCCAATGCGCATGATCAAGGAGCCTTCGACGCGGATTCCGATATGCCCGGACATTAGTTCGGCAGTTACCGAAATATCGCAGGCCTCTTTGATCAAGCCTCGTTCAGATGGACGTCTGACAACACCGAAAGGCGGTAGGTTATCTCGTCTGAGGCAGAAATCACTTTGCCACGACGTACAACCGCCAAACGGTGGGCTCGCAGCCGGATAGCATCGATCTTCGTCCTCGCCTGAAGAATGACAAAGTTCGCATCGCACCCCTTGGCGATACCGTATCCTTCCAGTCCCATTATTTGAGCTGAGTTCTCAGTGACGGCATCGAAACACCATGCCATGTCGTCCATGCTGGAAAGCTGGCCGACATGCAGGCCCATAAAGGCAATGTCCAACATGTCGGCCTTGCCAAGTGAGTACCAAGGATCCATCACGCAGTCCGATCCAAAGCCAACGGTTATTCCAGCATCCCGCAACTCACGCACGCGAGTCAGGCCGCGGCGTTTTGGATAGCCGTCGTGCCGGCCCTGAAGCATGATATTGATTGCTGGGTTCGGGACGGCGTGCACCCCCGCCTCAACCATCAACGGGATAAGCTTCGAGACATAGTAATTGTCCATCGAATGCATCGACGTCAGATGTGATCCCGTCACCCTGCGCTGAAGGCCGAGGCGCTGGGTTTGATGGGTCAATGTTTCGATATGACGGCTAAGCGGATCGTCGCTTTCGTCACAATGTAGATCAACCATCAGACCGCGGTCGGCAGCAATCTGACAAAGCTGCTGCACGCTGTCCGCACCGTCTGCCATAGTTCGTTCAAAATGGGGGATGCCGCCGACCACATCGACACCCATGTCCAGCGCGCGGATGGTGTTTTCCATTGCCGTTGGGTCCCGCAGGAAGCCGTCCTGAGGGAAGGCAACCAGTTGTAGGTCAATATAGTCCTTGACCTTCTGGCGGACTTCCAACAGTGCTGTGACGCCCTTTAATTCATCATCACAGGTATCGACATGGCTGCGGATGGCACCGATGCCCTTGGCAATGGCCAACTCACAATACCTTAGTGCCCGTTCGACAATATCCTCGACCGACTGAATCGGTTTCAGTTCCCCCCAAAGCGCTATCCCCTCCAGCAGGGTGCCGGAGACATTCATCCTCGGTGAGCCCAGGGACAGCGTGGCATCCATATGGAAGTGTGGATCCACAAAGGGCGGAGAGACCAGGTAGCCTTTGGCATCGATTACCTCACCGGCTTCAGCCGTGATTCCAGCTTCGACGGCTTCGATTCTTCCCCCGCCGCACGCGATGTCGATGCCCTCGCGGCCATCGGGCAGAGTTGCATTCTTTAAGATCAGTTCGAACATGCCGGTATGTTAAGCGCCAATTGCACTTTCGAACAGGTCAATGAAGTCATGCTCTGAAACCGGTCGGGCGTTCGTCCGTGTGCAAATGTCTTTCGCCGCATGTTCGGCAAGGGCTGGTATCATCTCGCGCGTGATCCCCATCTCGCCCAAACCGCTGGGCATTCCCATCTCGACATTCAGATTGCGAAAGAAATCCGCAGGATCAGAGCCAGGATCCCGGCCCATGGCATTGATCAACCTCGCGTACTTCTCGCCCGCGTGGTCACGGTTGAAGTCCAAAACCGTCGGCAATAGCACAGCGTTCAGTGTCCCATGGTGCAATCGCAGGGTCTGATCCGCACCGCAGGCATGGCTCATGGAATGCACAGCGCCCAAACCCTTGCTGAACGCCATCGCCCCTTCGGTCGACGCCATCATCATGTTCCAGCGCGCGTTCTTGTCACTGCCGTTTTTGACCGCCCGCAAGAGGTGGCCGTTACGGATACCCCGCTCGATCCCATCACATGCGACGGCCTCCGCTGGCGGGTTCACATGGGGGGACAGCAATGACTCGACGCAGTGAGACATCGCATCCATCCCGGTCGCGGCCGTCAGGTGTGGTGGCAGACCCAAAGTCAGAGATGGATCGCAAATTGCTGTGCGCGGAACCAAGTGTTGGCTGGCCAGAATTAGCTTTTCGCCGTTGTCCATGATTATCACGGCACCGCTGGACACCTCACTACCCGTGCCAGAGGTTGTCGGCACTGCAACCAGTGGTGCAATCGGGCCGATCTTCCCAACACCGCCCAGGCCCGCAGTGTATTCCAGCAGATCTCCTTCATGGGTCACGGCCAGAGCAACCGCCTTGCCCAGATCCATTGGAGAGCCGCCACCAAAGGCGATGATGCCGTCACAATCAGCCTCTTGGTACTTTTCAACTGCTGATGCGACAGCCGCCTGCGTCGGGTTTTCAGGCGTGCCATCAAAAACGGTCACGGCGACATCGTTCCCCAACCCTGCCACCAGATCGGCGACCATGCCCAGATCGTCTAAACCGCGGTCCGTGCAAAGCAGCGGGCGCTGAATCCGTTGCTGCCGCAGCACTTTGGCTAGCTGCTGGCTTGCCCCATGGTCGAAGATTGTATGCGTCATGAACGTAAGCTGTGCCATGGGCTTCCTCCGTTGCGTTGAGTCAGTTTGGTTTGTGTAGAGTCTTTCCCAAGCTCGCCAAGCGGCCATCTGATCAGAGTTGTGGCTTGAATTGTTACACTGTAACGTTTCCAAGTTTCGAGGTCTTATTATCGGAAGCGAACCTTCGGGTTGCGACGCAATGGAAGAATTGCCATGTGCAACTCAAAGACCGCGATGCACACGGCATTATGCTGCTCGGCTCGATGTTGGCGGGCATGTCTTTTCCCGACGTGCCTGGTTGCTGCTGCCCATGCGTTGGCCCACCTTCTGGGCGGGAACTTTCACATCCCCCATGGCCTTTCGATTGCGCCGATCCCGCCGCACGTGCAGTGTGGAAAAGGAGTAGTGACACCAAAGGACGTGGTTGAGGGCATTCACGTTTGATGTTCCGCAACTCCAAGCGTCCTCGGCGTCAGCCCATCCGGATCAGGTCAATTTGGTGGGTGAACGTAACCGCCCCTTGATCAACACTGAAATACAAATATATCGCCTACTGACTTCTCTCGTTTCTGAGTGCACGGCACCAGGAAGAACACCTCTGAACCGAGAAGGATGGCGAAGACTTGATAACCGAGACCGAACTGGCCGCGGCCCGCAAAAATTGGGGCGACGGGCTTATTGCGATATCGAAGGCCTTTGAAGAGCAGGGCATTGATGGCGCCCGCGGGGTCGCTGAAGGCGTTATCGACGCGGCCTACGGCTACAACCTCTGCCCCGTCCTGTTCAAGCCAACCATGGCAAGCGGTGAGCAAACGTTCCGCCCAACGCGCAAAGGTGCACTATCCTACTTTGTTGGGAATGACCCGGACTATCCGCTGGATGGTGGCTTCGGTCTGAAGGGCTGGCGTCATGTTACCTCAGAAAACTCGGCGCATTTCATCGAAGGCGATGTTGCGATGTGGATGGGGTGGATGATCATGACGGATAAGGATGGCGGCGTCACAAAGGTGGACAAGAGCTTTGGTTATAAGCGGGACGAAGCGGGGGTCTTGCGCATTATCCTGCACCATTCATCTCTGCCGTATCAGCCGTAACGCCGAATTGCGGAGCAGTCCGCGCGCCGCTCTATATGATGCGTGGTTGTGCGACTCACTGGTTCAATATGACCTTTGTGGACCACCAAACTGCAGATGAACCTTCGGCGACATTCGTCGGGCATCGCCCAATCATATGCTGTCCAGGCTTACGATCAACCAGCCAGGATCGCCCGCTCTTGCAAAAAGCCCCGTAGATCCATGACCGATTTCCGCTCTAGCGACACATACACGAAGTCCATATTAGTTCGCTCGGTGATCATCTCTCCGGGAAACGGAAGATAGCTAAGCTCACGCGAGCCGAACGATGGAGAGGCCGTCCCAACCTGCCATTCCGTGGTCAATTGTACATCGACCAGCTTCAATGAGGGACCGTCCCCATCGCTGCGCTCTAGCGGCACACCGGCCAGGCGCAGATAGCTCATTTTATCTTTTGCCTCGCGAAATCCGTCGATGAACTGCGTGGCCAGAACCTGCAGTTCCGCAGCTTCGTCGGGCGCATGCATGTGAGAGTGTAGGTGATCGGCATCCGCCTGATTGTGGTCGTTCGGATGATCGTGAGGGTGATCGTGGGGCATTGAAGTCTCCTAAAACTCAATCGCGGATCTTAGCGCGCGTGGTCCAACGCTTGCCATCGCGGGCCTCGTCATAGTCGCCCATTTCGTGCGTGACAGGATTGTCGATATGTCCGCGATGTTTGCCCAAGACACCTGCCGAAACCATTGAGCCCAGGACATCCACGATCACCCGTGTCCCCATCAGCGCCGTGATCTCGGACGTATCATAGGGCGGAGAGACTTCAACCAGTTCCATCCCACAGATACCTTCAGCGGCAACCTTCGAGGCCAAGGCAAGCGCCTCGCGCGGCAAGAACCCACCAGGTTCCGGCCAGCCTGTGCCTGGAACAAACCCGCAGTCGATCGAATCGATGTCGAAGGACATGTAAACCATTTCTGCGCCATCCCAGGCCATTTCCAAGGCCATCTCAGCGGTTTTGTCGATGCCCATCTCCTCCATGTCGGCCATGGTGATGATGTTGGTGTTGCGTTCGCGCGCGACCTTTACGCCTTCGCGGGGGACCTGCCAGCCGCCAATCCCGACCTGAACCAGATTCTTTGCAGGCACATTCGGAAGGTTGGTGGAATGGAACCACGGCGTTGTGTGCATGCGTTCGTCCAGATCCTTTTCCTGGATGTCTGCATGGCGGTCGAAATGAACGATGCCAATTGTCTTCGAAGTGCACTCAGCAATCCCGCGTACACATGGGAAACCTATGGAATGATCTCCGCCGATGATGACCGGCATCGATCCTGATGAAAACACGTGGGAAACGGCCCGGCTGATCTGATCGAAAGTCTTTTCGATATTGCCTGGTATCGTAAAGATATCGCCAGCATCGCAAAGGCTCATTTGTTCGCGCAGATCCACCGCGATCTCATAGTTGTACGGATTGTATAGCGTCGAGATTTTTCGCAAGGCCTGTGGCCCAAACCGGGTTCCGGGTCGATAAGTGGTGCCGCCGTCGAAGGGCGCGCCCAGAACCGTGGCATCATAGAGCCCGACCTCTTGGACATCCTCGGCATAAGGCGCATTCAGGAATGTGTTGATCCCGGCATAATGCGGCAGTTCCCCCCGCGCGAAAGTCGGGATGTTGCGATCCTCGATACTCTCGGCAGCTGTTAGCCCCATTCGCAGGGCCCAGGCCTGCTCCTTCTTCCATTCGGACTCTGGCAGATCAGCCTCGGCCCGAGCGGCTTTCCAGCCTTGCAGTTTGGTAAGATCAGGGTGGTGATAGCGTCGGTCTTGGTGGCGCATGTCGGCCGGGTGGTGAGATCGGGAACGATCAATGGAAGCGAACAGCATATTTTTCTCCGGTGTCTTGCCATCTCTCGGTCGCAGTTTTCCCACCGCAACTTTGACCCATTACTCAGAATGGAAGAGATTGGTTTCCTCTTTTATCGTTTGGAACGGGATGCCCCCGTCCCTGGCGTCAAAGTCATAGGTGATAGTGGCCGCGACCATGTCGGGGTCGGGCACATCCCATGAGGGTTTATCGAAGACGATGACTCGGTCACCCAGCTTGAAGGCTTCCTCCAGGTCGTGCGTCACCATGAAGACGGTCATCCCTGTTTCGGTACGAAGGTCTTCCAGGAAGTTGTGCATAGACAGCTTGGTTCCTGGATCCAATGCCCCGAAGGGTTCGTCCAAAAGCAACAGCTTCGGCTTGTCTTGCAGCGCCTGGGCAATAGCCAACCGCTGTTGCATCCCGCCGGACAGAGCAGACGGATAAGCTGTCGACATATGACCCAGGCCAATCCGATCCAGAACCTCTTGCGCCCGGTCCCGTGCATCCTTCAACCGTTTTCCGAAGAACTTGCCAACGGGGCTTTGGTGAAAACTCTCCCCGGCCACGATATTGTCCCGTACGGTCATATGAGGGAACACCGAATAGCGCTGGAAGACGATTCCGCGGTCCAGGCCAGGTTCTTTTGCGGGTTCTTGCCCAGCCAACCGGATCGTGCCTTTGGTGGGTTGTTCTTGCGCCAAGAGCAGGCGCAAGAATGTCGACTTGCCGCAGCCGGAAGCGCCAACGACCGAAATGAACGCCCCCTGATCCACGTCAAGGTTCACATTGGCAATAATCGGCCGCTCGCCATAGGATTTTGCGATGTTTCGGGCTTCAACGAAACTCATAACCCGTCCTTCCCGAACCAGGGGAATGCGTATTCACCCAGTTTCTTCAGCCCATAGTCGATCAGGAAGGCAAGGATCGTGATCCAGACGACGTAAGTCAGGATGATGTCCATCGCGAGGTAACGACGTACCAGAAAGATGCGGTAGCCGAGCCCAGCCTCCGAGGCAATCGCCTCAGATGCAATCAGAAACAGCCAAGCCGGTCCTAACGACAATCGGATCGATTGGATAAGCCGCGGTAGCAATTGCGGTAGGGCCAAGCGCAACGCGATCACGAAAGAAGTCGCTCCCAGGGTCTGCGCCTTCACCATCATTTCCGTCGGGATTTCCAGCACCCGTTGCCCAAGATCCCGGATAAGGAAAGGCGTGATACCAATGGTAATCAGCGCAACCTTCGAGGTTTCGCCCAAGCCAAACACTATGAACAATATGGGCAAAATCGCCAGAGGCGGAACCATCGATAGGACATTCACAAACCCGGCGAACAGCGCCCTAGCATAAGGTAGCAATCCGATCAGCATCCCAAAAACCATGCTGATCAACGCGGCAATGCCGATCCCTGTCGCCAATCGTTGCAGGCTGACCGCCGTGTCCTGCCAGAACAGAATGGTGTCTGACCGCTTGTCCGGGGTCGAGACCAGCCGTCCCGCAGTTTCTACGACTGCGGTAGGTGCCGGTAGCAGTTTGTCACGCGGATTTTCGGCCAGCCGGATGTCCGAGCCAATTTTATATGCCGCCAGCACCGCCATAAACGGTACTAACAGCAGGATCAGCCCCAAGATCCGTCCAGGTTTTCTATTGATTAGGCGCATAGAGGTGTTCCGGGTGGGCGGGATGCCCACCCAGAGTCTATCAGAGCGCGCCGTCCGCAGCCATTTTCATAAAGCTTGTGTCATATCGCAGCTTCACGTTGGCCTCATCGCCCGTGGTCGACCCGTCCGGATAGGACACGCCAACAAAATCTGCGCTGGGCGCGCCTTCGCCCAGAATTCCCTTGTCAAAGAGGAACTCAGCGACGTTGACCATAGTTTTCGGTAGCTCCGAGCTTTCGACAAAAGCCACGGCATCAGCAGGCTTCCAGAACATTTGGGTCGAGGCCAGCTGTGCTTTATAGCCAGCCAAATCGGTGCCCGAGGCCTCGGCCATCGCGGTAAGGGCGGCCTCGTCTCCGGCTTCCATGGTGGCCATCAACTCATACCAGGCGCCGACCACTGCTTTGCCGAACTCAGGGTTGTCAGCCAGAGTTTCCGTATTGACCACCATCATGTCGATGATCTCACCCGGGATATCTGAGCTGTCGAACAATTTGGTTGCGCCCGGTTGTTCCATGATGGTCGACACCAACGGGTTCCAGGTCACGACCGCTTCCACATCATCCGTGCCATAGGCAGCGATCATGTCGGCGTCGGATGTGTTGATGACTTTGGCAAGATCGGACTCTTTCAGGCTGACGCTGTCCAACGCACGGGCCAGCAGATAGTGACTGACAGACAGCTCGACCAGGTTAACCGGTTTGCCCTTCAGATCCGCCAGGCTGCCGCCGCCCTTCAGGATCACCGCGTCATTTCCATTGGAAAAGTCGCCGACGATCAGCGCGGTCGTGTCTACACCGCCGCCTGAGGGGATCGATAGCGTGTCCATGTTGGTGGCGCTGACCCCATCGAATTGCCCGGCAGTGTAGAGGTTGATGGATTCCACGTAGTCGTTGATCTGCACGATTTCGACGTTGATCCCATATTTGTCGGCCCACTTGTCCATAATGCCAGAGGTTTCCAGATACCCCCAAGGCATCCAGCCTACATATATCGACCAAGCAACTTTGAAGTCTGACTTTTTCTCGGCCATCGCCGCTGGCGCGCCGAAAGTGACAGCCGCAGCCAACGTGGCTGCCAGTACTGCTTTGAGTTTCACGATGCTCTCTCCCGTTCGCGTTCCGCATAACGCCGGGCGGGTCTGCCGCGCGCGGAACAGAGGAAGACGCGGCGAACGCGGCGCAGTATTCCTCCCGGGATTTTGTCCCGCCGTGTACCGCACCGGAATTTGCCGGCATGGCGCCGTCTCTCGGACCAGCCCTTCTTTGCGAGAAGGCGGAACCCTAGACGGCCTGCGCAACCAAGAGGCTTACGCAGACGAGGAAGGTCAACAAAAATGACGCCGATTGTACCAATAACCGAATCTATGGGTATTTATTTCGCAGAATTTTTTGCCTCAGCCTAAATTATGTGCATGCGGGCAAATCTACTACGCGATTGAAAATCACCAAGCCATGATCGCTGCCCGTTCTCTCGTAGACTAGCACATGGTTTGGAACTTTTGCATCATACTCTCACTGGGGGCATATCGCCTGGATCCAGGCAGAGTTCGATCAAGACTGGTCCATTGCGATCATGAATGGCTGCAAGCGCGTCCTCTAACGCCTCGTCGGAATCCGCCTTAAAGCCCTTCCCGCCCAAGGCCGTGGCGACATTAGCGAAACTGGGCCAGTCTAAAATCGATTGGCTCGGGTCCATCTGTCGGTTGGTGAACTGGATGTGCTCGGCGCCATAAGCGGAGTCGTTTGCAACGATCACGATTATGTCCATGCCCCGGCTGACCGCAGTATGAAACTCGTTGATCGCGCCCATCATGAAACCGCCATCGCCACAGAACACTACGACGGGTCTGCCGGGCGCTGCAAAGCCCGCGCCAATCGCGGCCTGCAAGCCAAGGCCGATGCTGGTGAAGTTGGTGGTCGGAACAAAACTCTGTGGTCCCGGCGTAGAGATGCGGCACCACGCTTCCAGCATGAAACGACCGACATCCGTGACAAGAACGCGATCCTTCGGCAACGCTTGCTCTAGACGTTCCAAAGCATAGACGTAGTCTACAGAGCCCGTTTTCGACTTGCTGGCTGTCACCGGATAATGCGTCAGGGTCGATGAATCGAGTTCCGCCGTAAAGCCGCTGGCCGCAGTTTCGGCCTGATCCAACCAATAAACGATCCTGTCGGCTGCCTCTGCTGCATCGGCAATTATCGCCGCGTCCGGATGCAACCCGCCCCCAATAGCAGTGGCGTCCACATCGATCTGGACAACTCGTTTACCCTTCATCAGCTTGCCATGATCGGTGGTATAGTCGGTCAGACTGGCGCCGAAACACACAATGCAATCCGACACAGCCATTACCTCGTAAGCGGCGGGCGTCGATAGCGTGCCAAAGAAGCCGATATTGTAGGGATGATCTTTGAACAGATCTTTGCCTTTCAGGCTTGTAGCCAGTGGTGCCTGCAACCGGTCGGCCAACTTGATCAGGTCGCCGCGTGCACCCAGCGCCCCTCCCCCTGCTAAAATCAGCGGACGGCGCGCTGACGCAATCATTCCTATGGCTTCGTTGAACACATCGCTTTCCGCGGCTCCTCGCGGTTCGGTGAAGACGTCCAGAACCCTTGTGGCATGCGGTGCAGTCTGCCACATGAAATCGACAGGCATATTCAGCACGATTGGGCGTCGTTCAACTCTGGCGCGGTAGAAGGCGCGGGCTGTGTCCTGGCCCGCTGTCTCTGGCGACCGCATCTGTTCGAAGCCGGCACCTGTGGTTTTGATCAGTTCGCGCTGATCGATGTTTTGTGTGTGCCGCGGATATCCTGCTGGCGTGTCACCTGCCAAGAGCACCATCGGTGTGTGTCCTCGAACCGCCTCGACCAGCGCTGTGATACAGTTTGTTACGGCCGGACCATGCGTCACTGTCGCCGCGCCGACATTACCTGAAACGTGCGCGTATCCGATGGCCATGAGGACACAGCTTGCTTCATGCGCGGCGGGCACGAATGTTCCGCCAAGCTCTTTCACATAATGATCCACCATGAAGAGATTGGCATCGCCCATCAACCCGAACAGCGTGTCCACACCATGTTCGGATAAAGTACGGGCTATGGATTGGTGTACTGGAATCTCACCGTTCATCTGCGAGCTCTCAATCTGCGGAGCTTCTGAACCTGGCTAGGTGCATCTGGCCGAGATATCCGCCAGAGAACAGTACTGGGTGAGGGGCTCTATTAATATGTCTTCGAACCCTATCAGATGGCAGAGGAAATGCGATGGGAATGTTTCACTCCATCGCAGGTTTCAGATTGCGCACAACATAGAAGCATAATGAATGGAGCTGGAAGTTTCGCGCTTCGACTTCGCAGAGTCTTCTTGACTCTCTCCGAGACACCCCAATTATGAATGAACGTTCATTCAGTATCTCGCAGAACGGCCCGAGCCATTTAAACGATAGCGAGACCGGGGATGTCGTCAGCGCCGACCTGACAGGGCGCGTCAACAGAGAGGTGAAACTATGGATGTCGTCGATCAACTAAACGCAGTCAAAACCGGCGAGCTTAGTCGCCGAAAGTTCAACAAATCATTGCTGGCGCTGGGTATCGGAATGACCACGATGCCATTGGCATCCCGCAAGGTGCTCGCCGCCGATGGCGATCAGGCCGTCTACTTCACATGGGGCGGCTACGATATTGCCGAGATCTTTCAACCCTACGAAAAGAAGAACGGCGCCCTACCGGAATTCGCAATCTTCGGCGGAACCGAAGAGGCGCTGACCAAAATGCGCGGCGGCTACGTTGTCGATGTCGCCCACCCCTGCAACGCCGGGCTGGTGCGCTGGGTGCAAAGCGGACTGTTCCAGCCGATCGACACCTCGCGCCTGTCAAACTGGGGCGACGTGATGCCGGAACTGGTTGCCATGGAAGGCAACGATGGCGACGGCGGCAAACCCTGGATGGTGCCATTTGATTGGGGCCAAACCTCAGTCACCTACCGCACCGATCTCTTCGAGGTCGAAGGCGAGGAAAGCTGGGATATGCTTTGGGACAAACGCTATACGGGCCAGTTGGGGTCACTCGCCTCCGGTGGCGATGCGTGGTGGTGTGGCGCTATCAAGGCCGGTGTAGATTTTAAAGACATCGACACCGATGAAGCATTTGAAAAGATCGCCGCGGTGATGCGCGAACAGCGTCCGCTTATCAGGACCTACACCGACGATACGACCACACTGGAACAGGCCCTGGCCTCAGGCGAGATGGTTGCAGCGATGACCTGGAACGCCTCGGCAGTGCTGCTGGCCTCGGAAGGTGTACCGGTCAAATTCGCCAAACCAAAAGAAGGCGCCCTGACCTGGGTATGTGGGATGATGATCCACAAGGACGCGCCTAATCTGGACCGGGCCTACGATGCAATCGATTCTTTGATCAGCGTCGAATCCGGTCACTTCATGATTAATGATTATGGCTATGGACACTCAAACGCCCGGTCCTTCGACAAGTTCGATGATGAAACCCTGGCGGGCCTGGGGCTGTCGAAGAATCCGAAAGATATTCTGGAGGCCGGTCACTTCCAGATTCCACAATCCCAGGAGTGGGAGACCCGCATGAACGAGACCTTCGAAATGGTCAAAGCGGGCTTCTGATGGGGGCGGCGCGGGTCCGGGCGACTGGACCCGCGTTATTTAATCCGGGATGAATGATGTCAGACGCTGCACTAGACAGTAACGTCGCGGCCGTTCCTGCGCAAAACACCGGTGGTGGCGGGCTTGCAAGCCTACTGCACCGCTCGGAAAAGCTGCGGGGTTACCTGCTGCTGTCGCCGACTATGTTGATCATGGCCATCGGCATACTGGCGCCCGTGATCATCCTGGCAATTATGAGCTTCTGGACCCGCGACGGGTTCGACTTCGACACCACGATGACCACGACGAATTACGACGACATCGTGGAAAAGCCGATCTACGGCGCCTTCCTGCTTCGGTCCTTCTGGATCTCAGGCCTGGCGACGGTGTTCACCGTCGCGCTCTGTTATCCTATGGCCTACTATGTGGCCTTCCATGTGCATCGCTATAAGATGCTGTGGATCATCCTGATGACCCTGCCCTTCTGGACCAGTTATCTGCTGCGGGTCTTCGCATGGAAGGTCATTCTGGGCTTCGAGGGCGTCATCAACTCGGCATTCATCAGCCTGGGCCTGATCGAGAAACCCCTTGAGTTCCTGCTCTACAGCCAGACCGCAGTGATTATCACCCTGGCTCACGCCTGGGCAGCATTCGCGATTCTGCCACTTTATGTGTCGCTAGAAAAAGTCGACCGGTCTTTGCTGGAGGCCGCGACGGATCTAGGTGATGGCCCGGTCCGCCGGTTCCTGCGGGTGACCTTGCCTCTGTCGATCCCCGGAATCATTGCCGCGACTTTCCTGATCTTTATCCCGACGACGGGCGATTTCATCACCCCTGCCCTGCTGGGCGGGCCTGACGGCGCGATGATCGGCAATCTGATCCAACTGCAATTCGGCGCGGTGAACAACTGGCCAATGGGCGCGGCACTGTCGATGACGCTGATGGTTTGGATCGCGTGCGTTGCGATCGTCTTTATGATCCTGACCCGCGTTCTGAAGTCGAGGGCGGCATGAGCAGTTCAGTCCTCGGCAATGTCAGTTACATCCGCCGCCCGAACCGGCCTCTGCAGATCTATGCCTGCATTTTCCTGATCGTGCTCTACACACCGGTGCTGTTCATTCCGATGTTCAGCTTCAACGATTCCATCTATGTCAAGTTCCCGCTGGCGGGCTTTACCACCGAATGGTACGCTCAGCTTTGGGAGCGTCAGAGCCTTTGGGATGCGCTTTATGCCAGCATCCGCCTTGGCATTTGTGTAGCGATCGTTGCGACCATTCTAGGCACAATCTCAGCCCGGGCGATCACGCGATATCGCCTGCCGGGCTCTAGCGCGGTTGTGACCTTCATCATGCTGCCCCTGGTCATTCCCGGCATCATATTTGGCGTCGCGTTGCTGGTGCTGATGAGCCGTATGGGCGTGCCCCTGTCGCTTTACACTGTGTTCATCGGGCACCTCATCGTTTGCCTCCCATTTTCGGTTGCCGTGCTACTGCCTCGGTTCGAAGGCTTCGACAAGTCAATGGAGGAAGCTTCGGCAGACCTTGGCGAAAACGGCTGGTGGACGTTTTGGCGCGTTACCTTCCCCATCGTCTATCCCGGCGTTATCGCCAGTCTTTTGCTGACCTTCACGATCAGCTTCGACGAAGTGATTATGGCGTTCTTCCTGACCGGAACCGAACCGACGCTGCCCATGTATATCTGGTCGCAACTGCGCTTCCCGCGGGAATTCCCCTCGGTCCTCGCGTTGTCATCCATCATCCTGTTCGTGTCCTTCGCGCTGGTCTTCCTGGCGCTTTGGATCGGCCGCTTCGGAGCGGTCAGCGCCACCAAGGAATTGGAGTAATCCATGGCCCCAGCTGACGCCATCATCTCGATCCAAAACGTCGACAAGTTCTTTGGCCCAGTCCAAGCGGTCCGCAACGCCAATATGGACATCGGCCATGGCGAGTTCTTTTCCCTGCTGGGCCCGTCAGGATGCGGGAAGACAACCCTGCTTCGAATGCTGGCGGGGTTCGAGCCGACGACGAATGGCGAGATCTATATCGATGGCGCGCCTTCGGCCGATGTCCCGCCGCACCACCGCCCGGTGAATATGGTCTTTCAGAACTATGCGATTTTCCCACACCTGAATGTGCGGGACAATATCGGCTATGGCCTGCGCAAGCGGAAACTGCCGAAGCCCGAGCGCATGGAAATGATCGAGCAAATGCTGGACCTTGTGAAGCTGCCCGGCTTTGGCGATCGTAAGGCGCATGAACTGTCGGGCGGCCAACGCCAACGTATCGCGCTGGCCCGGGCCCTGGTCGTGAAGCCAAAGGTGCTGCTGCTGGACGAACCGCTGGGGGCATTGGACAAACAGTTGCGGGAACAGATGCAGATGGAGCTTCGAAACCTGCAGCGGTCTGTCGGTATTACGTTTGTGTTCGTAACCCACGATCAGGAAGAGGCACTGACCCTTTCCGACCGGATCGCAGTGATGTCTGAGGGCAAGGTCCTGCAGGTAGATACGCCCAGCGGGCTCTATGAGACCCCGCGCACGCGAGAAGTGGCAAGCTTCATCGGCACCATGAACTTCTTTGATGCAGAGGTGAAAGGCCGTGCAAACGGTCATGCCGAATTGGACGTCGAAGCCCTCGGGCGGCTGGACCTGCCAATAAACGGCGTCGATGTGCAAACTGGCGACAAGATCTGCGTCGCCGTGCGCCCGGAAAAGCTGACCCTGCATGATGAGGCTCCGACTTGTGGCACCCCCGCGGTGCCGGGGGTCCTCGAAGCCACCGCCTATCTGGGCGAACGCAGCCATTTTCATATTCGTGCCGATGGTTGTGACCGACCAATTGCTGTATCTGCACAGAACCGCGCTGTACAATCTGGTGGGGAAAAAGCAGAAGGCCGCAAGGTCTGGTTGAAAGCGCCCAAAGAGGCTTTATTGATGCTGGGTACGGATTAGATCGATGAATATAGAGGCACCAATTAAACCCAATCGACGGAGAAAAGCGCCAAAGGAAGAACGGCGCCGTCAATTGATCGATGCCGCGATCAAGACAATTGCCGAGAAGGGCATTTCCGGCACCACGACCTCGGACGTGACCAGGGCCGCCGGGCTTTCCGCAGGAATCGTCAGCCTACATTTCGGCGGCAAGGATGGCCTGTTGACTGAAACACTTCGCTTTTTGGCCACGGAACTCCGGGATGTCTGGGTCGAGGCCTATGAAGATCCCGCACGATCCGCTGACGATAAATTGCGGGCCGTTGTAGAAGGCATGTTCGATCCGCGCGTCTGCACGCCAGATAAGATCGCAGCATGGTTCGCATATTTCGGCGAGGCAAAATACCGTGCGGTGTATCGAGAGCTTGTTGATGATTTTGACAATGAGCGAACCGATGCCATCGAAGCGCTCTGCGCGCAGTTGAAAGACGAGGGCGGGTACCACTCGGTCGATCCAGAGGCTTTATCGATCAGTCTGGAAAGCCTGGCAGATGGGTTCTGGCTCAGCCTTGCACTTTATCCCGATTGGAAGTCGCCTTCGAACTTCATGCAGTCAGTCTTCGATCTCTTGGCTGCGCACTTTCCGAAACACTTCAAGGCGCAGATCGCCGATTGCGGGGCGTCATGAGAAGGAGAACCGTCTTGGCCGGAATGCTCGGAACGGCTGCTTTCCCTGTGCGTGCCACCGCGCTGCCGACGAACCCTGACGTGGTCGTCATTGGCGCAGGCGCCGCTGGCATCGCAGTCGCAAAGCGTTTGATCGCCGAAGGCAAATCTGTCGCGGTGATCGAGGCCGCGGACCGCATCGGCGGGCGCGCCTATACGGAACGCGACACGTTCGGTGTGCCCTATGACCATGGCTGCGCCTGGGTGCAAGGTCCGGCAGATCTGCCTTGGATTGGCATCGCCAAGGACCAGGGGTTCAAACTGGTCAATCACGACTACCCGGACTTCCCGCTTTATATCGGCACGAAGCGCGCTAACGGCGCGCAGGTCCGCAAATTCGACCGGACCTGGGCGCGATATCAGGCGGCGTTGGGGAATTCGGATGCGGATGTGTCGGCAGCCTCGGTCGTGCCATCCGATTCGCCCTATGCGGCCGAGTGTGCGACCTGGATCGGGCCGATGGATCACGGCGTTGATCTGACTGAATTGTCGACCGGGGATTTCAATTCCTACGGCGACTACGACGTGAACTATCTGGTACGCGAAGGATACGGTACGCTCGTCGCCCTGCATGGCCAAGACCTGCCGATCAAGCTGAACACCCCCGCCAAAGCGGTGGACTTCAGCGGCCCAGGTGTAAAAGTGGAAACGCCGGACGGCACAATCAGCGCGAAGGCATGCGTTGTGACGGTTTCCGTCGGCGTGTTGGCTGCCGGAGGTATCAAGTTCACCCCCGGTCTGTCTGCCGAAAAAGAGCAAGCGATTGCCGATGTGCCCATGGGCCTTCTGACCAAGATCGGCCTGCAATTCGATGGCAACCGGTTTGGGCTTGCCAAGAACGGGTTCCTGACCTACGCGATTCCGAACGAGTTACCGGCCGAGGTCTGTTACTTCCTGACTTACCCCACAGGCGCGCCCTATGTGGTCGGCTTCGTCGGTGGGGCCTTCGGGTGGGAGTTGTCCCGCGCCGGAGAGAAAGCCGCCGTGGATTTCGCCCTGAACGAGTTCGCCAAGACGATGGGCGAGGATGTACGCCGCCACTTCGTCAAAGGCCATATGACCGATTGGGCCACCAACCCGTTGACTTTGGGCGCCTATTCCGCCGCCAAGCCGGGCAAACATGCGTCGCGCGAAGTTCTTAGCGCCCCGATTGCGAACAAGGTCTTTTTCGCAGGCGAGGCGACGTCAAAGGAATATATCGCGCTTTGTTCCGGTGCCCATATCAACGGTCATCGGGTCGCCGGCCACGTGGTCGAAGCCCTGGATGCAGACTGTTCATCCTGCGACGCCCGAGGCGCACAAAAGCGCCGATTAACGGAGCCCGCTGAATGAACAAAATCGACACCGCCAGGCCCGTTCGTGACCCACGGTATGATGTTTTGTTCGAACCGGTCCAGATCGGCCCAGTTACCGCGAAGAACCGATTTTACCAGGTGCCGCACTGCAACGGGATGGGGCACGCGTATCCGTCTTCAATGGCAGAAATGCGAGGTGTGAAGGCAGAAGGTGGTTGGGCCGTTGTCTGTACCGAGCAGGTCGAAATTCACCATACCTCGGAATTGACTCCAATCATCGAGGGCCGCTTCTGGGATGATGACGACATCCCGGTCATGGCCAAGATGTGCGACAAGATCCATGAACATGGTGGACTGGCCGGGATCGAGCCCTGCTATGACGGGCTGATGACCGCGAACCGCTACAGCCGCGAGCCGTTGATGAGCGCCTCGGCCCGCCCGGTGGTCTATCGCGAACCCGTGCAGACCCGGGCCATGGACAAGGCCGACATCCGCAAGATCCGCCAGATCTATGTGGATGCCGCCAAGCGCGCCCGGCGCGCAGGGTTCGACATCATCTATGTCTATGCCGCCCACGACCTCAGCGTGCTGTCGCACTTCCTGTCACGCCGGTACAATGACCGGGGCGACGAATATGGCGGCAGCCTGGAAAACCGGGCGCGCCTGTTCCGCGAAGTGCTGGCGGACACAAAGGAGGCCGTCGGCGATACATGCGGTATCGCCATCCGCTTCGCGGTTGACGAAATGATGGGCGAGGACGGCCTGACCAAGGACGGCGAAGGCCGCGATGTGGTCGAGATGCTGGCTGAAGATCCCGACCTTTGGGATGTGAATGTCAGCGATTGGGACAATGACAGCCTGACATCACGTTTCGGCGCTTCGGGCTTTCAGGATGATTATGTCGCCTTCGTGAAGTCGGTGACTTCGAAACCCGTGGTGGGGGTAGGCCGATATACATCGCCGGACCAGATGGTTTCGCTGATCCGGCGCGGTGCGCTGGATCTTATTGGGGCCGCACGGCCATCGATTGCCGATCCGTTCTTGCCGAAAAAGGTTGCAGAAGGCCGGATCGAGGATATTCGCGAATGTATCGGCTGCAATATCTGCGTCTCGGCTGACTACCACTCTGTGCCGATGCGCTGCACTCAGAACCCGACCGTGGGCGAAGAATGGCGCAAAGGCTGGCACCCCGAGCGGATCGCCGCCAAAACCACAGACGACACCGTGCTGATCATTGGCGGTGGGCCGGCGGGGATGGAAGCAGCCCGTGCCTTGGGCGAACGGGGCTATGATGTAACCCTGGCCGAAGCGCGTGATGCTTGGGGCGGCCGCGTCCACTTGGAAAGCCGCTTGCCGGGCTTGGCGGAATGGCGCCGGGTCACCGATTACCGCGAATACCAGATCGGTCAGATGCCGAATGTCGAGGCGTATCTGAACAGCTCTTTGACCGCAGACCAGGCGCAAGAGTTCGACGCAGATCATATCGTCATCGCAACCGGTAGTCGCTGGTCCCGCACAGGCGTTGGCAGGGCCGTTCATTGGCCATTGCCTGTCGCCCAGGGCGCAACTGTGCTGACGCCTGATGACATCATGGCGGGCGCGTTGCCGCGCGGCCCCGTCGTGATCTACGACGATGAACACTACTACATGGGCGGCATCATCGCAGAGCTGCTGCGGGCCAAGGGCTTGGATGTCACGCTGGTCACCCCTGCAGCGGATGTATCTACCTGGACCCACAACACGCTGGAACAGCACCGCATCCAATCGCGGTTGATGAAATCCGGCGTGAAGATTGTGACCAATCACGTGGTCACGGCGGTGGGCGCGGACATGGTCACTGCGGCGTGCGACTACACCGAAGCAGAACAACAGCTTCCCTGTTCCGCCATTGTTATCGTGACGATGCGCGAGCCTGTCGACAGCTTGTTCTATGACCTCAAGCAGGCAGGCACTGTCGGAACGCTGACCCGAATCGGCGATTGTCTGGTTCCCGGCACCATCGCCACTGCGGTCTATGCAGGGCACCGCTATGCCCGCGAGTTGGGCGAGCCAATGATCGAAGGCACGCCGTTCCGGCGCGAAATGCCTCGGCTGGCCGTGGATTGAGGTCCAATCGATGGCCCGGGATCCGCGCTATGATGTGTTGTTCGAACCGGTGAAAATCGGCCCTGTCACGGCGAAAAACCGGTTCTACCAAGTGCCGCACTGCACTGGCATGGGCTGGCTGCGCCCGCAAACCGTCGCGGCAATGCGCGGCGTAAAGGCCGAGGGCGGCTGGGGCGTGGTCTGCACGGAATACAACTCGATCCATCCGACATCGGATGACCTGCCGCACGTGTCAGCGGCACTCTGGGATGACGGCGATATCCACGCGAACCGTTTGATGACGCATGCCGTGCATGAACATGGCGGCCTAGCTGGGGCCGAGCTCTGGTATTCCGGTGCCCGCAGCCCGAACAACTTCTCCCGCGAAGTGCCGATGGACGTGGCCTGCCTGCCGAATCTTGCAGGCCATCCCAGCCAGACCCGGGCAATGGACAAGGCCGACATTCGGAACCTTCGGCGTTGGCACCGCAACGCCGCCTTGCGTGCCCGGGATGCAGAGTTCGACCTGGTCTATGTTTACGCGACCCATGGCTATTTGTTGGCCAACTTCATTGATCCAAAGATCAACACCCGTGGCGATGAATATGGAGGATCGCTAACAAACCGGCTGCGCCTGGTCCGCGAATTGATCATCGAAACCAAAGAAGCCGTCGGAGACCGCTGCGCCGTTGCCGTCCGATTTAAAGCGGACGAGACCATCGGCCAAGACGGTAAACCCGAGTATGGTGAACGCCACGAGATGTTGGAGATGCTGGCCGAGTTGCCGGATCTTTGGGACATCAATATCGCTGATTATTCTTGGGAAATGGGTGCGTCCCGATTCACTAAGGAAGGCGCTTTGGAGCCCTATATGGCATGGGTCAAATCCGTCACCACCAAGCCCGTGGTGACGGTCGGACGGTTCACCTCGCCGGATACGATGGCGTCCCAGGTCAAACGTGGGATTGTCGATCTTATCGGTGCGGCGCGGCCCTCCATCGCCGACCCCTTCCTTCCCAAAAAGATCGAGGAAGGCCGCGTCGAAGACATCCGCGAATGCATAGGCTGCAACATCTGCTATTCGGGCGACAGCCTGGGCGTGCCAATTCGCTGCACGCAGAACCCCACTATGGGCGAGGAATGGCGCAAGGGGTGGCACCCGGAACGTGCGCCTGAAGTCGAGCGTCCAGCAAAGGTTCTTATTGTCGGCGCGGGCCCGGCAGGGTTGGAGGCTGCGCGGACATTGGGCCTGCAGAGCTATGAGGTCATGCTGGCCGAAGCCTCACGCGAATTGGGCGGCCGCGTCACACGCGAGGCCACGCTACCCGGCATGGGCGAATACATTCGCGTGCGCGATTACCGCGAACAGCAGCTTTTGAAGATGACGAATGTCGAGATCTTTCGTGAAAGCGAACTGATCGCCTCGGATGTCTTCGATGTCGGCGCGGACCATGTCTGCGTTGCCACTGGTGCCGCTTGGCGCCGGGATCGCTTCGACGGCAAAACCTATGTGCCGCTGGGCGATGATGTCCTGACCGTAGACGACGTCATTGACGGGCGACTGCCGGGTGGACCGGTCGTGATTTTCGACACCGACAACTATTATATGGGTGGTGTGATTGCCGAACAGGTGCGCCTGACCGGTGTGCCCGTTACCTATGTAACAACCAGCGACAGCGTCTCATCCTGGGCGGGCAATACCTCGGAACGCTGGCGCGTACGCACGCAACTGATGAAGTTGGGCGTGGAAATCATCACCGCCCATGCGGTAACATCCTTCGCCGATCGGAACGCAAGTTTGACATGCGAATACACAGGCGACGAAAGGACTATACCAGCCTCGGCTGTGGTCATGGTCGGACAGCGCGCACCACGAGATCAAATTTATCACGACATTTTGGCCGGGGCCGAGGGAAATGCATCGGCCTTGCCGTTCACGCTAAAGCGGATCGGCGATTGCGAGGCCCCAGGGATTATTGCGCAGAATGTTTATGCCGGCCATCGATACGCCGCTGAACTGGCGGCGACCGTGGACATCGATGTGCCGTGGAGGCGCGACGCGGCGGAGGTCGATGCGAAACAAATCAAATCTGCGGTGCAGGACGCGATGCCAGATCAGGCCGATGAAAAGTACCTGCCGACCCTGTTGCAGTATTGGGAGGAAGAAGTCGCCGGGGAAGCCTTCTTTCGCGAGCTTGCCGCGCGCGCAGCAGAACCGCGCCACAAGGAAAAGATGCTTCTTTTGGCCGAACTTGAACAATGCACTGCCGAGATCACCGAACCCTTGCTGAAGAAATACGGCCTGACTCCGCGATCGCTCGAGGATCTGCGCCAGGAGGGAAAGCTTGATGCGGACAGCGTTCCACAGGAATGGCGTGCACTGATCGGCTACATGGCCGACAAATTCCCCGAGTACATTCCCAGCTTCAAGCGGCTGGAGGCGATGGCCCCGCCAGAAGACCTGCCGATATTGGAACAGATGACAGATCACGAAGTGGTGGCAATCGAGTTCCTACAGCGCGAACGCGCGGGCGACCCGGATGCGACAGCGCCATTGCTGCGCTTTATCTGCGCCGCAGGTCAGGCCGCATGACGGGTCAGATCCAGAACGAACGCCCCACTCTCGCCGACAGCCTGTGGACCGCAACGGCGAACCCGTCCCCCGACCGCCCGACGCTGAACGGCACCGTAGAAGCTGACACCGTTATCATCGGTGGCGGGTTCAATGGGCTTTCAGCGGCAGTGCATTTGGCCGAGGCCGGACAGTCGGTCATCCTTCTGGAGGCAGAAACGCCAGGGTGGGGCGCGTCAGGCAGAAATGGCGGACAAGTGAACCCGGGTTTGAAGCCGAACCCTGACCATCTGGTTGCCAAATTTGGCGACGACCTGGGTCGACGCATGGTCGCGCGCCTGGGCGGTGGTGGGGACCTTTTGTTCAGCCTGATCGCCAAGCACGACATTTCCTGCGACGGTAAGCAGGTCGGGTTCCTGCGGGTCGCCACGTCCGACAAGACCATGGCGGACCTGCAGGAAATTGCCCGGCAGTGGCGCAGTCATGAGGCCGACTACGACGACATCGATGCGGACGAAACGGCACGCTTGGTGGGCAGCGAGGCCTATCAAGGCGCTGTTATCGACCGGCGTGGCGGCAACATTCACCCCCTGAACTTCGCCCTGGGTCTGGCCGATGCAGCAGAGCGGCATGGTGCTGTTATTTATGCCAACAGTCGGGCGACCGAGGTGGTCTCGGATGGTACCCAGGTTACGGTGCAAACCGCGAGGGGACGGGTCCAAGCCCGCCGGGCGCTGATCTGCACCAACGCCTATACCGGCGATCTGGCCAATCCATTGGGCAAAACCGTGGTGCCGGTCACATCGGTGCAGGTCGCGACGGCGCCGCTGTCGGATGACATCTATCGTTCGATCCTGCCAGAGGGCCACGCGCCCACCGATACGCGGCGACTGATCTTCTATTTCCGCAAGACGGTGGATGGCCGGTTCGTCATGGGCGGGCGCGGCGCCATGGGCGAGGGGTCAACCCGAAAGCGTCAGCAAGCGCTGCGCGATGCAGCGGCAATGATTTATCCACAACTAGGTGATGCCAAGTGGGATTACGCTTGGGGCGGCAATGTCGCGATGACCCGCAACAGCCTTCCGGGGATGCACCTCTTGTCCCCAAATGTCCTGGCAGGCATCGGCTTCAACGGACGGGGCGTGGCGAACGCAACGGTAATGGGCACAGTGCTGGCCGACTGGGCCATGGGCGTGCCTGCTGATAAGCTGGATTATCCAATCTCTCCAGAGCGCCCGATCCCTTTCCACGCTTTCCGCAATTTGGGTCTGGGCACAACGATTGCTGCTTTACGCTTTTTGGATCGCTTTCGGCTGTAATCTCTTAAGGCGTTACAATCGCGTAGAATTTCCGGACAGGGCCATCCGAAGCCCAACTGCATACGGTGCCAGCAGGGGTGAAAAGTGACTCGCCTGCCTCGAACCGCTGGGAATTGCCATCCTGATCCGTGATCGTCACCGCACCTTCGATTATATGGGCAAACTCGTGAACAGAGAATGGAGACAAGTCCGTGTTGAAGGCGCTGCTTTCCCAGATCCCGGCTTCCATATTCCCAGTATCGTTCTTGTAGATCGCTGCTTCGCGCTGCTCGCCGCCGCCGATCTGATCCTCGGCATCTTGCAGCGGGAGAGCATCCGCCTCCGACGGGGCCACAAAGACACCCTGTCCGTCCGCAGCTTTGCTTTCGTCGTAGGACATCAGGATGAAGGCTTTCTTCAGAAATCCGGTTTGCTTCCAGCTAAGCGGCACGCCATTCCTGACCCCAAAGCCCTGCCCAGTCTCGACCGGCGTCGCCGTGCCATCTGCGTTCATCATCTCAACCCGGCCTTTCAGCACGACCATGAACTCGTCACCCGGATAAGGGCCGAAGGGTTCCTGCATGTCCGTTGTTGTCCAAATACCGACCGCCAAGTTCAGGGCCTTGTCCTCGAAGTAGACATGCCAGGTCTGTTCTGTAGGCGCGGTTTGAAAATCCGCTGGATCGATCGGCAGCTTTTCCAGCCCAATGCCCGGCGGGCCGTCCGCAAACAAGCGGATCACGGTTTGCGTTGTCATTGTCTCCTCCTCCGTTGCCCGGCATGCTACAACCCTTGAAAGAACGGAACCAGCCATGCCCCACGCAACGCATCTCTTTTTTGAAAGCGATCGTCTGATCTATCGCCCTTTAGAGTTGGACGATCTGGATCTGGCCATTGAACAATGGACCGATCCCGAGGTGGTCAAATATGTCGACTGGGATGTGTCGACCGTGGATGAGATCAAGGAAGAAATGCCCATGGTCATACGTCGGGCCGGCCCCGGTGGGTGCATCGGCATCTGGGTTCTCACATGCAAAGAGACCCAGGAAAAGCTGGGCACCGCCATTTTGCTACCTATGCCGGTCGAGGCGGACGATACGGAATGGGACCTGATGGGCACCGAGGCCATTCCGGATCGTGAAATCGAGGTGGGTTATATCCTGAAGCGATCGGCATGGGGCAAAGGCTATGCGACCGAGGCCTGCAGGCGGATGCTAAAATTCGGTTTCGAACATACTCCGTTGAACGAGATCGTGGCATGCATAGACCCAGAAAACGACGTATCGCGCAAAGTCCTTCTGAAGTCAGGGTTGCGAGAGGAAGGACTTATCAAGGCATATACGCTGGAGGTACCTGGGTTCCGGATCACCCGGACGCATTGGTGCGGGCAGACATAAAAGTCGAGCCCCCGGGCAAGGCGACCGAAAGCGTCAACGGACGCAGTGCCACCAGACACCCGATCCTATTTGCGCGCGCCCCAAACCCGAAAATACACACATCAGGTGGTTAATACCGACAAATTCGGGTTTTGAAGGAACGCTTTTCGCACTTGCAAACTGATTTGCTGCATCGCAGCATATCGACATGGCGAATGACAGTCTGAAAGTCGCAGTTGTAGAATCGGACCGGGACAGGGCGTTGATGATCGTCGACAGCCTGCGCGAGGCCGGTGATCATGACGTGATGGTGGTTGGTGATGCCGCGCGGCTGGCGCAATGTCTGGCGGACATCAGTCCCGATGTGGTTCTCATCGACATATCAAATCCCGATCGCGATGCATTGGAAGAGATGGCCTTGGCCTCGGTGCCAACGCAAAGGCCCGTCGCTATGTTCGTCGATCAAAGTGACAGTCTGACCACCCGGGCCGCTATCGAAGCCGGAGTCAGCGCCTATGTGGTGGACGGGCTGCGCAAAGACCGGATCAAGCCGATCATCGACGCCGCGATCGCCCGCTTCAAGATCTTCGCGAGAATGCGGATCGAGTTAGAGACAACCAAGGCAGCTTTGGCCGAACGTAAGGTTATTGACCGTGCAAAGGGCCTGCTGATGAAGGCGCGGGGTCTGAGCGAGGACGAAGCCTATGCCCTGCTGCGGAAAACGGCGATGGATCAAAGCCGTAAGGTTGCCGATGTCGCCCGCGCCCTGGTTACCGCCGCGGATCTGTTGGGATGAACAGGGACCGGATTGACTGCGGGTTCGTGCCATTGGTCGACTGCGCGCCGTTGGTCGTTGCGCGGGAACTTGGCTTCGCAGCGGAAGAAGGTTTGGACCTGCATCTGCACGCTCAGCCCTCCTGGTCCGCGATCCGAGACCAACTTGTCTTCGGCGACCTGGATGCTGCGCACTTGCTTTCGGTTCTGCCGGTCGCGATGTCCATGGGTCTTGGTGCAGCCTCGGCAAAGATTAACGCGCTGTCGGTGCTGTCGGTGAATGGAGACGTTGTCGGCGTCGCTCCGGATTTGGCAGCGCGCATGCAGGATATCGGCATTGCCCGCTCGACGGATCAGGCAACAGCGGTTGGTCGCGCGCTGATCGAAGCGGCGAGTGGCTCGCTGCGGATAGGCGTGCCATTCCCATTCTCGATGCATGCAGAGCTGCTTTACTATTGGCTGTCGGCCTTGGGTTCGGAGGCACCTCGAGATCTGGATGTGCGCACCGTTCCTCCTCCGCGCATGGCTGACGCGATCGCAGCGAATGAAATCGACGCCTTCTGTGTCGGCGAACCCTGGGGCAGCGTCGCCGTGGACAACGGCGCCGCTGAAATCATTCTGCCTGGATCGGCGATCTGGCAATTTGCGCCAGAAAAGGTCTTGGCCGTCCGCCAGGATTGGGCAGAAGAGAACCATTCCAGCGCATTGCGCCTGATCCGCGCGGCCTGGCGCGCGGCGCGCTGGCTGTCCGAAGACGACAACAAAATGACTGTGTCCGATTTGTTGGCCCAGCCGAAATATCTTGATCGCCCTACCGAGGTGATCGACCGCGCGCTTTCCGGACATCTGGTGCTGGCCCAACAAGGAAGATCCGTGCGGCTGCCCGGATTTCTGGAATTTTTCGATTGCGCAGCGACTTTCCCCTGGCGCAGCCAAGCGATCTGGATGGCAAGCCGCTGGGCAGCCCGGGCCGGCGTCGATCGGGCAGAAGCAGTCGCCGCTGCCCGGTCGTGTTTCCGCACCGACCTCTATCGCGAAGCGGTGCAATCCATCGGCGTCGACGTCCCTGGCGCATCGGAAAAGGTCGAAGGCGCACTCGGCGTGCGCACCGAAGTAGCCTCGGCCAAGGGCGAGATGTTCCTTGGGCCAGATCGATTCTTCGATGGCAGGATTTTCGACCCGCATGCCGGCTAAAAATCAGGCCTAAAAGCGTCGCTGTTCCAGCAGTTTAGGAATTAAATTCCGGTTGGTGGAAATTTGCGCTTGATATTGCGCTGCAACAAGCTACCGTTTCGATGTCCCGGGCAACGGAGTCCGGTTTCCCTGAAAATCACCCTCGACGATGTGGGTTTCCGAGCAAAGCAGCTCGACCGATGGCGTTACCAGCGCCCTGGTCGTGCAGTTTTCTGTTTGTCCGCCCGTGCGGGCGGGTTGAAAGGAGCAAGGATGATGAAGACCGTCTCCATCATTGCTGGTTTGGTCGCAGCAGCGATCGCGTTCCCGGCCTCGGCCGAACTTTTGGACGTCGAAAAAGACGAACTGAAGTTTGGCTTTATCAAACTTACTGACATGGCGCCTTTGGCAGTTGCCTATGAGAAAGGCTATTTCGAAGATGAAGGCCTTTTCGTCACGCTCGAGCCGCAGGCGAACTGGAAGGTCCTGCTGGACCGGGTCATTGACGGTGAACTAGACGGCGCACATATGCTGGCCGGGCAGCCGCTGGCCGCAACCATCGGCTTCGGCACCAAGGCCCATGTGATCACCCCGTTCTCGATGGACCTCAACGGGAATGGCATCACGGTTTCCAATGAAATTTGGGAGCAGATGAAGCCCAACATTCCTAAAATGGATGATGGCCGCCCGCAGCACCCGATTTCGGCCAGCGCCCTGAAACCAGTCGTGGAAAAGTACATCGCCGATGGGAAACCCTTCAATATGGGCATGGTGTTCCCGGTCTCGACCCATAATTACGAATTGCGGTACTGGCTGGCAGCAGGGGGCCTGAAACCAGGGTATTACTCGCCCGAAAATGTCACCGGGCAGATTGATGCCGACGTTCTGTTGAGCGTCACGCCCCCACCACAAATGCCTGCGACCTTGGAAGCCGGAACGATCTACGGCTATTGCGTCGGCGAGCCTTGGAATCAGCAAGCCGTCTTCAAAGGCATCGGCGTTCCCGTGATCACCGATTACGAGATTTGGAAGGATAATCCTGAGAAGGTCTTCGGCATCACCAACGAGTTTGCCGAAAAATACCCCAACACAACGCTGGCCCTGACCAAAGCCCTGATCCGCGCGGCTATCTGGCTGGACGAAAACGACAACGCTAACCGTCCAGAAGCGGTCGAGATCCTCGCCCGATCAGAATATGTCGGTGCCGATTACGAAGTGATCGCGAACTCGATGACCGGATTCTTCGAGTATGAAAAGGGCGACCGCCGCCCTGCACCGGACTTCAATGTCTTCTTTCGCTACAACGCAACATACCCGTTTTATTCGGATGCCATCTGGTACCTGACGCAGATGCGTCGCTGGGGTCAGATCCCCGAACAGAAGCCGGACAGCTGGTACGATGACGTTGCCAAGGAAGTCTACAAGCCCGAAATCTACCTGAAAGCAGCTCGAATGCTGGTGGACGAAGGTTTGGCCCCGGAAGATGGCTTCCCCTGGGACACCGATGGCTACAAGCCGCCGCAGCCGGAATTCATCGACGACGTCACCTATGATGGTCGCAAGCCCAACGCCTATCTGGAGCAATTCCCGATCGGTCTGAAGGGAAAGCAGATCGTCGTGGGCAACGAAGTGCAGGGTTAATGCGCGTATGGGTGGGCTACGGGCCCACCCTATTCGCTGCCTTCAGAGCTGGCGCCGGCCATCACCAAAACCACGAGCAGAGGTAACGTCATGACCGTCATGACCGAGCAGAACATTACCATGGATCAGGCGCGCGCCGAAAAGCGCACCCGTTTGTTCACCCGCATCAACAAGATGGATACGTACTTCCAGATCATCGGGATGAGCTGGATCACGCCTGCCCTGCGCGCAGCGGCTGGCGACAATCCCAAGGCCCAGATGAATGAGCTCTGGCGTCTGCTGATGGTGCCTGTGCTGGCGATCATTGCTTTCTTGTTGGCGTGGAGTTGGCTTGCGCCGCAGGTGCAGACCTCGCTCGGTGCAATTCCGGGTCCTTCTCAGGTTTGGGAACAGGTTGGAAACCTTAATGAAGACCATGCGCGCGAGCGCGAGAAGGAAGCCGCATTCTATGAACGTCAGGAACAGCGGAACCAGAAGTTCATCGATGCGGGCAAACCCGAAAAGGTAAAAGAACGCACCTACACCGGTAAGCCAACCTATTACGATCAGATCTGGACCTCTTTGCAGACCGTCTTCTTCGGTTTCCTGCTTGCAACGATCCTTGCGGTGCCGATTGGGATCTTGTGCGGCCTATCGCCGATCGCCAACTCGGCCTTCAACCCGCTGATCCAGATCTTCAAGCCGGTGTCGCCTTTGGCTTGGCTGCCGATCGTGACCATGGTGGTCTCGGCGGTCTATGTCACAAATGACGGCATGTTCTCGAAGTCTTTCCTGAACTCGGCCATCACAGTGACGCTCTGTTCGCTCTGGCCAACGCTTATCAACACGGCGCTCGGAGTTTCCAGCATCGACAAGGACCTGGTCAACGTCTCCCGCGTTCTGAAGATGTCCACCTGGACCAAGATTACAAAACTGGTGTTGCCCTCGGCGTTGCCATTAATCTTCACCGGATTACGCCTATCCCTAGGTGTTGGTTGGATGGTCCTGATCGCGGCCGAGATGCTGGCGCAGAACCCAGGTCTGGGCAAATTCGTCTGGGATGAATTCCAGAACGGGTCCTCGCAGTCGCTGGCCAAGATCATGGTCGCCGTGTTCACCATCGGTATCATCGGCTTCATGCTGGATCGTATGATGTACGCCATCCAGTCGATGTTCACCTTCTCGAACAATCGGTGAGCGGCATGAGTGTTCTGGAATTAAAAAATGTCTGGAAGGGCTTCGGCGATGGCTCGGCACGTGAAGAGGTTCTTAAAGATATCGATCTGACGATCGAGGAGGGCGAGTTCGTCGCCATCCTCGGCTTCTCCGGCACGGGCAAAACCACGCTGATCAACCTGATGGCAGGGTTGGAGATGCCCGACACTGGCCAGGCCTTGTTCAAGGGCGCACCCATTGACGGGCCTGGGCCGGAACGGGGGCTGATCTTTCAGTCCTACTCGTTGATGCCGTGGTTGTCAGTGAACGGGAACGTCGCATTGGCCGTTGATGCGGTGCACAGGAGCAAATCGGCCGCAGAGCGGGCCGAGTTGGTGGCGCACTATGTCAAAATGGTCGGGCTGGGCCATACGACCGGGCGCAAACCGGCAGAGCTGTCGGGCGGTATGCGCCAACGTGTTGCTGTGGCCCGAGCGCTCGCGATGGATCCAGAGATTCTGTTGATGGATGAACCTCTCAGCGCGCTGGACGCCTTGACCCGCGCGAATCTGCAGGATGAAATCGTCCGGATTTGGGAGGCCGACCGCAAAACGGTCGTCCTGATCACAAACGATGTGGACGAGGCGCTGTTGGTCGCCGACCGGATCATTGCGCTGAACCCGGATGGAACTCTTGGCGAAGAGTTCCAGGTCAAGCTGCCACGCCCCCGCGACCGATCCAACTTGAATCACAACAGCATCTTCAAGGCGCTGCGGGCCAAGGTCACGCAATATCTTATGGATGTCGGGATCGCGGCGAAGATCGAGGGCACGCGGAAGCTGCCCGAAATCACCCCGATCCATGGCACCCCGAAAGCCTATGCAGAGGCCGCGAAATCCCAGGTCGATCAGCGTTATCTTCAGTTCAGCCAACTCGATAAGGTTTATCCAACGCCCCAGGGGCCGCTCACCGTGGTCGAAAACTTCGAGATGAGCCTTAACAAAGGTGAGTTCATCAGCCTGATCGGCCATTCCGGTTGTGGGAAATCGACGGTCCTGACCATGACGGCGGGGCTGAACGAAATCTCAAAGGGCGCAATTGTTTTGGACGGCAAGCACGTCGTTGATGCCGACCCGGAACGCGCAGTGGTTTTCCAGGCCCCGTCCCTGTTCCGTTGGCTCAGCGCCAAGGAAAACGTCGCAATTGGCGCGGACCGTGTCTATCCGTCAGCATCGCAGGCGGAACGCCAGGACGTCGTGGAATATTACCTGGAACGGGTGGGGCTGGCCGATGCGATGGATAAACCCGCATCTGAACTTTCAAACGGCATGAAGCAACGGGTGGGCATCGCCCGCGCCTTTGCGTTGTCCCCAAAGCTGCTGTTGCTGGACGAACCCTTCGGCATGTTGGACAGCCTGACCCGATGGGAATTGCAGGAAGTTCTCATGGAGGTCTGGTCCCGCACAAAGGTGACGGCTGTTTGCGTGACCCACGATGTCGACGAGGCGATCCTGTTGGCCGACCGGGTGGTCATGATGACCAACGGACCGCGCGCAACCATCGGCAAGATTATGGATGTAGGGCTGCCGCGGCCACGTACGCGCCGGGCCTTGCTGGAGCATCCCGACTACTACGCATACAGGCAGGAACTGCTCGATTTCCTAGAGGAATACGAGCACGGAGCCCACAAGAAGGAGGCCGCCTGAAATGGCTGACAAGCTTGTGGTCATCGGTGCAGGTATGGCCTCGGGCCGGGTGCTGGAGCACCTGTTCGAGGACAGCCCAGGCGCCTATGACGTGACGCTGTTCGGCGCCGAGCCGCGCGGCAATTACAACCGCATAATGCTGTCCCCAGTGCTCTCGGGCGAAAAGACATACGACGACATCATCACCCATGACGCCGACTGGTACGACAGCCATGACGTGACTTGCCGGTTCGGCGAACCCGTCACCGGAATCGATCGCGAGCGCAAAGTGGTGATCAGCCATGGCAGAGAAACACCCTATGACAAGCTGCTGATCGCAACGGGGTCCGAGCCGTTCATCATTCCTGTGCCGGGGAACGACTTACCAGGGGTGATCACCTATCGCGATCTGGATGATACCAATGCAATGATCGACGCGGCATCCAAGCCCGGTCGAAAAGCCGTTGTGATTGGCGGTGGCCTGTTGGGATTAGAGGCCGCTGCAGGTCTGCGGATGCGCGGCATGGATGTCACCGTGCTGCATCTGATTGGCCACCTCATGGAACGCCAGCTCGACCCCGCTGCAGGCGCCCTGCTGCAAAGCGAGCTAGAGCGACGTGGGATCCATGTGCGCACCGCAGCAAACACGCACGAAATCATCGGCAATGATCAAGTCCAGGCCGTCCGCTTGGACGATGGCACCGAATACCCTGCTGATCTGGTTTGCATGGCCGTAGGTATCAGGCCCGCCAGCACGCTCGCAAAAGATGCCGAACTGGCATGCGGTCGCGGGCTGCAGGTCGATGACCGGATGATGACGTCAGATCCGGATATCCTGGCTGTTGGCGAATGCGCGGAACATCGCGGGCTGTGCTATGGATTGGTCGCACCGCTCTACGAGATGGCCAAGGTCGCGGCTGAGACGCTGGCGGGCGAAGACGCTGTCTATACTGGCTCCACGACCTCTACTAAGCTGAAAGTCACAGGCGTAGACCTTTTCAGCGCTGGGGATTTTGCCGAAGCCGAAGACCGCGAAGAGATTGTCTTGCGCGATGCTGCTCATGGCATCTACAAGCGTTTGGTCCTGCAAGATGACAAGATCATCGGTGCGGTTATGTATGGCGACGTTTCGGACGGGCCATGGTTCTTCGAGCAGTTAAAGAACGGCATCCATGTCGGCGACGCGCGTGACATGCTGATCTTCGGCCCCTCCTTTATCCAGGCGATCCCGCTGGACCCTATGGCGGCCGCTGCAGCCTTGCCGGGTGATGTCGTTCACCCATGCCGCAGCGGCCTCACCATTCCAACAACGCTCGCACGGGCCGCCTGATGCAGGCCGCGCCGACAACTCAAACGACATGCCCTTATTGCGGGGTCGGTTGCGGCGTCTTGGCAACGTCCACGCCGGAAGGCATCGAGATCGCCGGTGACCCGGATCACCCTGCGAATTTTGGACGCCTTTGCTCGAAGGGTTCGGCACTCGGCGAAACCATCGGCCTTTCTGGAAGGCTGCTCAGCCCGCGGATCAACGGCGGCGATGCTGGTTGGGCTGAAGCAACATATTTGATTGCTGACAAGTTTCTGAATGCGATCCGCGACCACGGACCGGACAGCGTGGCGTTTTATGTTTCGGGTCAGTTGCTGACCGAGGACTATTACGTCGCCAATAAGCTGATGAAAGGTTTCATCGGCTCGGCCAATATCGACACCAATTCGCGGCTTTGCATGGCGTCTTCGGTCGCAGGGCACAAACGTGCCTTCGGGTCCGACACGGTGCCTGGGACCTATGAAGATCTGGAAGAGGCCGACCTGATTGTTTTGGTCGGCTCGAACCTTGCATGGTGTCACCCGGTTCTTTTCCAGCGCATCGCCGCTGCGAAAGAACGGCGCCCAAACATGCAGGTGGTCAACATCGATCCACGGCGCACCGCAACCTCGGATCTGGCGGACATGCATCTTTCGCTGACCCCGGGATCGGATGTGGCGCTTTTCAATGGTCTGCTAACGCGAATTGAGCAACGCGGCGCGATCGACGCAGAATACGTGCTTGCCCATGTAGCAGAGTTCCCGGAAGCGCTAGCAACAGCCAAAGGCGATGATCCCGCCAAGACCGGACTGGACGCAGCGGACCTGGCAGAATTCTACGATCTTTGGATCAGAACCGAAAAGGTGGTCACCGTCTATTCGCAGGGCGTCAATCAATCGACATCGGGCACCGACAAAGTCAATGCGATCCTGAACTGTTACCTGGCTACAGGACGGATCGGACAACCGGGCATGGGCCCGTTTTCCGTCACCGGCCAACCTAACGCCATGGGCGGACGCGAAACCGGTGGTTTGGCCAACATGCTGGCCGCGCATCTGGAATTGACGAACCCGATTCATCGTAATGCGGTCCAGGGGTTCTGGGACGCACCAGAGATGCCTGAAAAGCCTGGCCTAAATGCAGTCGATATGTTCGATGCCTGTGCCGATGGCCACATCAAGGCGCTATGGGTCATGTCGACCAACCCTGCCGTTTCGATGCCTGCCGCGAACCACGTGCGGGATGCGATTGCTGCGTGTCCGTTCGTGGTCGTCTCGGACTTATTTCCGGATACCGACACGGCGAAGTTAGGCGATGTTCTGTTGCCCGCCACAGCCTGGGGTGAGAAGTCGGGTACGGTGACGAACTCCGATCGAACGATAAGCCGCCAGCGACCATTCCTACCACCACCGGGCCAGGCACGTCCGGATTGGCAGATCATCTGTGATGTTGCACGCGCCATGGGTTGGGAGTCAGCTTTCAACTATCAAAGCCCGGTCGAAATATTCCGCGAGCATGCCGCCTTGTCGGGAATCGCAGGCGGGCTTGGCCGGGATTTCGATATCAGCGGTCTCGCCGATATCGATGCCGCAGACTATGAGAACTTGCAGCCTACGCGCTGGCCGGTCACTGTGGCTCGCAGGGGCGGCCGCTTCTTCGGCGATGGCCTTTTCTTCACGCCGGATGGCCGTGCCCGGATGGTCCCAGTCACCCACCAGCCGCTGGCGACGGCGACATCACCGGAACGTCCACTGCGCCTGAACACTGGGCGGGTCCGTGACCACTGGCACACTATGACCAGGACGGCGCGAGCGCCTCGGCTTAGCCAGCATATGGCCGAGCCTTATGTCGAGATCCATCCCACAGACGCTGAGGCATTGGAAATCGCCGCGGCAGATCTGGTGCGGATCGAGTCAGACCACGGACACGTTATCGCACGTGCCTTGGTGACCGATCGAACGCCCAAAGGAAGCCTCTTCGTCCCGATGCACTGGACATCGCTTTGGGCTTCGGAAGGTCTCGTCGACACGATGGTACCCGCTGCAACGGACCCGGTTTCGGGCCAGCCGGAGCTGAAGGGTGCCGCAGTATCAGCCGCCCCATACCGCCCGGCCTGGTACGGGTTCGCGGCCTCGTCGGTTGAGCCGACCATCATGGATCTACCCGGAATCGGCTATTGGGCGAAGGCAGTGACCGAAACCGGTTGGCGATTGGAACTTGCGGGCGACGTCACGCCTTTTTGCTGGGAAACGCATGCGCGTCTGCTGTTCGGCCAAAGCGCCGAGACACCGGTGGCTTCATTTATCGACCGAAGCGCCGGACGCGTCCACATTGCGCTGCGGGATGGCGACCGGACGGTCGGCGCGTTGTTCATCAGCAAAACACCGGTGGAGGTCGCACGGGCCCACGTCATTGCGAAGCTGCAAGATCTGGCGCCAATGCAGTTGCTGGCCGGACGCCCAGGCGCAGACCAGCCGGATACGGGGGCGATCGTCTGTTCCTGCGTCGGCGTTGGCGCGCGTACCATCGTGGATGCCGTCGCAGCCCAAGGCCTGCAAACAGTCGAGGAGATTGGGGCCGCGACCGGAGCAGGCACAAATTGCGGGTCATGCCGACCAGAGCTGCGTGCATTCTTGATACCGCAGATGTCGAAAGTGGCCGCGGAATGAGCAGGCGGAGCTTTCAACACCACGGAACGTTCCAGCGCATCGCGACGACGTCGCGGCGACCCAACGGGAGCGAGAGGCGACCATGAAAACCTTCCCCATGTTCCTGACAATGACCGATCGAGCTGTCGTGATCGTCGGCGGCGGCGAGCAGGCCACGCAGAAGGCTCGTTTAACCCTGAAAACCGAGGCAGAGCTGCGGCTGGTCGCGCCAGATCTGGACCCAGAACTTGCCGGTCTGGTCGCCTCAGGCAAGGCACGAAATGTCGATGCCGGGGACGAAAATCTCTTCGAAAACGCCGCGCTGGTTTTCGTGGCGACCGGCTGCAAGGGTTCTGATGCCGCTTGGCACGCCCGGGCGAAAGCCGCGGGCGCTTTGGTCAACGTGGTCGACTACCCAGATCTTTGCGATGCAATGACGCCGTCCATCGTCGACCGCGATCCGGTCGTCGTAGCGATCGGCACTGAAGGCACTGCGCCGCTGCTGGGTCGTCAGATCAAAACATGTGTTGAAGAGATGATTCACCCACGGCTTGGCGCTTTTGCAGCCCTTGCCGGCCGGCTGCGCACCGAAGTCGTCTATCGGATCAACGGGCGCGACAGACGCGATTTTTGGCGCTGGGTGTTCGGCGATGCGCCTTGGCGGCTGTTCTCGGCTGGCCGTGAGCACGAGGCCGCGCAGGTGATCCACCGCGCCATCCAATCCGGCCACAGGCAAAGCTCCGGTCACCTCTGCATTGTGCTGGGGGCGACCGAACCCGGCTTAATGCCGATGGCTGCCGTCCAACGCATGCAAGAGGCAGACATCATCTATATGGACCGTGATCTGCCGGAAACGGTGCTGGAACTTGCCCGGCGCGATGCCGAAAGGGTGTTGTTCGCGCCGCGGCAAGCAACGAAACAGCCTTTCGCGTTGCTGACCAAGCTTTCGAACACCGCGGGGTCGCGCAACGTCGTTTATCTGACCCGGCAGACGGACACATTCGATCTGCCCGGGGATGGTCCTGCCGAACAGATTGTCGCCGCGCGTCCCGCGATGCCGGACCATCGCGTCCGGCTTGATATGGCCGCCGCAGGTTGACGGCAGAGAGGACGCACCAGGGAACCGAACCAATGGATGGGTCATTCCGCCAAAGGGGCTTCACGCCGGAACAGATCGAATGCCTGGTCACAGCTCTGGGTAAACTGGACTTGCACTTACTATTGTCCTCCAACACGGCTACTGTCGCGGCCCCACCGGAAGGCGTGCACGGCACGCCCATTGAAGACCTCTGCAAAGAGGAACTGGCAAAGTACAAGCTGCACCCGTTGGACCTTTGGGAACGGCTGGAACAATGGACCGCCAAGAACGAAATTGCACAGGGTCTGGATCAGTTTCTGTTACGCCATCTTGGATTCTTTAATGTCGAGCCAACCAGCCCTGGCTATATGGTCCGGTTGCGCATGCCGTCCTGCCGCTGCCGGGGTGACCAGATGCTGGCCCTGGCGGATATCGTTGAAACCTATGCTGGCGGCTATGCCCATGTCACCACGCGCGGCAATATCCAAATGCGCGAAATCGAGCCAAAGAACGTCCTGCACGTCATCGAAGCGCTGAATCAGGCCGGGCTTTCCTGCCAGGGGTCAGGTGCGGATTCGGCGCGCAATATGACCTGCTCGCCCACGGCCGGGTTCGATCCAACCGAGTTGATCGACCTGTCATCCTATACGCGCAGGCTGTCGAACCTGGTGCTCAACAGCCGCGAATTGCGGGCGCTACCGCGCAAGTTCAATATCTCCTTCGACAATGGCGGTACCGTGTCCTGCGTTGCCGACAGCAACGACATCTGTTTTCAGGCCGTCGAGATTGGCGAAGGTGCGCCGGTCGAGTCCGGGGTCTGGTGCCGGATCGGCCTGGGCGGGATCAGCGGCCACAAGGACCTGACACGGGATACAGGCATTGTCAGTACGCCGGAACAGACAGTTATGGCGGCAGTCGCGATGCTGCACGTGTTCTGTGAACACGGCGACCGGACGAACCGCAAGAAAGCGCGGTTGAAATACCTGTTGGATGCGAAAGGCATCGATTGGTTCATCGAGCGGACCCAGGAAAAGCTGGATCAACTGGACGCCGGGTTCCGGCTGACCACGCTGGCGGAGGATCACGATCTGCCGCGCCCATCCGTTCTGCGCCAGGCCCATATCGGTGTACACCCGCAGCGGCAAGACGGAATGAGTTACGTCGGCATCGCCCAGGAAATGGGGCGCCTTTCACCGGGCCAGATGCGGGTGATCGGGCGTCTGGCTATGGACAAGGGCAGCAACGACCTTCGCCTGACGGTCTGGCAGAACGTAATGATCCCTGATGTGGCGAATGCGGAAACAACCCACGTGGAAACAGCGTTAGCCGAAGTTGGTCTGGATACGACGGCCACGTCTTTCGCCGCCGGCGCGGTGGGCTGCACCGGGAAATCCGGTTGCAAACTGGCCCATGCCTTCACCAAAGAAGACGGCACCGCCCTGGTGCGCCATCTGGAAAGCCGTTTCTCATTGGATCAGCCGTTGAACATTCATCTGACCGGCTGCCCAAATTCCTGCGCCCAGCACTATATCGGTGATATCGGGCTAATGGGCACGACCCTGGCCGACGGAAAAGAAGGTTATTACATCGTCGTCGGCGGAGGCAGCGACCATGACAAGGCGATCGCGCGCAGTCTCTGCGGGCCGGTGTCGTCTGGCGATATCAACCGCGTTGTCGAGGCAGTCATCGCCAACTATATGTCCCAACGCACGGGGACAGAGACATTTCTTACATTCGTGCGGCGCATCGCAGATGCAGATCTGCAGGAACTGCTGTCCCCAGTGGAGATCGCGGCATGATGCATGGCCTGATCCGAGAAGTTCATGACCGAGCATGACGCAAACCTGATGCAGCGCGTGGCGGAGGCAATTGCAGCGCCTCCCAATGCGAAGGTGCCGGATTTCATTCCTGAAGATGCACCGTTCGACGAAGAACAGCGCATGTGGCTGAGCGGGCTGTTCACTGGGCTTTACGCTCTGACCGCAGTTGCTAAGGCCAGTAGCGCCGAGCCAGAGGCAGGCACTGCCCTAACGATCCTCTATGGTTCGCAATCGGGCGCCAGCGAGGCCTTGTCAAAAGACCTGCGCAAATTCGCGGCGACCCAGGGCTTTGACGCGACGATCGCCGAACTGGACTCGACCAGTCCGGCGGCCTTGGCGGACCAGAACCACGTTCTCATCATCGCGGCCACATTTGGTGAAGGCGAACCCACGGACAATGCTCAAAATTTCTACAAGGCGCTGATGGCCGAGGACGCCGCGCCCCTGCCTGCGACCCTGAACTTCTCGATCTGCGGTATGGGCGATTCCAGCTACACCCATTTCAACAAGGTCGGTAGGGACCTGGACGCCCGCCTGGCAGAGTTGGGCGCAACCCGTGCAGCACCGATGGCGGTTTGCGATGTCGCCTATGACGACGAATATGCCGACTGGCGCGGGGCGGTCTTTGCTGCCGACGCGTTCACTGCTGCGGCGGGTGCCGCCCAAGCCCCGGCTGCCGAAGACCCGAAACCGCAGTTTGACAAGAACACGCCCTTTGTGGGCACGATCCTGGATGTGCGCTGCCTCAGCGGCAAGGGCTCGGCCAAACGGGTCAATCATATCGAGATATCGCTGGCAGGCGGCGGCGTTGATTTGGACTACCAAGTCGGCGATGCTCTGGGTCTCTGGCCCATCAACGACAATGCCGAGGTCACTTCGATCCTGGACGCGGCGGGTTTTCAGGGCACCGAGCCGGTGGCGCTAAAATCCGGGGCCAGCACCTTACGTGCGGCTCTTTTGCAGGCGCTGGACCTGACCACAGTAACCCCAAAAACCGGAGAGACCTGGGCCTGCGAGCCACTAGGTGATTGGCAGATCATCGACATCCTGCGGGCCGGCATCGAAGGGCTGACGCCTCAACGCCTGGTCGATGGCCTACGCCCCTTGCAGCCACGGCTCTATTCGATTTCCTCCAGTCCGAAAATGCACCCGGGCGAGGTTCATCTTACCGTCGGCGAGGTTCACTACGATCTGCAGGGCTCCGCTCGCAAGGGCGTCGCATCAACATACCTGGGTGCCAGAGTTCAGCCGGGCAGCAACGTCGGCGTTTATGTTCAACGCTCTGCCCATTTCCACCTGCCCGAAGACGATACTGTGCCATTAATCATGATCGGGCCCGGCACCGGGATTGCACCGTTTCGTGCGTTCCTGGAAGATCGCAAGATGCGCGGCGCGCCAGGCCGAAATTGGCTGTTCTTTGGCGATCAACACGAGGCAACAGACTACCTTTACCGTGATGAAATCTCGTCATGGATCGATGACGGTCTGCTGGAAAAGTGCAGCCTCGCCTGGTCCCGCGATGGCGCTGAAAAGGTCTATGTCCAGCACCTGATCGAGCGCGACGGGGAAGAGTTCTTCAAATGGCTCGAAGACGGTGCAGCAATCTACATCTGCGGTGATGCCTCCCGCATGGCGGCGGATGTCGAGCAGTCAATCCTAGCTACGATTTCCCAACATGGTGATCGAGATGAGACCAGCGCCGCTGCGTATCTGGAAGATCTGAAGAAGAACCATCGCTATCAGCGCGACGTCTATTGATCTGTGTCCGCTGTCCGAGTGGTCGCCCACACCTACGCCAGAGGTCGCAGGGCACTCTTTTCACCGCATCATTTTGAAGATCTGACCGATAGTGATCGGCGTCGGGCTTGCCTATGACCCGATTGCAAGCTACCCGATATAGACGAGCCGAGCTGGATCAACTGTCCCGCCAGGCATGGCAGCGCGCGGGCAGGCATGACCAAATCGGCGAAAGATCAACCGATCGGCCTGGATACATTTGTTCAGGATCGCGACAGCTTGATCGCATTGGCGAAATCCTTCGTTCGCAGTTCAGCAATTGCTGAAGAGCTTGTTCAGGACAGTTGGCTGCGCTGGCACGGGCGGCACTATCCGGCGGAAAAGGCTGCGCCAATTCTGCGCCGCATTGTACGAAACCTGGCATTGGACTGGCATCGTCGCCAAAAATCTGAGCGCAGCGGGCTAGAGGCGCAGAAGCTGACGATCGCTGATGCACCAGACAGTGAAACGGTTGTCATGGCGCGCCAGGAATTGCTCGCCGTTGCACGGGTCTTGGCAGAGCTTCCTGACCGCACACTCACGGCGTTTCGGATGTATCGGCTAGAGGGTCGCACCTACGCCGAAATCGCCCGGCACCTCGACATTGTCCCCTCGCGCGCTCACCAGCTTGTCCGCAATGCACTGGTCCATATGGCTTTGCGGCTTACCGATCAGGACTGAAAAAATCTTTGCCAAATTCGTTTTGGGAATGAACGATGGCAAGATAAGGCTGTCTGCCCATGTCCAAGCCCGATCGTAAAAAGCTGTTGGATGACGCCGCGGATATTTTTCTAAAGCTTCGCGAACATCCAAACGACCCCAGCATGCAAGCTGCGCGGGATGAGTTCGTTGGACGCGGTCCGGCGGAAATGGCGGCATATACGCAGATCCAACAGATGTGGACAGTGTCCGGGGCGCGTAAAAAGCGCTCGACCAGCGGACCGATCGTGATGGTGTTTCTTGCCTGTCTGCTGGCCTGGCAGCTTTACCAGCCTCTGCGCGTCATGCTTTTGGCGGACCATAGGACCGGTGGCGCGCCAGAGCAGATAGAGCTGACTTCAGGCGACAAAGCACATTTGGACGCCGCAACCGCGTTGGCGGAAGGTATCGACACGGCCTCCAGAACGATCACTTTGCTGGAAGGAGCAGCATTCTTCGATGTCAGAAAAGATCCCCGGCCTTTCACCGTTGTGATCGGCGATGTCACCGCAACTGCTTTGGGCACGGCTTTCGAGACCGCATTTTCAGATAGCGAAACAATCGTGACGGTCTTCGAAGGACGGGTCGAGGTGCAAACGCGCAACGAGAGCTGGACACTCACAGCGGGTGAACGTTTGGCTCTGACGCCCGATGCAGACGCGCAGCGGCGGTCGATAGAGCTGCACACCATAGCCGGCTGGCGAACAGGTAAACTGGTGGCAGATGGATTGACTGTGAAACAGGTTGCCGCGGTGATCGACCGAAGGCTGCCAGGCGGTATCACCATAATGAATGAAGGCCTGGCCAATGCCCGCGTTTCCGGCACATTTGATCTTGGCGATCCTCTGCTGGCCCTGCGCGCCCTTGCAGCAACCCATGACGCAAAAGTGCTGGCTGTGCCGCCGATCCACACGGTCCTACGCGCAAAATAATCTCGAAGTTGCCCTGAATATTTCGGCCCTCACTGCGTTTTGCAGATGAGACGGACGTTTCGGACTGGCCGAACAGGGGGAAAGCATGACCATCCACACACGATTCGGCGCGCCTGCGCTGACCCTGCTGGCGCTGGCCGTTATTGGCCAGACGTCGGCACAGGCGCAGGACATCATAGATGTGCCTTCACAGCCCCTGACGCAGGCCCTGGCCGAATTGGGCGCTGAAACCGGATTGGCAGTTAGCGCTGCGACCGACCTTGTGGCGGGCAAACGCAGCCAAGCGGTAAGCGGTGCCATGAGCCCCATAGAGGCCCTGCAGATCTTGCTGACCGGGACAGGTCTGAAAGTAAAATCGCTGGGCGAAAACACGGCTGTTCTGGTTGCATCGCAAAACGTCGTGCCGTCCGCGAGTGATACAGCAAGCGATGAGTTCATCGGCGAAGAGATCGTCGTAGAAGCGGTCCTGCCCGGCACCCTGACCGAAACCTATGCAGCCCCCGATTCATTTTCCGCCACCCGAACCGACCGACCGCTGATCAAGACGCCGCAATCTGTTCAGGCCGTGACCCGACAGGCGCTGGAGGATTCCGGGGCGACGGATGTCAGGGATGCCTATGACTTTCTGGCCGGGATATCGCCGGACAACAATACCGGCGGGTTATTCGGCGATCAGTATATCGCCCGAGGTTTTCTGGTCGATAACCTCCTGATCAATGGCAATCGAACCGGGCGGCCGGTAACGCTGGATTCCGCCAATGTCGAGCGGATCGAAGCGCTGCGTGGCCCCACCGGAACCCTATTCGGCCGTGCCGATCCCGGCGGCCTTGTAAACGTGATTACCAAACAACCGCTGTTCGACGACTTCTACGAAGTTTCGCTGACCGGAACCTCCGGCTTCTTCGATGATGGCAGCCGGCAACGCAAAGGCCGTTTCACCTTCGACAGCGGCGGGCCGCTGACCGAAGATAAGGACCTGCGCTATCGGTTGAATATCGCCGCTGAATACGATCAGTCTTTCCGTCAGGATGTCGACAGCAATCTTTTTCTAATTTCACCAGTCATTGACTTCGATATTGGTGAGAACACAATCGTCAATGCCGAATTCACCTATCAGCGACGCGAAGAGCCCTTTGACCGCGGCGTGTTTTTTGTAAATGGTGGATTGCCGCTGGATCGTGACTTCAACCTCGGTGAAGGCAATACCGGCAGCGGAGAATCCGACTATCTGAACGGCACGATCCGAATTGATCATCGATTTTCAGAAAACGTCCGCGCCAGACTGGGCCTTTACGGCAACTTCAACGACATCGGCAATGAAGGTTCACAGGTGGCCGGCGTGGCTGGGAACTTTGCTATCTTGCAAAACCGATTAGTCGAGGTGCGCGATCTTTTCCTGACGGCCCAGCCAGAACTGGTGATCGACTTCGACACAGGTCCGGTGTCGCACTCGCTTTTGTTGGGGGCGGATTTCGAATACCAAACCCGCGATACGGATCTCTTGTTTGGGGCATCTTCGGCGCCGGTTGACGTGTTCAACGCAACCTTCCCCGTTGCAGCACCGCCAGCAGACATATCGATTTTCGGAGCGGCGAATTTTGTGAACGAGTTTACTGCGAGGTCGCTGGGATTTTACATCCAAGACGAAATCGACGTGACCGACCAGTTGAGTCTGGTCGCTGGTCTGCGCTTTGATGCGGTTTGGCTGGATAAGACGACCGAGGTGGTAAACAATGTGCAAGCAACGGATGCTGCAGGAGAGCAAGTCGAAGCAGAAACCGGGAAAAGCTACGAAATCGGTGCCAAATTTAACCTCAATGACCGCGTGATCGGCACCTTGTCTCTGTTCCGCACAGATAAGGAAAACGTGTTGGAATCCGATCCGTTGGATCCGATCGGCATTGCACAGATCAATCTCGGCGATGTCCGCAGTCAAGGTGTAGAATTGGACCTGTCGGGCGAGTTGATCGAGAATCTCAGCTTTGGCCTGACATACACATACACCGACGTCTTCACCAGCAGCAGCGCAGGCGCGCTGCCTCGTGGCACCCGTCCGCGGAACGTCCCAGAGCACGCGGCATCATTGCAGGCAGCCTACAGCTTCGAGAGGGGCGCACTGGATGGGTTGAGGGTCTTCGGCGCCGTCGTTTATGAAGGCGCGCGCGGCGTGAACACCGCCGTGGATACGCCAGAACTGCCGAGCTACACCCGATTTGATCTGGGGGCGTCCTACCAGATTAACGACGACGTTGACGTGAACTTCCTGGTTCGGAACGTGGCGGACACAACCTATTATACATCTGCAGCGGGGCCCAACAACGTCGATGTCGGTGAACCATTCAACGCTTCATTAGGTGTCAAATTTCAGTTCTAGCTGCACTTCCCTGCTGCATCGTTTCTAAGGCGGAACTCAAGTTCGGCATTCTGGCCCATGGTTAGATGGGCGACCACATCCGGCGCATTCACCCGGCGGCCTCGCCGACGCACAAAGTCGCCCTACATACCTCAGCCACGTGGGTTAGCCAGGTGACGCTGTTGAGGTCGCAGAGAGTCTATCGCCAGCTTGGTTGACAATTTCGGCAAACTACAACTACCGTCGTAAGACAGTACCGAACGATGCAACCTATCGGCATGGGTTCCCAGCGATAAGTTAGTATTCAAGGGAGGATTCCACCAGCGCTGGCTGCTTCAGCACTGAATTTGCGTTGCCTAGAATTTTGTTTGATTTGGAAGTTGTGGGAACAAAGAAGCGGCTGGGGGTTGCCGACGAGACTTACGAAGACCTACCCCCCAGAAAAACGCTCTGCCAAAACTTCCTATCAGAAATTGAACATACGTTCTGGACCGACGCTTTGATGTAACAGGCCAACGAAAGGAGAGATGTGCCTGCAGAGACGACTACCCAAAAGAAGTTCAAAGGGAGGACGACTATGGAATTTTCAAGGAATTGGCTGGCCTCGGCCACCGCGGCTGTGGCCTTGACTGCGACGGTCGCAGCGCCACAAATAGCCGCAAGTGAGGAAACTCAGTACTTTCCCGTCGCAAGCAGTCGTGTTGGTCCTTACTCAGCAATGGGGACCGGGTACTACGGCGCTCAAATCGACTACATGAACTACGTCAATATGAACGGCGGCGTGAACGGCGTCATGTTGACCTGGCAGGAATGCGAAACCGAGTACAACGCTGTGAAAACGGTCGAGTGCTATCAGCGATTGCTCGAAAAAGATGGCCAAAAAATCGTCGTCTTCGACACTCTGGGCACGCCGGGCGCTTATGCCGTGATCAACCGGATGGCCGAAGACAATGTCGTTCTGGCGCAGTACGGTTATGGCCGGACGGATGGTGCCGATGGCCGGGTCTGGCCATGGGTCTTTAACGCCGCCAGCCACTACTGGTCGCAGATCGCGGTCAAGATGAAGTTCATGGCCGAACAGGAAGGTGGCATCGAAGCGATGAAGGGCAAGAAGATCGTGCACCTTCACATCGATAGTGCCTATGGCCGCGAGCCGCTGCCTGCCATGCGCAAGATCGCCGAGGACTGGGGCGTCGAACTGGTCGAAATCTCGATCCCGCCGCCGGGCCTGGAGCAGCAATCGCAGTGGCTGCAGATCCGCCGCGAACAGCCTGACTGGGTGACGTTCTGGGGCGCCGGATCAGGCATGAACTCGACCGCTATGACCAACGCCGCGCGCGTCGGTTTTCCACGTGACCGCATGATGTATGTGACCTTCGGCGCCGCTGAAGAAGACATGTATCCAGCCGGTGATGCTGCTGTGGGCACCTATGCCGTCGCAAATGCACTGCCGGGCGCAGACTACCCCCTGGTCGCAGCAATCAAAGATCAGGTCTATGGCGCTGGTAAGGGCAACCTTGCGGATGAAAGCCGCGTGGGGTCCGTCTACTGGAACCGTGGGCTTGGCGCTGCCGTGATGTGGATCGAGGCGATGCGGATCGCCCAGGAAATGCACGGCAAGGTCGGCAAAGCCGTAACCGGTGCAGAATTCCGGGACGGTTACGAGGCATTGAAGATGGACGATGCCCGGCTTGAGGAAATCGGTATCAAAGGGATGGTCGCTCCATTCTCGATTTCCTGTGCAAACCACGAAGGCGCCGGCAAGTTCGCCGTCATGCAATGGAACGGTGAAAAGTTCGAACAGGTTACCGGTTGGGAGGCTCCGTTGGATCCTCAATACATCCGGAAACTGGTCGAAGACTCCGCCGCCAAGTTCGCCAGCGAGAACAACATCACACCGAAGGCGTGCTGACACGAACTCTGACGAAACGGACGGATCAGGGACGCGAATGGCCTATGCCATGTCTTTGATCCGACCTCTCCCTGGGCCCGTCACATCAGCACGGGCCCAGGGAATACTTTTTAAGGCGAGGGTGGACCAAGCATGAACGCGAGTTCGGACAACATTCTGGAAATCTCGGATGTCGAGGTGGTGTATGACAACGTCATCGCCGCACTCCACGATGTCTCGCTTTCCGTACCGCGCGGTAAGATTGTTGCTCTGCTGGGCGGCAATGGCGCAGGCAAGAGCACGACGTTGAAAGCGATCTCGACGATGCTGGCGGCCGAACGGGGAAAAGTAACGCATGGCGACATCACCTATGATGGCGCCAAGGTAAAGAGCCAGACCCCGGCTGACATGGTGGGACTTGGCCTCGTTCAGGTGCTGGAAGGACGACGCTGTTTTGGACACCTGACGGTTGAAGAAAACATCATCGCCGGCGCCTATTCCCGGAAACTCTCCAAAATGGAAATCAGGGACGAACTGGAAAAGATCTACGGATATTTCAAACGACTACGAGAACGGCGCAAAAGCCAGGCGGGCTATACCTCGGGCGGGGAACAGCAAATGATCGCTGTAGCCCGGGCGATGATGGCAAAACCGAAGATGCTGCTGCTGGATGAGCCGTCTATGGGCCTGGCCCCACAACTGGTCGCCGAGATTTTCAATATCGTCAAAGAGCTAAACCAAAAGGAAGGCGTCAGCATTCTTTTGGCCGAACAGAATACCAACGTTGCCCTCCGTAACGCTGACTATGGCTACATCATCGAGACCGGGCACGTGATGCTGCACGGAACGGCGCAGGACCTGATGAACGATGAGAAGGTGAAGGAACTTTACCTGGGTATTTCCAAGGAAGGCCGAAAGAACTTCCGCGATGTATTGCGTGAAGAAAGCGAATCCCACGCCGGTCTGCATCATTCATGAACAGACAAGCAAGCCTGGACCGGACAGAACCCGTGATGACACAGCAAAGAAACTTTCCCATCGGCGCGCCAATACTAGAGGTGAAAGACATCTCGCTCAGCTTCGGCGGCGTCAAAGCGATCACCAACAGCTCCTTCAGCGTGCTGCAGCACGAGATCAAAGCGATCATCGGACCGAATGGGGCTGGTAAGAGCTCGATGCTGAACTGCATCAACGGGATCTATAAACCGCAACAGGGCACCATCGCCTTCAAGGGCAAGGTTCTGGACAAAATCAGCCCGAACTCCATCGCCCAGATCGGCGTTTCCCGCACATTCCAGAACCTGGCGCTGTTCAAGCGCATGTCGGTCCTGGACAATATTCTGGTCGGGCGGCGCCTACACATGAACGCCAATTTCCTGTCCGTGGCTTTCCAATTCCCGAAGGCGCGCCGCGAAGAAAAAGCCAATCGCGAAAAGTGCGACGAGATCGTCGAGTTTCTGGAAATCCAGGACATCCGCGACACCCCGGTCGGAAAACTGCCCTATGGCCTGCAGAAGAAGGTCGAACTGGGCCGGGCCCTGGCCACCGAGGCCGAGGTTCTGCTCCTTGACGAACCGATGGCAGGCATGAACGTCGAAGAAAAGCGGGAAATGTGCCGCTTTATCCTGAAAGTGAATGACGAGCTTGGCACCACCATGGTCCTGATCGAACACGACATGGGCGTTGTGATGGATATCTCCGACAACGTCGTGGTCCTGGACTATGGAAAGATCATTGCAGACGGCCCGCCGGACGAGGTTCGCAACAATCAAGACGTGATCGACGCCTACCTGGGGGTGGCCCATGACTGAGTTTCTTTTCTTCATCGAGGTCGTCGTCGCCGGCCTGTTGGCGGGCACCATGTACTCGCTGGTCGCCCTGGGCTTTGTGCTGATCTACAAGGCGTCCTCGACCTTCAACTTCGCCCAAGGCGCGATGGTTTTCTTTGCCGTGCTATCCTTCGTGGGCTTTATGGAATTGGGTCTACCGTTCTTCGCGGCCTTCCTTGTCACGATCCTGCTGATGGCCCTGGTCGGTTTCTGCACCGAACGATTGGTGCTGAAACCGTTGATGAACCAGTCAGAGGACACGTTGCTAATGGCCACGATCGGCCTTGGCTTCGTGCTAGAGGGCCTGGCCCAGGCGATGTGGGGCGTCGAGGTGCGGCGCCTGGATCTCGGCATCGGCGACTTCCCGATCCCGTGGATCATCGACGCGACAGGGCTTTTCATCAGTGCATTGGATCTAACCGCAGGGCTAGTCGCGGCGGCTATGATCATTGGGCTCGCGCTGCTGTTCAAATACACTAAGATGGGCCTCGGCCTGCGCGCGGTGGCGGATGACCCCGGCGCGGCAAGTTCCATCGGCATCCCGCTGCCCTCGATCATGCTGATGGTGTGGACCGCGGCAGGTGTCGTTGCCCTGGTCGCGGGGATGATGTGGGGCGCCCGGGCAGGCGTTCAGTTTGCCCTGGTGGATCTGGCGTTGAAGGCGCTGCCGGTCCTGATCATCGGTGGATTTTCTTCGATCCCCGGTGCGATCGTCGGTGGCCTGATCATCGGCATGACCGAAAAGGTTCTAGAGGTCTATGTTGGGCCGTTCTTCGGCGGCGCCATTGAAGGTTGGGCACCGTTCGTGCTGGCGATCTTCTTCCTGCTGTACCGGCCGGAAGGCCTGTTCGGCGAAAAGATCATCAGACGGGTTTAGGGGCGCGATATGGCTGAGAAACCGATTTTCCTGGGATACTCCCAACGCGACATCGTCAATTTCATCATCTTGATGGTCGTAGCGTTTGCGGTGATCCCATTCGTCATCAAAACCGACTATTGGTACTCATCGATCCTGATCCCCTGGCTCTGCTTGGCGCTGGCCGCCATCGGCCAGCAGATCGTCATGGGCTATGCGGGGCAGTTGGCCGTCGGGGCTGCAGGTTTCATGGCAGCAGGCGCTTTCGCCTGCTACAACCTGATCCTGCGCGTGCCGGATTTGCCGTTCTTCGGGGCCTTGGCTCTTTCTGGGTTGATCGCTGCCGCCTTCGGCATTCTGTTTGGCCTGCCCAGCCTGCGCGTGCGCGGCATCTATCTGATGGTGGCAACACTCGCGTCGCAGTTCTTCATCATCTGGATGATCGACAAGTTCGGCTGGTTCAAGAACTACGACAGCTCGGGCATCATCACCGCACAGGACATCGTCATCGGCGGACGTGAGTTCACCACGCCGATGGAGATGTATCTTGTCATCGTCGTGGTCGTCACGGTCCTGACCATTCTGGCCATGAACATGGCGCGGGGCAGTACCGGGCGAAACTGGATGGCAGTGCGCGACATGGACATCGCGGCGGAGTCCATGGGGATCTCGCTGCTGAAGACCAAGCTGCAAGCCTTTGCCATCAGCGCGTTCTACTGCGGCGTCGCCGGGGCCTTGTTCGCCTTCACTTATCTCAAATCAATGGAGCCCGTCGCTTTCGACATCAAGCTGTCCTTCAAGATCCTCTTCATGGTGATCCTCGGCGGCCTTGGCACGATCAGCGGTGCCTTCATCGGTGCGGCATTCATCCTACTGTTCCCTGTGCTGCTCAATAGTATCGGCAATAATGTCTTCCACGGTGCGATTGATGCGACGATCATCTCGTCCATCGAACTGGTGGTCTTCGGGGTGCTGATCATTGTCTTCATGATCTACGAGCCACTCGGTATGGCCAAGCTGTGGGACAACATCAAACAACGTGTCCGCACTAAGTTTTCCGCGAAAGAGGACGTTTCCCGAAGGCAAGAGATTTCGTCTTAAGACAGACGCATACCAGCTGAAAACGCTGGATAAATTGAGTTTGCAAGCAGCATCAAAGACGCTTCTAAAAAAGTGATGCGTATGAATTGAAATTGTTTTACTATAATGCCTGACTGATTCAGAGGTATTCATAGTAATAATTCTGCGCGTGGCCTGAAATTTTCTGTGCATGGCCAAATATCTCTGAATGATCTGAGAATATTCGTAATGGCCATTTGCCATTGCTGGTGGGACTTAACTAC
>JBCCHJ010000029.1:0-58101 GCA_039028795.1 Pseudomonadota bacterium
CCAGCCTAAATCTCCTTTTTTCCGTCTTAAAATTTTTCCCAACCAAAGTCACACAGATGCGTGACGTTTCTCAGTCCTAACTTGTCTAACCACCGATTCACCACTTCCGTACAAGGAGGCCGCCCTTGGATGGTCGGGATGTCGATTATTCTTAGTGGGATCAACCTCAGCTGATCTATTTTTTTTGTTTTCACCAGTGGAGAGCAGCGGCAGCGGCGCTTGCGATCGGGTGATGATCCGTAATCCAACATATTGTGTCAGCAAAAGATCAGCCTGCCCCTCTCTCTGTACTCCACCATCTTTAAGGGCCTGATCAAACCCATGACGCATATCCGCCAACAATGCACCGACGGCCTTTGAAATGTCGGCGTCATCCATGGCGGGCCCGGCCGCGGCCGTGCACAACAAGCATCCCCGCCGATCTCCCGCCCGGACACGACTTAGCACCAAGCCAAATAGCGCGTCGATCCGGTCAAGACCGTTCGGTACTTTTGGGTCGCATAGCATCGCTACTGCAGGTTTAACGGCGGCATCATCGTACTGGGTCAGCACCGTCAAGAATAAGGTCTTCTTGTCGGTGAAAGCTTTGTAGAGCGACCCCCGCGTGATTCCCATGCCGGACAGCAAATCGGGCAACGAGGCATTCTCATAGCCGAGTTGCCAAAACACATCCATCGCGCCGGTAAGGGCCGTATCCGTATCAAACTCGCGAGGGCGGGCCATGGAATATCCTTCATGATTTAAGCCTACATATCATTGGGAACCGAAAAGTCCATAACTCACAGAAACGTGTTTTGTACCATTTGGTTCCAAACTATATGACTGGCCCCTGGAAGGACGACCAACGTCCCCAAAACCGAAACCGAAAAAGGACAGATCCATGAACATGATTAAGAAGATTTTTGTTGCCGCCGCGTTCATCGCAGCTGCAGTCGCTGGCCCTGCTGTTGCCGGCGATACTGGTCATACGCAGACAGGCAGCTTCGTTGGTGCCAGCGATCACATAACCACAGGCGGCGTGACTATCGTCAAAACCGCCGATGGCGGCGCTGTGGTCATCTTGGATAGCGACTTCAGCTTGGATGGCGCTCCTGACCCCCGCGTCGGGTTCGGCAAGGATGGCACCTATGTCGATGCATCTGATTTGGGCGTTTTGCAGAACAAGACCGGTTTGCAGGTCTACATTGTGCCACCGACTGTGAACGTCGACGACTTCAACGAAGTCTACATCTGGTGCCGCAAGTTCTCCGTTCCGCTTGGCGTCGCAGCCCTGAAGTAATCCAAACCAAAGACTCCAAGACCCTGGAACCGGGTCAACCCCGAAAGGAAATCCAATGCGCTTTGTTACCAAACAGATCCACGCCTACTTGGACTATCCGGTTGCCCTTGGCCTGATCGTTATGCCGTTCGTGCTGGGATTGGGGGCGTCCAGTCCGCTGGCCGTGACGGCATCTATTGCAACCGGCATCGCTGCCTTGATCTTGACCATCCTTACAGACCACGAAACCGGCCTGGTTCGATTAGTGCCCTATAGCTTTCACCTGATCGTAGATGCCCTGGTTGGCGTGGCCTTCACTGCAGCGCCGTTCGCTTTGGGCTTCGCGGGCCTGGATGCCGCCTATTACTGGATCATCGGTGCGACAGTACTGGTTGTGGTTGGCCTGCATCAGCCAGAACGCAGGCTGCAAACGGCCTAAGACAAACTCCCCTCCCTCGACTGGCCCTGCCGAATTTCCTGGCGGGGCCACTTTTTTGTGCGTAAGGCGGGAAGATGATCTCCCGATTTTATCTGGACAATGCACGCTGGCTGGGCGTCGGCGCTGTGCTGACCTTTTGCTCGTCCTTTGGGCAGACTTATTTCATTTCGATCTTTGCCGACCGGATCATGGAAGAGTACCGCCTGACCGACGGCGAGTGGGGTGGGATTTATACCATCGCAACACTGTCCTCGGCCGCTGTTCTGCTGTGGGCCGGAAAATTCGCTGATGAAATCCGCGTCGGCCGATTGGCCATGATGATCCTGGCCGCATTCTGCTGCGTTGCGATCGGCATGAACCTGAACAACAGCCCATGGCTGCTGGTCGTCTTGATCTTTGGCCTGCGCTTTTGCGGCCAGGGTATGATCAGTCATCTGGGCATTACCGCGATGGCCCGATGGTTCAGGGCCCACAGGGCGCGCGCCGTGGCGATCGCCGGGTTGGGGTATTCCCTGGGCGAAGCAATGTTGCCGCGTCTGGCTGCGATGGCCGAGCCCATCATCGGCTGGCGGTCGGTCTGGCTGGTGGTGGCCGTTGTTCTGATAGCGGGGTTTGCCCCGCTGATCGCCTGGATGGCCCGGGATGAGAGAGAGCCGAAAAGCGCAACACCGGCTGAGCAATCCCCTGGCCGAGATGGCACGCACTGGACCAGGGCACGGATGGTCAAAGGCTGGCTATTCTGGGCGTTGATCCCAGCCGTTATTGCCCACAGCTTCATCGGCACGGTGATCTTCTTTCAGGCCGTGCATATCGGGCAGATCATGGACTGGTCGAAGGTGGATATGACAACCGCGTATCCGGCCTATGCCGTGGCGACGGTGATCGTGTCACTGATTGCCGGGCACTTTGCCGATAAGTTTGGGCCGGATCGTTTGCTGCCCTTCATGCTGTTGCCGCTGGGTGCGGGAATGGCCATGGTCGGACCCTTCCCCGGGATTTGGTCCTGGTGGGTCGCGCTGACACTGACGGGCGTATCAACCGGAATTTCCCATGCGGTTTGGGGGGCATTCTGGGCGGAAATGTACGGCACCCGACATATCGGGGGGATCAAGGCAGTCGCCTCGGCCTTTATGGTTGTCGGGTCGGCAATCGGTCCCGGAATAACAGGACTGGCCATCGACTTGGGCGTGAACTTCGCCGGGCAGGCCCTCTGGATGACCGCCGCGACGGTGGTGATCGCCCTGGCGCATTTCTGGGTCGTGACGCACCTGCCGCCGAGATCGGCGGAATACGCGGCGCTCTGAAATTAGGCGGATCGCTCACGCCGGGGCCTCTTCGTCCTGGCATATTTTAAGTCGTGCATCCGAAGGCTAGAGGCGGCCACCTGACAGCGCCGGCAAGCGGCCGGCTCAAGTTGAATTTTCTACAGTGCCCGCCCGAGGACCTCGCCGATCTTCGGCTTTGCTCAACTTCAGAAGCCGCTTGAGCGCCCCGAGGCGGGCGAGACGCGAGGTGGAACGGACTTCAAACTTGCTCGAAGTGTACCTTTGCCTCGCCGGCGATCATATCCGGACCGGCTCGATCATATCTTAGATGTGCCAACGCCTGGTTCCCATCACTGGAAAACAATGTTCCAACCGGTTTGCCGCTGGCGGTGATCGGTGTGCCCGCAGGCGCCGTGCCTTCGATCCGCACGCGGACCAGACCTTTGCGCAACTCTGTCTTGTGCTTCATGCGGGCGGTAACCTCTTGACCGACATAACAGCCTTTGCGGAAATCGACGCCGTGCAAACGTTCCAACCCGGCCTCCAGAATAAAGGTCTGCTCGGCCTGCAATTCTATACCGGATTCCGGCACATTCAGTGTTATCCGCAGCGCGTCATATGCGGCACGGTCGCTAACCGAAACTTCTTGCAACACCGCTGGAATATCGGGTCCGTATGCTCGCCAGCCCAAGGCAGGATCCCTGGGATCCTTCACCGACCATGCGGGCTCCGGTAAGACAGGTGCCGTTTCGCCGCCCCAGATCAACGCCACCTGCAGATCATTGCGCACGCTGATGTTTGCATCCCTGCGCAGGCAGTACATCTTCAGCTTTATGCCCAACGTCTGGGCCTGATTGCGGGCGACATCCAGCAGTACCGTGTCCTCCCCGCCATCCAGCATGAAGAAGTCCGCCAAATATTTCCCCTGCGGTGTCAGCAAGGCGGCATAAACCGCGGCCCCGGGTTTAACGGCGTCCACATCGTTCGTGACGACGCCTTGCAATACCGCGCGCGCGTCGGCGCCTGCCAGTTGCAGAACTGCCCGATCCGGCGCAGCGATCCCTGTCAGCCCTGATGCGTTGGACATTCGGTGGCCCTTTCTTTCCGCTTCCCCGCATATAAGGCGCTGGCGCCGCAGGCTCCAGACCTATACATCCCCCGGGATCGATTTGTCGGAACGCGCCACTCATGTCACTGCCATCCGAGACTGACCGCACAGAGGGGCGGGCGCCCCTTGGGTTCCTGGTCTTTCTGGCCATGATCATGTCGGTTGTTGCGTTGACGATTGACGCCTTGTTGCCTGCGCTCGATGCGATTTCGGATGATCTGGGCTTTACCTCCCCGGCGGATCAGCAACTGATTGTCTTTGTCGTTTTCCTGGGTCTCGGCCTTGGGCAGCCGATCTTCGGGCCTTTGGCAGATGCCATGGGGCGGCGCAGAACCGCACTGCTTGGTTGGGGGCTCTATTGTGTCGGAGCCGTCATTGCGATGGTGTCGCCGGGTTTGACGGGGGTTCTGATCGGCCGATTTCTGCAAGGATTCGGGGCAGCCGGACCGCGCGTTGTCGCCACCGCGATTGTGCGGGATCTTTACGCCGGACGGGCTATGGCGCGCATGATCTCGTTGATTCTGACGATCTTTATGGCCGTGCCGATGATTGCGCCCCTGATCGGCCAGGGATTAGAGGCCTTGGGCGGCTGGCGTGCGATCTTTCTTTTGTATATCGCCATCGCCCTCGGTTGTGCCGGATGGCATATCGGGCGCATCCCGGAGACCCTGAACCCAACCGACAAGCGGCCCCTCAGCTTTCGGCCGACGATCGCCGCGTTTGCCGAGGTGGTCACCACGCGCTCAACCATGTGCTATACCCTGGCGGCAGCGGCGATTTTTTCCAGCTTCGCTGCCATGCTGGCCTCGGCCCAGCAGATTTTCGAGGATCATTTCGCCTTGGGCCCATGGTTCCCGATCTGTTTTGCCGGGATGTCTGCGGTCTTCGCGCTGGGGCAATTCACCTCGTCCCGGCTGGTCATGCGCGTCGGCATGCGGCGTCTTTGCCTGATCGGGGCAGGAATGACGGTTGCCGCGGCAGGGGCCGGGGCGCTGGTGTCTGCCTCTCTATATGCAGGCAATCCACCACTTTGGGTGTTCCTGACGATTTGCGGTCCTGTTTTCATCGGGTCGGCTTGGCTGTTTGCCAATCTCAATGCTTTGGGGCTTGAGCCATTAGGTCATATTGCAGGCACGGCATCGTCCGTCATGATGTCGGTATCAACATTGGTTGCTGTCCCGTTAGGTGCAGCGATTGCCCGGCAGGTTGACGGAACGGCGTTACCGATCATCCTGGGCTTTGCAGCACTTGGGGCGGTGTCCTGGGTGCTGATCCTTGCTGCAGGACGGGGTTCGTCATGACCGCGCCAGTTTCCGTCGTCATCCCGGTGCTGAACGCCGCTGATCGGATTGGGCCCTGTCTGGGCGCTTTAGGTGAAGCCCTTTTCGAGGGGCTGATCCACGAGGTGATCCTGGCCGACGGCGGCTCGACCGATGCTATTCAAGACGTGGCGGACTCCATCGGCGCGCTGCTGGTCGAAACCTCGCCGGGGCGCGGAAAACAGCTTGCGGCCGGTGCGCGGCAAGCACGGGGTCAGTGGCTGCTATTTGTGCACGCGGATTCGGTTTTGGGCGCCGATTGGGCCCAGGCCGTCCGGGACCATATCCGAACGCGTCCTCGGCACGCTGGCTATTTTCACCTTCGCTTTGCCTCGACCCATTGGATGGCGGCCCCGGTTGCGGCATGGGCAAACCTACGCTCCCGGTTATTCGGTCTGCCCTATGGCGATCAGGGCTTATTGATCCCCCGGACACTTTACGATCAGACCGGGGGCTATCCCGAAATTCCGTTGATGGAGGATGTCGCCATAGTACGCCGATTGCGGGGGCACCTGCGAATGCTGCCTTGCGAGATCTTGACCGACGCGGTGCGGTACGAAACAGAAGGATGGTTTCGTCGCGGCGGGCGCAATCTGTTGACCTTGATCCGGTACTTTTTGGGAACGCCGCCCGAGAAACTGGCGCGCGGATACAGCCGGTCGCGATGAAGCGCACGCTCATCATCTTCGCGAAAGAACCGATCGCGGGCCGGGTAAAGACCCGCCTTGGTCGGGATATCGGCATGACGGCGGCCGCATGGTGGTACCGGCATCAATCCGCGGGCTTGGTCCGCACTGCCGCGCGGGACCGTCGTTGGACGACGCGCCTTTGCATCACGCCTGACCGGGCGCTGCTGTGTAGGGCTTGGGGCACAGAAGCGGTGCGACACCCACAGGGCACAGGCGATCTCGGCGCCAGGATGCTCCGGGCCCTGCGGGCAGCGCCGCCGGGTCCTGTCGCTTTGATCGGGTCTGATACTCCAGGCGCAAACCCCACGGCAATTGCAGCGACATTCGACGCCTTGCGCGGGCACGACGTGGTTCTGGGCCCGGCCAACGATGGCGGATTTTGGCTGGTTGGACTGTCGAACAGCCAGATGCGGTTGCCGCGCCCGGCCCTTAAAGATGTGCGTTGGTCGACCGAGCATGCGCTTGGCGACACAGTGAACAGCCTGGCGCCATTGCGGACCGGCTTCGCGGATCGGCTGCGGGACGTGGATACCGGCGAGGATCTTCGCGCGCTCGCAAGTCGCCCAGACGCGAGCTGAGCACTACACCTTCCTGATCGCCAGGTAGCTGTGGACGTAGTCCATGGCTTGGCCATCGGGTGTCGTTGCAACCATGTCCTGATACCGGCCATAGAACTGATCCACCAAGGCCGCGCGTTGATCTGCTGGGCGGGACGGGTCCAAGGCGTTCGCAAACACCGTTTCTGACCAGGATCTCAATGTTGGAACATAGCTCTCGGCAAAGGCAGCGGGCGACATTGACGGGTCCGCATCGAACGCTGCACGATATGGACAGGCCGTGACACCGGTATGGGCAGTCACCAACCGCAGCCCTGCGCGATGAACGGCAGAGCCCGGATCCAATAGCGGGGCCTTAAACTCATCCGGTGTGCGGTAGACCTGGGCAAACGTCGCCGCTGTATATTCCTCGGCAGTGATCACACCTTCCTTGGCCATGGCGCGCCAGTGCAGATCGAACGTGTCGAACATGTTCACGCCGCCGGTATTGCCCAGATATCGGCCCGCTTCATCCTTGCCGAAGCTCATGATGACCAACCGGCCGCCTGGGCGCAATTCGGCCGCCCGGGCCAGAAGGATGCGTTCCCAATCCTGAGCGGCCTGAGCATCGAACGCTGCCAAAGCCGCCCCGGTGGCGCCGACATGGTGGACATGGTCATCAATCTGACAGGGTCGTTCTGACACATAGTGCATCGCCGTCGCCGAAAAGCCGAGGTCCAGCACCTCATCAGGCAGCAACTGATGGTGAAACCCGATCCCGCATCCATGCACAAAGACGCCCGGAAAGTCGGTCCAATAATTGTCCTCGGACCCATCGAGACCCTGCATCGACTTGAATAGCTGCGACCAATCGTTCGAGGCCAGGTCCGTGTAGGTCACCTGGATCTGGACATCCGGCCAGCGCCCTCGGATGGCAGAGATGCTGTCATAGATTGCCCGCTTGGATGTACCGCCATCCGCGGCCCCGTAATCCGCGATGCGAACGGGCTGTCCTGCAACCGGTGCCGGCAGATCTGCGATTGCGTCCAGCAGCATGCCTTTGGCATTGTCGATGACGTGCTTGGCGCCCTGCGTCGATCTGCTGTAATAGCCGCCACCCTTCATGGACGTGGTCGCTGCGGTCGTTGTGTCGCCCATACGCTCCTCCCGGCTTACATCGAAGCTTAGCCCCGGCGATGCCACCTGTTCAAACACATAAGCCAACGACGATGCTTGGCTTCCCCTCGCGCTCCAGACCGGATAGGATCGCCACGCGATGTATCAGGGGTAGAGGGGTATCGATGACCAAAGGGATCTTTAAGTTTGCCGCAGTGCTTGTCGCTTTCTGTGGAACGATTGGAAGTGCAACTGCACAAAACCAAAACCCTGTGGGCCAGTGGTTCTGCGAATGGGGGTTCCAAAACACCGCGCCAGGCAAGCCGGCCAATGCCGTCGGTGGACAGTTCAATATGGTTGTTTATCAAAATGGTACGGCCCAGGGACAAGGGCTGGAAGCCGGCAGTGCCGGACAGTTTCAGATGACGTTCCAAGGCCAGTGGCAGGTTCAGGGGCGCAAGTTTGAAGTTGTCGGGCAAAAGAACGGCGGGCTAGCGTTTGGACCCAGTCAGATGAACTTCGGGTCCAGCTTCACCTCTGCGACGACAATGGCATTGACCGAAAACTACGCGAATGGCCAAGTCTATGCCTCGCAATGCCGAAGATCGGGTTAGAGGCTCTCGTTGCCATCCTGGTCCAGCCACTGCCAGACCGGGTTGAGAAATAGCTGCAGAAACGGCTGGGGACCCAGCGCGCCGTCCAGCAGGGACAGGCGACGGCTTATAATCTGACGCCATCTACGTGGAAGGTATTTGCAGCGCTTCCAGGCAATCATCACCAAATGCGATCCGGTGCCGCAGAACAAATGATTTGTGACGGCGCCTGAATCCCGCGAATGTCGCCCGTCAACTTGCTTGAAGGTTTGCGCGTCCATGGCCCGTCTTTCCAACACTGCCGTCATTATCCTTGCCGGGTCGGTGGTCCTGACGCTCAGCTTTGGCGTCAGATCAGTCTTTGGCGTGACCTTGGATCCGATCTCGAATGAATTCGGTTGGCCGCGCGAGGTTTTCTCGCTGTCGCTGGCCCTGCAAAACATGGTTTGGGGGCTGGGGCAGCCTTTGTTCGGTTGGATTGCGGATCGCTATGGCGATCGGCGGGCTCTGTGGCTGGGGTTCTTTGTCTACCTCGCCGGAATGGTGCTGACGATCTTCGGCACAACACCCCTGATGATGCATGGCGGTGCGGGTGTCTTGGTCGGCCTGGGCATTTCCGGCACGGCCTTTGGTCTGATTTTGTCGGTGGTGGGCCGGGCAACGTCGGAAGAAAAGCGTAGTCAGGCCCTGGCGTTGACGGCTGCCTTCGGGTCGCTGGGTCAGATGGCCTTGCCCGCAATATCGGGAATGTTGGTCGAGGCCTATGGCTGGCAAGTTACGCTGATGATCATGACGTTGCTGCTGTTACCCATGGCAGCCTGCATTCCGTTCCTGAAGGCACAGATCCCGGCCAGCCAGACGCCTGAAGAGTTGCTGCCCACAGGCGTCGTCATCCGCCGCGCATTTGGCCATTCGTCCTATGTCTTGCTGACCATCGGCTTCTTTGTTTGTGGGTTTCACGTCGCATTCATTGGCGCGCATTTCCCGGCCTTCGTCGCCGAGGTCTGCGCCACCCCGGAAGGCCCGGCGACAGAGCTGGGCGCCTGGACGCTTTCGATCGTCGGCTTTGCCAATTTCGTCGGTACGCTGATCGTCGGCCAGTTGGGGGCAAAATTCCCGAAACCCTATATTCTCAGTTCGATCTATTTCCTCAGGGCGATCGTGATTTTCACCTTCATCTCGTTCCCGTTTACGCCGACGACGGTGATCATTTTCTCGTTCGTAATGGGGCTCTTGTGGCTGACCACGGTGCCGCTGACCTCAGGGCTGGTCGCGACCATGTTCGGACCGCGCTATATCGGCATGCTCTACGGCTTCGTCTTTGTCAGCCATCAGATCGGCAGTTTCATCGGCATTTATCTGGGTGGCCGGATCTATGACGTCTATGGCAATTACGACGTGATCTGGTGGGCGTCGATTGGGTTGGGCCTGTTCTCTGCAATTGTGCACTTGCCGGTGAAGGACCGGGCGTGGCAACCTGCGGCGGCATAAGCCTGGGGGTGCCATGACATTTTTGCGGTCAGTTAAAACATGTCTTTTTCAAAAGCACTTTGACTTCAGTGGGCGGGCATCGCGATCGGAATACTGGTGGTTTATCCTAGCCTATTTCATTTTCGTGATTGTTGTGATTGCGCTTGCGGAAAGTGTGGGATCCGCAAAGGTTAGCGACGTCGCCAATTGGGTTCTGATGGCAGTAACCACGATCCCGCTTTATGCCGCCGGGGCACGTAGATTGCATGACACAAACCGATCCGGGTGGTGGCAGATCCTTGTCGCGCCCAATCTGTTTGTTCAAGCGCTCCCGACCAGCGCGACAGATGATTTCTATCTCGCACTAACATTGGGCGAGGCGACCTTTGTCGACTCGACGATCTTTTGGCTGGCCGCCGTATTGCTGTTAATATTTTCGTTGGTCTTGTTGGTCTGGACGATCCAGCGGGGCACTGATGGACCTAATCGATACGGCGATGATCCATTGCAGCCCGGAACGGATGCCGAGATTTTCGCCTAAAACTCGCCCCTGTCGACCTGTTCCTGGCGTTGCGCGAAGCGTGCCCGGTCCTCGTCCGAGTATTCGCCGATGCAGGCCGCGCAACTGACGCCCTGGCGGTAGTCGTCGTGCTTTAGATCCTCGGGCGCGACGGGCCGCCCGCAGGCATGGCACATCGTGTGTGATCCCGGCGTCAGACCGTGGCCTACCGAGACGCGGTCATCGAAGACATAGCATTCGCCCTGCCATGTGCTTTGGACGGCAGGCACGTCTTCCAGATATTTCAGGATCCCGCCCTTCAGGTGCAACACTTCCGGCACGCCCTGGTCCAACAGCCAGCTCGATGCTTTTTCGCATCGAATGCCGCCGGTACAGAACATCGCGACCCGCTTGCCCTGGAACTGGTCTTTGTTGGCGTGCCACCAATCCGGAAACCCGCCGAAGCTGGAAGTGCCTGGATCGACAGCGCCCTGAAATGTGCCGATGCCGATCTCGTAATCGTTGCGGGTGTCGATCACCACGGTATCCGGATCCTGCACCACTGCATTCCAATCCGCCGGCGCGACATACGTGCCGACGCGCGCATTCGGGTCCGCCGGAACGCCCAGCGTTACGATTTCCCGTTTCAGACGGACTTTGAGACGCCGGAAAGGCATCTTTTCCGTCTCTGCCTCTTTGCAGTCCATCGTCGCACATCCCCGGATGCTGCGGATATGCGCAAGTACCGCATCCACGCCCTCCCGACGTCCCGCGATGGTGCCGTTGATCCCTTCCGGTGCGACCAGGATCGAGCCTCTCACGTCGCCCTGATCGGCCACAGTCCGCAGCCCCGGACGCAAACCGTCCGGATCGGGTAACCCCGTGAACTGATAGAAGGCGGCCACTATATATATCATGGCCCGCATATAGCGTGGAGGATGTCAGAGATGAAGATCCTAGAAAACACGGACCAGAAGTTGATTATCGTCGATCGGCCCTGGCATGGGATCATAATTTGCCTGATCTTCGCACCGCCACTGCTGTATGGAGGGATCACCGGCGCCGGTGACGAGGGGGTCTGGACCCAGATCGGACTTTGTGTGGTTGGGGTCGCTCTATTGGTCTTCGCCTGGTGGTATCTTGCGCCGCTGAAGATCATCTTCGACCGACCTGCGGGCCATGTGACGTGGACAATCAGCCGGATCATTGGATCGTCCTGGAATAGGGTAGAACTGACCAATATCACGGGTGTCCATCTGGAACGCGGTGCCGGAGACGACCGGGGGCTGAAACGCCTGGTTCTGATGACTAATGGTGGCGATGTTCCTATGGAAGCTGGGCTGAACTCGTTTGATCGGACGCAGTTTGCGCAAGCGATAGAAACCTGGCTGCATAGCGCCGCGGCCAAGAATTGACTCTGACCAAGGCTTGAAATATATGCCGCCCCGTTCCGGAAGTGTATGCAAGCTTCCGGTCCCGGGCGGGCCCGGGATCGCCACCGGTCAGCGCGGATGCGCCCACCGGTGCGATTGTCGTTTGGAGGACTGAAAATGTTCGAAGCTCTATCTGAACGCCTGTCTGGGGTGCTCACCGGTCTGACCGGCAAGGGCGCGCTGACCGAGGAAGACGTCAAAACCGCCATGCGCGAAGTGCGCGTGGCTCTGTTGGAGGCTGACGTCTCCCTGCCCATCGCCCGCGATTTCATCAAACAGGTGACCGAGCAGGCCACGGGTCAATCCGTCCTGAAATCCGTCACTCCGGGTCAACAGGTCGTCAAGATCGTCCATGATGCGCTGATCAACGTTCTGGCCGGGGATGACCCCGATCCGGGCAAGCTGAAGATCGACACGCCGCCCGCGACGATCCTGATGGTGGGCTTGCAGGGCTCGGGTAAGACGACGACCACCGCGAAACTGGCCAACCGGCTGAAGGCCCGAGACAACAAGCGCATCCTGATGGCCAGCCTGGACACGCGCCGCCCTGCGGCGATGGAGCAACTGGCCGTGCTTGGCACCCAGATCGGCGTCGACACGTTGCCCATCGTGGCGGGTCAGGACCCCGTTGCTATCGCCAAGCGGGCGAAGCAACAGGCGACCCTGGGCGGGTATGATCTGATCATGCTGGATACGGCCGGGCGCCTCTCCATCGATGACGAACTGATGTCCGAGGTCGAAGAGGTCCGCGATTTCTCTCAGCCGAACGAGACGTTGTTGGTCGTCGATGGTCTGACCGGCCAGGACGCTGTGCACACGGCGGAAAACTTCGACGGGCGCATTGGGATCTCAGGCGTCGTGCTGACCCGGATGGACGGCGATGGCCGCGGCGGCGCGGCGCTTTCCATGCGGGCCGTCACGGGCAAGCCCATCAAATTCGTCGGGCTCGGCGAAAAGATGGATGCCATCGAAGAATTCCACGCCGAGCGCGTCGCGGGCCGCATCCTGGGCATGGGCGACATCGTCAGCCTGGTTGAAAAGGCCCAGGAAACGATCGAGCAGGAAGAAGCCGAAAAGCAGATGAAGCGGTTCATGAAGGGCCGCTTCGACATGAACGACCTGCAGAAGCAACTGGAACAGATGCAGCAAATGGGCGGCATGGGCGGCATCATGGGGATGCTGCCTGGTATGGCCAAGGCACAAAAACAGATGGAAGCGGCTGGTATGGATGACACGGTCGTCAAACGTCAGATCGCGATCATTCAATCGATGACGAAAAAGGAACGCCGCAACCCTGACTTGATGAAGGCCAGCCGTAAGGAGCGCGTCGCCAAGGGCTGCGGGCAACAGGTGCAGGACGTCAACCGCCTGCTGAAGATGCACCGTCAGATGGCGGACATGATGAAGAAGCTGGGTAAGAAGGGCAAACGCGGCCTGATGGGTATGATGCAGGGCATGATGGGCGGCAAGATGCCCCCGATGCCGGGCGGGATGCCACCGGGCATGCCAGGCATGCCGGGGCCGGGCGCGGGCGCTGCACCGACAGGTGGCCCCGCTCTGCCGCCGAACTTCCCAGGATTGGGCGGACCTGGCGGTCCGGCCTTGCCGCCGGGTCTGTCCGGTTTGGGTAAGAAGAAGTGACGACACCACCAACCATCGAAACAGAGCGTCTGATCCTGCGCCCGCTGGGGCTTAAGGATTTCGAGCCGTTGGCGGAATTCTATGCCTCGGACCGGTCCAGCTTTGTGGGCGGTCCTGAGACTGCGGAATGGAGCTGGCGTACCCTGGCGATAGAAATTGGCCACTGGTCGTTGCGTGGTTATGGCCGGTTCGGGGTCGAAGAAAAGGCAACGGGTAAGCTTGCCGGGCTGATCGGTCCCTGGAACCCTTATGGCTGGCCGGAACCGGAAATCGGCTGGGATCTGATGAACGGGTTCGAAGGCAAAGGTTACGCCACCGAGGCCGGTCGCGCCGCTTTGGACCATGCCTATTCAGACCTGGGATGGACCACGGCGATCAGTCTTGTCGCGGTTGGGAATGACGGCTCTGCTGCGGTTGCGCGGCGTCTGGGCGCCACCCATGAAGGCAACTTTGTGCATGAGCGCCATGGCGAAATGCAGGTCTGGCGTCACAAAGCGCCGGAGGCACGATGACCGCCCCCGTCGTCACATTGGAAACAGACCGCCTGAATTTGGTCCAACCGGCCTCACAGCATCTGCATCACTATCTGGCGTTCTATGCGATCCCAAACGATCAAAAGGGCGGCTATCGCGCGCCACGCCCGCAGGATGAAGTCGAAGGCTTGCTCGCCCGCGATATCGCCGAATGGGCGCGCAATGGTTTCGGCATGTTTCTGTTGTTCCGCAAGGGCGATGCTGCGTTTGTGGGTGGCACCGGGCTGGCGCATCCCGCGGACTGGCCGCGGCACGAGTTGACGTGGTGGTTGATGCCCGTGGCCCGCGGCACGGGCTTTGCCACAGAAGCCTCTCGCGCGGTCCTGACATGGGCCTACATGGTTTTAGGCTGGCCCGTGGTTGAAACCCACATGCGGGATGAAAACCTGCCGGCGCGTCGTTTGGCCGAACGCCTGGGCGGCACGAAGATCACGCGCGAGGTGTTCCCAGATGGCATTGCCCGGGATGTCTTCACCCTGCCACAGCCGGTGGCCGCATGACCCTGGCGCGCTGCACAGTTCCGCCGACGGGCCCCGCCACTGAAGCGGCGAAGGCCCACCGCGCGGTCCTGCCGGTCCTGGAAACGGAACGGCTGACCCTGCGCGCACCAGAAGCCGAGGATTATAAGCTTTGGCTGCGGATCGTCACGGAGCCCGGGTGCGAGTGGATTGGTGGCCCAACCAAACCGGAAGACGCCTGGTACGACTTTTGCGGCCATGTTGCGTGCTGGTTGCTGCATGGGCACGGGCCGTTTGTGCTGCATCGGCGGGAAGATGGCGCCCGGCTGGGCTTTGTCTTCGTCGGATATGAATGGGAAGACCGCGAGCCGGAACTTGGCTGGTTCCTGGCGCAAGAACATCGGAACAAAGGGTATGGCAAAGAGGCCGCCGAAGTCGTTCGCGATTGGGCATTGCAGCTGCTGCCGACATTTGTCAGCTGCGTGAACCCAGACAACGAGCCGTCAACCCGGCTGGCCAAAAGCCTAGGGGCTGTGCTGGACGATAGAGCCAGCAAAGAGGTCGGAACTGGCATCTGGCGGCATGGGGTCGCGGCATGAGTGCGATATCCGTCGATATCCCGGTTCTGGAAACCGAACGCCTGATCCTGCGCGGCCACCGGATCGAGGATCTGGAGGAAGAGAAAGCCTTCCAAACCTCGGACCGTGCGAAAGGTATCGGCGGACCGCATCCGCCGGAGCGCGGTTTCGCTGCGCTTTGCGGATATATCGGCCACTGGGTGCTGCGCGGCTACGGCATGTGGGCGTTGGAAGAAAAAGCCACTGGTCGCTATCTGGGCCGCGTCGGCTGCTATTATCCCGACCTCTGGCTCGGCCGAGAAATCGGCTGGTCCGTGACAGCGGCGGGGGAAGGCCGGGGCATCGCCTACGAGGCAGCGCTCAAGGCCCGCGAATACGCCTATGGCGTTCTTGGCTGGACCACGGCGATCAGTGTGGTTTCCCCGGACAACACACGCTCGATGTCCCTGGCCCAGCGCATGGGCTGTACCCGCGACGAAGATTGGGACCACCACATTCACGGAGTGCTAACCATCTGGCGCCATCCGGGTCCGGAGACGTTGGCATGAACCCCGTCATCGAGACCGAACGCCTGATCCTGCGGCGACCCAAAGCCCAGGATTTGGACAGCTATCTGAATTTCATCACCTCGGAACGCGCGCAGTATGTGGGGCGGGAAAGGTCCCGCTTTGATGGATGGAAGTGTTTTTCCGCCGAGGCCGGGCACTGGGACCTGAACGGGTTCGGGCCCTGGGCCGTAACGGTCAAAGGGTCGGATAGCTCGGTCGGTCAGATCGGCGTCTGGCACCCCGAAGGCTTCCCAGAACGCGAGCTCGGCTGGCTGATCTGGGAGGGCGCTGAAGGCAAAGGCATCGCCTTCGAGGCCGCCGAAGCCGCCCGCGATCACGACTACCAAGTCTACGGGACCAAGACCCTGGTCAGCTATATCGATCCCGGCAATGCCCGGTCGATCCGGCTGGCCGAGCGGTTGGGCGCCGTTCTGGATACCGAGGCGGCGCCCCTTGATCCGGGCGGGCTTGTTTACCGTCACACTGCGCCGGGGGAGGCATCATGAGCGACGCAGACCGCGCAGAGGAACTGTTGGCAGACCTTCGCCAAAGCATCGACAACCTCGATGCTGTGTTGGTGCATACCCTGGCCGAACGGTTCCGATGCACGACCAATGTTGGCAAGCTGAAGGCTGAGCACGCCTTGCCGCCCGCCGACCCCGATCGCGAAGCACGCCAGATCGAACGGCTCGAACGTATGTGCGCTGAGTCCGGTCTGGACCCGGAATTCGCGAAGAAATTTCAACGCTTCATCATCGATGAAGTGATCCGTCACCACCAACAGTTTCAGAAATAGCGCCCTGGCATGGGCGCCACGCCATCTAAAGGAGAGACACCATGGCAATGAAGATCAGACTGGCCCGCGGCGGGTCGAAAAAGCGGCCCTTCTATCGCATCGTTGCGGCGGACAGCCGGATGCCCCGGGATGGCCGTTACATCGAGCGATTGGGAACCTATAACCCGCTGCTGCCGAAAGACTCGGAAGAGCGGGTGAAGATGAACATGGAGCGCATCCAGCATTGGCTGGATAAAGGCGCCCTGCCGACGGACCGGATTGCCCGGATGCTGGAAGCCGCAGGCGTGCGCGACAAGACAGAGCGGAGCAATCCGAAGAAGGGTGAACCCGGCGAAAAGGCCAAGGCGCGTGCGGAAGAGAAAGCCGCCAAAGACGCCGAGCCCGAGGAAGAAGCTCCTGCTGAAGAAGCTCCTGCAGAAGAGGCCGCGGCAGCCGAGGCTCCGGCGGAAGAAGCCGCTTCTGAGGACGCACCTGCTGAGGAAGCCGCCCCAGAAGAAGCTGCGGCAGAGGAAATACCTGCCGAGGAGAGCGCTGCTGAAGAAGGTAGCGAGGAAGAGAAGAAGGACTGACTTCGGCCAATCTCACTTTGCGGGGGCTCTGCCCGTCGCCATCGGGTCTCGGACCAATGGCGCTCCGATGGCAACCCCTTGAGTATTTTCGGCAAGCTGAAGGAGGGGTGGAATGCGGGACCTGACAGGCAAGATTGCGATTGTCACGGGCTGCGGCTCGCCCGATGGCATTGGTGCGGCTTCGGCCCGGTGTCTGGCCCGGGACGGGGCTACGGTGATCGTGACCGACCGCGTCGGCGGGGATGCGGCGGCAGTGTCGGAAGGTATTCCCGGCACCACCGCCCGAGCTTTGGACGTCACCAACAGGGCCGAGATCGATGATGTGGTCGCCGCGGTTTTGGCGGATCACGGTCGGCTCGACATCCTGGTCACCAATGCCGGTACCACCATCGGTGCCAAACCGTTCCTAGAGATCACCCCAGACGATTGGGCTCAGTCCTTCGCCGTCAACATCAAGGGTACAGCCGACTGTTGTCAGGCCGCGATCCCGGCCTTGTGCAAAACCCAGGGCGTGATTCTCACCATGTCGTCCATGACCGGGCTGGGCGCACAACGGGCATTTGGGGCCTACACTGCGGCGAAACACGCGCTGATCGGAATGACCAAGACGATTGCCGCCGAGTTCGGCCCCAAGGGTCTGCGCGCGGTAGCGATCTGTCCGGGCTTTATTTCGACATCCATGCACGAGGGTGTCAATCAGCGCATGGCCGAAGAACAGGGTGTGACATTGGCGGATATCCATGCCCAGCGCTATGAAACGGTTGCCTTGCGCCGATCTGGAACGCCCGAGGAGATCGGCGAACTGGTGGCTTTCGTTGCATCCTCTGCCGCGGGCTATATCACCGGGGTCGCCTTGCCCGTGACGGGCGGGGTGCAGATGGGCTTGTAGATGGAAGAGGCCACGAACAGCCGAACCGCCTGGATCACACGCATCGTCGTGGCGGCGATTGCCTTGGGGTTGGGTTGGGTGCTCTTCAGTTCACCGGATGGGCGCAAGAACCGGCTTTGCGAAGATCAGACGTCTGCTTACTACCAACCCGACCACCCGGATTGTGCGAAGAATGGCTGAGCCCGAGGGTATGATCTGTGTCGGCGCGATTGCCGGTGCCTTCGGCGTCAAGGGAGAGGCGCGGATCAAATCTTTCTGCGCGGACCCCGGCGCGATTGCCGACTATGGGCCTTTGGTGTCCGAGGATGAGCGGTCTTTTGATCTGACGATCACCCGTCCAATCAAAGAAGGCTATGCCGCGCGCCTCAGCGATGTGCAGACCCGCGAGGATGCCGAGGCGCTGAAGGGCACCCGTCTTTATGCACCCCGCGACCGGTTGCCTGCCCTTCCGGATGATGAGTTCTACCATGCAGATCTGATCGGGCTTTCCGTCGTGGATACCGGTGGGGCCGATCTGGGCAAAGTCCGCGCAGTGCATGATTTCGGGGCAGGCGATGTGCTGGAGGTTCTGGGTCCCGATCGTAGGGAACTGATGCTGCCCTTCACGCGGGAGGCTGTGCCTACGGTGGATCTGACCGCAGAGCGCATCGTGGCGGATCTGAGCGAGGTTGGGGATGAGTGATCTCGGTCAAATGATTGAAGAGGTCCGAGATGCCCAGAGTTTTGCTGCATTCGTTCGACAACTGCACGCCGAGATTGCCGCAGCAAAGCGCGATCCAGAGCCCGCAGCGTCAGAAAACTTAGAACTAGACCCATTTCTGGAAGCACTGTCTGCTTGGGCTCAAACGACCACTGGTCGATCCGCAGTCGATGGCGTGAACGCATGGCAAGCTGCAGCCAAGCTTTTGACTGCGGGCCACTATTATGACTGACCCACCGAAACCCCGCTCTCACGGCATGCTGAAGCCGCAGGTGTCCGCCCAACCCCGGCCTCTTATGGAAAACCGCCAAAAGGTTGCAGCTTTCACGGCCCAGGTCCTGACGCTGTTCCCGGACGCCTTTCCAGGCGTGCTGGACCATGGCTTGACCGGTAAGGCCTTGCAGGACGGGCTCTGGACGCTGAATGCGATCGATATCCGCCGCTTCGCCACGGACAAACACCGCACAGTGGACGATACCCCCACAGGGGGCGGTGCGGGCATGGTCATGAAGCCCGATATCATCGCGAAAGCGCTGGACTTTGCCGCCAGAAGTGGTGTATCGGACCGCCTTCGCTGGCCGGTAATCTATTTGTCCCCTCGTGGGCGCATATTTGACCAGGCGATGGCGGAAAAACTAGCGATGGGCGAAGGGCTTACGCTGCTTTGTGGTCGCTACGAGGGCGTGGACGAACGGGTGCTTGAGTCGCGTGGGATCGAAGAGATCTCTATAGGCGATTATGTGCTCACCGGTGGGGAACCGGCGGCCATGGCCTTGTTGGATGCGGTGATCCGCCTGCGCCCGGGGGTCCTGGGCAATGCGGAGAGCGCCGAAGAAGAAAGTTTCTCGCGGGGGCTGTTGGAGCACCCGCATTATACCAGACCCCAGGTCTGGGAGGGGCGCTCGGTGCCGGATGTGCTTTTGTCCGGCCACCATGCGCGGATCGCCGAATGGCGGCTCTCTCAGTCCGAAAGGTTGACCAAAGATCGCCGTCCCGACCTCTGGGCCGCCTACGAAAAAGATCGTGAGAGCGGAAAAGCCCCAAAGCAATCGGACGCACACAACGTCGACGACAAGTCGAGCCCAGATAAGGATTGAGCCAATGAACCTGCTGGAACAGCTGGAAGCCGAGCACATCAAGGAACTCGGCAAAGAAATCCCGGATTTTGCCCCGGGCGACACCGTGCGCGTAGGCTACAAAGTAACCGAGGGTACGCGTACCCGGGTCCAGAACTATGAAGGCGTCTGCATTTCCCGCCGCGGTGGGAACAACTTGGGCGCCAGCTTCACAGTCCGGAAGATCAGCTTCGGCGAGGGCGTCGAACGTATCTTCCCGCTGCACTCCCCAAACATCGACGCGATCACGGTGGTCCGCCGCGGTAAAGTCCGCCGCGCGAAGCTGTACTACCTGCGCAGCCGTCGTGGGAAATCGGCCCGTATCGTCGAAAAGACGAACTACAAACCACAGGGCGGTAAAGAGGCTGGCGCGGATTAAACCATCCTAGTATCGCATCTAAACGATAGCAAAAGGCCACTGGCAGATGCCTTGGCCTCTCTGCATTTGGTTTTCCAAATGGAGACTGGTGTCGAATACGCTTAGATTACCAAATACCCGCGACAGGATCAGTTCCGCTTTTTCTTCTTTTTTAGTTTGCGCTGGTTTCCAACGTCGCCTTGAGTGCGCAGTTTGCCGGGTTTTTTGATGCCATTGTCCAGCGTTATGCCTTTGCCCGGCTTCTTGATCCCATTGCCATCGCTGCGATCATTCCCGCCAGGTGTCACAGTGTCGGCGCTTGGATTACCACAGCACGTCTGTGCGGTGTCTATCTCGATGAATTCTTCTTCCGTTTCAGTGGGATCAGCTGGGAAAAGCGGCTCCAGCCAGTCATTTTCGTCCAAAGCCAATAGTGCATCATCGGCCGTGCTCTGCCATTGTGGGAACAGCAGATCTTTGTCTTGCGCAGCCAGGGCATCAGACGATGCGGCAGAGACGACCAAGCCTGCGGCGATTGCCGTGGTCACGATGGGTTTGGATTTGGACACTTAAGCACCCCCTGAATTGAAGTCATAAATCACCCGCTTAAACGACGTTCCTATGACCGCCGACCTATTGCCTGAGCTTCGGCAGTTTTTGACCTTTGCGCAGCTTGGCTGGCTTTTTGATCCCGTTGTCCAGGGTGATACCTTTGCCCGGTTTCTTGATCCCATTGTCCAGGGTGATGCCCTGGCCCGGTTTCTTGATGCCGGGTAGTGTATTGCCGCGGACGCTGTCGCCACCCGCGTAGATCGTATCAGCAGCGGAGCCGCCATAATACGTCTGGGCAAGCAATTGGGCGTCGTCATCGGCGGCATTTGTAAGGTCCATCGGAGGCTCCCAAGGGCCGATCAGATCCCCCAATTCGGTATCTGAGATCTCATGGATCAAGATGTCATCAGCGACCGTGCCGGTGGCGATGATATCCCCATCGTCTAGCTTTTCGGCGGTAGTTTCAATCGATGCATTTGCGGACGTGGCAAGGCTTGCCGCCACCGCGGCGGTAATGATCGGCTTTCTTGGCATGTCAGGTCCCCTCAACTCGCACATCGCTAGTGTACATTACTACGGGTCAAGGTGACAATTCCGGCAGTACTTCGGTCCAAAAACGCGGCTCAGACGTCCTGACGGGCGTTTAGGGCCGCGGTGATCGTGCCGTCGTCCAGATAGTCCAGCTCTCCGCCGATGGGCACGCCCTTGGCCAGCGATGTGACCCGTGCGCCGGTGCCTTCCAGGTACTCGGCGATGACATGGGCCGTGGTTTGACCGTCGATAGTGGCGTTCAGGGCCAGGATCACTTCGGTAATCTGATCACCGCGCACTCGGGCCGCCAGGGACGGTATGCGCAGCGTTTCAGGGGTGATCCCATCCAGGGCAGACAACAGCCCGCCCAGCACATGATAGCGGCCACGGAAAACTGCGGCCCGCTCCATCGCCCACAAATCAGCAACATCGCCGACTACGCAGATTGACCCGTTTGCACGGCGCGGATCCAGGCAAATCTGGCAGGTATCGCCGGTGGTGAGATTATCGCAGATTTTGCAGCTTTGAACCGTCTGGGCGACCTCGGCCATGGCTTCAGCCATTGGCGTTAGAAGGCGGTCCTTGCGTTTGACCAGGTGCAGTGCCGCGCGCCGGGCCGAGCGCGGCCCCAGACCTGGCAGCTTGGCCATCAGATCGATCAGGCGTTCGATTTCCGCGGCACCGCTCATGCCTCACCTATGCCGTTAACCGGCTCTAGGTGCAATCTGCGTCGGAACCCAACCGGGTTCAAGGACAAAGCAGAGATAGGGTTGCAAGAGAGCGTAATGAGGGGGCACGGCGCCCTCTTGCAACAGGTGATCCTGTGCTTACGGAAGGATCACTTTATCGATGACGTGGATCACGCCGTTCGTGGCGCCCACGTCAGCGGCAACGACATTCGCGCCGTCGACAACCACACCGCCGCCCGTGGCGTCGATGTCAACATTGCTGCCTTGGACAGTTGGCGCGCTCAGCTTCTTGCCGGCCAGATCGCCGGATTCCACTTTGCCTGCAATGACATGATAGGTCAGCACTGCGACCAGCTGGTCCTTGTTTTCCGGCTTCAGCAGCGTGTCTACCGTTCCGGCAGGCAGGGCTGCGAAGGCTTCGTCCGTCGGCGCAAAGACGGTGAACGGTCCCGGCGACTTCAACGTATCTACAAGACCTGCGGCTTGAACCGCGGCCACCAGAGTGTTGAAGCTGCCCGCGGCGACCGCGGTGTCCACGATGTCCGCCTGAGGCGCGGCTGCGGCTGCGGTTTTTTCAGTGTTTCCGGTTTGGCTGCACGCGGCCAAGGCCAGGCCGGTCAGCGCGAATAGGATCTTTTTCATTTTGCATCTCCTGTTCCCATTTGTGGGCATTTTTCCCACACGATTTGGAGACATGTTCTGCCAGGTGAAACCGTCAAGGGTAAACGTGGACATTTTTTACACGGTCCATATGTTCACAATCATGGTGGAGCGATTTACAGGCGATGGATCAGGCGCGTTTGGACGCGTGCTTCAGGGGCTTTTGCGGCCTCTGATCCGGGCCATGATTGCCCAGGGTATGACGGCCCCCGCGCTTTACCGGATCATCAAGCGGCTTTACGTTGAAGTTGCCGAACAAGACTTCAAGCTTCCCACGGAACGACAGACCGACAGCCGGATCAGTATGCTGACCGGTGTGCACCGGCGTGACGTCCGGGATTTCCGGGGATCGGATCCGACTGCAGATGATGCTGCTAAGGAAAAGGTCACAACGATTGCCTCGGTCCTGGGGCACTGGATGGCAAATCCTGATGCGCGCGGGGCTGATGGTCGCCCGACGCCCTTGCCGCGCAGCGGCGATGCCGGGCTGAACTTCGAAAGCCTCGTCAGAATGGTCAGTAAGGATATTCGCCCGCGCACGGTGCTGGACGAATTGCTGCGCCAAGATCTGGTCCATGTGGAAGACGGTGTCGTCCATCTTAAAACGGATGCGTTCTTGGGTCCGGCAGACCCGGACCAGCGCGTTCACTTCTTCGCGGAAAATGTCGGCGATCATATTGCGGCAGCAGTTGATAACCTGCTGGCCGATGATCCAAGGTTTATGGAGCGCGCAGTATTCTATAATCGCCTTACATCAGGTTCGGTGGATCAGATCGAGGAACAGGCGCGTGACAAGGCCAGTACGATCCTACAGACGGTGAACGAAATGGCGAACGACCTGCAGGCGCAGGATCTGGATAACCAGGACGGCACGCAAAGGTTCCGGTTTGGCGTCTTCTTCTATCGCGAAGACGAGGCTGGGGATGGTGCCAGCAACCACCTGGAGAACCAAGAAGACGATGGGGACGGGGACGATGCCAAGAGTTGATCGCCGTGTGGCGTTGTTTGGGATTGGCGCGAGTGTTTTAGGTGCCTGTGCCGGGCCGGTCGAGGTTGGCGGAACCAAGAAATCCCCGCGCGGGGGTATTGGTGGAACAGGCATCGTCGGCGTCGTTACGGATTTCGGCAGCATCATCGTCAATGGACTGCGCATCGAGACAAATGCAGAGACCGAGGTGACCGATGCTTTCGGTCGGGTGGATGCCGAAAGTTTGCAGATCGGACACAGCCTGACGGTCGAGGCCGCGACTGTTGACGGGGCATTGGTTGCCCGGCGCGTGCACATCTCTCACCCCGTGATAGGTCAGGTCGAACAGGTTAAAGGACGCACGGCCATGGTGGCGGGCGTGCCGGCGGTGTTAGAGTCAAGCGGCCTGGGGACGTGGAAGCGCGGTCAATGGGTGGCGGTTTCAGGCCTGTGGCGGGGGACGCAAGTTATTGCCTCGCGCATCGATCCTGTCGCGAAGCCGACCGTATCGGTCATTGCCGGTGTCATCGGTCAAAGCGACCTGGGCGGTGCTTTGACAGTCGGTGGGCGGTCCGTGGCCTTCGGCGCAGATCTGCCGGGGATAGGCACCTTTGCCACAGTGGGCGGTGCGCTGGACGGCGACCGTTTTGACCCGCAATGGATCACGCCAGGCCGGTTCTTTGGGTCTGCCGGGCCGCTGAACGACCTGTCGATCGAAGGCTATCTGGAGCCTGCTGCGAAAGCTCCGTTCTTTACCCTTTCGGGATTAGGCCACAGCTTTGACAGGGATGCGAAATTGGCGGCCCTGACCGATAAGCGTGTCCTCTTCACCGGGCCTTACATCGGGACCTTCGCCGTCGCCGAAGGATTGCCCCTGCCGGAAGACCAAGATGCGCGGCGGGGCTTGGTGCGCCGGATCGTCGACGGGGACCAAGTGTCTGGCAGGGTTCAGGCGCGGTAGTCCAGTCACGCATTGCTGACGCGTCCCGGGCGAAGACCCGGGACAGCTGAGAGAATCCACAGGACACAGAAGCCTGGGCGAGCCTCGAAAGGTCCCGGATCGGGGTCCGGGACGCCTCGGGAATGGGGTGTAATCGCGATGAGCTGCATAGGCCGATGGACGCTGGTCCAGCACTGGGCCGTTGGCGGCCAGACGGGCCGATCCAATCTGGAATCCTTCCTGCTGGATGCATGGGTCTGACAGAGTGCATTTTCTGCGATCTTCTACCCAGGCAGCCCCACCCACCCTCTGTCTTCGGCTCAGGCAGCCCCAACCACCCTCTGGGGGCGCTAGATGTTCCAAAATTTCTTTTCGGTCGGTTAGGTCGGAACGCTCGGGATGGCGGAAAAGTGCTGAAGATTTTAGTCAAATCCGACAAAACACTGCGCGGCACCCGTCCGATGTCGGATTAACGAGAGATTAGACGACAAATGTCGTCACAGAAGTCCTCGCCCGCGTAGTCGTCTGATCGCACCGATGGGAATATTGGAAACACCGCAATGATCCGCCCGTCCCAGTCGCTGATCACCCCATTTCCCGCGCGACGATTCCGGTCAGGCAGCCGACGGCGCCCGCTGCTTTGCGCAGTTCGAACATCGGTGTCTCCAGAACCGTGATCCCAAGGCTCTCATACCACGCCTTGGTCGAAGGGTTCCCAGCGGGCATCAGGATCCGACGAGGCCCCAGGGTGACAAAGTTCAAAGCCCGGTTGGCCTGCACCTCATCATCATCGGGCAGGAAGGCAACCTCATAGCCCCTGTGACGCAACTCCATCACCGCCCGATGCGGTGTTCGGCGGGGCCAAGCAATCGCCAGATCCTTATCTGCGATCCTCAGCATGCCCATCAGGTGCATCGTGCCGAAAGGCATGTCGGCAACCAGAGCTGTCGCACCCATCCGGACCAGCACCTCGATAATCTGCGCTGCCGCGGCGGGGTTGGTGCGCAGTCCAAGACCCAGCAATGCTGTGTCCCGGTCCAGCCACATCAGGTCCGCGCCTTCGAAGGTCGCATCCCCCATTAACGTTGCGACGATCGGCACTTGGGCGGCCGCCAACGCGGCGGCAACGGCGACTTCTTCTCCCGCCCGAACGGTTGAGGCGGGCCGTGCCAAAATCGCGCCTCCAGGCGTCATCGCAAACAAATCCGCGCAGAACATGCGGTTTGGCGTCGGGTTCGGCACATCGCTGACGGTCAGCACGTCCACGCCTTCGGACCGGTAAGTGTCTGCTAACGCGTCATGTTCCGCCTGCGCAGTCGCCAGATCCAAAGCCTCTAACTGCTGGGCGGCATCCACATCATCGACGATGATCTCTGCCCCGGGACGGCGCAGCAGAACGGTCTTTAAGGGCCGCCATTCGCTGTTCAGACCGCCCGTCCACAGCGTTCCCATCTCTTCCAAATGGGTGACCGTGCGCTGGGACCAGCCCCCGCCGCCATAGGCCGCCGTTCCAAAAGTCGAAGCGGACTTTTTCACGGGCTTACATGCCCGGCAACTTCATGCCCGGCGGCAGGTTCAACCCTTCGGTAAGCTTGGCCATTTCGGCCTGGCCAGCCTCGCGCGCTTTCTTCGATGCGTCGTTGATCGCGGCGACAATCAGATCTTCCAGGACTTCCTTGTCCTCGGTGCCGCTCAACAGCGATGGGTCGACGTCCAAAGATTTCACATCACCTTGAGCGGTGGCGACGGCCTTGACCATGCCGGCCCCGGCAGAGCCCTCGGCCTCGATCGATTGCATTTTCTCGGTGGCTTCCGCCATTTTCGACTGCATTTCCTGCGCTTGCTTCAGCAGGCCTGCCATGTCGCCAAGTTTTCCGAACATCAAAGGGTCTCCTCAAAGGGGTCGTCAGTGTCCAACAGATCCGCGTCCTCGTCATCATCTTCGGGGATCGCGGCCAGGATTTCCGGTTCCGGCTCTGGGGTCAGCGGTTTGACCGCTGATATGGTGGCGCCGGGGAAGGTGGCAAGAGCGGCAGCGACCAGCGGATGGTTCTCTGCGTCTGCCTTCGTTTGCTCTTCTTCCTTGCGCCGCTCTTCTGCGATGGTGGCTTGGCCTGGGGCGTCCGAGACCAACACTGCCCAGCGGTGACCAGTGGCCGCGCGCAGGACCTGACCGATCCGACCTGCCAGATCCTGGGGCGCGCTCGGGGCGGGGTTGAATTCGATCAGACCGGGCCGATAGCGGACCAGGCGCAGGAAGGTTTCGCAATTGTCATGTAGCTTGAAATCCAGCGGTTTGATCAGGGCCAGCGCGTCTTGGATTGTCGCAAAGGCCATCAGGGCCTGGGGTGTATCTGCTGGCGCTGGGGCTGACCCAACTTCAGGCGCTTCACCTGGAACGACCGCCAACGCGGTTGCCCCACCGCTTGGCCGTGGTGCCGCACCACCGCCGCCCCGCGGTGCCGAGATCGTGCCGCCTTCGGACAGTTTTTTCACCAGGTCCTCGGGCGGGGGCAAATCGGCGACATGGGTCAGGCGAATAATCGCCATCTCTGCCGCCATCATGGCATTTGGGGCCAGCGGCAGTTCCTCCAAGGCCTTCAGCAGCATCTGCCAATTGCGCGTCAGCACCCGCATGGACAGGCGCCCGGCGAGGTCACGGCCCCGATCCCGTTCAGTGGTCGAGACTGTTGGGTCATCCGCCGTGTCTGGCGCAATCTTCATGACAGAGATCCAATGCGTCAGTTCGGCAAGATCGCGCAGCACGACACCGGGATCGGCGCCGTCTGAATACTGCTGGCCCAGTTCCTCCAACGCCCCGGCTGCATCGCCCTTCATGATCGACTCGAACAGGTCGATCACCCGGCCCCGGTCGGCCAGACCCAGCATCGACCGCACGGCCATCGCGTCGATTTCAGTGTCGCGCCCGTGGGCAATCGCCTGATCCAGCAGGGACAAGGCATCCCGTACCGATCCTTCGGCGGCCCGGGTGATCAGGGCCAGGGCCTCTTCCGTCAGGCGCCCGCCTTCCTTTTCGGCGATGCCCTTCAGGTGCTTGATCATCACCTCTGGCTCGATCCGGCGGAGGTCAAAGCGCTGGCAGCGCGACAAAACCGTCACAGGCACTTTGCGGATCTCGGTCGTGGCGAAGATGAACTTCACATGCTCGGGCGGCTCTTCCAGCGTCTTCAACAGCGCGTTGAAGGCCGAGTTCGACAGCATATGCACTTCGTCGATGATATAGACCTTGTAGCGGGCGGATGCCGCACGGTACCGAACGCTGTCGATAATTTCGCGAATGTCATTGACGCTGGTATTGGAAGCCGCATCCATTTCCAGCACATCGACATGGCGGCCTTCGGCGATCGCCAGCGACGCTTCGCATGTGCCGCAGGGGTCAATGGTGGGCTTTTCGCTGGTCTCGCAGTTCAGGCCCTTGGCGATGATCCGGGCGGTGGTGGTCTTCCCCACCCCGCGCACCCCGGTCAGGATAAAGGCGTGGGCGATCCGGTCGTGGGCGAACGCGTTTGACAGCGTCTGCACCATTGCCTCCTGACCGATCAGGTCGCGGAAATTGCCCGGCCGGTATTTGCGGGCCAGGACCTGATACTCGGTGCTTTCAGGGGAATCGGACATTCCCAAACCTATAGCCGCCGCAGGGGCAGGGCGTCCAGCATGGGGCGTTGATGGTGTGGTGCAAAATATCCTGTTGCACCAGCGAAAAGGTTCGTTAGGAATGCCGCCAAAAATAAGAGGAGCAGCCGTGAAAGACACCGTGAGCGCCGCCGACATCCGCCATGACTGGACCCTGGGCGAAGCCCAGGCCGTAATGGCGCAACCCTTCAACGACCTGCTTTTCGAAGCCCAGACCCTGCATCGGCGGTATCACGACCCGAACAAGGTGCAGATCTCGACCCTGCTGAGCATCAAGACCGGCGGTTGCCCGGAAGATTGCAAATACTGCCCGCAATCGGCGCGCTTCGACACCGGGCTTGAGGCAGAAAAGCTGATGGATGTCGATGCGGTGCTAGAGGCCGCCCGGCGGGCCAAGGATGTGGGCGCGGAACGGTTCTGCATGGGCGCGGCTTGGCGTTCCCCCAAGGACCGCGACCTGCCGAAGGTCGAGGCGATGATTTCCGGCGTGAAAGCCCTGGGGCTTGAGACTTGCGCGACCCTGGGGATGTTGGATGAAGATCAGGCGGACCGTCTGCGCGACGCCGGACTGGATTACTACAACCACAACGTCGACACCTCGCCGGAATACTACAGCAACATCACCACCACCCGGACCTATGACGACCGCTTGGACACGCTGCAGAAGGTGCGCGATGCCGGGATCAACGTCTGCAGTGGCGGCATCGTCCGGATGGGCGAGGAAACCGGCGACCGGGCGGGGATGCTGGTCGCCCTGGCCAATCTGCCGGAACACCCGCAGTCGGTGCCGGTGAACAGGCTGGTCCGCTGCCCCGGCACGCCGATGGAAGATGCCCAGGAAATCAACGATATCGACTTTGTCCGTGTGATCGCCCTCGCACGGATCATGATGCCGAAATCCGCGGTGCGCCTCAGCGCAGGGCGGGAGACGATGGATGACGCGACCCAAGCCCTATGCTTTCATGCCGGCGCCAATTCGATATTCTATGGCGAGAAACTACTTACCACCCCGAACCCCGACGCGGATGCCGATCGGGCTTTGATGGAGCGCTTAGGGATCAACAGCCATGCAGGGGATCGACATCTATGAGGTTCAGGCCGGACCAGGTTTTATCGGCATAAGCCCGATCCCCGGTGGGAACGGGTCCTATGAAGATGATCTGCTGGCGATCCATGGTTGGGGCGCCAAGGTCGTGTTCTCGATGACCGAGATGCGGGAACTGGAAAGCGTCGGAGCTGCGCAGATCGCTCATCACATGGCGGCGATGAAGATTGACTGGCATCACCTGCCAATTAGGGATTTTGGGGCACCGCCGCCGGAGACTCAGCGATTATGGGCCGGGGCTGCCGCTGCGGCCCATGTGGCCTTGGATGCGGGCGAGAAGATCCTGACCCATTGCAGGGGCGGATGTGGACGGTCCGGAATGTCGGCCCTGCGCCTGTTGGTGGAGCGTGGCGAAGACCCGGAAGCTGCCCTGGAACGGATCAGGGCGGTGCGTCCCTGCGCCGTGGAGACCCGCTGGCAATACGCCTGGGCGTCGGATTGGGCGGGATAATGAACCGTCATCGCCACTTGATCCTATAGTTTTCCAATTATTTGCGTAAAGTTATGAATAAAATCTGTTATACCTGTTGAAATCTATCAGGATTTATTGTATAAATTAGATGTAATCTGAAAATCAGGAGAAAGGAGGCTCGTGTGGGAGAACGCGACTGATCTTTATTACACTCGAAGTGAGCGCCGTCTGGCTGATATACTACATCTTCAACCTTTATAGTTCGACAGACCCACCGCTTTGGGCCGCGGCGGCCGTTCTGATTGGTGTCGACAAGCTTACCAACTATGCGCGGGAGCGTATTGCCCCGCGCACCTGAATTTAGGAACACGTACCCGCACTGTTGGAAATGGTCAGCACAATCGTGCCGACTCAATGTACTTTTGCCATACCCTTAAGGGGGCAACGGTTCCAGTAAGGCCTGAGAATCCGTTTGCGCGATGGCCATCTAAGCCCGGCTTAGTCGTCCCACCAAAACCCGGAATGGCACCAATGCAACCAAGGCCAAGGTCAGCTTCACGCCAAAATCGGCGACCGCTAAGCTGATCCACAACGGCGCCTCTGGACCAAAGCCCAACAGCGGCAGCACCTCATTCGCCCAGCTCACGTCATCACTTGGTTGGATGAATACAAGCCAGGCCGAGAAGGCGATGGTGAAGAACATTGCCGTGTCCACCGCCGAGCCCACAACCGATGACACCACCGGCGCACGCCACCACACGCCCTCGCGCAAGCGGTGAAAGACGGCGACATCCAAAAGCTGAGCGATCAGGAACGCCATGCCGGACCCGATGGCAACCCGCAAGGTAACCAGTGGGCCGTATTCTCCCATGATCTGCGTTCCAACGAAAGAACACGCGACGCCGACCAGAAAGCCAACAAAGATGACCTTCCGCGCCAGGGCTGGTCCGTGCAAACGGTTCATCACGTCGGTGACCAGAAAGGCGAACGGATAGGTTAGTGCCCCCCAGGTCAGCCACTGACCCAGCAGATGCTGCACCAAAATGTTCGAGGCGACGACGATGACCGCCATTGCCACGACGCCTGCGATAAAAGGCCGATTCATCGCGATCTCCATCAAGCTTGGAGGCGGGGCCTAGCCCGCAAAAACTATCAAAGCAAGGGAAAGGGTGAGAGGCTGGACAACGACCCAAGCGGGGCTCGTTACGGCTGCTTCCTTCCGGATCTGACCGGGTTGGCGAGGCGCTCGCCCGCGCCAACCTCTCGAGTCGAGATATATTTGGTCATGGACAGAGTCGCAAGGGTGTGAATGTCTTGGGCCTCAGAAAGCCTTTTGAGAAAGTTGCTCAAAGCAACGCGCAAATTCTTTAAACATCTTTCTGATTATGCAATTCAGGCTGGAACGTCGACGACAGTGGATCGGATATACGCTGTCTGGGCGCATATATGGCAGTGTTGGCTTCACCTTTGATTTTGCTCGCCTGGATGTTTTGGTCGTTCCGACAAGTACGTCGTTGGTCGTAGCTTCAAATTTTGGCTGTCTTCGAAGAAGTCTCATCTTTGCTCGTAGACTTGCGAAGTGACTCGTCGTTGGGTGGAGCCGGCCCCTCCAGTCTTCGACGGATTGCCCTTCTGTTCCGCATAGTGCATCAAGATACGGATGGGGGCCAGAGCGCCCTTTGATGAACGACGGCAGACGACGGGCCACATGAAGCAGACACGGCGCGTTACCTTTTCCGCGGGTAGTGGGCACCTGGACCGGGCCGCTCATCTTCGAGACATGTCGGATGACTTGATGCGGCACCGCAGAGCGGCCTTGTTGCCGGTCTTTCACGGCAAGATCCTCATCGATATGGAGGAACAGGAGCCCCGGCTCGGCTGGGTTCCGCCGCTTAAGACCTATGTCGATGATGCGACGGAACCTCCGGTCTTTCTGGGCATGTCCGGCGAGACTCCCTGCTTTGCGGCCGATTTCTCTGCGATGGAAGAACACGCTGCGGAACAACAGTTCTGCGATGGTGCTGCCTTTCTGGAACTGCGAACCGTCGCAACCGAGCTTGGCCCTGCCAGCGCATCTATCGCGGCGACGGCCAAGGGCATTCTCAGTTGGCATGCCGGTAACCCGTTTTGCGCCCAGTGTGGTGCCAGATCGATACCGGAAAGCGGCGGTTGGCGGCGGATATGTCCCGAATGCGGATCCGAGCATTTTCCTCGAACCGATCCGGTTGTAATCATGCTGATCCTGCATGATGACGAAGTGCTCCTGGGCCGGCATGCTGAGTGGCCTCAGGGGCAGTATTCGCTATTGGCCGGGTTCATCGAGCCAGGTGAGACGGTCGAAGATGCCGTCCGCCGCCAGGTCAAGGAAGAGACCGGTGTCACGATAGCCGAAGTCGGCTACATCGGATCGCAGCCCTGGCCATTTCCAAACAGTTTGATGCTGGGCTGCGTCGGCGATGCGGAAGATCGGGATCTGACTATTGATTTTGCTGAACTGGAGGACGCCCAGTGGGTCAGCCGAGCCAAAATGCATGTTATCCTGGCTGGTAAACATCCGCGGATGACGCCTCCACGCAAGGATGCGATCGCCCGGGCTATCCTGGAAGATTGGGTTAGTGGGAATATCCGACTACCCTGACCTGTTGCTGCCCGGATTGGCTTTCGAGCGTCGTAAGTGAAAACCGGTGCTTCCGTTGGTTCGCAAAATGCCTGCCATAGGAAGAAGCCTTGACAAATTACCCATATATCGAAATATCTCGATTTATGGACTTGGAGAAATCGATAGCTGCATTGAACAATCCGGTTCGCCGTAGGATCCTAGAGTGGCTTAAAGACCGATCCAATTTTCCGCCTGCACTACCGGGACATGAAGACCTAGAGGGCGTTTGCGTGGCTTACATTCAAGAGAAGGCGCAGCTCTCGCAGTCCACTATTTCGAATTACATGGGTTTGCTTAAACAAGCGGGCTTCGTGGTCGCGGAACGTCACGGCCAATGGACATTCTACCGAAGAAACGAAGAGAACATTCAGACGTTCCTTACGGCTGTCCAAGACGAACTTCTGAAATAGTAGCCATTGGGGCTGCACGCAGTTTGGATTCGGAGTTTGATACGAAAAGAGATATCGAGATATGCCGATGGAGAGATGAGATGAATCAATGCAACCAGGACGCTGTTAGCCTTTTGGCGCAACCGCTGGACCTGCCCTGCGGCGTGCAGTTGAAAAACCGGCTGATCAAATCCGCAATGTCTGACTCTCTGGGTGACGGTGCAGGAAACCCCACCGATGCGCAGATCCGCCTATATGAACGATGGGCCAAGGGCGGTGCCGCGTTGTCGCTGATTGGCGAGGTGCAGACCAGCCCACATTTTCCCGAGAAACCAGGCAATCTCGTTTTGGTCCGGGATGCTGATTTGCCGGCCCTAAAAGAGTTGGCGAGGCGTGGCTCCGCGAATGGTGCGCATATCTGGCCTCAACTAGGCCATGCAGGTGCGTTGGCACATGGGCCAATAAGCATGCCCATAGGGCCATCGCCTTTGGACGTAGATGGTTTGCAATGCGATGGCATGTCGTTGCAGGAAATCCATGAGTTGCCCGATTCTTACGCGGATGCGGCAACGCTCGCCCAGCAGGTTGGGTTTGGCGGCGTTCTTTTACATGCCGGTCACGGGTTTCTGTTCAGTCAGTTTTTATCCCCCTTGTTCAATCATCGGACCGACGCCTATGGCGGATCGGTTGCAGGGCGCTTTCGCATTATTGGCGAGGTAATAGACGCCGTACGGCAGGCCGTTGGGCCTGCCTATCCGGTTGGCATCAAGATCAATTCCACGGACAAGCTTGAAGGCGGCCTCACCCGAGATGATGCGTTAGAGGTGGTGCGATTGCTCGACCGATCCACAGTGGATCTGATCGACGTCAGCGGCGGAACGTACTTCCCGGGCGCAGCATCAAGCTCTGACGGTGCGTCCTCCTCAGGTCCCTACTTCGTCGACTTTGCCCGACGAGCCAAAGAGGTGACGACCATTCCCATCATGCCGACTGGTGGGTTCGAGACCCGCGATCAGGCAGTTCAAGCATTGCGGGATGGTTCTGCTGACGCGATTAGTCTTGCCCGCGCCTTGGTGTTGGATCCCGCGCTTGCGAATGCGTGGCTCAGCGAGGTCGGTGGAGATCCGGAGTTTCCAAAATTCGACGCACCGCCGCGCGGCGGCGTTACTGCATGGTATTCGATGCGGCTGACCGCCCTCGGCGAGGACAATGAGGATCTGTTCGATCTTAGCCCGGCAGATTCCGTCGAGGCCTACGAAGCCCGGGATGAAGAGCGTTGCGAACTATGGCTGAAAAGGTTCGGTTGATCCGCTTAAAAAACCAAAGAACCGATCCGTAACTTTAGAAAAAAACGCTTAATCTGCGCGTCAGTGCCGCTCTGCTCGCAATTGCCGCACTGCTTCGGCCACGGCCATGCCCGCTGCAATGGCGATATTCAGCGATCTTGTCCCCGTCGCCATCGGAATGACCAGCCGGGCATCCGCAATGGCATGTACCTCTTCTGGCAATCCGGCACTCTCCTGGCCCATCAGCAAGGTATCTGCTGGCTGAAATTGAAAGTCCCACAGACATGCCGCCCCGTGGGTTGTCATGGCCAAAAGACGTCCTGGCACCCGGTCTTCCTGGTATCGCAACCACGAATCATGGCGCTTGATGTCGGCTTTATCCCCATAATCCATCACCTGGCGCCGCACCTTGTGCATTGAAAACGGGAACCCGCATGGTTCAACAATGTCCAAGGAAACGCCCATACAGGCGGCCAAACGTATGATTGCGCCGACATTTGGCGCGATGTCCGGCTGAAATAGTGCAAGCCGGATGCCTTGCGTCATCGTGACCTCCTGATGCGGCGCGTTGTCCGCTGGACCATAGCCTTGCACGGCTCTAATTGCATAAATTGAATGCGCCGGAGTGCCGGTTAAACGGTCTTGCGCGTCCATCAGGTACCTAGGCCTGCCATAGCGGGCTGGCGTTAGAGGGAGAGACAGACGTGTCGCACGACGGAAACCGTCGAGATTTTCTTTACGTAGCCACTGCTGCGACCGGCGGCGTCCTCGCCGTTTCTGCCGGCTGGACGATGGTCGACCAGATGAACCCGTCAAAGGACGTTTTGGCGCTTGGGACCATCGAGGTGGATGTCTCTGAAGTAGAGCCTGGAACAGAGATCAAGGTGTTCTGGCGCGGCAAGCCTGTCTTTATCCGTCGCCGGACCCAAGATGAAATCGCCGATGCGCGTGGTGTCACCCTTGGTGATCTGAAAGATTTGGGCTCAGAAAACGATAACAAACCCGGCACTGATGCAGAGGATAAGAACCGGACGTTGGATGATGCCGGCGAATGGCTGGTGATGGTCGGCGTCTGCACCCATCTGGGGTGCATCCCCTTGGGCGCAACCGACGGTGCACGCGGCGAGTTCGGCGGCTGGTTTTGCCCTTGCCACGGATCGCACTACGATACATCGGGTCGGATAAGGAAAGGTCCTGCGCCGAAGAACCTACTGGTGCCGACCGCCTCGTTTGCAGACGAGGACAACACGATAATCAAGCTGGGATAAGGACAGAGCAATGGCCGGTATTCCGCACGAAGAATACGAACCAAAGTCCAAGTTCGAAAAGTGGCTCCACCAGCGCTTGCCGATCGGTGGTATCATTTATTCCACCTTGATGATCCCGACGCCGAAGAACCTGAACTGGATGTGGATCTGGGGTATCATTCTGACGGTCTGTCTTGTGATCCAGATCGTGACCGGAATCATTTTGGTCATGCACTACACGCCGCATGTGGACCACGCCTTTGCGTCGGTCGAGCACATCATGCGCGACGTGAACGGCGGCTGGCTGATGCGATATATGCACGCTAACGGTGCTTCTCTGTTCTTCATCGCAGTCTACGCGCATATTTTTCGGGGCCTTTATTACGGGTCTTACAAAGCGCCCCGGGAAATCACGTGGATCATCGGCATCTTGATCTATGTGGCGATGATGGCGACTGCGTTCATGGGCTATGTGCTGCCTTGGGGCCAGATGTCCTTCTGGGGCGCCACGGTGATCACCAATCTGTTCTCGGCCATTCCATTCGTCGGCCAGCCTATCGTGGAGTGGCTTTGGGGCGGCTTCGCCGTAGACCAGCCGTTGCTGAACCGTTTCTTCAGCCTGCACTATCTGCTGCCGTTCGTTATCGCGGGGTTGGTGGCTGTACATATCTGGGCCTTCCACACGACTGGAAACAACAACCCGACAGGGGTTGAGGTCCGTCGCGGGTCGATCGAAGAAGCGAAGAAGGACACCGTGCCATTCTGGCCCTATTACGTGATCAAGGATCTCTATGCGCTGGCAATAATCCTGGCGATCTTCGTGATCATGGTCTTCTTCATGCCGAACTATCTGGGTCACCCCGACAACTATATCGAGGCGAACCCGCTGGCGACGCCTGCGCATATCGTGCCGGAATGGTACTTCTTGCCTTTCTATGCGATCCTGCGCGCAATCACGTTCGACATCCTGTTCATCGATTCGAAGCTGGGCGGGGTCCTGGCAATGTTTGCGGCCATAGCCGTGATGGCCCTGGCGCCCTGGCTGGACACCAGCCGGGTTCGGTCCGGCCGTTACCGCCCGCAGTTCAAGTGGTGGTTCTGGGGCTTGGTCGTCGACTTCTTCGTACTGATGTGGGCTGGCTCGCAAGCGGCGACATCGTTGATCGGTACGATTTCGTTGATCGGCACTATCTACTGGTTTGGCTATTTCCTGGTGATCCTGCCGCTTCTGGGGATAACCGAAAAGCCGTTGCCGCAGCCGAAGACAATCGAGGACGACTTCGACTCGCATTACCCTCCGGACGGGCAGAAATCATCCGCGTCTTCTCAGGCGCCCAGTGGCGTCGTCGCCACGCCCGCCGAATAGCCGAGTACGCCGAGGATTGAGCAAGATGAAAGCAAGCAAATTCCTTATCGCGCTGGCGGCGATGCTTCTGACACCGACCGTTGCTTTGTCGGCTGGCGCTGGTGGTACGACCAAGGACGTGGCCTTCAGCTTTGAAGGCCCGTTCGGCACATTCGATAAGCACCAGCTTCAGCGCGGGTTTCAGGTTTTCCATGAAATCTGCTCTGGTTGTCATGGCTTGAAGTATCTTGCCATTCGTGAGCTCGCGCGGGCAGACGGCCCGTCTTTTCCCGAAGCGCAGGTCAAGGCAATTGCCGCGCTTTACGAAGTACCGGACGAAAATGGCGAACCCGGCGACACGCGCGAAGCTAAACCATCCGATAAATTTCCAGAGAACAACGGCGCCGGTGCACCGGACCTGACGCTGATGGCCAAGGCACGTGCTGGCTTTCATGGCCCGATGGGCCTGGGGCTTAATCAGATGATGAAGGGCATTGGCGGGCCGGAATACATCTACTCGATCCTGACCGGCTATACCGGCGAGATCGAGGAAGTGGCGGGGCGTGAGCTTTACGAGAACACGGCGATGGCTGGCGGAAAGATTTCGATGGCGCCGCCGCTGGAAGATGATTTGTTGGAGTACGAGGTCCACGGCGAAGCTGAAGACGAAGCACACAGTTACTCGCCGCCCCCCGCTACAGCAGATCAAATGGCCAAAGATGTCTCGGCGTTTCTGACCTGGGCGGCGGAGCCGCAAATGGTCGAGCGCAAGGAAGCAGGCTTTCGTAATCTGGTCATGATCATCCTGCTGTCGGTTTTGCTCTACTACACCAACAAGAAGCTCTGGGCTCCGATCAAGCGCAAGGCCTGATTTTGGACGCTTTTCCAGGTGCGCTGCCATCCGGCTGGATGGCGGCGTTGATTTCTTGACGGCCCGCGCGCCTGCGCGATGATGCGCAGATGCAAGAGACGGATCTCTATCCACCGGTGAAGGCTTTCCTGGAAGCGCAAGGCTACGAGGTGAAGGGCGAGATCCAGGATTGCGATGTCGTCGCAATCCGGGGTGACGAGCTTCCGGTCATCGTTGAATTGAAGATGTCATTTTCTTTGGCGCTGGTTCTGCAGGGCGTAGCACGGCAAGGGATCAGCGATGATGTCTATTTGGCGGTTCCCAAGCTGGGCGGCGGTCGGAAACGACGACAGAGCATCTTGGGTCTGTGCAGGCGATTGGGCCTGGGTTTGATGTTGGTTCGCAGCGCGCCCAATTCATTTGTCGATGTGTTGCTGGATCCGGGAGTCTATGCGCCAAAACAACGGACCGCCCGCAAGGGACGACTGCTGCGCGAGTTCCAGCATCGGGTGGGCGATCCGTCGATGGGTGGCGGGAACAAACGCCCGGTCATGACGGCGTATCGCCAGGACGCATTGCGCTGCGCGATGCTGCTGAGGCGGGATGGGCCGACCAAGGCAGCTGAAGTGGCAAAGACAACTCACGTGCTGAAGGCGGCCTCGATCCTGCAGCGGGATGTCTATGGCTGGTTCGAGCGAGTCAAACGCGGCATCTATCAACTCAGCCCGAAAGGCGAAGCTGCCCTGGAAACCTGGGCGGATGTTGTGTCCGGATTGGAACTGCCGGACTGACAAAACGACGCCGGGGACTTTCGTACCTCGTTTGCATGGGATAGAGACCCGGTCCAAGGGAGCTTTCTGATGTCCTTCAATACGTTCGGTCATATCTTCCGCGTCACGACCTGGGGCGAAAGCCATGGGCCTGCTTTGGGCGCTACTGTAGATGGCTGTCCGCCTGGGGTGGCATTGGATTCAGCCCAGATCCAGCATTGGTTGGATCGCCGGAAACCCGGTCAGAACAAATTTACAACGCAGCGCCGCGAGGCTGATGAGGTTGAAATCCTGTCGGGCGTCTTCGAGGACCAGACCACAGGAACACCGATCCAGCTGATGATCCGGAACACTGACCAGCGATCGAAGGACTACTCCGAGATCATGGACACCTTCCGCCCCGGTCACGCGGATCTGACGTACTGGCTGAAGTATGGGATCCGGGACTATCGCGGTGGCGGGCGCTCCTCCGCGCGGGAAACTGCGGCGCGGGTCGCAGCGGGCGGCGTTGCGCGTGCAGTTCTGCAAGACATGGTGCCGGGCCTTTCCGTCCGGGCGTGCATGGTTCAAATGGGCCCACATGCGATCGACCGCGATCGGTGGGACTGGGACCAGGTGGACCAGAATCCGTTCTGGACACCAGATGCCCAGGCCGCCGACGACTGGGCAGCATATCTGGATGATCTACGCAAATCCGGGAACTCGGTTGGTGCGGTGATCGAGGTCGTCGCCTCTGGCTTGCCGGCGGGATTGGGCGCGCCGATCTATGGAAAGTTAGATACAGATCTAGCAGCCGCCATGATGTCAATCAATGCTGTTAAGGGCGTTGAGATCGGCGACGGTTTTGCTGCCGCGACGCTGACTGGCATGGACAATGCCGACGAGATCTCCTGGGGCGAAGACGGCGCGCAGTTCAGTTCAAACCATGCGGGCGGCATTCTGGGCGGGATATCGACCGGTCAGGACGTCGTGGTGCGATTCGCCGTGAAGCCCACCAGTTCAATACTTACGCCGCGTCAGACGATCGACAAACAGGGCCAGCCCCGCGAGATCGTCACAAAGGGTCGGCACGATCCGTGCGTCGGCATACGCGCGGTTCCGGTGGGGGAAGCCATGATGGCCTGCGTTTTGTTGGATCACTTGCTGCTGCATCGCGGCCAGATCGGAGAGAACCGGGGATCAGTGGGGCCAGTCGGCTGAAGATTGTGGTCTACCCATCGTTATCCATACCGGTGGTTGATCCTCTAAACGCGTTTGACCATGGGGCCGATCACCCGCCCGCCCAGCACATGGACATGCAGATGCGGAACCTCTTGCACCCCGTCAACGCCGGCATTGGCGATCATTCGAAATCCGTTGCCACCCGCGGGTTCAGCCGCACCGGTGATGTGGCAGACCTGACCGATGGCGCGGGTATAATCCAAAATCTCGGCATCCGAGGCTTCTGCTGCAAAGTGATCATAGTTCACATATGCGCCCTTCGGGATTACCAACACGTGGATCGGCGCCAGCGGGTTGATGTCCTCGAAGGCCAAGGAATGCTTGGTTTCCAGGACAGTTGAGTTCGGGATCTCACCACGCAGGATCTTCGCGAATATGTTCTGGTCGTCATAGCTATAGGACATCCATCACCCCTTACTGGCGATACTTTTCTGCTTCGCGGGCCAAGGCCTCGGCACCGCTTCTGGGCACGCGCAGGAAGTGGCCGATATCCAAAACGTTCTGTTCCCTGGTGCGGCCCAAATCGTTGATATAGAGCCGGTCCGCGAAGTGTTCTCTCAAATAGGATATTTCGTTCTCGAATTCATGGGTCAATGCGCGCATGACCTCGATCTGTTCGAACTCTCCGCTGTCTTCGGCAAAAAGGTTCGAGCGAAGCGCATGCGAGCGAATGTGGGCTTGTGAAACCGGTCGGTCCACCAACAGGATCCGCACATCGCCAATTTTCTCGATGAACTCTCGCAGTGCTTCGGTTCTGCTGGGGTCCAGGCAAATGATCAGACGCTCGGTCCGCATGGCATCGTACATCAGGTTCATCAGCGCGACGCGGTGACGGCCACGTTTGCCAAGCCCACGTTCCAGGTTCCCAAGCGGCAGGTCGATATCTGCGGTGTCGTCGAACACATAGCCAAGACTGGCAGAGGAAATCAGATCAGATGCCTTCTTCTGGATGGCCTCGCCGATATGCCAAAGCTTTGCAACGACGATCAGCAGCTCGGCCCGTTTGCGTGGGTTGATCGCGGTTTCCCAAAACCGCGGTGCATAGCGCTGACCTTTGCGCCCCCGGTCCGAGAGGTATTGATAGAGTTTCAATTCGCCGTTGCCGCTTGGTTGGTCCGCCTTGCCGGACACAAAATGGTCCAACAAGGTTTTCTGCAAACCATTGGCATTGGCAGAGATCTTGCGTGCAAACATACGGGGTTGGCGTTGCAGGTAATCGGCATGGTCCTGGTGGAAGACCACCGGCATGCCGTAATCGGAAAACAACAGATGCGTCGGCGGATGGGACTTGATCTGTTCGTCTGGCACCAGGTGGCTGACGACGGTTTGGAAGAAGGTTTCGTCCGGAATCCAGGTCGTGCTGAAAAACTTAGTAATGTCGCGCCGTCGATCCAAAAGTTCCAGCAGGCGGTCAATCGTCTCGGCACGTAACACCCACCATTGTGACCCTATGCGGATAGAGAGATCCTTGGGCAGGGGGCGGGCCAGGCCGAACCGTCGCTGCAGATTGAGCGAGGTATAGAACAGCCATTTGCGCGAACGTTCATTGAAATAGTGGCGGTAAATCAACCGGTCTTCCTTGATGCCGGTGCGGATCCAATCGCTTTGGAAGAAGTCTTTGACCTCAATAATGTCCTTCCCGTCGGCCAGATAATTATCGAAGAACGCCCGAGTTTTGGTCGGATAACAATCCCCTGAAATCAGGTAGTAATGAGTAATATCCGCGAAAGACTGCTTGGCCTTGCGGATCAAGTTCAGGCTGGCTTGGATCAGCGAATATTCGCCCCAGCCGCACCTGACCCTGGAAGCAAAGGCCACGTTCGGATTGCCCTTCAGACCGTCCCGCACTTTGTTCCAGCTCTTTGAAGATCGCTTGTCCCAGTGGATCACCACATAGTCGCCATGGGCGGTAAGGGCCTGGGTTTGTGCAAGCAAGCGGTCTGGGTCGCGGTGAGCCAGCAAAAGAAACGCGAGTTTCGCCATGCGGATCTTTCATCCATCAGAATCAATATGCAGCCCCCGGCAGTTCTTGCCGGATGCAAAACGCGATCACAAGCTCGTCTTATCTACCCGAATCCTAAGCTCGTCTTGACATCACTAATTTTTCACTTTTGTAAAAGACAAAGTATCAACTGTTTCCATCGCAGGAATTCGAGATAAATGGAGTTTCCCGGAACTTGGGTGAACACCAGCCAGACCCTGATCTATCGGGTCGTGCCGAAATGTGCGTGCTCGACCATAGGTCAGATCATGTTCCATTCAGATCACGGAACATTCTACGATGGCGATATCCATGATGCCAAAGATGGCGTTTGGAAATGGAATGGAAATTCTGATCGCGAACATGCCCGGGATGTGATCGTCGACACGGTGCGCAAGGGTGAAGCGCTGACCTTCACCTGTGTGCGCAACCCGTTCACCCGCATCCTGTCCTGTTTTCTGGACAAGATCTGCGGCATCCAAAGATCCGGCAACCGTTATCGCGGTGATATGGTTCCGATGATCGCAGAACATTATGACATGGTGATCGGCGCGACGCCGGGTGATGAGTTCGACCAGATCACGGCATTCCGGAAATTCCTTTTGTTCGCGCGCGACACGATCAAGTTCCGCCATCCCATGCATCCTGACATCCATTGGGCGCCGATGGCCGGCCATGCCGCGACCTTGGTAAACAATGGCGGGAAATATGATCAGATCTTCGCCACTGAAGAGTTCGGCGGCGGTATGGCCAAGGTGTTGGAAAAGGTTGATCTGGCGCACGCTACCGACCTTGGGTCGCTGCCCAGGTTTAACGAATCCGAAGGGCACGGTCCAAGACGTACGCACCCGGTTGCCGATTATTTCGATGACCTGGCGATCCACATTATGTCGGATATCTATGGTCGGGATTTTTCAGTCTTTAACTATTCGCTGGACCCGGTCGAGGCCGCTCCGACGGCGCCGCTGGACGCAATAGAGATTACGGCGAAGCTGAAGCGCTGACGTTCAGCCGGATAGGTCGCGCTACAATTGTTCTGATGCTTTGATGCGCCGAGGCGCTTGTCCTTGACCGGCCCGAGGTCTCCCCACCGCGAGAGCCGTCACCGTTGTGGGCCATCCCTCGCAGCGTGTCTGTATTGCCTGTGCGGGCTGTCATCCTCGCCCTCTCCCCACGGGGGGTGGATATGGCCTTCCAGAATTTGTCGATTGGTTAAGCCGGGCGCACCTTTCGCCCGGAAAGTTATTCGTCTGACCTGGTGGCGCAGCGACAATTGACCAGGAGCGTCAGCCACCTTATGTTCGCATTATGTTCTTATTCGCGACGCCATGCAGACACTGACCTGCGGCCAGTTGAAAACCACTCAGGACCGGGCCCGTATACGCGTGGCCGGGCTGGTGATCACGCGTCAGCGCCCGGGTACCGCTTCGGGTGTGATCTTCCTGACGCTGGAGGATGAGACCGGGATCGCCAATGTTATCGTCTGGCCGAAAATGTACGAACGGTTCCGACGGGCGGTGATTGCCGGGCGCTTGCTGCGCGTCACCGGTCAGTTGCAGCGCGAAGGGTCAGTACATCATCTGGTCGCCTGGAAGATCGAGGACTTGTCCTCTTGGCTGGATCAGTTGGGGATGCCCGACACCACGAACCCGCGCTGCGACGAAGGGAAACGTCCGATTCCGCCGCGCCGGCCACCTCGCGCGCGCCACCCGCGCGAGCAGGCAAAACAACTGTTTCCCAGCCGCGATTTTCACTGAGCCTTCTAGCGCAGGGCAAATTCGGCAACGCGGGCACAGGCTTACCAATTCCTCCATCGGCCCTGACAGCGAACGGAAACCGCCTAAGCTTTGACGCGAATTGACCGCGAATGGCCGTAACGACTTTGCGCTGTCTTACCGATTGCGCAATCTCTATGATCTACAGATATCCGCACTGCCCGCTCATCCGACACCGCCCCTGACCTCTTAGATGTCCACGCACCTATCCGATCTTCCGGCGCCTTTCGATACTCGACCTTGGGATGACGCCGCCGCGCTTCCGAAAAAGGCCGCGGCGGTTCCCACCATGTTGACAGACGAGGAAGGCCGACTGTTGCATTGGCTCGCCCGGGATTATGCCAGCGGTGTGGGGGCGGTTTGCGATCTCGGCTGCTTTGCCGGTGGATCGACCGCACGGTTGGCTTCGGGCATTGCAGCGGCCGGCCGGACCACCCCGGTTCATGCATTCGATCACTTCACCCTGACGGAAGCGCAGAAGGACCGATATCTCTATCCTGCCGGAATCGCTCCGTTTCATGGGCAAGACATGCTGTCCGCAGTCGGCCAGTTGCTCGCGCCGTGGCAAGATATCATCCACCTGCGACAAGGTGATATCACAGAAACCGATTGGCAAGATGGTCCGATCGAGCTCCTTTTTATCGACGCAGCAAAGACGCCATCCGCAGCGGACCTTATCGCACAGACGTTCCTGCCGCATCTGATCCCGGGCCGATCTATCGTGATTCAGCAGGACTATCTTCATTGGCGCCAGCCCTGGGTCCCAGCGCAGATGGAGCTGCTGGCAGAGTGCTTCGAGATTGTTGGCTGGTGCGCCAAGAACACAGTGATCTTCCGGTCAGCGCAGGAAGTCACGGACCGGCATCTTGCCGCGGCGCGCGTCAGCCTCTTGGAAGATGTCGATTTGACCGATTTGATCGGACAGGCTTTGTGTAGGTTCCCGCGCCGCCCGCAACGCGCGCATCTGGCCCGCGCCGCTATGGGCGTTCAGGACAATCCGGGCATTCGTGCACCGCATGATATGACACGCAAGGCCTTCACGCCGCCTCGTGTTACATCAATGATCAGGGACATGCAGGCGCGTTTCGGGCCTTAACAGACATACAAGAGCTAGCAGAAAAATCCGCTGTTACCGGTTTAGCCGTCCGCCAGGAAGTACACCGGCTGCAAACGCAGCAGTGCGCGATCCGGTTCTGAAAGCCGCTCGTAATGGGTCAGCCAGATATTTAGCAGACCCTCCAGATCGACCAGTTCGATATGCACTCCGCCTTTGCCCAGAACCCGTTCGGCATTCTTTGAAAACCCGGCCGCCGAGACGATAACGCCGATATCGCCGGTACCCTGCAAACCGGATTGCACCGCCAGGACGTCATCTGCCGACATCGGTTGTGCCTGGCCCGGCCGTACGGAAACCCGGATCGACGGCAGGTTCATTCCTCCATCAGGCCGCGGGAATGCCTTGATGGCAGGTTCGCTCTGCACTTGTGTGACCGAGGCGAAAATCGTCGCATAACCCATGCCGCGCATGGCCGCCGCAACAAGTTGCAGCAGATCGTTTTGATCCATGCGGCTAATGTAGCTGGCCAATTCGATTTGCGCCTGCGACGCGGCGGTGTTGCGCTGTTGTTTACTGGCACGTTTGGCTGCGCGCAGGGCGAAGAGATTGATCCGCTGACTCTTGCCGGGCACTATCCCCAAAGCCGAGGCCGCGTCCGAAGACACGGTCAGCACGTCACCTGCGTCAGATCCGTGCTGGCGATAGACAATTCCATCGATTTCCAGCTTGGTATTTGGGTTAACGATCCTGACCTGCATCGGTGCGCGGACATCCGGGTGGGCCACCCAGACGCCCCGCGATGTCCGGTTTCCGTCCCAGACCGTCAGGGCAGAAACCTGAAAAACCTCAGGCGCGCGAACCAGCAATGGGTCAACCGCTGCAGGAGCCGTCGCGAGCGCCTGGGACGAGGCCGCGCCAGCAGTTGTAAGGCCGGTCCCCTGCGGTGCTTTGAAGGTCATGGTTTCCGGGTCGATGCAGGCACCCAGCGGCACCAATAAGGTCAGTGCCGCAACGTTGAACAGGCGGGTTGAAATTTTTTGTCCACGCACAAAAACCACCTAAGGCCTGTATTACCTGCGGATCACCCCATGGAGATTGAGCATAATCGGTCGTCAGAGATTCGGAAAGCACCATGCGTGATCGACGACGCGCGGTAACGGCGCTCTCAGACCAGCGCTTGAAACGTTCTGCCAGCGACCCGTTCATAAACGTCCAAGGTCGCCCGCTGCATTGCCGTCACCGTGTAGGTGCTGTGAACGCGGGCCCGGCCGGCCAGACCCATATGCGCACGGTCAGACGGGTCCATTTCTAACGCCTGGTGAATAGTTGATGCCAAGGCATCTGAGTCACCGGGTTCGTACAGCCAACCACTTTCCCCATGCAACACGGTTTCTGATGCGCCGCCATGGGCGGTGGCGATGACCGGACGGCCCATCGCTTGGGCCTCGACAACGACGCGGCCAAAGGCTTCGGGTTCGATTGATGTCGACAGTACGACCGAGGCCAGCTTATAGGCGGCCGCCATGTCCTGTGTCGCACCCGCCAACTGAATGACGTCGCCGGTTCCTGTTGCGTCAATCCGCTTTTCCAAGGTTTGCTGAAAGCCGCTGCCTTCATCTTCGCCAACAAAGACAATCGAAAAGTCGGCGGGACGCATTTTTTTCAGCTTCGCGGCGGCGTCGATCAGGCTTTCACCACCTTTCCAGCGCGTCAGCCGCCCAGGCATCAGAACAATGGCGCGCGGGTCCTCGATAATTCCCCAGCGTTCCGCAAGCTTGATGGTGCGTTCATTGCCAACCCGTTCCTCGGCAAAGATCGCAATGTCCGCGCCGCGCGGAATCGTCACGATCTGATCAGGCGGCATCTTATAGCGCTCTAGGATGTGGCGGTGGATGAACTCGGAATTCGCAATGACCGGCCTGCCTTTGACCATCACCGAATTGTAAAAACGCTTCAGTGGCAGATCCTCGTTATAAGTTCCATGATAAGTGGTCACAAACGGCGTGCGCGTCGCCCGCGTGGCCCAGAATGCTGACCATGCAGGGGCACGGGACCGGGCGTGCACGATGTCCACGCCTTCTTCATCGATCAGGCGTTTTAGCAACCGGGCATTTTGCCAAAGGGTCAGCGGGTTCTTCGATGCAACATTCATGCGAAAGACCTGCCCGCCGACACGGGCGATTCGGTACTCCAGCTGTCCGCCTGCCGTGGCAATTAGCGCACGTCCCCCGGCGCTTTGGATCGCCTCTGTGATCTCCAGCGTTGTGCGTTCAACGCCGCCGGTTTCCAGCCTGGGTACAACCTGCAAAACTGTTAGCGGCCGAGGTCCTTTTGACGCCGTCGCGGCAGAGCTATACTCCGTCGTCGAACCGCCGGACCCTGGAGCCGAGGCTTGGTCTGCACTTACGGGCAAAACTGACATGAACGTGCCAGAAATCCTATCCATCTCCACCAGCCGAACTATCGCTTACCACAGAACCAAAGCCGAAGGCGATGGTGCAAACCTGCCAGGAATCGTATTTCTGGGCGGATTCAACTCGGACATGACTGGGGTTAAGGCAACCTGGCTGGAAAAATGGGCGCAGGATCGAGGCCGAGCGTTTCTGAGATTCGATTATCGCGGGCATGGGGCCTCGTCCGGAAGGTTCGAGGATGGATGCATCGGCGACTGGGCCGATGACGCTTCGGAGGCATTGGCCCGGCTGACAGAAGGACCGCAGATCCTGGTTGGGTCGTCCATGGGAGGCTGGATCGCGCTGTTGCTAGCGAAGCGATATCCTGATCGCGTGGCGGGTCTGGTTGGGATTGCGGCAGCGCCTGATTTCACTGCGGACAAGATTGAACCATCGCTAACTGAGGATCAAAGGGCCCTATTTGAGCAGGAGGGCGCGTTTCCCGTGCCCTCGCAGTATTCCGATGAGCCCTATTTGATCACACGCCGTCTGATCGAGGATGGCCGCGATCACCTGGTCCTGCGGTCGCCTTTGGTTTTGCCCTTCCCGGTGCGCCTGCTGCACGGCACGGCCGATCCGGATGTCAGCCCGGATCGTTCCGTGAAGCTGTTGAGCCATATGGACTGCCCCGATGCGTGGCTGACCCTGGTCAAAGATGCCGATCATCGGTTTTCCGAACCACGAGATCTGGCGCTGATCGGAAAGACACTGCATGGGTTGTCTCAGATGGTTTGAAGTGACCAATGTTGAGTCTGAAGGCTTGATGGGCGATGAGACTGCACTCCCAATGAGCGCCTCGAAGCTTCATCTTCCTTGCGCGATAATAACCGTGCTTACGAGCGCTACACCGAAGCGAACTAAGAAAGTGCAGCCAAAACGGGTAATTTCAGAGATCTGCCTCCAATTGAGACGTTTCTGGTTCAGCAGTTTCTGAGCAAGCCGGATTCGACATCCCATGAGAGGATTCAGCTTTGAAAGGTCATGCTGGGCGCGCAGGTATTGATAAAAGTTTTTTCGTACCGACCAGTCGTCTTATGCAGGCGTCATCGCCAGTCTGTTTTCGACACCGGAACCGCCGGTGGCATTACTTCCCGACGGCGAAGCCAAACTTTCGTCAGTTCGAGAGGTTCAAGATCACCGAGGCAGGCCATCTGTGAAGTTCCGGCTTCTGGAAATCAACGCAGCGCTTGCGAAATCAGAAAACCAGGATCGAGCACCATTATCTGACTTAGACGCTTGTCGTCGGAAAGCTCCAGGGCGGGAGGGCCGCTGAGGCCCTTTAGGTCAACTCACACCGCCACCGGTGGCAATGCATTGAACCCTGCCTGTAGCGCATCGGACCAGCCTGTCGAGATTGCCTGCCAATCCGGGTCTGTGGGTTCGACCCTGCGATTGGTGCTGATGCTGTGCGCCCCTGCCGGGATCACGACCAGATCCAACGGCACGCCCACGGACAGGTTTGACTGGATCGTCGCGTCCATGGAAACGAAGGCCGCCTTCAGCGCATCATGCAAGGGCGTCTGCATCGTGATCATCCGATCGAGAACCGGCTTGCCGTATTTATGCTCTCCGATCTGGAAGAATGGCGTGTCGGGTGTCGCCTCGATGAAGTTGCCGGGGCTGTAGACCATGTAGACCCGGTGTGATCCGCCCGCCCGTTGGCCGCAGACCATCACGGACGCATCAGACGCGACGCCCTGGTTCATCAGTGGCACCCGGTGCTTGTCCTGCATCTCGCGCATCAGATCGCCGACAATTTCGGCGACACGGAACATCGAATGCGCGTTCAGAATCGTTTCGATGCTCTCGCCGGCTTCGGCGCGTTTGATGTTCTCGGAAATCCGGGTCAGGATGCCTTGCGTCACCGACAGGTTTCCCGCCGTCATCAGGCAGATCGCCCGCTCGCTCGGCGCCTCCCAGGTAAAGCTTTTCCGGTAGCGCGATATATTATCGACTCCCGCATTCGTCCGCGTGTCGGACAACATGACCAGCCCGGCGTCGATCTTGATGGCTACGCAATAGGTCATGTTGCGCTCTTACTGTTGTGATTGGCTTTGGGAGACTGAAACGATCGTAGATAGTGTTTCTTCCGGCTCGCCGGACAGCGTGCCCCGGATCGGCGCCGCATCAGCAGCGTCCAGGCCAGACGACAACCGGACATATAGATCTGTCGGGCAAACCTGATGCGTGATGTCGAAACCGGTCCAGCCAAGATCATCGATATAAGCCTCGGCCCAGGCATGAGTTTCTTCCGTAGCTGGGCTGCCGTCCGGGTCAAACACATAGCCTGCGACATAGCGGGCAGGCACGCCCATCAACCGCGCGGCGGAAACAAAAACATGCGCCTGATCCTGGCACACCCCGGCACCACGGGCCAACGCTTCGGTCGCCGTTGTGGTCGCGGCAGTCGCACCCTTGCGATAGGTGATCGTTCCACTGACCAAAGCCGACAAGGCGTGCATCCGGTCTAAAATGCTGTCGCCTTCAACCTCGCTCGTCAAACCGCGGATTTCGTCGTCGCCTTTGGTCAGCGGCGTTTCGCGCAGGAAGACGCCTGGACGGGCCGCTTGCGCGATGTCCTTCAAGACACCTGCCGTATCAGATGTCGTGACTGTACCACTGGCCAGCACTTCGATCTCTTCGACTGGTTGATGTTTGTGCCAGAGCGCCACCGGGTTGCCGTTCGCATCGGTGAACATCGGTGTGACGGCGTCCCCATTGACGGTCACCCGCCAATCCGCCGCGCGTTGTGATGCGGTGTCGGGTGGGAACAGTTTCATACGCAGCGCTGCCGAGGTTGCCTCGGGCTCATAGGAATACTGCGTTCTGTGTTGGATCGAGAGTTGCATGCCTAGAAATGATACGCGTCGTATATCTGTTTGCCCAGAAGGTTGATCCGGCCGATCGAGTCCCGCACAAAGTCGGGAAGGCCTATGCGGAAAATCTCGCCCATCTGCAGCTTTTCCAGATCGTCTCGCATTTTGTGCGCACTGTCATGGCATTCATGTGCAGTGCCATAGTCTTCGGCAAGCAGATCCAGGCTGGTGCAGATCTGGCGGTAGCTGAATGCCAGCGACCGGGGGAATTCACTGTTCAGGATCAGGAAGTCCGCGATGCGGCCTGGGCTGTAATCTCCGCGATAGACATGGTGGTAGGCCCGAATAGCCGAGGTTGCATGCAGCACCGAAGTCCACTGGTAGTGGTCGCGACCTCCACCAACAACTTCGGTTTCCGGCAGCAGAACATAGGATTTCACCGCCAGCAGACGTAACGTCATATCGGCCCGTTCGATGTGACCGCCGAGGCCGAGGAAATGAAAGCCGTCATTCCGCAGCATCGTCGAAAGCGATGAGCCCCGGATCAATGCTGACCGGGATTTCACCCAATCCAGAATACCCGGCAGGTTTGCCTGGGCTTCGCCGGGATCCATGAGTTCCAGCTTACGCCATCCGTCGTTCAGGGATTCCCACATCTCGCTGGTCAGAGCGGTGCGCACGGACCTTGCATTCGCACGTGCGCGTTCAAGGCAGGCGCGGATTGAAGACAGATTGTCCTTATCCAGCAACAGAACGCGGATGATTGCCGCTTCGTTGATCCCTTCTTCATCCTCGAAGGCACCTAAACAGCCCGATGCTGCAGCCACCGATTTCCACTCCTGCTGCGAATATCCCGGCAGCATCGCCATGCGATGCCCCATCTCAATCAACCGTGCGGTGCTATCGGCCCGTTCAACGTACCGGGCCAGCCAATACAAATTCTCCGCTGTGCGAGATAAAAGAGTGTGTGCCGTCATTCGCTCAGCACCCAGGTATCTTTGACACCGCCACCCTGACTGGAATTCACCACCAAAGATCCTTCGCGCAGCGCCACGCGGGTCAAGCCGCCCGGGACCAGCCGCATTTCCTTTCCGACAAGACAGTAAGGGCGCAGGTCGACATGACGCGGGGCCACGCCTTTTGGGGTCAGAGACGGCACCGTCGATAGTTCGAGCGTTGGCTGGGCAATGAATTCGGAGGGGGTTTCTTTGATCCGTTCCGCATAGGCCGTGCATTCGTCCTTGGTCGCCTTCGGCCCTATAAGCATTCCATAGCCACCGGATCCGTGAACCTCTTTGACGACCAGCTCTTCCAGATTGTCCAACACATGGGCGTAATGATCTGTATCCGCGCAGCGCCAGGTTGGCACGTTTTCCAGGATGGGATCTTCACCCAGGTAGAATTTGATCATGTCCGGCACGAAGACGTAAACGGCCTTGTCGTCGGCGACGCCTGCACCGGGCGCGGAGCAGAGCGTTACACCGCCTGCCCGGTAGACGTCAAAGATGCCGGGAATGCCCAGAAGAGATTCCGGCTTGAAAGCCAACGGATCGATATAGTCGTCATCGATCCGCCGATAAATTACATCGACCTTTTCCGGCCCTCGGGTCGTGCGCATCCAGACCCGGCCTTCGTCGACGAAAAGGTCGCCTGCCTCGACCAAGGAAATGCCCATCAGATCCGCAAGGAACGAATGCTCGTAATAAGCCGAGTTGAACGCACCCGGTGTCAGCAGCACGATGTTCGGATCCGCCGTGCACGCGGGTGGGGCAACTTCCTCTAACGTGCGCAGCAGGTGGTCGGAATAGTCGTCCACGGGTTTAACCGCGCCGCCCACGAACAGTTCGGGGCACATGCGCATCATGATTTCGCGGTTTTCCAGCATGTAGGAGACACCGGAAGGCGTGCGGCAATTGTCCTCTAGAACCTGGAAGCTCTTTTCGCCGGTGCGGACGATGTCGATACCGACGATATGGGAATAGACTTTGCCAGGGGGCTCGACGCCCATCATCTCCGGCACGAAGGCGGCGTTCTGATAGACAAGAGCTTCGGGAATGATCCCGGCGCGCATGATCTCCCCGCGATGATAGACATCGTAGAGAAACGCGTTCAGCGCCTTGGCCCGTTGCCGGATGCCACGGTCCAGCCAGTGCCATTCTGCGGCCGCGAAGACCCGGGGTACCAGATCAAAAGGGATCAGTCGTTCCGGGTCGCCGCCCTCGCCATAGACGGCGAAGGTGATCCCAATGCGCCGGAAGATCGCTTCGGCTTCTTCGCTGCGTTTTTGTAGCAGTTCGGTGCCGCTTTGCTCGATCCAGCGCGCGACCTGAGAGTACGGTGGCCGCGCTGTATCGCCGGTCCCGGACATCTCATCAAACATGGGATTCCCCTTATGCGCTTGGAGACCATGTTAATGACCCGCCCCGTGACCGCAAGAGGCTTAAATCAATTGTCAGTCCAGCCAAATCGGGTTTGACCAGGCACGTTTGCCTAGGGCATCGGCCACCACGATGCGCACCCAGCCACCCGCTTCAAACCGGGTCAGCGGCAGCGCCGCTTCGGCCATCCCGCTGCCATAGGCAAACCGCGCGGCTGCGCCCGCGCCGACAGCCATGACCCGGTCTACCGGGGAGCAGCGCACATTGATCTGGTCGTCCTCAATCCACAGGTCGTGTAGCAGCGGTCCTTGCGACGAATAGTAGGTTCCGTTTTTTAAGGCAGCCACCAATGCATCGGGATCGTTGGCCTCCGCCTTCACCATGACCCAGCCACCGAAATGATCCGGGCCCTTGAAGTGGGCATCGTCGGTGGCGCATGCGCTCAGCCGTCGACCGTATGACACCAGCAGATCCATGATAGCCCAGCCATCCGGTCGATCGCACTCGATGTAGCAACCATGATTGTAGATCTCGACCGCGTGCGCGGCTTTGATGGTCATCGCATCAGCCAACGTCAGGTTGTACCATTGCGGGTGCGCGATCGCGACGAACGCGCCCGCATCGCGGCAGCGCCGCGCCAGATCTGCGCCGCTTTCCGGCGCGTTGACACCTTTGAAATCTGGCGCGACGGGGCGCTCGAAATCCAGCGGCAGGCCTATTGCCAGGATGTGCCAGATCTCTCCATTTGCCAGTTGTCCGGTATGTACCTCGGCCCCCAGGATTGTTGTGAAATCATCTGTCCGAAATGGACGGGTGTCGGCGATTGGATAGTCGTATCGCCCGACCAGATGCTCTGTCATGCAGACGAAATCATACCCTTCAGCAGCATACCGGCGACACACCTCACCGACGTCCAAAGCGCCGTCAGACAATGTCGAATGCGTATGAATATTGCCGCGGAAGAACTTTCCGGGCTTAGCGAACGTCTCTGGCCGCATTGATGATCTCCCCGTGCCTCGCGCAGCGCGATTAGCAAACAGATTTGACAGATTCACAACAACGCACTGCCGCGAGCTATGCGATTCTTGGACCTACGGAACGGGTTAGCCGGAATTTGCCTTCCGGAAGATTTGCAATTTGCAAATAAATCACAAAGAACATCGTAGTCTGAGAATTACTACTCAACCCTAGGTAAAAAAATAAGGCGAACTATGGTCCTGTTATGATCATCGACGAACTGGCTGCCTAAATCCGAGAAAGCTCTAAACAATACAGCATGATTTCACTACGTAAGTAGCGGTTGAGTAGCAGCGATTTGATGTTCCCGTTCTAATCGTTTGCGTACGGTTAAACAGGCGAGAGGCATGGGGGTGCCGCGTCGCGTCGATGGCCCCGGGCAGAAGTGGGCCATCGACACCTAATCCGAGCAGAGGAGTCAAATCATGGTTGCCAGAAGTTTCCTTGCGTTCGACAACAGCGTCTTCGTCGATCAGACAACCGGCGTTGGAATCATCAACAATTCGGACACGCCTGTCGGACGGGAGTTTGTTTATACGGGCATTGCTCCTGTCCAGATCATCACATTGGATGACGGCAACAATGGCGCGAATGCCGATATCTTCAACGATGATGACACATCCAACCATGTGATCACCGATGGTGGGACCCTGGTCGCCGACGGGACGGTGGTTGAATCTGAATCTTTCCACTTCGTCCGGCAACTCGATAGCAATGGCAACGCCTTCGGCCCGGTAATCACGATCAACGTTTTCTCTCAGGGCGGCACTACTCAAGACATCTGGGGCATGACGACCAGCCTGCCGCTAATTGTCGGCGCAAGGTATGAGAAGGTCGACGGCAGCAATGCCGGCAGTTCACCCTATGTCGACTTTGTCTCTCTGGTCGCGGAAGATGATGCCCCGGAAACGGATGAAGACACTGCCGTTATTGTCGACGTGCTGGCCAATGATGTTGATGTCGATGGCGACCCCATCACAGTAACTTCAGCGACCAACGGCGCGAATGGGACAACGGTCGTCAACAGCGACGGAACCATCACATATACACCAGATCCGAACTTTTTCGGATCCGACACGTTCTCTTACCAGATCACCGATGGCACAGGCGAAACAGAGACGGCGTTCGTCAACGTCACCGTGAACCCGGTCAACGATGATCCCGTAGCTGCCGACGACGCTGCGGATGCCGACGATGACGGGCTGGCCACTATCAATGTTCTATCTAACGACTCTGACATCGAAGGCGACACGCTCAGCGTTTCATCTGCGGGCAATGGTGCAACCGGGTTGGTCACCATAAATGGCGACGGGACCCTCAGCTATGATGCCAATGGCCAGTTCGCTGGTCTGGGAGCCGGCGAGACCGCTATCGACACGTTTACCTATACGGTGACCGATGGAAACGGCGGCAGCGATACGGCAACCGTCAGTGTCACAGTGACGGGTACGAATGTACCGCCGGTGGCAGCTGATGACACTGCGTTTATGTTCCGGGGTGGCACGACGGACGTCGATGTTCTGGCCAACGATACGGACGCAGATGGCGACCCCCTTCAGGTCACCGACGTCTCCTTGGTTGACCCGGCAATAGGCAGCGTCTCTGTCAATCAGGATGGGACGGTCAACTTCACGCCGGATGCAGATTTCGTCGGACAGGCAGTTATCGATTACGTCGTCTCCGATGGCGCCGGTGGCAGCGATACAGCATCGCTTACGGTGACAGTGGCCGCGAACTTTGCGCCTTTCATCTCAGAACCGGTTTCATTTGAGATTGATGAAAATCAGGCCTTAGCTGCAGACCTGCTGGCCTTTGATTTGGAAGGAGATCCGATCACCTGGTCGATTGTTGGTGGACCAGATGCAGCGTTGTTCGATATCGATGCACAGACCGGCCAGTTGACGTTCCTTGAGGCGCCGGATTTCGAAAATCCGTTAGATGTCGGTGCAGACAACGACTACAATGTCACTGTCCGGGCTTCCGATCCGTTTGGTAGTTCGGATCAGCCAATCCTCGTCACAGTTCTCGACGTGGAATGTCCAAACGATCTCAATTGTGAGAATCCGCCGCCCATGTTTACGAACCCGACTGCGCCGCCGTCTGGTGGTCCGGCGACGCTCTTCATCAGCAGCTTCTCGCAGGGTCAGATCGCAGTGTTTGAAGCCGTGGATACGCCGGATGATACCTTCTCGTTCAGGCTGTTCGGCGAGGATGCCGACCTGTTTGATATAAATCCGATCACTGGGGTGCTGTCTTTGGATGCTCCGGTACCGGGCATCGCGGGCAGCTTCGACACGGATTCGATCTATGAACTCACGGTTCTTGTGGAGGATTCCGCGGGCGGCACGGACCTCCTGGACGTCCTGTTGCCACTGATCACAGCAGCATAGTCGGAACACGTTCCGGGTGGTCGTCCTCGGCCATCCGGTTCCAATACAGCATTGCCGCTAGGTTACGTCTTTGGACGCGCGAACATTTTCGCGTTATGCAAAATATATGGTAAAAATTGAGCGCTCTGATTGCATTAAAAGAACCAATGCCCGTTTTACGTTACGATATTTACCAGTTAACTTCCATGGGACTAAAGTAAACCCCGAAGATGTGGATTTGACGACAATTTTATGAGAATATCTCCCTATCGAGGTAGTGGAGTTCGGTGAGTCTGATGGTCTTTCGGTTTGGGGCGTAGTTGAGCACTCGCCAATTCTGAGATCAAGAAACATCAGGTTTCTTAAGACATCCCGGCAAACCGCCGGGCGTCGATTTCCATATATCCTGGCTGATCGCTGTTCTCGCAACAGCACGGGCTTGCGAGCGGATTGATCCGCTGTTGTTGACACTATGGCGTACGAGCAGACGCTGAGTTTGGAGAAGAAGAGATGGCGACGCAAACGACGGATCTGATCGGCAACGGTGATTTTGAGACGACGGGCGGTCTTGGGAACTGGGCGAACTGGCAGAGTTCCGGGACGTTTGATTCGAGTGGTCCGAACGCGCCGACCTATTTTGATAATAATCTGACGAACACGCTGACCTATTCGGGTCTTTCTGGTTTGGACGTTGGCCCTGGTGCGAACGGGGCGGGTCAGTTGTCGCTGGATGTCGGTTGGGCCGATGCCAGCGGTGGGACGACAGGCTCTCCTGCGACGCTTGAGATCCGGGTTGCGGGTGTTCTGGTGGCGACGATCACAACACCGGACGGGAACGGGTCAACGGCATCGATCGCGTTCTCGAACGGGGCGTCGGGCAATCTGAATGCATTGAACGAAAGCACGTTCGGGGCGTTTGTGCTGCAGACGCTGACGATCGAGCTGCCGGCGAACATTCCGGCGAGCGGTGCGCTTGAGATCGCGATCTCTTCCGATACGGACATTGCCGATAATTTTCAGATCGACAATGTGTCGCTTCTGGTGACGGAAGATATTCCGGAAACGGCGGACGCCGTTGATGATGCTGTTTCGCTGACCGAGGACGAAGCGGGCGGCGATACGGATCTGAATGTTCTGACCAATGATGTGGCCGGCACCGGCGAAGTTGCCGAAGTGAACGGCAGTGCGGGCAATGTCGGCAATACGGTCGACGGCTCGAACGGCGGGACGTTCACGATCGGCTCGGACGGGTCGGTCGATTTCGACGCCGATGGGGATTTCGAAGCCCTGGGCGTCGGCGAAAGTGAGGTGACGACGGTCACCTATAAGCTGACGGATGTCGCGCCTTTTGATCCGGGCTCGCAGACGGCGACGTCGTCAACGGATGTCGGCGGGGCAAGTCAGACGGGGACCTTCACGTTCACGACGGGCGAGTTCACCAACGACGGCACGACGGCGGTGGATGCGACGGTCACGCTGTCGGATCCGGCGGCCAGCCCGGTTCTGAATGTTGTCTTTGTGATCGACGTGTCGGGGTCGACCGGAGACCCGTTTGTGGCTGGCAGCGGTCAGACGATCCTGCAGGCCGAGGTCGAGGCTCTGCAGAATCTGAGCGACGATCTGGCGGGGCTGGGCTTCCCGGCGGAAGATATCGAGATCGCGCTGGTGACGTTCTCGGGGAATGCGGCCTTTGTCGGCACGTTCGAGCCTGGCTCGACGGCGCTGGACAACACGCTGAACAATCTCTCTTCGGGCGGGACCACGAACTTCGAGGCGGCGCTGGATTCGGCCGGGGCTGCTTTGCAGGACCTGACCCAGGGCCTGGCGGACCCAAGCTCGGTGAACAATGTCATCTACTTCCTGTCGGATGGTGTGCCGATCAGCTCTGGTCCGTTCGAGGATGAAGCGGATTCGCTGATCGCCAATTTCGGTGCGGATATTGTCGGTGTCGGCGTCGGGTCTGGCGCGTCCCTGTCTGATTTGAATCTGATCGACAATACGGTGGAAACCGGCCAGACGGCGGGGTCCAGTGCTGTTCAGGTGACGACGACGGCGGGTCTGGCGGATGCGGTGGACCTGTCGCCGATCATCCCGGCGGATCTGACGGCGTTCCGCATTCTGGTGGACGGGGTCGAGGTTCCGGGCATCACGATCGACGATCTGGACCAGTCGGGCTTTACCTGGACGCTGGATATTGACGGGATCGACCCGGACATTCTGTCGGGGCTGAACACGACCTTTGGCGCGACCTCGGTCATCACGGCCGAGGCGACCTTCGACGACGGCACGGTTCTGACCAATGTCGTGGAGGTCGAAACGGCGCCGAATACGATGGACACGGCCACGGTGACCGTGACGGTGACGGGCGTCAATGACGGCCCGGATGCGTTGGATGATACGGCGGGCACCGGTGCGGAGAGCACGACGACGATCGATCTGACGGCCAATGACACGGACCCGGATCTGAGCGACGATCTTGAGATCCTGTCGGTGGACACCATCGGCACGGTGGGCACAGTGACGGTGAATGCCGACAACGACACGGTGGACTACGACCCGAACGGCCAGTTCACCGGGCTTGCCGACGGCGAGACGGCGCTGGACACGTTCACTTACACGGTGACCGACGGCAATGGCGGCCAGGACACGGCCACGGTGACGGTGACCATCACCGGGGCCAATGACGGCCCGGACGCGCTGCCGGACAGTGCGACGGTGGGCGAGGACGACACGACGCCGACGACGATCGATCTGACGGCGAACGACACCGATCCAGATCTGAGCGACGATCTTGAGATCCTGTCGGTGGACACGACGGGTACCTTGGGCACAGTGACGGTGAACCCGGACAATGACACGGTGGACTACGACCCGAACGGCCAGTTCGAGAGCCTGGCCGAGGGTGAGACGGCGCTGGACACGTTCACTTACACGGTGACCGACGGCAATGGCGGCACGGACACCGAGACGGTGACGGTCACCATCACCGGGGCCAATGACAGCCCGGATGCGTTGGATGATACGGCGGGCACCGGTGCGGAGAGCACGACGACGATCGATCTGACGGC
>JBCCHJ010000030.1:0-57329 GCA_039028795.1 Pseudomonadota bacterium
AATCCTGCCCCCGCAACCATACAAACGCAATATCAACGGCTTACCGATCGGCTCGACCCATAGAGTCAGGCCGAATAGCGTTACACATTCACTACACATTGTGCACATGTGGATGGGGACGCTATATCCAATGTCCAAACACACGATTCTGGGCGGAAAAGTCCAAATCTATAAGCGGGAAAACTCGTCTCGCTGGCAGTGCGGAACTTTCCTCGATGGGAAGATGCGCCGCGCCACCACCAAGGAAGACAGCCTCAGCCGCGCCAAGGATCGCCGAGGACTGGTATCTTGAACTCCGCGGGAAAAAGCAGCGCGGGGAACTCCTCAATGAGAAGTTGTTCAAGGACGCCACAAAGCAGTTTGAGCGGGAATATGAAGTCATCACCGATGGTGAGCGGTCGCCGAAATGGGTAGACGGTCACAAGGCCAGGACCAGGCTCCATCTCCTCTCCTTTTTTGGGAAACTCGGACTCTCCCAAGTCACCGCTGGTGTGGTTAAAGACTACCGCATCCAGCGAATGACGAAGCCTGAAGATTGGAATCAGGCGCACCCTGGAAGGCCCCTGCCCGGAGCACAATCCACGATGAGATCGTCACGCTGCGCCAAGTCATGAAGACGGCCCTCCGGCAAGGGTGGGTCAGTCATCTGCCTGACTTCACGGCTCCCTACCGTGCGTCCGGCAAAGTGACACACCAGGCGTGGTTCTCGCCCGAAGAATGTCGAACCCTCTACGAAGCGACGCGAGCCAACATCAAGGAGCAGAAGAACCGTCGCCACGCCTGGGCAGATGCCCAGCTCCACGACAAGGTGCTGTTCATGGCCAATACCGGTATTCGTCCTGACGAAGCCAACTGGCTTGAATACCGGGATGTCGAGATCGTCGAAGATGACGCCACCGGCGAGACGATCCTTGAGATTGAAGTGCGCGGCATTGTTTCTTTGTGGTCTACTGGACAACCGACTCGTCGGTGATGGATCATTCCGCTCCAACATCCACTCAAAGGGCTTGACAGCACCGGTGGTGCTTTTGAAATAGCCGACCCCGCCCAGAAGTTTTTTGGGACTTAGTGGCTTATGCTTGCAATCAAAGTTCACGTATTGATGGTCAATCTAGCACATTGTTGAGACAGTTTGAGTTCAGTCCAATAAATCCAAAACGCAATCCAACATGGCGCGCGCTTAAAGTCCATTGCTTGGCGGTACTGTTGTCGTTGAACCTCGAATTTGGAAACTAAAACCAGCGATTCGAATTTGAAAATCCAACGTCGGCTTTATACCGCGCAGCAGCCTTACCCTCGCAGTAGGTCCGGCAGGAACAATACGATATCGGGGAAGATCACCAGTGCCGCGATGGCGATGACGTCAGCGATGAAGAAGATCGCGATACCTTTGAAGACGTCGCCAAGCGGGATGTCAGGCCGCACACCGTTCACCACGAAGCAGTTCAGCCCGATGGGCGGCGTGATCAGGCAAACCTCGGCCATTTTAACTACAATGATCCCGAACCAGATCGAAGCCTCGGTGCCATCCAGACCGAAGGCTGAGTCTTCCCTGGTGACATAATCACCGCCGTTTAAGGCCATAACTGCCGGATAGAAAATCGGCAGAGTGACCAAAAGCATGCCGATTGCATCCATGAACATGCCCAGAATCGCGTATCCCAGCAAGATGCAGGCCAAAATGATGTAGGGGTTGTACGGGAGTTCAACGATCCACTGACTGAATGCCTGGGGCACGGTCGAATAATTCAAGAACGTCACGAAGATGAAGATGCCCCAGATCAGTGTGAAGATCATGACGGTCAGGCGCGCGGTTTCCATCAGTGCTTCTTTCAGGCCCTTAAAGCGCATGCCCTGGGTGAAGGCGACGATCAGAATGACGAAGGCGCCTAGTGCGCCGGCCTCGGTGACCGTGGCTTTACCGGTATAGATCGACCAGATGATGATTCCGGCGACGAAGAAGATCGGGATGATGCCGGGAAGCGCGCGGAACCGCTCGCCCCAATTGTATCCACTAACGGCAGGGCCTGCGTTCGGCGCAGTCTTGGCCCAGAGGATGATGATCGCCGCGTAGATCAGTGCCGATACGATGCCCGGCAGAAAGCCTGCCAGCAACAGGGCGCCGACCGATTCCTCGACGATCAGCGCATAGATGACCAAAATGGCTGAGGGCGGGATGAGGGTCGCCAACGTGCCCCCCGCTGCAACCACCCCTGCGGCCAGCTTCTTGTCATAGCCGTTCTTCAGCATTTCCGGGATGGCAACGCGGGAGAAGACGGCGGCGGTAGCGGTCGATGCGCCTGAAACGGCGGCAAAGCCTGCCTGGGCCATCACGGTAGCCACGGCCAGTCCCCCTGGCACCCAACCGATCCACCTCCGGGCCGCGTCAAACAGCTTGCCCGTCATCCCGGCATGATATGCCAAGAAACCGATTAGGATGAACGGCGGCAGAACGGACAAGGCATACAAAGACGTCTTCGCATACGGGATCGTGCCCGTGGTGGCCGAGCCAGGGTCGAAGCCGATCATCTCGATCATGCCGACCAGGCCAGATATGGCCGCGGCAAAGGCCACACGCACGCCCAGCAGCGCCAAGGCAAAAAGCAGGGTGATGCAGATCACGCCAACCAGCAGCGGCCCGCAGGCAGTACCAGGCGCATCCGCGGTCGCGGCGATCAGGCAGACATCGAAGTTATAGCCGATGCCAAACAACGCGCCGGGCTGGTTGGCACCCTCCCCCAACAGCCACTCCATCAGCGCGACCCTTCGCTGCCCATGGCCTCGCGGATTTCCTCTTGCGCCTGTTCAGCGATGTCCTTTTGAACGACCACGCCGACCGGCCGTAGGCTTGGGCGAATGGTCAGCCGAAGTGCGCCCAGAAACTGTATGAACAACCGCAGCGACAGAACCGCAAAGGCGATGGGCACCAGCAGTTTCGAGGGCCAGGTGGCGATTTCAGCATCGGTGGTTGAGTCGCCCAAAGTGAACGCGTCATTGAAGAAGTTGTACGAGAAATACATCAGCATCACGGCCAGCACCAAGGTGACCAGGGCCACAAAGGTCTCGATGCTCCAAAGCACCCTGCCCTTCAGGCTGCCGATCAGAATATCCATGCGGATATGGGTGCCGACGCGCATGCAATAAGCGATGCCTATGATGGCCAGGATTGGCATCGCCAATTCGATCATGTCGATATAACCGAACATCGGCGCGTTGATCAGGCTGATGCAAAGCTCATCATCCCAGAACGCGCAGAGATCCCGCATCCCAACGACAATCTGGTAGACCCCGATCAGCACAAGGAACAGCGTCGCAGTGGCGGCGGCTAAGTTCATGAAATCCTCGGGCCAACGCAATACGCGATCCAGCCGCCAGATCAGGCGGCCAAACCCATCCTCTGGCGGAACAGAGAGCGTTGTATCGTTAAGCTCGGACATCGGGGTTTTAAGTAGGCCGGGTCTTCACGACCCGGCCTATCGATGCTCAGTTGCTGTACTTGGACTCAGCCTCGGCAAGCAGCTCCATCATGCGGTCGAACAGCGCCTGGCTGTCGAACTTGTCCGCATTGTCGGCAATCCACTTGTCCCAGATCGGCTTACCGGCGACCTCTTTGAAACGGGCAATTTCGTCGTCCGAATAGACGATCTTTTCCATTTTCGATTCAAAGTCTGGCAGGTTCTTGGCGTCCGCTGCCAGATAGGCATCGATGGTCGCCTGGGTGGATTCTTCCTTCAGACTCTCGAGTAGGTCTTTGTACTGCTGCGGCAGCGCATCATGGGCCTTCTTATTGAAGACAATCGGGCATTCAGACGTGCCTGGCTGAAGATTGCCGGTGTACCAGTCGCTCAGCTCGTTGATCTTATAGGCCGCGTGGGCATAGCTGAACGGGAAGCTGACTGCATCCACGGCGCCGCGTTGCATCAGCGTATAGGTTTCTGCCGCTGGAACTGTCTGCCGTGTAGCGCCCAGCATCTCCATAGCCTGACCGACACCTCCCCCGGCACGGACGCGCATGCCGCTCCAGTCTTCGATGGTTTTCGGCGGCTTGCCTTTGCCCAGGAACTCGTACTGCGGCAGGAGCGTCGAGCCATACGCAACGGCATTCCAGCGCTCCATATCGGCAATCATTGCTGGTTCCTGCATCAGATTGTTGCGCACATGCGCACTGACGCGGAAGTCCCCCAGCGGAATGAACGGCAGGGTAAAGATCATGAATGTCGGATTCTTGTCGGGGCTGTAGAAGTTGCAGAACATGGCGCCTTCGAAAGCATTGTTCTTCAACCCATCCAGGTTTTCGCGGCTCTTGGCCAATTGACCGCCGTAGAAGATCTGGATGTTGAACTTGCCGCCGGTCTCTTCCTTCACCCGTTCGGACAGTTTTTCAATGCCCGCGGTGAAGGCCCGGGGCTTACCCCAGGTCGAGAATTTCCAGAAGACGCTCGGCCCGTCCACATTCGCGGCCAGCGCTCCACCGGTAGACATGGCCACCGCTGCTGCACCGAGAATCAATTTTGTGAGTGTTTTCATCGTCATCGCTCCCTTTGACTAAGACGGCGCTGCACTGCGCCGATAACAACTGATCCGATCTCTGCCGGAGTTCGCGACTACGCTACTCAGGCCAGACAACCGTTGCAAGTGGGGTGCACTTGGTGTGTTGATCTATTCCGAAAAAAGTTAGAGCGGAGAAAGCCGATGCCCCGATTCAACCGTCTTCTGATCACAGGTGCCGCTGGCAATCTAGGGCGCGAGCTACGCGCCGGATTGCGGCCTTTGGCGACAAATCTGCGTCTGACTGATCGGGCCGAAATGGCGGCTGCAGGCGAGGGCGAAGAGGTTATCCAGGCCGAGTTGGGTGACTTTGATGCGATAATGCAAGTGGTCGAGGGCTGCGATGCCGTGGTGCATTTCGGTGCGGCACCAGTGGAACGCCCCTGGACCGAGATCCTGGAGAGCTCGATCAAGGGTGGATACAATGTCTACGAGGCTGCGCGGCGCCACGGCGTCAAACGCGTGGTCTATGCGTCGTCAATTCACGCGGTGGGCTATGCGCGGCGTGAAGACGGTGCCGACACTGATACCGGCCATCTGCCAGACAGCCTTTACGGCGTATCAAAATGCTTCGTCGAAGATCTGGCATATCTCTATTTCAAGAAATTTGGGATGGAGAGCGCCCTCTTGCGGATAAATTCGTGCTTTCCAGAACCAGCCGATCGACGGCATCTGAGCACATGGATGAGCTTCCGCGACCTGGTGCAACTGGTCAGCCGCTGCCTGGAAGCGGAACGCATTGGATGTGTGCCGATATACGGCATCTCGAACAACCGCGAACGGTTCTTTTCCAACGAAAAGGTTCGCCATATAGGCTACATGCCCCAGGATTCAGCCGAGAATTATCGCGAGAAGGTCGAGGCCAAGACAGATCCCGGCAACCCGCATCATCCTGCCATCGAATATGTTGGCGGCGTCTTCTGCGACTACGGCCATCCCGATGACAAGCTGGAAGACCGGTTGCCTTAGCTGCGCGTCGAAAACACCTTCTGACCGAATTTGACCAATGCTGCTTCAGACAAGGTCAGCCCGATCCCTGGATCGGGGTTCAACGTCAGCCAGCCATCGGTCATGTCCGGCGGATTTTCGAAGAGTTCCGCCTGCAGGGGATCGCGTTCTGGGTCGGGGAAGGACTCCAATATCCGCCCCGCGGGGGTCGACGCCACCAACGGCGCATGGATGTAGCAATCATGATGCGGCGCAGCGTCGACGTGGTTCAACTCGCACAGCGACGCCAGTTTGCGTCCGCCCGTGTAGCCGCCAAACATCGTGCAATCGAATTGCAGGATTTGGATAGCCTGTTCCTCCAGCATCGATCGGCATCCATGGATCGTGACCTCTGATTCCCCACCTGAAATTGGGATCGAGGTGCGTTGCGACAGCAACTTGATCTGGCGCCGGTCATCCTGCCACCGAACGGGCTCTTCCAGCCAGGTTGGATTCAAGTCCTTTAGTTGGCGTGCGCCCTCGATCGCCGTTGGCAAATCCCACGCCCGGTTCACATCTATCATCAGATCGCAATCCGGTCCGATCACATCGCGCACTATGGCCATACGCTCGATGTCTTCAGCCAGCGACAGCCCACCGACCTTGCCCTTGAACCGCGTGTGGCCCAGGGATCTCAGGTGTTCGATCTCCGCCCGCAATTCGGCGTTGTCCTTTCCTTCGCGATAATAGGCGCAGGTGACGTAAGTCGGCACGCGATCGCGATAGCCGCCCCAAAGCTGGTACAACGGCAGTCCTGCCATCTTGCCAATGATGTCCCAACAGGCCAGATCGACGGCGGCGGATACGCGGATCAACGCTTCGCGTCCCCATTTCCTTTCGTTCGCCAACCGGGTCGATGTCAGGCCAAACAGATCTTCGTAAAGCCGCTCCGGCGCTAACGGATCAGCCCCGATGATGCGATCGGCCAAGCCGCTTTTGAAGACCGAGGTCAGCGGGGAAATGTCCGTGTAACTGGTCGCAAGGCCGAACCCCTCGACCCCGTCATCACTTGTCAGCCGGACCAGCAGCTCATTTGCACTGGGCACCATGAAATGACTGACCCAATGCGGTCGACTTTCGTTCGGCGATTTGAGAACATCTACATCGACGTGAACGATACGGGGCATCGGGTTTCCCTTCACTGTGCAACCAAGCGGGCGGCTTAAGCCGTGCCAGACGTTAAGAATGTCCAACACTTATGAAAGACAAAATATGAGGACTTTGGCTCTGATCATCCTTGTGGCATTGGGTTTGCCGGCTGCTGCATCGGCCCAATCGCGCAGCGCAGTCGCGGATGAAATCGACAAGTTTGTGCTTGAGCTTTTCGACCAGATCCAACCGCAATCCATCGCGGAAAATCGCGAATATTGCGGTCTGGTTGGCTTTAACCATGGCGACCTTTTGATCGTCACCGGACCCTTTCCCGGAACCAGCGATACCTGCGACCCCAATCAAGGCGAACAGGATATAGAGGTTATCGCCTCGTATCACACCCATGGCGCCTTCGATGTTGCGGCGGATTCCGAGGTTCCCTCGGTCGACGATCTTACCGCGGACTTTGAAGAGGGCATTGATGGGTACGTGGCGACGCCCGGCGGCCGGGTCTGGCTTAACCTGGTTCAGGAAGGTCTGACCTATCAGCTTTGCGGCCGGAACTGCGTTGTCTCGGATCCGGAAGCTCGCCCCTGCGCAAATTTCGCCCCACTGGTCGAATACACGCTGGCAGACCTCAGAAAACGCGAGACCGAGGACCAAGGCGCCTGCTGACCCGCAAAATCTCGAAGATCTGCTGAAAATTCAGCGCATTTGGGCGTTGGGTTTACGCTCTTCATTATCCAAATCTTCAACGCCCAAATGCATACTCTGGCCTGAAATCGGAGTTTGAAGGTGCGTCAGATGTTGAACGAAGAAAACAAGGCCAGCCATGGCCAATCGATCGCGCTGCTTTGCCTGCGCGTCAGCTTAGGAATGCTTCTGGTCTGGTGGGGCCTGGCCAAGATCGTGAAACCAGCGATGGGCATGAAGGTTCAGGAAAAGTTCTACTTAGACCTCTTCCATTCGGTCGATCTGCAATATGCTTTTGGCTATGTGCAGGTCATCGTCGGCCTCTGTGTAGTTTTGGGCTTTAAGCGCAAGTTCGCGATCCCGGCGCAATTGGCGATTACAGGTTTTTCGGCGCTGATGATCTTGCCGGCTTTGCTGGATCCGTTTGCACTTTATTTGCCGTTCAAAAAACTCGCGGGTATTCAGCATCTGTTCTACCCAACGGTTATCGCCCTCTGCGGGGCAGCGGTGATGATCACCTTCCGCAAACAGGACCGGTGGAACTTGGATAATGTGCTGGAGAATCGAAAGGCCGCGGCGGAACCGGCAGCGGCATAGGGCCGAACTTAGTGATGGGCGGGTCGCCCCGCCCTGCACCTTAAATCCGCTTAGCCACTTCCTCCAGCATCACCTCGGTGGCGCCGCCACCGATGGCCTGGACCCTGGCGTCGCGATACATACGCTCGATCTCCATTCCACGCATATAACCCGAGCCACCGTGCAACTGCACACACTCCCAGACCACGTCTTGGATCATGCGAGCCGCATTCACCTTGATCATCGAAACCTCTTTGACGCAATCTATGCCCTGGGCATCCATCCAGGCTGTGTGATGGACCAGCGCCTTGTTGGCGCCGATCTTAGTCGCACAATCCGCCAGCTTCAGGCGCACAGCCTGTTTATCCCACAAGGTTCCGCCAAAGGCTTGGCGGGTTTTGACATGGTCGGCGGTGATCTCGACCGCACGCTCGGCTTCTCCGGTGACCATGGCGCCCATGACCAGACGCTCGTTCTGGAAATTGTCCATGATCTGGTAAAAGCCTTGGCCTTCTTCGCCAAGCAAGGCATCGGCCGTGAGTTCGACCTCTTCGAACACAAGTTCTGCGGTGTCTGAACAGCGCCAGCCCATCTTGTCCAGCTTTCGCGCGACATGAAATCCTGGCGTACCTTTCTCGACAATAAACATAGAAACGCCGCGGGAGGCTTTTGCGTCCGGGTCGGTCCGGGCGGCAATGAAGAACAGATCCCCCAGCACGCCGTTGGTGATGTAGATCTTACCGCCGTTCAGCACCCAGCCATTGCCGCGCTTTTCGGCCCTGGTGGTGATCCCGGCCACGTCGGACCCGGCACCGGGTTCAGTTACACCCACTGCCGTAATCGTCTTTCCCGCAATGATATCGGGCATGTACTGGGATTTCTGCTCTGGTGTACCGTACCGTTGCAGATGTGGCGAGGCCATGTCCGTATGTACCATGGTCGAGGCGGTGAACCCGCCCAAACCCGACCTGCCCATTTCTTCGCCCAGGACGATGGACCCGAACGTATCCATCTCGGCCCCACCATAGTCTTCTTCATAGCGGACGCCCAGGAAACCCAACTCACCCATCTTGCGAAAGACCTCGCGCGGGATTTCCCCAGCCTCTTCCCAGGCATCGGCATGCGGCCGGACTTCTTCATCGACAAAGCGCCGGACCTGGTCGCGGAAAGCCTCGTGTTCCTCGGTAAAATAGATCGCCTTCATGATCGCGCGCCTCTTTGCTTGCGGCCCAATTGAATGGTACCAAACCACCCAAAAGGGTCGCAGACAATCGAAAGGGTGTCCCATGTCCCAAGTTGATCACATGTCTGTCGAGGATATCGCCGACGCCGTGCCGGATGGTGCGCTATTGGGCGTGCCCGCGGATTATTCCGGTGTGCCGATGGCCGTAACCCGGGCGCTGGTTGCGCGCGGAGCGAAGGATCTAAGGCTTTATTGCCTGCCTCTGACCACCATGCAGGGCGATATGCTGATCGGCGCGGGCTGTGTTGCCGATATCGAGGCTGCCGCTGTGACCATGGGCGAATACGGACTGGCGCCCTGTTTTTCGCGTGCTTTCCAGGGCGGGACGATTTCCATGCAAGACAGCACCTGCCCTGCACTGCATGCGCAACTGCAGGCAGTGGAGAAGGGCGTGCCCTTCATTCCGCTGCGTGGGTTGATTGGATCGGATATTGACCATCACCGTCCGGATTGGCGGAAGATCCAGAACCCCTATGACGATCAGGAAGATCCAATTGTCGTGCTGCCTGCCCGTCCCCTGGACATCACAGTTTTCCATGCGCCAAAGGCTGATCGGAACGGCAATGTCTTCATCGGGCGGCAGCGCGAACTGGCAACGCTGACCCATGCCTCGAAAGAGGTCTATGTCACTGTGGAAGAAGTGGTCGACACGGACTTCTTCGCAACCGAAGCCACCGCTGCCGGTGCCCTGCCCGCATTCTACATCAGCGGAATTGCCCGGGCTGAAAAAGGTGCCTGGCCGCTGGGTCTGACGGATCAATACGATCCGGATGGCCCGGCTATTCGCGAATACGTTGCGGCGGCAAAGACAGAAGCCGGGTTCTCTGAATACCTGGCCGCCCAGGGTATCGTCGCCCGTCCGGCGGCCTGAAGGCCACAAGCAGATGGATGCGACCCGAGAAGAACTGCTTATTTCTGTGCTGGCTGATAAGTTGGCCTATGACCGGCACGTCGCCGTGGGGGCCGCGTCGCCGATTCCCGGTGCCGCAGCCCTGCTGGCCAAAGCCGAAAAACAAGATGCCGGTGGCCGCATGCAGGTCACCATCATCCACTCACGCCGCCATAACCCATTCACCGATGGCTCTCGCGAGCTGTTCGACTGTGCCGCAAGAGGGTTAATCGACAGTTTCTTTCTGGGCGGCGTGCAGATTGACGGGCGCGCCAACATCAATCTGGTGGGCGTCGGCGACTATCCCGATTTGAAGAAGCGGTTTCCCGGCTCATTCGGTTCGGCGCTGATGTACTATGTCGTTCCGAAGGTCATTCTGTTTCGCGAAGAACACTCGCCCCGCACCTTGGTGGAAAAGGTCGACTTCATCTCGGCCCCTGGTGCGTCGCCGCCCAATGTGCACCGGCCCGGCGGGCCTCAGCATCTGGTCACAAACCGCTGCGTGATGGATTTTGACAATGAACGCGCACGGTTTGAACTCAGATCCTGTCACCCCGGCGAAACGGTTGATACCATCCGCGAAGCGACAGGCTTCCATTTCGATGTCGGGGTGGATGTCGAGGAAACGCCCCTGCCCTCGGCCGAACGGCTGACGCGGATCCGGGAACATATCGCGCCGCAGATCCTGACGTTTTATCCTGAATTTGCCAGCCGCATCTGGGGTTTAGCCGCTTAAATGGAGATCGCGCATGGGAGCGCTTAACGGTGTTAAGGTCATCGACCTGACGCGGATTTTGGGGGGACCGTTTGGAACCCAATGGTTGGGCGATCATGGCGCCGAGGTGATCAAGGTCGAGCCACCCCAAGGTGATGATGTCCGGGCCTGGGGCCCGCCATTCGATGACGATATCGGCGCGGCAAGCTACTTTCTGGGCATCAACCGCAACAAGCGAGGCGCGGCGCTGGACCTGCGCATGGATGCGGGGAAAGAGGCGTTGTTCCGGTTGTTGGAAACAGCCGATGTGCTGATCGAAAACTTCAAGCCGGGATCGATGGAAAAATGGGGCATGGGGTATGAAGACGTGCTGTTCCAGCGTTTCCCCCGGCTGATCCATTGTAAGGTGTCTGGCTTCGGTGCGGACGGGCCCATGGGCGGCCACCCCGGTTATGATGCCGTCATCCAGGCCCAGGCCGGGATGATGTCCGTCAATGGCGTCCCCGGCGGCGGGCCGACCCGGCTGGGCATTCCCATTGTCGACATCGCGACAGGCATGGCTGGCGTGATCGGCATCTGCATGGCGCTTTACGAACGGTCGCATTCCGGCAAAGGCCAGTTCATCGAGACATCGCTCTACGATACCGGCGTCTCGCTGCTGTTCCCGCACTATGCGAATTACTTCCTTTCCGGGAAAACGCCTCACATCACGGGCAATCGGCACACCAATCTATCGCCTTATGACGCCTATCCGACCAAAACCTGCGATGTCTTCATCGCTGGTGGAAACGAGGGGCAGTTCAAGCGGCTCTGCACGGTTTTGGGCGTGCCAGAGATGGCCAATCAGGAGCCCTGGAACTCAAATGCCGGGCGTCTGACGAACCAAGAGGACCTGCGTGCCCGATTTGAACCGCTGATGGCCGAATGGGATGGCGAAGAGCTTGCCAAGACGCTCATGGAAAATGGCGTGCCCGCGGGGCCTGTCCTGACAGTGCCCGAGGTTATGGAGGCGCCTCATACCGTGCACCGCGAGATGGCCATTGACATCGACGGGTTCCGCACGACTGGCAATCCAATCAAGATGTCCCGCACCCCGGCCGAACCGGCGAAAAGGCGTCCGCCGAAATTCGGCGAGGAAACCCGCGCCGTGTTAGCCGAGATCGGCTATTCGCAGGACGAGATCGAAGCGATGATCGCAGCGGGCGCCGCCCTGGATAGCCGCCCTTCGTAGACCCCTTGAGCGATATCGGTGAAGTCTTGGCCGAATGATCCCTGCGATGCCTGGTCCTGTCTCGACCCGGAAACAGGACGCGCGGCTTTGCAATACCGCGCGTCCCTGAAATTCAGTCCTTCAAGATGAAGGTGACTTTCAAAACGACCCGGTATTCATCAATTTTGCCGTTCTTAACCGTGACCTTCTGATCCGAAACCCACGCTCCGGTCACACCTTTCAGGGTTTTTGACGCTCGCTTGATGCCAGCGTTTACAGCATCTTCGAATGATTTCTTCGAGGATGAAATGATTTCCGTAACTCGTGCGACTGACATTGTTTTTCTCCTTTGTCTTCCTCACCCCGGGAAAGGTTGGTCGGATTCCTCTGGCCCGTCGAGGTCCGAAGAACAATTTTCTTAGGAAACGCCAGTTTTCGGCAGAAAATCAGCGATCTGGCACGAATTATGATGGGTTGATCACGTCCAGAGCCGTTCAGAGACCCCAATCGACCCAATAGACCGCGATTGCAGCGCCGACTTTCGACCAGATTGCCAAGTTGAAAAACAGCCGCAGCAGGTGCTTGGAATCTCCTTCTTCCATCACGCCGACAAGGTTTGCCAGCACCTCCCCCGGCCAAAGAATGGCTTGTCCCAGCATGTTCATGGCGGTGCCTCCGGCTGATCGTGTCGACCTGATTTAGGCGCACTAACCCACGTCAAGAAGGCATGGAAACGGCATGCCGGTTTGCCGTTGATGCATCGCTCGGATCAGGCGCCGATCAGCAGCCAGAATGCCAGCGTCAGCGCGGCGATCACCAGCAGCGAATATCGCCCGTTCCAGATCCAAGTGATCTTTATGGGTGCGATGCCTGTCCCGGCTGAGATCAGAAGTGCCCCCGTTGCGTTTGGTGAGGCCGTCAGCGACAGCATCCACCCCGCTGCCAAAGCCACCGCAATGAATTCGGGTTCCGCAGGCAGGGCAGGCAAGGCTGACAGCACCGCCGCTAGAAATACCACCATCATCATCGGGCTAAGCGCGATCTGCCCGGCCAGGGTGATCAGGATCGGCAGACCGGCAACCATTACCCAACCTGGAATGCCGCGCGCCTCGGTCCATTCAGCGATCAGGTCCACCGGCGCAAGGCGCGCCGCCGCGATGCCGATGAACGCGGCCAGCGCCATTTGCACCGAGTTAATCGCCATATCCGGTAACGCAGTCACTGCGATTTCACCAAGACGTCGCCTTGTCGGGGACAGCGACCATTTGTTCTGGGACCAAACCCAGCCGACCAGCATCAGAGGCGACACCGTCATCAAAGCCTGGGGCAACGGAACATTCAGCCACAGGATGACCAGACCCGACCCAAGGATCAAAAGACCGTACACAATCAGCAGGTCGACCCCTGATCGCTTGGGGAAGACCACCGGCGCCGGTGCGATGCGCGGTGGTCCCCAATTAAGGCGATCTTCGACCCATCCAATGGCAAAAACAGATATCGCCAAGCTCAGCCCATAGAACATCGCCTTTATCGGATCGATGCCCGGCACCGCGGCCAGAACAATCACTTGGGTCAGAGACGTTGGCGCCCAGGTGATCACCGGGGAAAAGCCGCGCACCAGGGCCGACAACTGCCGTTGTTCGCGGATCTGGGCGCGACGCTCGTCCTCTTCCGTTTTGATCGGGTCGGCCCGTACGCCACGTTGAATCAATGGTGCCAACAGGCTGACCGCGCCGAAGTTCATCAAGATGCCTGCCAGATGCCCACCGAACCACGTGGTCACAAAACGCCGCCCCGGCGGCTGATGGCTGATCCAATGACCGACCGCCAATACGGCATCGGATGTGATCGCTGCCTGGCGCAGCAACATCAACAGCGCGATGAACGCCGCAAAATACGCCGCCTTATCCAAGGCATCAAAGATTTCGACGCTCAATCCATACCATATCAATCCAAATGCCAAAGCGATCGCCAAAGCGGCCAGGGCCCATTCGCGGAGCCCAAATCTGGGTGTAACCAAAACAGTCAAAGCCAAAAGCATCATCTGCGCCGGGAACGCGGCCCAAGTCTGGCCCGCAACCAGGTACAGCAATGCCAAACCTGCCAGCGCGATCAGCGCAAGCGCAGTTATCCTGTTAAGGATATGGCTGGTCATTGCGACGGCATCCGTGTTGGGAGAGTATTGCGTAATAATAGCAGTACGACGCGCCATGTCGTCAAGGGAGGGAAAATGCAAACGTCCAAGCCGATGGATGGCAGGCTGGTCCTGGACCTGACCCAAGGGATCGCCGGGCCCTATGCGGCGCGGCTGATGGCCGAGCATGGTGCGCGCGTGATCAAAATAGAACCACCCGGCGGTGACTGGGTCCGGCAAATTGGCGGTGGCCCCGGGGGCGCATCGGTCAATTATCTCTACTATAACTTCGGCAAGGAAAGCGTGGAACTGGACGTCAAGTCTTCGGACGGCCTGGCGGCGTTGAAAGCGATCGCTGCAAAGGCCGATGTCGTGATGGAAAGCGCCAGGCCCGGCGTGACGGCACGGCGCGGTTTGGGCTTCGAGGATATCCGAGCAATCAATCCTGACATCGTCTACCTGTCCGTGTCTGGTTTTGGCCATGAAGGTCCCCGCGCCCCGGCGCCGATGACCGACACCGTCGGCCAGGCATTCAGCGGAATGATGTCAATTAATCACGGAATGGATGGTATTCCCCACAAGATCCACACGACGATCATTGATGCCGTGACGGGGCTTTATGCCTTTCAGGCGCTATCAATGGCGGTGATGGCCGGGGATAAAGGTAAGCACTTAGACATCTCTTTGGCACAAGCGGCCGCCGCGGTGATGGGACCGAAGGTGATGGAGTTTGCTCATTTCGGCTTTTCCCCGGCATCGCCTAATCCGCCGGCAGGATCCTACCCGACCAAAGATGGCTGGATTGCCATCACCTTGGTGCGGGAAAGCCATTTTGTGGCGCTGGCGGCAGCGCTCGGCCGGCCGGATCTTTCCGACGACCCCAAGTTCGATACCTTTCCGAAGCGGTTGGAAAACCTGCCCGAACTGGTGGCGATCATGAACGATCTGACTGTGGTACGCACAACCGGGGAATGGGTTGCAATTTTCGCCGAAGCGGGCGTTCTGGCCAATCGGATCAACGATTTCGGCATGTGGTTGGACGAGCCGCAGACCGTCGCCACCCAAGGCGCGCCGGGCATCGAGGTATTGCCCGGGGTGACTGCCCCGGTCCCAAGGACACCCGGCCGAGAAATCTACGACACCCACTGTCCGCAGATAGGTGCAGATACAGACAGCGTGCTTGCAGAGTTTGCAATCTAGACCTCTAGGAGCACCTTATGAAGATCTTCATGACCGGGGTAACGGGCTATATCGGCGGATCAGTCGCGCTGGCGCTGCGCTCGGCTGGTCATGACGTTCACGGGCTTGTCCGGTCGGAGGAGCGCGCTGCGGAGGCGCGATCTCATGGTTTTGTACCGATAATGGGCGGGCTGGATGACGCCGGCGTTCTGACCTCGGCGACTCAAGATGCGGACTTGGTGATTCACACTGCTCACGCTGACCACGCGCCCTCTGCCCATGCACTTTTGGCGGCCCTGGAAGGGTCAGGCAAGCGCCTGATCCACACATCAGGGTCCAGCATTGTCGGCACGCAAGCAGGCGGGGAGTTTCTTGCCCCTGTTTATGATGAAGCAACGCCCTTTACACCGTCACCCGGACGTGCGCCGCGCGTGGCGCTGAACAAGGACATCCTGGGTGCAAAGGGCCTACATCCTGTGATCATTGCACCCAGCTTGATCTATGGGCTTGGTCATATTGGCCACCGTCATTCGATGCAGGTGCCATGGTTAGTTGAAACGGCCCGCCGCAAAGGAGTGCCCAGCCATCTGGGGCCAGGTGAAAACGTCTGGTCGCATGTGCATATCGATGACGTTGTAAAACTTTTCCTGCTGGCCATCGAAAAAGCCCCTGCAGGTGCGCTCTACTATGCCGAAAATGGCGAGGCTTCGATGAAGTCGCTCTGTCAATCCATCGGTCGTGCCATGGGGAAAGGCGAAGCAACCCAGGCGATGACCCTGGAAGAGGCCGCTGCCGAATGGGGCGAAGGCCCGGCCATGAACACCATGGGGTCGAACAGTCGTGTACGGTCCGTGCGCGCCCGTGATGAACTTGGATGGTCACCGCAAGGAACGTCAGTCACAGATGAAATTGAACGGGGCTGTTACCTCGAATTTATCCGCGCCTAACCTCTCTCTTTTATCGAGAAAGAAATGCCATGTCCGAAACCGTCAATCCGCTTGATTTCAAGTTCGCAGAAACCCGCTGGTTCGAAGATTTCGAGATCGGAGAGCGGTTCTACATCCCAAGCCGCACAATGACCGATGCCCTGTTCAGTGCGTTCCAACTGGCCAGCGGCGACAACCACCCGATCCACTATGACCGGCATTGGTGTCAGGCCCATGGGCATAAAGACCTGGTCGCCCATGGCTATCAGATTGCCATCCAAACCTGTGCAGGCGCTGGCGTTCTGCCGCAGGTGATGGGGGACGCCATGATCGCCTTCCTGGAACAGTCCAGCCGGTTTCTGGCACCTGTCTATGCCGGGGATACGGTTTATCCGGGCTTGGAGATCAGTGATTTGCAGGCCAAGAACACGACGGGCGTGATCACCTGCCGGTCAACCGTTCATAACCAGGATGGTGTCCTGGTGATGGAGGGCCACCACAAGTACCTGCTGCGAAAGCGCCCGGGATAAAGGCTACTCTTTGATCGAATAGCCGGCCATGCGCTGCGCAGCCCAATAGTCAGCTTCGGTCGCGATCTGTTCGACCGGCACGTCCGTTTGTTCCGCGCAAGCCGCCATCGCAAAGTCTAAGCCAGGTACCCGCATCAACGTCGCCAAAACAGGTTAGTCGTGCGAAACCGTGTCCTTTGCCGAAACCGTATCGCGCTGCATAGCCCGTTAACCGTGCAAATCCAATGCGCCATCGGGCTCCTGAAATCGATACACGGGTATTTCAGCAATCGCTGTGATCTCGATCATCAGCCGAGGGTCATAAAGCGCTGTAACTTCGATTGTCGTTGTGATTGGAAATGGTTCGGCGAAGTACGCCATGCGGACCTCGCCCGATCGCATGAAAGCCTGAATATCGGTGGTAAACTGCGTCAGCGACAGAATATCGCCCATGCGTCCATTCATCGTACGAAGTATCGTTTGGATATTCTCCAGGACCTGGCGCACCTGGGCCTGCATGTCGTGCTCGCCAATGATGTTGCCGTCTGGGTCCAGAGCAACCTGCCCCTTCAGGTAAACCGTTCTGCCGGAACCGGCGACTACGGTTTGCGAAAACGCCCCGAACGGTGCCCAGACCGCGTCTGGATTGAAACTTTTAGCCATCTCGATCCCGTCTTCAAATGCTTTGATCGGTGATCGGAATCACTCAACTCAACCGATGATCCCCAAAATTCTGCTGAAGATCATGCACGATCGTGTGGTGGTGCTGAGGTTGATTGAAGAGCGTCGCAAACTCTATCAGGAACGTCTCTCCGTGGATCCGATAATAGAACGACTCGTCGTCCTGGTTCGGTCCGGCCCAGCCAAATCTGATCGCCGCCTCATCCTCGAGCGAAATGCGCGCTATTTGCGCATCGGCGAGCGGTCCGGTCAAATAGTCCGAGGTATAGATCGCGATCAAACGTCGAACCGCATCGGCTTGGCTCGTAGATAGATCGCCCAAAGCCACGCCTTCACGGGTCTTAATCCGGTCTTCGCGTCCGGGCTTGGTTAGGATGTTGCCATAAGAGCTGTCGTTCAACAGCGCTGCTTGCCGGTTCGCCGGGCCGAGATCAGCAAACAAAGCCCGTCCCAAGGCTTCGTTCTCCAAGACAACCAATCCCTTATGCGGCCCTGACGGAACAGTGTTCGGTTCAGACGAAAACGCTTTCGGCGTCTGGGAGATAATCTGATCGCCCAGCAGTGTAACTGTGATCGTCAGATGATGACCTTCCCAACGCCAGCCCCATGCCTCTGTAGGTGACGGCGTTCCGAAGACAGATAAGGAAAACCTCTCGCGATTGCGGTCCGGCGAGCCCTTGCCCCACTCGTCCCGCATTATGTCCTGCTGCAGCATGATGTTTTCGGCGGTCTGGAAACCGTCCGTGCTCAGCATGGTCGACAGTACGTCCCGCGCGGCGTCTTTTTGCGGATCGGTCATATCCTCCAAAGTCAGTCCCGAAGGGACGGCAGAGCCCCACATGTAATTCCAGCGCCGCCTCTGGCGGCTTCCAAAGTCAAAGACTGCCCGGTCACGCTGTGGTCCGTCTAACATGTCGAGCCACGCCGTCACGCGGTCTATCAGCAGTTGCCCCAAGGACGGCGTAACGGATGTTGCGGCGGCGAAGGGCGCCGATAGAGCCAGCGCCGCTCCGCTACCTTGGGCCAGAACTGCGCGTCGTGTCGGATAGAGAAGCTTCGCCATGGTCAGTCCCCTTTGCCTGGTGCATTGAACGGGATCGTCATGTCAGAAATCTAGTATGCCGCTCCAACAGCGCCAGGCCAACAGGGTCATGTTCACATGTTCTCTACCCTTCGGTTTTGCGATCCTATAGGTCCGCCAACCGTCACCGCAGGCCCATGCGCCTGATTGTCAGGTCCTTGGCAATATCAACCAGCGCACAATCGGCAAAGTCGTTCAACAGGACCAAAGGTACATCAGCAGTGAACTTTGCCCCGTTTCGCTGCACCCAGGAGTATGTCTGATGGTCAAACTTCGCCTTCGTCGCCAAAAGCGGCGATGCCGCATCACTGCCAGTGGCAATGCTGCGCACAATGGTTTCTGCCTGATCTGTCGTGCCGCCCAACAGCTTGGCCGTAACCGTGCCCTGCAGTTGCAGGACGGTATATGTTGCTCCGATCTCGGGCGCGGGTTTTACCAGGTCCAAGGCCTTTATGATGTTGGAAGGCTCTGACGTCGCATAGAGCTTTGCGTCATAGGAATCCTGCTTCTTAGTATCAAAAGGCGCACCGACATCCGTCAGAAATATCAGCCGCATGTTCCAAGACAGCAGATCCTTGATGGGCGTTCGCAGATTATTGGCCGTGCCAAAGGTCAGATGTTCGGACACAGGCCGTCCCTGGTTTGCGCGGACCAAGGCCTTCTGGATCTTCTCGTTGATCTCTGGCCATTTCGGCCTGCTTGTATCAGGCTTGATGCCGTTTTGGCTGAGTTGAACGAAGACAAATTCTTCAGGGTTCTTGTTCAGAAAGTCAGTGACATCGTCCAGGAAGGTTGAAAATCCACGCCCAGGGATCGACCCATGCATATGGAACATCCGGTCCGCACCGAAGATGTTACCCGCTGGAATGCCCGGTCGGAAGTCGAAGAACCGAACGCCCACCCGCAGCAGTGCCCGGAAATCCTCTTTCTGCGTAAAGAAGAAGCTGACAATGAACCGCTCCAACGTCGATCGGCTGAGCAATCGCAGCGTCCTCACCACAGCTTCGCCAACTTTGTTGCTGAAATTCTTCTCCAGCAGGTTGGAATCGACGATCGCGTTGATCCCGGGGGTCATTGAAATGCCTGCATCATGGGCGCCAGGAAGGGCGAAACTGCTCAGCGGCAGGTCCTTGGCGCCCTGCATCTTCAAAACCTCAGTCATCCAACTAGAATGATCGCGGGTCACATAACTATATGATTGATGCTGGTTCGGCAGGCCCTGCCGCCCCGTGCCAGCATCATACATCCCATAAGAGACCGTCGTATTTTGGAGAAAAACGGATGGTGTCTGCAGCATGTCTGTCAGCTGTCCACCCAGCGATCCTGTCACGGGATTCACCTCTGATCTGAGCTGCACACTGTCCTGCATTGAAACGGCTGTCCAATCGAAAGCGCCGATGCCGGGACTCGCCACATCGCCGCAGATCTGAACATTGCCCTTTTGCATCATTCGAGGGGCCAGGAACCTTTCGGGCTGCAGACCAGGGGCCTGGGCCTTGGTTGCATCATACCAAATCTGCATGGGCGCTTGCCCGACATACCCATAGTAGTCGACACCCTTGCAACTGGTGATCCCTGTAGCTTCGACATCAATGTCGGTGACGGTCATATTGACCTCCTGTTAAATACGTTTGGTTTCAAAATGGTCCGGGAAAACCGGTTGCATGGAAATCCACGTTTCTGTTGACCGGTATTCAGATCTGTTGCCCCCGTTGAATCGCTGACCTGATCGCGGGCCGCTTGCATCGCCTGGCGGTTCGGGAAAATGTGAGGCAACGAAGAATCCTGCCGAGGAGGCCAGAATGTCCGATGCTGTGCGGTATGAAACAGATGGCGAGATCGCGATCCTGACGGTGAACAATCCTCCGGTGAACGCGCTCAGCCAGGCCGTGCGGGCGGGGATCACTGACGGGGTCAAGAGGGCATCCGAAGACGATGCCATCAAGGGCATCGTGTTGCTTTGCGACGAGCGCACATTCATCGCAGGCGCGGATATCACCGAGTTCGGCAAACCGCCACTGGATCCGCATCTGCGGGTGCAGAACTCGGTGCAGGAAGATGCACCCAAACCCATGGTGGCGGGCATCCACGGCACGGCGCTGGGCGGCGGGCTGGAGACCGCGCTGTCTTGCCATTACCGGGTTGCGGTGCCCTCGGCCAAGGTTGGGCTGCCTGAGGTGAAGCTGGGCCTGATCCCTGGCGCTGGCGGCACCCAGCGCCTGCCCCGCTTGACCGGAGTCGAAAAGGCAATCGAAATGGTCTGTTCAGGCGACATGGTTCCTGCGGCGCAGGCCCTGGATCTGGGCATTGTGGATCACGTGGTGGAAGGTGACCTCCGCGAAGGCACATTGGCCTTCACCCGGGACATCCTGAAGGGCAATGCTGAACTCGTCCGTGTGCGGGACCGCGATGATCTTGTCACAGGTACCGATCCAGCCGTTTTTGAAGAGGCCCGGAAAACCTGGGCTCGAAAGAAACGCGGCTTCGAGGCCCCGCAGGCCTGCATCGACGCCATCGAGGCCGCCTGCATCGGCGATTTCGATAGTGGCATGGCCAAAGAGCGGGAGCTTTTCACCGGCCTGATGTCCGGCACCCAGTCTGCTGCGCAACGCCATTTCTTCTTCGCCGAGCGTCAGGCTAACAAGGTGCCCGATGTGCCAAAGGATGTGCCGCAACGTCCTATCGAAAAGGCAGCGATCCTGGGCGCTGGCACCATGGGCGGCGGCATCGCCATGAACTTCGCAAATGCGGGCATTCCAACCGTCATCGTCGAACAGAACCAGGATGCATTGGACCGCGGCCTAAGCATCATTCGCCGGAATTACGAGAACACGGCCAAGAAGGGCCGTATCACCACCGAACAGGTCGAACAAAGGATGGCTTGCCTATCCGGTTCGCTGGACTTTGACCAAGCCGTCAGTGACGTCGATATCGTCATCGAAGCCGTTTTCGAGAACATGGATCTCAAGAAAGAGATCTTTCGCAAGCTCGATGCCGCCTGCAAGAATCTCTGCATCCTGGCGACCAACACGTCGACATTGAATATTGATGAAATCGCTGCAGCGACGAAACGGCCTCAGGATGTGATCGGATTGCACTTCTTCTCCCCCGCCAATGTCATGCGTTTGCTAGAGGAAGTCCGCGGCAAGGAAACCGCGCCGGACGTGATCGCCACCTGCATGGCGCTGGCCAAACGCATTGGCAAGGTCCCTGCCCTGGTCGGCGTCTGCCATGGCTTCGTCGGCAACCGGATGCTGCATTCCTATTTCAACCAGGCCTTCGCGATGCTCTACGAAGGGTGTCAGCCGGAAGACGTCGATGGCGCGCTATACGACCACGGCCTCGCCATGGGGCCTTTCGCCATGTCCGACCTCGCGGGGCTGGATGTTTCTTGGCGCATCCGCCAGGAAACCGGGCAGAAATCCCCCATCGCCGATCGTTTATGTGAACTCGGTCGCTTCGGGCAGAAAACCCAGGCCGGATACTACCGGTACGAAGACGGCTCGCGCAAACCGATCCCCGACGAGGTCACCCGCCAGATCGTCGAGGAAGAGGGCCTGCGCAAACACAACCACCGCCGGTCGATCAGCCGCGATGAAATCGTCGAACGCTGCATGCTGGCGCTGGTCAATGAAGGCGCCCGCATTCTGGAGGAAGGCATCGCTATGCGGGCCTCGGACATCGATGTGATCTATGTCTACGGTTATGCCTACCCGGTCTATCGCGGCGGCCCAATGTTCTGGGCCGATACGCTGGGCCTGCCAAAGGTGTTGGAGAAGATCAAAGCCTTCCACGCCGCGGGTTATGGCGACGACGTCTGGAAACCCGCCGCGCTGATCGAGCGCCTGGTGGCCGAGGGCAAGAGTTTTCAGGAGTATGATAGGGGATAGAGGTACCTTCGACCCATATGAGCCTTTAAGCAGGTCGCAATGATTCTACTCTAGCCCAGCACAGGGCGCCGGGCGACAGGGCATGATCTGATTGCTTTCGACTGGGCGCCTTGTCGTTGTTCACCCGATCCCTTAGCGATAGACTCTCACACGAACTCTACACTCATCTTTCGGAGCTCTGATTATGCCGTTCAAGTACAGTGAGTTTGAAAAAGTCCTGAAAAAGGACAACTCCAATTACGAACGCATCCTGAAAAGCGATCTGCATGCGCTGGTTGAGGAGTTGAAAAAAAGCAACCCCAACGCCAGCAAAGTCGATGCTGAGATGAAGAAGGTGAGTAAGCAAAAGTGGAAAAAATACGCAAAGACCCGAAAATATCTTCTGGGCGCATTCCCATCGCTGGAACCGAAGCTCGTGAACTTTAAAGGCAAGATGAGCAAAGGCGGTGGCGGCGGCATTGTGCACATTCTTACCTGGGAAAGCAGCACCGGCGACCTTGATGATTTGGCGGACTGGAAAGTGCGTGAAGCAGTGTCGTGGAAAGGGGCGAAGTCAGACGTGAAACAGTACGTCATCAGCGAATATAAGTCTGGCGGAAAACATAACGGCATGGGTAACTCAGCCTCCACGCCTGGAAACGTTGGTACCAGCAAAGACGAACACTCGGCGTTTGGACCTTTCTCGCCTGAGGTTCTTAAATACGAAGGAAAGGACGATCTGGTCTATGAAATGACCCAAGTCTACGAGGCAGGGGTCGGGAATGCGTTTAAAGCCATTGCCGGAAGCGACTGCAAGATCACGCGAACCGCTAAGAAGGACGGAAGCAAGGTCACGATCGAAATCAAAAAGAAAGGGCTAGGACAGACGGTGACCAATTCAGCCAAGGTTTGATTTACGACCCGAGCTGTGCGGGTAAACTTCGCCTCAATTACTACTAAAGCCTACTTGCCCTCAATTTTGAGCCAACCACCAATTGCCCCGGTCTGTCCATCCAGCAGGAACTGTGCTGACTGGCCCATGTCAGATCCAGGATCACACAGATCCGCCCAGGAGTGCAGGAGAGATGCAGAAACCTGTTCCTCCAACCCCAAAGGTCGCCCCAGTATTGACAGACGCAGGACAGATGGGAACACTCACGTGAGATAATTTCTGCGTGCCGGTGAATGGTGAGGCATTTCAAATGAGCAAACTCTTCTATTTCTGCCTCGGCATGATCTTCATCATGTTTGTCTCTTGGACCGCTTGGCACCTCGCCGTGCATCAAATTTTTCGGGGAGGCGCTACATCGACCGAGTATCGTCTCGTCTTGAACGAGGCGATTAGACAGGGTCAGCAGCTCGAACGGACGAGGCGTGCCGAAACGCCGACTGTTCGGCGGCGGGTGAGATCCGACGTCGAAGTGCTAGAGACACGCGCGACCGGCCAAATCCGTACCGACGTCAGTCAGGTGTTCTTTTTAATACGGTCTAATGGACGCACTGCTGGAACTGTCGCCTCGCAACTCAGTCTCAAGCGTGACGCTATAAAGGCGGAAATAAATTCGCGTGGTTTTCAAGACGTAACATTTGACGAAATCGATATCAAAATCGAACCGAACAGAAGATACAGATACCAGAACGACCGCATTCGAAAAGGACAGCAAGCCTTCCACGGCGCCATGCAGCTATCGGTAACGTTTCACGGCTCACCAGACATCTTAACCATCGCATCCTGGCCTGCGATTTCAAGAAATGCCGAAATACGGAAGACGCTTTTCTGGTTCAGCGACTTTGATGAAAAGATGGCTCCTCTAAAAGAACTTGCGCGTGAGAAACTGGAGGCGATGGCTGCGGAAAAGTTTGGTGAGCGGGAGTTCGAAATCAGCTCGATCGATTTCAAAAACAGCGTGTGACAGCGAAGATACGTTTCAAAGTTTATCAAGACGAGTAGGCAAGCAGATCAAGCTACCGGCCGCGCATGTCTAAGATCACCTCTATAGATGCCATTCCGGTCGGCCTGCCGTTCACGCACCATGACGGTCAACCGCCGGGGTTTGGCGGCAAGGTCTGGAAGACCTTGGATAATCTGCTGGTTCGGGTGGAAACCTCGGATGGCATCATCGGCTGGGGCGATGCCTTTGCCTATAACGGGCTGACGGCAACCAAGGCCGCGGTGGAAGATCTGGTCACCCCATTGGCTTTGGGCCAGGATGCGTCCGACATTAGTGGGTTAATGGGCCGCCTTGGCCGGACTTTGCACAATTTCGGGCGCGCAGGGGCGGCAACCTTCGCTCTCTCGGGTCTGGATATCGCCCTTTGGGACATTGCAGGGAAGCAGGCCGGTTTGCCAATCTGCCGCCTTTTGGGCGGGGGTGGGCGGACCCACGCGCCGTCTTATGCGAGCCTGTTCCGCGTCGTTGATCACGGAACTCTGGCGCGTGTCTGCGAGGAACTGGTCCAGGACGGCTTCAAAGCAATTAAGCTGCACGAGGTAGATCCACATACAACCATTGTGGCCAGGGAAGCTTCCGGGTCGACCACCGAGTTGATGATGGACACGAACTGCCCCTGGGACCGGCTTCAGGCTAAAGAGGCCGCCGCGACCATGCGCCCGTCTAACCTCAAATGGCTAGAGGAACCGATCTGGCCACCCGAGGATTTCGCCGGCCTGACCGCGCTGCAAAACGAAGGCATCCCAGTGGCCGCGGGTGAGAACATCGCAAACCCTGAGGACATGGCCCGTTTGGCAGAAACCCCTGGACTGGACTACGCCCAACCTAGCGTCACGAAAATCGGCGGGATCTCGGCCTTCCACCGCTCGGGTCAAGCCGTTCGAATGGCGGGCAAGCGGCTAGCGCCGCACTCCCCCTATTTTGGACCGGGCTTGTTGGCGACCTTACAGATGGCCTCGATCTTCCCAGAGATCGAGTATGTCGAGATGTTTGGCGCCAAACTGATCGAGCCCCTGTTTGATGGCGTGGGCCTGCCGGGCGAAGACCAAAATTTCGCAATCCCCGATGGGCCTGGCCTGGGTGGCGACCCGATCCAGGAGGTGATCGACCGTTTCAGGCTGGATCGGTAGGGTGGGTTCAACTCCGCGTTGCGAAGAGCCGCTCTAATGAACCAGAAAGCCATCGAAGCCCAAGCCGACATCCACCATCAATGGTTCCTGGGCATGCAGTTAATGGTCTCGACCCGCCATGGCCCGGACGTGGTCTATGACTGGATTTTCCGCCTGTTTCGGCGTCAGCACAAAGCCAAGTTCCTTTCGTCATTCGAAAAACTGGGCCTGAGCGGGCAACCACATGCCGTCGCCTGCGCGAAGTACCACGTCCTCTCTAACGGCATCGGCGGCGTTCCGGTGGAATATTACGAAGAAAGCCCCACCAAAGCCTGGGTCCGGTTCCGCTATCCCCGCTGGATGTTCGACGGGCCGGTGATCTGTGGCATGCCGGCCGAAGCCTCGCGCGGATTTCTGCACGGCTGGTACGCCCAAAACGGCATTTCCTTGGGCAACCCGCGCCTGGGCTTCGTCTGCGTCAGCGAAGATATCGGCGGCTGGGGCCTTTGCGGCTATTTCCAGGAATACGACCAGGACTTGACCCCCGAACAGCGGCTGCAATTCGCACCCAACGAACGTCCGCCACAGTTCGACCCCACCGCTCAACCCACCCCGCCGACCGCCGAGTGGCCTGCCGAGCGAGTCGCGAAAGCCAACCGCAACTATGCGGTGGATTACATCTGCAATGGTTTGACAGCCCTGGTGGAAACCATAGGCCAGGATGCAGCAGTGAACCTGGCGAAAACCTCTGCCAGGCTGACGGGTTTGCAAAGGGCGCGCCATCTGTACCACACGTTGGGCCTTGAAGAGGGAGGGCACTCGGAAGCTGCGGCGTTCTTGGCCGCGCTGTTCCAGGGCATGGGCGACAGGGTCGAGATCATTGAAACATCGCCTACCGAGACGATTTTTCTGCACTCAGATTTGCGGCTGGTCCGGAACACGGATCAGGCCTCCCGGGCAGATTTGATTACCTGCTGGATCGCGCTTTGGCGCGGTGCCATCAGCGCCGGGCGCGCCTTCTTGAACGTAAGCGCGACGCCGGCGGATAATGGACTTACGTGGACAATCACCGCTGATAGCTGAGTTCCGCGGCCTCCCGCCCGCCGCGCGCCCGGGCCATGTCCAGGGCCATTGCCATCGCCTCGGCTGCTTCCAGCCCCTGATCGACCAACAGCGCATTTTCGGGACATTGCTCGGTCGCCCGCAGCAACTCCAATGCACCCAGGATCGTCTGCAAATGCTCGCGCATCGAGTTCTGGCAACCCGGATCATAGAAATCGACCTGCGGGCTACCGACGGCCGCCTCTAGGATTCCTAGATGATCACTGCCGAACAGATGCGTGACATCAATCCAAATTCCCAGTGTCCCGCCCGTTTCATCATGGCGTTCCTGGCAAAGAAAGGTTCGCCCATCACTGAGCTGGCGGAAGTCGAGCCCGCCGATCCTGCGCTGTTCAAGACGGTGCGCAATCCACGCCTTGGAATTTCCATCCGGAATGTCGATCTGGCCCCGGCAGACCAGTTCGTCCAATAGTTCAGGAAAATAGGCACCCTCGCGAATCCGCGGCTTGATCCGATAGTTCAAGTCTTCGTAAGCGCGGTTCCAATAACGCAACCGATCCGACATATCAAAATACGCGAACGCCATCGGTGACTGGTCCAGGGCAACACTCAATTGTGCTGCATTGGCCGAAATCATGTTGATCATGGCCATCATTCCGCCTCTCAGTTTTCTTCAGACCTTGCAAGCGGCATCCAAAAAATCGTTCATAGACATTAACAAAGTCCTAATCTCGTGGAGGTGTGCATGCGTGATTTGACGGACAAATTGGTGTGGATCACAGGGGCCGGTACAGGCATCGGCGCGGCGGCGGCCCGACGTTTGGCCAAAGCGGGCTGCCGCTTGATTCTGTCCGGACGCCGGGGCGGTCCGTTGCAGGAGATCGCCGATCAAATTGGCTCACAGGCGACGGTCATGCCCGTGGATGTGTCAGATCGAGAAGCTGTGGCCATAGTCGGCGACAGCATCATGGCGATGCATGGGACAGTGGACATCCTGGTCAACAATGCCGGGATAAATGTGCCAAAGCGTCACTGGCCAGATGTCAGCCATGATGATTGGGACGATGTGATCCAGATCGATGTGAACGGCGTTTTCTACTGCACGCAGGCAGTTCTGCCGGCCATGCGGGATCGCAAGGAAGGTTTGATCATCAATATCTCTTCCTGGGCGGGTGCCCGTGTCAGTTTTCTGACCGGGCCTGCCTATACCGCCGCCAAACACGCCGTGAATGCGATGACCGAAAATCTGAACATGGAGGAGGGAATCAACGGCATCCGGGCGTGTGCGATCTGCCCCGGCGAGGTTTCAACAGATATCATGGACAAACGGCCCATCCCGGTCCCGGCGGACGAAAGGGCAAAGATGGTGCAGCCGGACGACATGGGCGAGACGATCCATTTCATCGCCGCACTGCCGAACCATGTGTGTGTGAACGAGCTGATCATCAGCCCGACATGGAACCGGGGTTACGTGAAGTTTCATACTGGGGAAGGCCTAGCCTAATAGCCTCGACGACCGGCCGCTGCGTTCTAGGTACCCAGAAATGCGGTGGGTCGGCTTAATTCTATTTCTGGGTCTAACGGCTATGGCTGCGTGCTCAACCAGGGCACAGCTAGCCGTCGTGAACGTAACGGCATTGAACTTTGACGGTGCCATCTACCAGGACGAAGTCTTTGCGCCTGAACTTGACTTGGCGGCAGACATTTACACCCCTGCAACTGACGCCCCACATGATGTCGTGATCTTCATCTACGGCGGCGGCTGGCGAACCGGCGAAAAGGCGTTCTATCAATTCGTCGGCGTCACATTGGCCAAGGAAGGCTTCATCGCGGTCATCCCGGATTACCGGAAATATCCGGACGTCAGACATCCCGATTTTGTCGATGATGCCGCCAAGGCCGTCGCCTGGGTACATGCCAATATCGAAGATTTCGGCGGCAACCCGGATCGCATATACCTCAGCGGTCATTCGGCGGGTGCGCATATAGCGGGGCTCTTATCCGCGGATGAACGTTACCTGAGGGATGTCGGCGCGGATGGTGTGATCAAAGGATTCGCGGGTTTGGCCGGCCCATATCACTTCAATCCAGAAGCGCCCGAACTGGTGGAAATTTTCGGGCCACCGGAAAGGTATCCGGACATGCAAGTCAGCACGTTCATTGATGGGTCCGAGCCGCCAATGATGTTGCTGCACGGACTGCAGGATACGATTGTCGGTAGGATCAATGTTGACCGCTTGAGCAAAATAATGACCGGTGCGGATGCCTGCCACGCCGTTCGTTTTTATGATGACCTCGGCCATGATGGGATTATCGCGGGGTTCACCTGGGTGTTCCGCGGTAGCCGCACGGTGGTCGATGATGTCGCGAATTACTTCCGGGCCATCTCGGCCGGTGAGACTTGCCCTGCCCCGTCAGGTTGACGCGACATAGCCCACAGGGTTCGACCGCATCGTCGCCCAGTCCTTATGTTTGCGCAGTGCTGCCAGATCAGGTGAGTTCTCGACGAAATCCAGCCGAACGTCGCGGCCATATCTCCGACGCCCCTGTTCCGCAGTGACGATGATGTCAGCGACCTGGCGCAGGGCCTCTCGACTTTCACCTGCCGCCGTCATCAGCCGCGCACCTTGTAGCTGCCGGGCCATGGCATTGCCGGGGTTGTGCTCCAATTTCCGCCAAAGCGACAGCGCCGTCTTGGACTTTCCCCGCAGAGACAGCACATCCAATAGCGCGGCCTGCGCACCGTAAACAAAGGCCGTCATATTGATCTTCGGAACACCCCGTTCTGCCAGATAGCCGATGCGTTGGAAAATGTGCTCCGCCAGGTCTAATTTGCTACGATCGACGGCGAATCCGCCGAGATGCATTAAGATCGGGGGGTGGTCCCAGAAATGCTTGGCCCTGCCGTCCAGCATGCGCAGCGCTGCGTCGATATCCCCGGCCTGCTTCAATCCGGCGAACTGTTTCCAATTCTTATTATACCAGGTTTGGACCTGTAGTGCGGCCGTGCACACGGCAACGTCCGGATGGTCCTTCCACTTCGCCCGTTTAGGCCGCAGCAAAATAGCTGCTTCGTGGCTGCATCCCACTTTTGCCAGGCCAACGCCAAGCGCGATAACCGCATCATCATCCTGCGCAGACTTCACCAGAGCCCTAAGCCTGGCGATCTTAGGCGGTTCTTTCAGCGAAAAGTCGATCAAATCGTCCATAGCGTCCCCCGAAACGCGACGGCAAATCGTGGCACAATCCACAGTTGAGATCAACGCAGCGTCACCCTGCATTGACCCTTGGCAATCACTGTTCCCTGGTCCAAGAACAGCCCGGAACATCAAAGGGACAGCCATGCGCGCACTGCTTTGCAAAGAACATTGTCTGCCGGAAGATCTGTTGGTTGAAGAGGTCCCCACCCCCGAACCGGGCGAAGGACAGATCCGTATCAAGGTTGCTGCGGCGGGCGTGAATTTCCCCGACTTCCTGATCATTCAGAACAAGTATCAGTTCAAACCAGATCTGCCGTTTTCTCCGGGTGGAGAGATGGCGGGCGAAGTCTCTGCCGTTGGCGCGGGCGTGACAGCGTTCGAGATCGGCCAGAAGGTCATGGGCTCGAACGTCCATGGCGGTTTCGCAGAAGAGGCTATCGTCGATGTCGACAAAGCGATCCCTCTGCCCAATGACGCAGATCTGAAGATGGCCGCGGCCATCGGCCTGGTTTATGGCACCTCCTATCACGCACTGTTCGACCGCGGCGCTATGACGGGCGAGGATACGGTACTGGTTCTGGGTGCGGCTGGCGGCGTTGGCCTTGCCGCGGTGGAGCTGGCCAAGGCTGCCGGTGCGAAGGTGATTGCAGCAGCCTCGACCGACGAAAAGCTGCAGATCTGCAAGGACCATGGCGCCGACCAATTGCTGAACTATGGCGATGGAGAATTCCGCGCGAAGCTGAAAGAGCTCTGCCCCGACGGCCCATCCCTAATCTATGATCCCGTTGGCGGGGAACTCAGCGAACTGGCATTCCGATCCATTGGCTGGCGGGGTCGATATCTTGTGATCGGATTCGCGGCGGGCGACATTCCAAAGATCCCATTGAACCTGCCTTTGTTGAAACAGGCCTCTTTGGTTGGCGTCTTCTGGGGCGCCTATACGCGGCGCGAGCCCGAGAGCAATCTGGCCGATCTACGCCAGATCATGGCTTGGATCAGCGATGGTACATTAAAGCCGCTGATTTCCGGCAGTTATCCGTTGGCAGAGGGCGGCAAAGCCATCCGTCATATCGCCGATCGCAAGGCCCTTGGTAAGTTAATCATCGAACCGCATCTTTGAATCCAGCGCCAATAGAGTGCTTGCCACCCTATCTTGGAGGTACCGATGATCCTAGAAGGCGATTCCGCAAAACTTGGTTTCGACCCCGATCGGTTGGCCCGGTTGAAACCCTGGATGCAGCGTTGGGTGGATGAGGGAAAGTTCCCCGGGGCCCAATGCCTGATCGCCAGACATGGCCAGATCGCCTATTGCGACCATGTCGGCATGGCGGACATCGAAAGCGGCAAAGCCTGGGAACGGGACACCATCGCCCGGATCTATTCGATGACGAAGCCGATCACCTCGGTCGCGCTTTTGATGCTGTACGAGGACGGGCTCTGCCAACTGGACCAACCCGTGGAAGAATTCATCCCCGAATTGGCGAACCATCGTGTGCTGATCGAGGATGCGACCAGCCTGGATCAGACCCGTCCTGCCGAAACACAGATGACCCTGCATCATCTGCTGAATCACACATCGGGCTACACCTACAGCTTCAATGAAGGCGTTCTGGCCGCGGCGATGTTAGAGCAGAAACTGGATTTCGGCCCACGGCAAGGCGGCCTGGCCGATTCCGTGAAGCGATTGGCGGATTTGCCCCTGGCCTTCGATCCGGGCGTTCGCTGGAACTATGGGGTCTCGACCGATGTAATCGGCCGGGTGGTCGAGGTGATTTCTGGCCAATCCCTGGACGCCTTCTTCCGAGACCGTATTCTGGGCCCGCTAGGCATGAACGACACGGCGTTCGAAGTAGCACCCGAGAACGTGGACCGCTTTGCGACATGCTATGTCAAAACGGATGATGATCCGCTGATGGTGATGGACCCCGGTGCGACGTCCGTCTTCCTGCAGGGTCAGGTCAAACAATGGTCGGGTGGCGGCGGGCTGACCGCGCCGATCGATGACTATATCAAGTTCGCCGAGATGCTGCGTTGTGGCGGAGCGTTGGGCGATGTCCGCCTGTTGGCCCCGAAAACGGTCGAGCTGATGACCCGCAATTCCCTGCCCGGTGATCTGGTATCCATGGGGCAGCCCGCCTTTGCCGAGGTACCATTCGACGGTGTAGGCTTTGGCCTAGGCGTTTTCGTCACGCTCAACGCAGGCCTGGCCAAAACAGCCAGTTCAGATGGCGATCACGGTTGGGGCGGCATGGCCTCGACCTTCTGGTGGAATGATCCGGTGATGGATACGACTGCCATTTTCTTCACGCAGTTGGTGCCCTCATCGTCTTATCCGAACCGCAAGGAATTCCGAGCGCTGATGTATTCGTCGTTGGTGGATCCTGCGGCTTAATGATATCTCTTGCGTGAAATAGAACCAACATCCATCCAACTTTAACAGGTATTAATCGAGTCTTGTTCGGACGGAAGCTCGACACATCCTTGATATACCTGCTTATGGCTTGATCACCGTAGCCCCGGTGGTCTTCCGGGCCTCCAGGTCCTTATGTGCTTGGGCAATATCATCCAGAGAATAAGTCTGGTTGATCTCGATCGAAACTTTTCCAGATCCAACCATATCAAACAGGTCATCAGCCCGTTCCTGGCACGCATCGCGGCTGGCGATATGGGTAAAGAGCGTCGGCCGCGTAAGGTATAAAGAACCCTTGCCCGCCAGGACTTGCGGGTCAACCGGATCAGGCTTGCCAGAGGCATTGCCGAAAGTCGCCATGATGCCCATCGGACGCAGGCTGTCCAACGAACCTTCCCAGGTCGCTTTGCCAACCGAGTCCATCACCACATCTACGCCGTTGCCGTCGGTCAGATCACGAACCCTACCGACCCAGTTCTGGGTGGCATAGTTGATGCAGGTTTCGGCCCCGAAGCTTTCAGCAAGCCGGCACTTTTCGTCCGAGCCAGCCGTGCCGATCAGCCGAACGCCCATGGCTCGGGCCCATTGGCAGGCGATCAGACCAACACCGCCAGCCGCGGCATGGAACAGAACTGTTTCTCCGCCCGTCAGCCGGCCTGTTGAGCGGAAGAGATATTGCGTAGTTAGCCCCTTCAGCATCATCGCGGCGCCGGTATCAAAACTGATGCTGTCCGGCAGTTTGCAGACAGCCATGGCGCTCATCACGCGGGCTTCCGAATAGGATCCCGGCGGTGGTGAGGCATAGGCCGCCCGGTCGCCTTCGACCAGATGGGTAACACCGTCGCCGACGGCCTCGATCACGCCAGCGCCTTCCATCCCCAGTGCGTGCGGCAGTTGCAGAGGATAGACACCGGACCGCTGATATACATCGATGAAGTTCAAGCCGCAGCATTCATGCCGGATCCGGACCTCGCCCGGGCCCGGGTCGCCGACATCGCGATCAACGATTTGCATCGCATCTGCGTCGCCAAAGGCTTCAATTACTACGGTCTTTGCCATCAGATTTCTCCTGTCTGCATGACCACTGTCGCACGACCGTGGTTGACGAGAGTTTCGTCCTGATTCAGGATATCGAGCTTGAAACTAACCCGGCCCCGGTCGGTCTTCACGGGATGAGGGGAAACCGAAATCACTTCTACCACGACCCGAATTGTGTCGCCGATTTTGACGGGCGCTGTGAACTCCCAGGCCAAATCCTTAAGTGCCAACGCGGTGCCTTCGATCAGATCAAACTGGGTCAACATCCCAAAGGCGATCCCTGGAAACATCGGCCCATGTGCGATGCGGGTGCCGTACATAGGCGCTGCCGTTGTCTCGTCGACATGGACGGGGTTCCAATCGCCCGTGAACTGGGCGAACTCGTGAATGTCCGCCTCGGTGATCGTCCGGCGGCGGGTCTCGAAGCGCTCGCCGACCCGGAAGTCTTGCAGGTAGCGGCCCATCAGGCACTCATTGGGTTGGGGGCCACGCAGGATGCCTGCAATCCGCCATCGACGATCAACTCCGTCGCAGTAATGTACTTCGCCTCGTCCGAGGCCAGGAACCCAACCGCATGGGCCACATCCCATCCATCGCCCTGATGTCCCATCGGAACCTGAGCATTGCGCCCGTCGATCACTTTTTGCGCATCGCCAGCGCCGCGTTGGTGGACGATGCGCGCCTCGACAAGCGGTGTGTGCATCACGCCGGGGACCACAGTGTTCACCCGTACATGTTGGGGTGCGTACTTCACGGCTGTGACTTGGCCCATCTTGATCAGCCCAGCTTTCGAGGCCGCATAAGCCACGCAATCGGGGCCGAAGAAGCGCAGTGCAGCGATCGAGGCCAAATTCACGATCGACCCACCGCCTTGATCCACCATGATCGGGATCACCCGTTTCATCGTGTGGAATACATAATTGATGTTGTGATCGAACTGACCGTGCCAGCCTTCTGCGGTCATCGCCACGACATCGCCGGGGATCGAACCGCCGACATTGTTTACCAGAATATCGATCCGGCCCATTCCGGCATGGGCTTCGGCAACTAGCGCGTCGATCTCCTGCGAATTGCTGATGTCTGCCGTACGGGTATGAATGCCACGACCGTATTCGGCCGCAATCATCTCTGACGATACGCCCAGCGCCTCGGCATCCCGGTCGACAGCGAAAACCTGCGCACCTTCCCGCACCATCACCGCCGCCGTCGCCCTGCCGTTCCCCCAGCCAGGGCCTACTGAGCCCGCGCCGATGATCAGCGCGCATTTATCCTTCAGCCGCATGCGTCCTCCCAGTTTTTCAGTGACTTTATCGAGAGGGCGATTGGCGGGGCAATGGATATCAGATCGCGTGGGCGATAGTGTTGCGATAATAGGAGGGGCCCATGACCGACCATATCCTATCCCGACAGGATGGCGCCGTGTTGACGGTGACGATCAACAACGAAGCCCGGCGGAATGCGATCGGGACGGCGGCACTCGACAGGTTGGATTCCTTGGCCGACCAGATCGCCGAGGATCCCAGCATCCGCGTTGTCATCCTGACTGGAGCCGGAGACAAGGCTTTCACATCCGGCTTTGACCTTAGCGAGTTGGGCGAGTTCCAACCAGAAAACTTCCTGAAATCCCAATTTTCGGATGTTTTTGAGAAATGGGCGAAGCTACCGGTTCCGGTGATCGGCGCGCTTAACGGCCATTGCATGGGCGGCGGGGTCCACGTCGCGGTGGCCTGTGATGCATTGGTTTCCGCCCCCTGTGTGAGGTTCATGATACCGGCGGCCAGGTTCGGTTTTGTTTATGTCCCTGCATCGATCCGGCGGATTGTCATGGCGATGGGCGTCACGCGGGCCAGCGCGCTTCTATACCTGAACCAGGAACTGGTTGCCGAGGATCTGACCGCCAACGGATTCGTTCGCCAGATCGATCCCGACGTTATGACTGTCGCCCGTGATATGGCCGACAAGGCCGCCGTTCTGGCACCTATGGCAGTGGCTGCCATGAAAACCATCGTGCGCGAAAACCCGGACCGGGCCGAGATAGAGGAACTGGTACGCCAATGCGCCTTTTCCGATGACGTGGTTGAAGGGCTGGCTGCCATGCGGGAAAAACGCACCCCAGGCTTCAAGGGCCGGTAATCGTCGATCACGTGCCGTCTGCGTAGACGGCGAACCTGGTGAAGTTGCCCGCCGCGAAGTCCTCGGGGTCCATAAAGAACTGTATGTTTTTGATCCCCCAGTCGAAATCGCAGCCATCACGATCCAGCCTACCCACGGCGCAGGCGTTGATTGGACCATGTTCAAGCCCGATCGAAAATGATCTCATTGATGAAAATCAGTCCTGACGCCCATATTAAGATCTTGGCTTCGATATCTTGCTGGCGCCTTCGGTATTCGTCATGCGGCCTCAAATATCCCTCGCCTTGCTCCTCTTGCCAAAGATTCTCAAATTCTGACGAGCGATCCCAAAGGCTATGCCGCGTTGCGGTTCTCATGCTCGAAGGACGCCACATGGCGCAGCAGAACCTCGCGCAGGGTGTCTTCCTTTTCTGCCATCATCGAGGTTGGAATGCCAAAGCCTACCGCCAGCGTGCCATGGGCTCGGGGCAGGCGCAGCAACGTGGCAATCGACCCACCGCCATGAGTGACCAGATTCGATGACTTGAACCAGCCCTGCGTGCGGGCGTCCATGACCATCTCGATGACCTCGGACGGGCTGGCCCGGGTTTCGGTTGGGTCGGTCAGTTCGGCATTGTAACGGCGCACAAGACGGCCGATTTCGGCCTCTTGCTTCAATGACAGCAGCATGATGCCCAACCCGGACCGGTGGATTGGCCGTTTCAGCCCGGGATGCAGCGAAAACCGCACGGTATGAGGCGAAACCACCAGCGAGAGATATTGCAGATAGAGCCCGTTCTCCGCGCCGATCAGAACGGTTTCCCCCGTCTCATCATGAAGGATCTGCGCCAACGTGTGGATCTTCGCAATAACGTCGGTCGAGCCCAGGACCCAGTTTCCGACAAAAGCCAGCCGAACCGACGGGCGATATCGCCTCGTTTCAGCCTCGTACTCAACAAAGCCCTTGGCAACCAAGCTTTTGATCAGCGTCGACATCGACGATTGCGGGATCTGAAGCAAGTCGACTAACTCCGAGATCGTCAGAGCACGCTGTTCGGCTTCAAAAGCTTCGAATATATCCAGGACGCGGACGGCGGATTTCACCATTTTTTCCGTCACTGGTTGTCCTCCCTTAGTCTTGATTATCTATGTGATGTAAAAGTGCGGTCCGAATAAACGCAACTAAATTTTTATAATCGCTGCAGAATTTGGAGAAAGATTTTCGTTTCGTGGAAGCTAACCTGCATCAGGCTGGCGTTTGATTTTTGGCAATAAACCGGATTTTTGCGTCGGCTTTAGATGAGATCTGAAAGAAGATATGAAATTTAAGGCATTGATATAATAGTGTAAAAATGGGCTTGCGTGGGTCCGCGCATCAGACGCCGTGCCCCAATCCGGCTTCGGGGGCCTTTCGGTTTTCTCGGGAACCTGTCATGGAAGAAGCAGATCGTGCGCACGATCTCTCTTCTGCAAAAGCATATGCGACGGGGGTCAATATGGTCAGATCAATTGTCATTACCGGGGCTGGGTCCGGCGTTGGCCGTGCGACAGCAGTCGCGTTCCTGAATGCTGGTTGGGGCGTGGCTTTGCTTGGCCGCCGCACAGAGGCTTTGTCCGAAACGGTTGATATCGCAAGTTCGGGCGCTCAGGCATTGCCGCTGCCAACTGACGTCACAGACCCTGCCGCCGTGGATGCGGCCTTTGCCGCAGTCGTCGACCGTTTCGGACGCGTCGATGCATTGTTCAACAATGCAGGGTCCAGCAGCCCACCGCTGACCATTGATGAGACCCCGGTCGAGGACTGGCACCGTATGGTCAATGTTAACCTGCACGGCGCCTTCTATTGCGCCCGGGCCGCCTTCGCCCAGATGCGCGCCCAGTCGCCCCAAGGCGGCAGGATCATAAACAATGGCTCGATCTCTGCCCATGTGCCGCGTCCCGGATCGGTACCTTACACCGTGACAAAGCATGCCATCACCGGGCTGACCCGCACACTGTCGCTGGATGGGCGGCCTTATGACATCGCGTGCGGTCAAATCGATATCGGCAATGCCGAAAGTCCGATGACTGAAAAGATGGCCAAGGGCGTGCCGCAGGCGGATCTGTCGATTAAGGTTGAGGATCGGATGGATGTGGATCACGTGGCTCAGGCCGTATTGCAGATGGCCGAGTACCCGCTGCAGACGAACGTCCAGTTCATGACCATCATGGCGACCAAAATGCCGTTTGTCGGACGGGGATAGGCGTGTTCCGGCTGTAAAGATAGTGAGCGAGCCGTCGATCTTTTTGGATGAGATACTGCTATCGTGCAGGGGAAACTAAACTGTGTTGGGCCCTAGCAGAGGTGGCAACATGCAAAAGTTAATCCTCAAGACCTGCTGGACCTCTTTAAGCTCGCAATGTCCAGCCAAGAAATTTGGCCCGTTCGGCGCTGTTTGGACCATCTTTGATAAGGCTGTTCGGCATAGTTGTGTGCCGCAATTGATGTGACAGTGGCCAATGCAAGAACGCTCAGCATGCTGATTGGTGATGTATAGATATTGAAACCCACCAACATCTCTATGCCGCGGCCTGCAACGTAAAACACCAAAAGATGCAGAAGGTATAACATGTAAGATGCGTCCCCCAGTTTCAGGACCCATCTTGGCACCCTCCATGCGATCCCGGCTGCGCCGTAGATCATTAATGCAGCAGGTAGGCCAAAAGCAGCAGCGCGACCCAGCGATTGTTCGACGGGATTCATAGCACCCGTAACGCCGGTGGCGATCAGCGCCGCGCCGACAAACAGGGCGGCATAACCAGCATATCCATGGCTGGTACGAACGAGCCAGGCGACAACCGCACCCATTAAAAATTCAGGCACAGACGGATGGATCAGCAGTGCCAATCCGTCGGGGTGCCCGGTTTGCTCGGCAGCAATGGCAGCGGCAGACCAAAAAAACAACACCGCCAACAGCATGCCCTTGCCCCAAGGAAACCATGCCAGCGCGAAGAGCACGTAAAAAACGATCTCGAGTGTCAGGCTCCAGGCGACCACGACTACGTGGTCAGACAGGGGGAGCAGAAAAACAGATGTGATCAGGCCGGACCCATCCGTTAGGCGCGATGTATCCCCCGTGACCACTGCTAGCCCCGCGAAGGCAATCAGATACAAGGCCAGCGCAGCCCAATAAGGTGGCACGACGCGCCAGAAACGGGCGGCCAGGAAGGACCGTGCGGTCAGATCCGGCCTCTGCAGGGCTGACCATGTGATGATGAACCCGCTGAGCACGAAAAACAGATCCACTCCGATATCGCCGCGTTGGAAGATCGCAAATGCCCCGGAGCTTCCCGTCTCGGTAACCGCTGCTGCGTGGAGGTGAAACGCAGCGACTAACAGGGCTGCGACAGCGCGCAGAGCCTGTAGGCCTTCGAGACGGGTGGAGCCGGACATCTTCCATATCAATCGGGTAAGATCTGAAAACTTCGTTTAAATTTATCCGTTTCGAACCTCAGGTGGAGTGAACTTCGTCCTACAATCAGGCCGCCGTTGTGGCCCGGCAGACTGCCGACCAAGAGAAGCGGGCGATTTAAACCAAAATTTAATCAAACGCTTTTTAACAGGCGCTGCAAGCCGGGGTGCCGCTGTGAGGCATAGTCGCCCCGAGGACGTCCAAGCGGAGTAAGCGGCGGGGTCGCGCCCGCAAAGCGCTTCGCGGCCAGTATGGCCGAACGGAAATACCCGTGGCTGCAGTCACACCCTTTGGATGTTTTGGATCATCCGCCCCGGCCCGTAAGGGCATTCCCTGAAAGAGCAAAGCATTGGATCAGAGGCAGCGCCTCTTTGTCCTTGCCGGATCCGTGGTGGGTTTGAAGACCCACCCTACGGCCCCGCGATTTTTTCAAGCACCGGTATCAGGTAGGATTTGAACTTTTTCGGATCCTCGGACATGGGAAAATGACCCATGCCCTCCATTATGGTCAGCTCTGCCCCTTCGATTAGCGTTGCCGTTTCCTTCGAAGCCTGGGGCGTGCAGGAATAGTCATACTCTCCGGTCAGCATATAGACAGGGCACTGGGCTGTATCGATGGTCCCCAGCCGGTCGCTGACATCCCCGTCCATGGAATAGAAATGTAGATCGCCTTTGAAGACGCCGGGGCCGCCTTGCATGTAATGCCACAGCGTCTCCCAGCGTTCTTTCATAGGCGCCACCGGCCCAACCAGACCATAGCAGTATGCGGCGCACATCTCGCCGCCATGGATGTTCGGTTTGTGCAGCGGGTCGATGGGGAAATAGCGCTGCGCAAAGGCCGATGATTGCAGACCTATGACTGCGCGGAACATCTCTGGATGACGCTTGGCGAGCTCCAGCACCACACGACCGCCGATGGAACACCCCATTGGCACCGGCCGGTCCAGATCCAGGGCCTTGGCGACCGTGACCACCAAGTCAACATAACCATCGGTCGTCAACTTGTATTCTTCATTCTGGAACCCTTCGGGCGGTGAAGACTTCCCATGCCAGGGCATGTCGAAAACGATGACCCGAAAGCGGGACGTAATGTCCAGATCATTCAGGATCGCCCGGAACTGGCGTCCGTCAGAGCCTGCAGTGTGAAGGCACAATAGCGGAATCCCTTTGCCCGATTCCTCCCAATACAGACGATGAGGCCGGCCATGGATTTCCATACGCGCATAGCGGCCAATGATCGGTTCGATCTGCATCATGCGGCCTCGGGTGCATAGTGGCCGCGCAACTGTTCAAGAACCAGCTTCAGGTAGAGAAAGTTCGCCAACAACATGTCGATATCGCCGTCCATCCGAACCTTGCCTGCACGGACTAAAGCCGAGATGTCGTGGTGCATGGGAGGAGGTAGGGGGGACCAGAACTTCTCCCAGGCCTCCTCCGTTCCCCGAATAGCAAAGTCATAGGGCGATACTGTCCAGCCCTCAGGTGCGATGGCTTCGATCTGGCCGGCACGGATGGTGATGATCCAATTGGCATTGCCAATCCCCAGCAACATTACCGCGTTGGTCCACTTCCCCCGGCGTACCAGGCCAGGGTTTCCATTGACCAGGTCCTGTAATTTTTCGATCATTGTGATCCTCCCTAGATGGCACCTTCGAGGATCGTGCTATGACACGCAAGACCGTGAAAAAGACCGTGGGTATTATCGGCACCGCCGAGGTCAGTGCCTTAGGTGCGCCGTCGCAGCGGTCAGCCGATGCTTATCCCATCGCGGTTGCGCGAATGACCGGGGCAACACCGCTGATCATCCCGTCGCTGCCGGACTGTCACGATATCGGCCATCTGCTGGAGATCCTCGACGGCGTTGTTCTTACCGGTGCACGGCCCAATGTGCATCCCGACGAATACGGGCATGAGGAAACCGAAGCCCATGCCCCTTTTGATCGGGCGCGCGACCGGCTGGCCATCGATTTGGTGAAGGCCTGTGTCGACAGTGCTTTGCCTTTGTTCGGCATATGCCGTGGCATGCAGGAGATGAACGTCGCCTTTGGCGGCACGCTGCATCCCGAGATCCGCGATCTTCCGGGGCGGCAGAACCACCGGATGCTGACCGACGTGCCGCGCGAACGGCGATACGATATTCGCCACGGCGTGAACCTCATGCACAACGGTGTTTTCGCGGACATATACGGGGCAACGCGGATTGAAGTGAACTCTCTGCATGGCCAAGGCGTCATCGAGCCAGGCGAGAGGATCGTCATCGAAGGGCGCGCCGATGATACGACCCCTGAAACCTTGGTGGTTCAAAACGCACCAGGCTTCGCGATCGGCGTGCAATGGCATGCGGAACATGCCCCGTGGGAGCAGAAGGTCAATGCGCCGCTATGGGCGGCCTTCGCCGAGGCGATGAACTCTGAGGTAATGGCGTGACATCAAATCCGAGGGCTTTTAATCGCCTTCCTTCTCTCTTTTAAGAAATCCCGCTATGCAGTTTAGGTATTCAAATTGCACCTATTAGCAGGCTCTTAGAACCTGCCCAGTAAACCGCCCCCACGTTGAATTTTGTGGGAGCGCACCAATGCCGAATACAGTTGAAATCTATGACGAACTGAACCTTTATTCATGGGATTTTGTCCGGCTGATTTTCGATTATGGGGCCAACGGAGATGGCCTGACCTATCGCGAACGGATTATGGATGATGAGACGATCATCGAGGAACATTTCCAGGACGGTGTCCTCATGGAGATGAACCAATACGATGATCCCTACACTGACGTACAGCCTTGGGAATACATTCACACCCGGTTCGACTATCAGGGCAACGTCGAATTCAAGATGTTCATGTACGATGATGGACGCCGGATCGAGCAGAACTACTCCAACGGGGTTCTGTATAGCAGATACCAGTTTGACGAGGGTACGGATGGTAATCCTGACGGAGCCTATGACTGGCACTTTTCCTATACCGAGTACGACACCTATACTGGTCATGCGCGGATGCACTTAATCGAATACGACAATGGTGCAGTCCAGGAAACGCGCTATTGGGAAGACGGTACGATCGAGTCGATCGAGCATCGCGACTCTCAAGGTTTCAATGACGACGGCGGCATCGGTGCCCATGCCTGGAACATCTCGTTCACAGCATTCAATGAATTCGGCCAAATCAGCGATCGCTACATTGAATTCGACGATTTCGGGACCACCCATGACCGCTACGAGAACGGTGTGATTTACTCATCCGAATCATCTGACGGCCACGCCAATTCCTACGCCTGGGATCGCAGGGATGCCGCCTATGACGAAAACGGCCAGCTCGCTCATATGTACTATCGCTTCGATGACGGGACTGAGCGGACCGAAAACTACTATGAAGGCGTGATCACCGATTCCTATGCCTATAATCCCTATAACGACCCGGAATACGGCGCATCCTGGCACTCCGTCACCATGCACTATAGTGACGGCGTGTTGTTCCATCGCGAAACCGACAATTACAGCGGGACACGCACGGTGGATCAGTACGAGGCTGGTCAGTTGATGCGGTCAGACAGCTATGACGACTATCATGGGCCGGAAGGACAAGCCTGGCAGCATCAAGTCTTTCTGTTCAACTCCGATGACGAGTTGGAGGCCAAGGGCATCGTCTGGGACAATGGGGATCAGGAAGTTACCTTCTATGGCCCCGACGGCACGTCCGAGCATCGCTATTGGGACGGCGATGACAGCAATGACTGGCAGGCGCGCACGACCCATTCCGATGAATTCGGAGTCGTATACATCGAGGAATACGCGGATGAGGACCCGCTGCCGCCGGATTACATTCCGTACGAAATCTTCGATGGTGGCGGATACTACATCTGACCATTGGCCCAGGATCCCAGCGTGCTCCCCGCCTTAAGCGGGAAGCCATCCGGGATCCCCAAAGAAACGCCTAGGGCCAAGGGCGCATCAGCCCTTGTCCGGGGCGGCAAGGCTGGAAATGATCGGACAGTCGGGGCGGGCATCGCCCCGGCAAGTGTCCACCAGATGGGCCAATTCGTCGTGCAGTTCCTGAAGTTCGGACATCCTGGTCCTGATGTCATCCAACCGCTTGGTGGCGATCTGTTTTACATCGGCCGAAGACCGGTTGCAGTCGCCGTAAAGACTTAGTAATTCCCGGGTCTGGTCGATCGAAAATCCAAATGACCTGGCATGGCGGGCGAAAATCAGCTTTCGCAATTCCACGTCCGAATATTGACGGTATCCACTGTTGGACCGGCCATCGGGCACAACAAGCCCTATATCGGCGTAATAGCGAACGGTTTTGACGGGCAGGCCAGCGGCGCGGGCGGCCGCTCCGATTTTCACGACATCCTCATAGATGGCCCAACTGTCCATCATCGTCGAAGACCATCTCGAACGGGGCATCGTCCAGCAGGGTCATGTCAGGATGGGCGCGCACATCGTCAGCCAGCGTTTCCGACACCCAGATCGTGCCCAGATCCAGCGTTGTCTCGATCCGGACCAGGCGGGCATTGTGCTCGGTCAGCATCGGTACCCCGCGCATGGCGATCGAAATTGCATCGCGGTCATTGTTCGCAACCAGCGGCAGTGCCGCGCCGGCAGGAACTCCGGCCGTGACGAGGTTCACGTATGTTTTGGTCCAGTCCATTTTCCGGACCAGCGACTGGGTCGTCACATCCGCCACGCCCATTCCGGTGGCATTGCCATGGGTTCCCTCGGTCAGATCGCGCACAACGATCTGCTTGATCTCTGGTCCGTTGAAGTCGTTCGATCGGCTGGCATTCCGGCCGGTGACGTTCGGGTCCATCCCGGCACCAGAGATATCCTTGCCGATCTGATCGACGATCAGAATATCCATCGCCTTCACCAGGATCTGCGGGATCAGCGATTTGGCCTTTTCCAGCAGCACGGCATCGCGGTCGACGAAATCGTCCGGGGCAACGAGTTCAACGTGGTTCAGCTTCTCATAGCCGTTTTCAACAATAGCGACGCCGAACAGCACTTTGGTTTGATCCAGAATGTGCCGCGCCGTATGGGCCAGAAGATCGCCGAAAACCGCCATGCCGCGCTTGTGCATCTCGACCGCGCCGGTGTGCTTGCCCAGCCCAATGGTCAGCATCTTGCAAAGCCCGCTTTCCCATTGCCCGCGGAAAGATGTGTGCGGTTTCACCCGGTTGATGGGCACGATGAAGTCAGCTTCGAATGCAATCTTGTCGCAATAGACCCGCAAACCGTCCAGGCCGGGCACCTCGCCCAGTTCAACGACCTCCATCGAAGACTTCAGCGGAATGCCCAGCACCTCTTCGCTGAACCCGTAATCCTCCAATATTCCGGCCTGGCCTTCCGGCGTTCCACCGCCATGGGACCCCATTGCAGGCACCAGGAAGGGTTTGGCCCCGACTTTTTTTAACTCTTCGACCACGGCATGCACGACCGGCGGTTGGCTGCGGATACCCCGGCTGCCAACTGCGACCGCGACGGATTTGCCGTTGAGATCAACGCCCGTGAACTTGGCGAACTCTGCTGCAACCGCACCGGGCACATCGGTCACCTCTTCGGCGTTGAACCGCTGTTCGGCGCGGTAAAACTTCGGCAGAGGTACGGCCAAACCTTCCGGTAGAGGAATCGGAATGATCGAGGGGATCATGGGCGGCCTCCCTTGGCAGACAGCGATCTTGTTGCCGCTGTTCGAATGTACGAGTCGATCCTATTGGAGTATCGGCGCGGCGCAGCAGGTGAGCAAGGCCCTTTCGCCAAAATGCAATCAGAGCCATGATCGCGCGCCTATCAAAATCGGCCTATCGTGAGTAAAACAGAGAGAGGCAAAATGCGCATCGACGCCATTGAAGATTTGCACTGTGACGCCGGTTGGCGCGTTTGGTCGTTTCTGAAAATCACCACTGATGAAGGAATCACCGGTTGGGCCGAATATAATGAAAGCTATGGTTCCAAGGGCTTGACGGAGGTTATTCGGAAACTGGCTGATCCTCTGATCGGCCGCGATCCGCGCCCGGTCGAGCTGATATCTGCGGAACTGTACGCCCGGACCCGGCAGGCTCCCGGCGGTATGATCCGCCAGGCCATAGCGGCGATCGAAAACGCTCTGGTCGATATCAAAGCGCGGGCCTTGGGTGTACCGGTGGCCGAATTGTTGGGCGGACCATGCCGCGACCGACTGCGGCTTTACTGGTCGCATTGTGGGTCTTACCGGGTGAACCATCACGAAGTTATCGGCTGTAAGCCACTGAGATCACTGGAGGATGTCAAAGAACTGGCCGCGGAGGTCGGGGAACGTGGCTTCACAGCCCTGAAACAGAACATCTACATGTTCGGCGACCAGGGTGGTCTGGGTCCGCACATGTTCATGCCCGGCTTCACCGGATCGCCCGGCTGGCCAGAACTGAACGTGGACCGGGCACTGCTCAACACCATCGACAAGCAACTGGCAGCGATGCGCGATGGCGCGGGTCCGCATATGGACATGCTGCTGGACACGAATTTCAATGCGAAGACCGAAGGATACAGGCGGCTCGCGCACTTAGTCGACCAGCACGATCTGATGTGGTTGGAGATTGATCTCTATGAACCGGAAGGGCTTGCCCTGGTTCGCCAGGACGCCAAAACTGCCATCGCCTCGTGCGAAAGCCTGTTCGGGCGCCGTGAGTTTCTGCCATTCTTCCAAGCCAGGTCCATGGATGTCGCTATTGTCGACGTGCCCTGGAATGGGATCCTCGAATCCATGAAGATCGCGTCCATGGCGGAAACGTTCGAGATGAACTGTGCCCCGCACAACTTCTATGGCAATCTCAGCACGGCTATGTCCGCGCATTTCTGCGCGGCGATCCCGAATTTCCGGATTATGGAGATCGATATCGACGACGTACCCTGGAAGGACGATGTGGTCAATGCACCGGTGATCGAGGCCGGGCATCTGATCATGACCAATGCAGCTGGATGGGGCGTCGAGGTGAATGAAGAGGCCATCCGAGCCCACCCTCCGAAGACATGACGGAAGGCTGATGCGCGTCTGGGCTCTAGGTTTCTATCTAATCGCTGTGTTGGGCTTGGGCCCCGCAGTTTCCCATGCCCAGGATAGGCCCCTTGCGGAATTGGCGGCGCTGGTGCCGGAAGATCCGCAAGGCTGGGTGTCTCTGGCCGATATCGCGGCGGCAAAGGCCCAAGCCAGGCCATATGCCAATCCACCGTCTGACGTGAATTTGGGGCTTATGGCCTACACCGCTATCCATCCGGGACCGGGCTTTGACGCTCAAAGCCTTGCGATGTCGAAGGACGGTTTTAACGACGCGCTTGGATTTCAGGTTACTGATATTGCAGGGCTGGCCACCTGGGGCAAGGCGCCGGACGGACCGGCGATCATGACCTTTGCATACCGGTTGCGCCCTTCGACCGTTGGGCCCGCACTGACAAAACGCGGATATGTGGTGGATTCGCTCGACGGTGTGCCGGTCTGGCATAGGCAGGAAGACCACGAGATCGTAATCACCAGACGTCGGGAAGATCCGTTTTCCGGCGGCGTTGGCCATTCTGGCCGCTTCGCATTGAAGGACAAATCGCTGATCTATACGCGCACTTGGCCAATGCTGGACCGCGTGCTGAAGGGTGAAAACTCCTATGGCGCGCGGCCCGAGGTGAAGGCGATCCTGGATGTTGCCTATCGCCGAGATGACGTCGGTGAGCTAATCGAGGCACTTTTTATCGGGCCCCAAACGATCCGACAGGCCGATGCTGCTGCGTCTTTGGGCGCGAAACTCAATGAAAATCCAACCGACGAGTTTCAGGCAGTTTTGGAAAAGATCGATTATCCGGGGCTGCCGCCTTTTCTGAACCATGCGCTTTTGCTTTGGCAGGACGGCATCCGTCTTACCGGGGCGATCGCGGTTCCCTATGCGGACGAAGCCACGGCACGCCAGGGTCTGAACCGGTTTGTGAGCGCGCTGAAGGCGGCACCTAATCTTCGTACCGGGGGACGCCTAGCCGAGTTCTTGCCGCAGGAAAGAACGTTTGCCGTGGTTCAATCAGGCGACCGTTTTGTCCTGTTGCTGATGTTCCATCAGCGCGCCCGAGAACGGGATCTGGGCAGCGTTATGGCGTTTGCGAATAACCCTGTGCGTCGGTTCACCCAGATGATCGCAACTCGGGAATGGAGCCTGCTGACGGGGTATCACGAATAGACCAAGCAAGCTGTAGCGCCTGTCGATCACTGGGTTTCACGACGCGTAAATGTCGCCAACACCCGATAATCCGCGTCAAACAGCACCATGATCTGGTCCGAGGTGTAGTGCCGTCGGGTTGCATTCATAACCTCGCGAAACTCTGTCGAAACCTCACGCTTTTCCGGCAGGCACTTGTTTTTCGTCCCGCGTGCGATCTCGTCGAAGATCACACGCCCCGGCGCAGTCAACGCAAAGCCGTTGAACCGGTCGCACATGTCGAACCCCATGACCTGGCCGAAATTGGCAAAGCGCATGGACGGCTTTGCCTGATCAGGCACGGCTTTGCCCGCAAGATCCCGCAGACTCCATTCACTGCCTTCTAACTTGGGCAACCAATTGCCGCCTTCGAATGCTGGATTGCCGCTGCCTTCTTCCAAATACCATCCGGCCACCCAGCCGACCACCCTGCCATATCCAACAAGGCACCATTCGGATTTGCGGCTTGCTTTGCGTTCGGCATCGGAGGCATCCCTCCATTCCGTCAGTGTCAGGCCTCCAATGCAATCGATGTTCACCAGACCATCGCCGTTATGGGGTATGGTGCCTATCAATGCGCCTTTCGAATTCGGCGCGGCGCGAATGTTCAGTACATCGTTTGGCGCCACCCCTTTGACAGCCCAATTGTCGGGACCATCCGCCGTGGCAAGGGCGTGCCCTGCGGTCAAACCCAGCAAGAGTGCGGCTATCAGGATGCGCATCAGGTCTGTCTCCTTTAGGCGATGGTTTCGAACACTGCGTCAATGTCCGCTTCTGAATTGTATACATGAGGAGAGATTCGCAGAAACCCGCCTTCAGCCCAGTCGGAGGACCGCATCGGCTCGCATGACGGGCTGGGCACAGCGCAGGCGATGTCAGCATCCGCAAGGCGTTTTGCTATCCTGGCCACATGATCTGACGGAAGCCGCAAAGTGGTGATCGCTGTGGCGAACTCAGCGGGGCATGTCAGCGTATAGCCTTCATCCAATGCCCGTTTGCGGACATAGGCCGCAAGCTGGTTCGGCGCCGCCATGGCCGCGCCGGGATCTTCCAGGAACATCTCTAAAGCTGTGCCCAAACCCAACCGTTGTGGCACATAAACTGCGCCTGGACTGAAGCGCTCGATACCAGGTTTGTCCAAGATATTACCGCCCTCTACGCGAAGCCCGGCGATGCGCGGCAATGGGTTCGGCAGCATATGCGCAAAGACATGGTCCGCCACATAGACCAACGCCGTACCGCGCGGAGCGCGAAGCCACTTTCGGGTGGTAGACGCGAAAACATCGCAGTTTATCGCAGCGACATCGACGGGCATCTGACCCAGCGCCTGGGCGCCATCGATGATGTAGTATGTGTCTTCGGGCCTGCGCAGTGCGCCGATCTCTTCGACCGGATAGCGTTCGCCGCCCAAGGAGCTGACCATCGGCATGCAAAGCGCCCCGATACCCGAACCAAGCTCCCGCGCCAGTTCGTCCATATCGACATGGCCTTCGGGGGTCATTGGCATCATTTCGACGTGAGCGCCCATCCGGGTCAGAACAGCCACGTCAGACACCCACTGCCCAGGCGCTACCAACACCCGGCGGCCCGCCAAGGGAAGGTTGAGCACCGCGCCATTCCAACCGATCGTCGTGGTGCCCACCAAGCCCACATTCTCCGCAGGTGCATTGATCGCCTTTGCGGCCAGACCGGTGACCGCCTGCGCCGCAGGAATGGTTTCGGCTTCGGCGGCCCCGGGACCGATATCATCTTCGAGTTGGAGATAGTCGCGGATACGCTGGCGCACGGCGCGGCCGGGCAATCCATGTCCCGCAGAGTTTAAATAGATCATGGTAGTCCCCTTTGCGCCATTTTGGCATCGGACCGATTATTGGCGTTAGAGAATTCTCGTGATCCGTCGCAGCAGCGCGATTGATCAATGCGCGTCTTCCAAAATCATCGCTGCAGCCTTTTCCGCGATCATCAAAGTCGGAGAATTGGTATTGCCCGAGGTGATGGTCGGCATGACCGACGCATCCGCGACCCTCAGTCGATCAATGCCATTCAAACGCAGGCGTGGGTCCACAACCGCCCCGTCATCTGACCCCATGCGGCAGGTGGACACTGGATGGAAGATCGTGGTGCCGATATCGCCGGCGGCGTGTTCGAGGGCATTTTGCGTGTCGGCAGCAGCCCCAGGAAGAAACTCCTGCGGTGCGTAAGGTTTCAGTGCGTCAGCCGCCATGATCCGCCGCGTTAATCGGATGGCATCCGCAGCGACATGCCGGTCAGCAGCGGCTGAAAGATAGTTCGGGCGAATGGCAGGCTCGGCCCTCGGATCTGACGAAGTGATGGTGACGGTGCCTCGGCTTTCGGGGCGCAGGTTGCAAACCGAAGCCGTCATGGCCGGAAAGTCGTGCAGCGGCTCACCGAACTTGTTCAAGGACAGTGGCTGCACGTGATATTGCAGGTTTGGCATCTCGAAGGTGTTGTCAGACTTGGCGAAGACGCCGACCTGGCTGGGCGCCATTGACATCGGGCCAGTGCGCTTCAGTGCATACTCCAAGGCGATCTTTGCTTTGCCCCACATGGTTGCCGCGCGCTGGTTCAAAGTGTCGACATTGCTGACCTTGTAAATGCACCGCAATTGCAGGTGATCCTGTAGGTTCGCACCGATCTCTGACCGGTCCAATACAGTCTCGATCCCATGCTCCTGGCACAACGCCCCTGGACCGATCCCGGACAACTGTAAAAGCTGTGGCGAGCCGATGGCGCCGGAGGCAAGGATCAACTCGCCCCGGACCTCGGCCGAAGCTGGTTTCTCAAACAGCATTAGCTCCAGCCCGGTCGCCCTGCCCTGTGACGTCAAGACCCGTGTTGCATACGCTTCCGTCAGAATCCGCAGATTGGGTCTACCCTGTGCCGGGCGCAGAAACGCCTTCGACGTGTTCCAACGCCATCCGGACCGTTGGTTGACTTGGAAATAGGAGGATCCAAAGTTGTTGCCGGTGTTGAAATCGGCAACCTTTGGGATACCCATCTCAGCGGCTGCATCGCGGAATGCATCCAGGATTTCCCACGAAAGCCGCTGTTCTTCAATCCGCCATTCTCCGCCATCTTCGTGCATCCCACCACCGGAAAACCCGGATCCGGCATGGTGGTCTTCATGCTTCAGGAACAGGGGCAGCACATCATCCCAGGCCCAGCCTGTGCATCCCATCTGGCGCCAGCCGTCATAGTCTGCCGCCTGACCCCGCATATAGATCATTCCGTTGATCGAGGAACATCCACCCAGCACCTTGCCGCGTGGATATAGGATTGACCTTCCGTTCAAACCTGCTTCCGGCTGGGTGGAAAAACCCCAATCCGTGCGCGGATTGCCGATGCAGTAAAGGTATCCGACGGGAATGTGGATCCAGTGGTAATTGTCGTTTTTGCCTGCCTCAAGCAGCAGGATCTTATTGCGAGGATCCTCGGACAGGCGGTTCGCCAGCAAGCAGCCCGCCGTGCCAGCGCCAACAATGATGTAATCCCAAGAGCCAAGATTGGTCATTTGCCGCCTCCCTGATCAATAGGCCTGGATCGGCGCCGGTGGGCAAGAGACATCTGAGTGAAGACCGCCTTGTCGCTATAGCCGTCCCGTTTTAGACTTCTCGGATTGAAATCTGACTTAAGGGGACCCCAGATGAGCATTTCCGACACCGCCATGAGCTTCTTTGATGCCTGTGAAACCGGCAAAGGCTGGGAGGGCTGCAAAGACTATTGCCATGACAACGCGACTTTTTCCGCCCAGGCTGACGCTTTGGCGGACACCACGACATTGGAGGGCTACGCTGATTGGATGAAGGGACTTTTGGTGCCCTGCCCCGACGGCCACTACGAGCTGAAGGCATTTTCCACTGACGAGGCACGGAACATCGTTTCAGCCTTCGCAGTCTTCCATGGCACGCATACCATCGATGGTCCGATCCCGGCGACCGGCAAAGCGGTTTCAGCAGATTATGTCTATGTCATGGAATTCGACGGACCGAAGATCAAACACATGACCAAGATCTGGAACGATGTCCATTCACTGAAACAATTGGGCTGGGCCTAAGGTCGACGTGGTTGGTTCAGCTTAGGCGTCTGGAACGCGCGCCGCCCAAGCTCCGGTCTCGATGGTTTCGACGTGATGAGCGAATAACTCGGTGATCAAAGGACGCGCCTTCACGGCCTGATAAAGCCGCATAACCGTGGGGATATCCGCCAGCCCGTTCTTCTGGTCGAGATAGGCTACCCAATAGGCCAGCGTCAGATCCGCCAGACTGTAGCGCTGGCCCAAAAAGAAGGGGCCATCCTGTAAAGCAGTGTCGATCAGCGCCAGGCGATCTTTGACATCACGCCAGGCCATATTCCAAATCGCATCCGTCTGATCCGGCCGCACCGCATAGCGTTGCGGATAGAACGCCCGCTTCATGGCGGGTTCAACCTCGCCCGTCACATTAAAAAGACACGCCAGAAAACGCGCCCGATCCTTGTCAGCAGGTCCGGGGAACAGGTCGATCCCATGGCGCTCGGCCAGCATCATCCCAATGGCTGGCGTCTCGAACCAGATCTCGTCCTTCGGGGTGGCCAGCGCCGGAATCCACCCCATTGGGTTGATCGAAAGAAACGCAGGCTTCCGATGATCGCCCGCCTTGATGTCAAGAAGCTCGACTTCATAGTCCAGGCCACCCTCGGCTAGCACCATTTCCGTCAGCATGTGGCGCGAGCCCGATGCCCCGTAGAGCCGATATGTCATTCCTCTCCCTCGCGCAATTCCTCGGTCATGGTGACGAAGCGTTCAAAGTCCGCGTTCCGGCTGTTCGGGTCCAGCACCACCTGCATACGATCTGTGAAGTCGCGCTTGATCTGAACGATCTCTTTGCGGAGCGCGACGTTCTGGGTTTGATCGTTGAAGTTCAATTCCTTCACCGCGTCATGGGCATGGACGACCGGATCGAGGATCGGATCACGATATCCGCGGAAAACGATGCGCCGGTCCGCTTGGTTGGTCCTCATATGCTCGTTCGGAAAGAACCATCGTCCGCGATCTACCAATGCGGACAATCGCCCCATCATAGCGTGGCGGCGATCGAAGAGCGTCGGATTTTCGGTTCGTTTGGGGTCCAGGTCACACAACAGAACCGCTTCGGCCATGGCATGGACCACCTGATCCGCCCAGGTGCGGATTTCCGACAGATATTGATGGGTCCAATTCGCCAATTCCACTTCCTGGAATTGACGTTGCCGGTTTGCAGCCCTCCTGGCGAACACGTAAGAGACATACGCCCCGATGATCGAGGCAGTCCCCGTCACAAGGCCTATGATTGTGGACAATTCCATTTAATACACCAAGGATTGTGTGATGTTAGACCTAAGTTGGCACCTATCGTATGAATCAGTTTCTCCGTTCCGACATATAAAAATGCCGAATCAATCGTTCTGAAGGGCTTGATCGGCAACTAAAGCTCGATTGAGATTTTGACCGTACAACCATAGCGACGCCTTAACCTTACCATATTGCGATTCTATACATCGGTTCATTGACAATCCGGCCAGTTCAGCGGATTATGTCATTAACGCCGTATCGTGTGGAGATGTAGCTTTGTTACGTTCGTTTAAGTTGGCAGCAGTTGCTCTGGCAGTCGCAGCTATTACGTCTGCGCCGAACGCCTGGGCGGTAACCTTCAATTTCCAGAGCGACGAGGCAAATGTCTCGGAAGCCTTCTACACTAACGGCAGCATCGACCTTACCGTGACAGCGGTGAAGAACTTCGGAACATCAAACGATGCAGGAACCATCTCGCGCGCGATGGGCGGTCTGGGCGTCGTAGGTGCACCGACGGCGGCGAACTTGGGCTTGAATGAGGCCTTGGTCTTCTCGTTCAATCCAGCGGTATCGTTACTGAACGCCATTATTTTCGAACGCGGCGACGAAGCAGAAAAGTTCCGCATCTACGACTCGAACAACGTGGCCATCACGGACTTTACCGTGGCCGCAGCGCGGGGTATGTCGACGCAGCTTTTCGACTTAACCGGCTTTAACATAGTTGGTTCGTCCTTCTCGATCGTGGGATTAGAACTTGGGAACGGCACGCGCGGCGGACGGATTGCTCAGATTGACGTAGCAGCGATCCCACTTCCGGCATCCTTCCTGTTATTGTTCGGCGGATTAGCGACACTAGGAACAGTATCTGTCCTGCGCCGCCGGGAAAACACCTGATACGATATACCTCTGAAATCAGGTATTGAAGTGGCCCCAAGCGGGGCCATTTTTGTTTGTGCGCTACTTCGCAGGCGGCGGGTTGCCAGGTACCGGCAAGCCCTGCAGCGATGGGTGTGATCGCGCGTATTGAGCCGGAAAGGCAGCACGTTCGTCGCCCAGCTTTTCTGCTGCATGCCAAGCCCAACGGCTGTCATAGGTGATGCCGCGGGCCAGAGCCACGATATCGGCCTGTCCCGTGACCAGCATTGTTTCCGCCTGGACGGCATCGGTGATCTTGCCAACCGTCATGACGCACATGTCCGGCACAGCGCGTTTGATCTCGGCTGCAGCAGTCGTCTGATACCCCGGCGCAACTTGGATCGTCTGCATGTGCGCATTGCCGCCCGATGAGACATCGACAAAGTCGCAGCCCCGCTCATGTAGGGCCTTGGTGTAGGCGATCGCCTCATCAAGGGCCCAGGAACTATCCGGCACCCAATCGGTCGAGCTGAACCGTACGCCGAGGGGTTTATCATCGGGCCATGCCGCGCGGACGGCCTCGAAGACCTCCAGCGGGAAGCGCATGCGGTTCTCCAACGATCCACCATATTTGTCGGTGCGCTGGTTCGAGATCGGGCTTAGGAACTGGTGCAAAAGATAGCCGTGGGCCGAGTGTAACTCGATCACGTCAAAATCCAATCGGATGCAGCGTTCTGTGGCTGATACAAACGCATCAAGAATGCGCTTCATGGAGTTATCGCCGATCTCGTCAGGTGTGTGCCAGCCATCATCGAACGGGATCGCTGATGGGCCGTAGGTCTGCCAGGCCCCGGCCTCACCCTCTAACGCCCGGCCGCCATTCCAGGGCACATCAGCCGAGGCTTTTCTTCCAGCGTGGGCCAACTGCATGCCGATTTTCGCCGCGCCATAGTCACGATAGAACTCGATGATCGGCTTGAACGCCTCTTCATGTACGTCCGACCAAAGCCCGGTGCAGCCTGGCGTGATACGGCCTTCAGGTTCAACGCCTGTTGCTTCGACAAAAACCAAGCCGGGGCCAGAAATCGCAAACTGTCCGAGGTGAACCAAATGCCAGTTACCCGGCAAGCCATCCTTGGCCGTGTACTGGCACATGGGTGCCACGGTAATGCGGTTCGGGATCTCCACCCCGCGCAATTGGATCGGATCGAAAAGCTTGGTCTTCGGCATTATTGGTCCTTCCTGGAAGGGACTGGGGTTCACCCGATCCCACGGTTTTGCTTAGGGTGATTTTCCCGCACGCCTTCGACTTATCGAAAGGCTGTGCTGCCGTCCGGCGTCGGCATTTCATAGGCATTCAATGTCAGCGAGACCAGAGCATAGTAGCCGCAGAGCCCGATCACATCGACCAGACCCTGTTCGCCCAAGATCTGTTTGGCGGAGTTGAACTCTTCATCTGTAAGCCGATGACGCAGGTTCAATGCGCGTGCAGTCTGGTAGACTGTCTTTGCGGCGACAGTTTCGAACACGGGTTCGCGACCTTCCCGGATTGCATCCAGGACCTCTTCCGGCACCCCTTCATCCAGGGCGAATTGCCGGTGCGCCCACCATTCGAATTCCGCCTTGTAGTGGGCACCGGTGACACAGATGGCAATCTCGGCCAAGTCACGCGTCAACGACGTATTGAACCGAAAATACTCCCCCAACTTCTGACCGGCATCTGCCATATCGGGATTAGTGATCCAGGCTAAAAACGGCCCGCGGATAGACCCACGGGGACCCGACGTAATCGCATCATGAACCCGTTGCTGGTCCGGTGTCATCGCTTCATATGGCGGAGTCGAGAGACGGCTCATCGGGTTTTCGACCAATCGGGTTTGCGTTTTTCCAGGAAGGCACTGATCCCTTCGGCGCCTTCGACACCGCCTAACGCTGTCGCAATACCATCGGCCTCGGCATCCAACTGATCCTTAAGACTGTTCAACCGCGTCGAGTCGATCAGCTTCTTGCCGACCGCCAGAGCATTCGAGGGCATCTCGGCAATCTCTGCTGCCCATGCCATCGCCATATCCAGCGCTCCACCCGGGTCTGCCAGACGGTTGACCAGACCCAATGTGTGCAGACGTTCAAGCGGAATTCGATCGCCTGTAAAGACCATTTCCGCCATCGTCTGGCGCGGCAGGGCTGTGCCGATAAAAGCTGTCGAGCCGCCATCAGGGGTCATCCCGATCTTGATGTAGGCCACCGAGGCGTAGGCGTCCCGTGCGCCGACGATCAGATCGCAGGCCGCCATGATCGAGGCCCCTGCCCCTGCCGCCCCGCCATCCACGGCGGCGATGATCGGTTTGGGACAGCTCCGCATCGCCAGGATCATATCGTGTAGTTTATTGACCGATGAGCGGCGTGTCGGATAGTCAGCCTTGCTGCGCTCTTGCAGACCGCTGATATTCCCGCCGGAACAGAAAAAACCTTCTGCCCCGGTCAGAACAATTGCGCCTAGCGTGTTGTCGCCAGACGCCGACTCCACCGCTTCACGAAAGCCTTCATAGAAATCCCAGCTAAGAGAATTGCGGGTCTTCGGGTCGTTGTTCACAACCTTCAACACGCGACCGTGACGTTCCTGGATGATGCGATCTGACATAACCATTCCGTGATTCTGACTGCTATCAAGACCTACGCGATCTCTTTGAGATGGCCAATAAACGGACAGAAAGCATCGCCGATTTGATACGCGTCAAACATCACCTAATCGATGTGTTCCATGCGCAGCAGAGTTCATTATCGAATTAAGGAATCGAAAAGATTCTCCCGATCATCAAACACGCGAAATACAGGATTATTCAATTAAAATTTTCTACTTAATAAAATTTTTTTATTCCTCACGACGCCTCGCGAGAACTTGAGGAACCGTGGTTGGTTTTGGTTACCAAAGCCATGTTTTACCTCCGGTTGCGTAAGACCCCCGCTCAGGAGATAACACAATGACTCAACTTCGTATCACAGTCCGTAACACGTCAGAAATCGGCGGAACCTTTCTGACACCAACCTATTTCGGCTTCCATGATGGCAGCTTTAACTTGTTCGATGCAGGAAGCGCTGCGTCCCCCGGTCTGGAATCACTTGCCGAAGATGGTGCTGCTGCGACTTTGGCCACGGAACGCGTCGCCGCAGACGCGGACAGCCAAGGCATCGTCGTTGCCGGTGCCGGAGGACCGATCGCAACACAGGAAATCACGTCGGCCATAATCGACGTTGATGGCGCCAGCAACGGGTTCGTGAATTACGCAGCCATGATCCTGCCGTCGAACGACGCGTTTATCGGCAATGATGAGTCGCTGAAGGTGTTCAGCGCCAGTGGCCGCTTCCTGGGCGAGCAAACTGTCGTGATCGAAGGCTCGGATGTCTATGACGCCGGTACGGAAGTGAATACCGAACTGGATGCGGCATTCATCAATCAGACCGGCCCAAACACGGGCGTTGATGAAAATGGCGTTGTGAGGTTGCACCCTGGCTTCAACGGATCCGAGGGCAATCCGCTTGGCGACGAAGGCACCGGCGAAGGCGATCAGATCATCCTGGGCGGTACCAATGCATTCGGTGAGTTCATCGACCCTGTGGAAGCAGACTTCACCCGTGAAGGCGCACAGATCGCAGAGATCCATATCAACACAGTTGTCGAGCGTACCGGAACCGATGGCCGGGACTTCATCTTTGGGCGCCGTGACGACGACCTGATCGATGCAGGCGGCGGCAACGACATCATCTCAGGCGGTCGTGGTTGGGACGTGATCGATGGCGGTGAGGGCAATGACTGGATTGCCGGTGGTCGGGGCGCCGATGTCATCGCAGGCGGCGCAGGATTCGATTTCATTCGCGGCGGCCGTGGTGACGATCAGTTCCTGTTCAGCAGCGGCGATGACTATGACGTGATCAAAGACTTCAACCAGCGGGGCGATGACCAATTGGTTTTGAACGTAGACGGCATCGAGTCCTTTGATGATGTTCTCTCCAATGCGCACGACACGCGTTTCGGCGTAAAGCTGGATCTGGGCGATGGCGACGGCATCCTGCTGCGCCGCGTTGATCTGGACGAGTTGAGCGAGTCGGACTTCCTGTTCGTTTAATCCAAGGAGTGACGGGCGGCCACACCGCCGCCCGGCACATTTATGACAGGTAGATCCCACCCGCGGCGTTGTAACGATCTGACAAAAAAAGCAAAGCCCAATGAACGATAGGCGTTAGCCGAAGGTCCCGGTGGGTCCGC
>JBCCHJ010000031.1:0-57218 GCA_039028795.1 Pseudomonadota bacterium
AAAATCAGTATATTATTTTTGGGAATGGTGCTGCCGGAGAGATTTGAAAAATCGACAGGAGCTCAAGGTAAGCCTCTAAATAATTGAAAATAATATAAAAATTCTTGGATGCTCCAAGACTATGGGGCTTCCAGTTGGTACATATGTTGGTACATTTCTGGGGTGATTTTGTTCGTGAAAAGTCCCCGCTACACGATGCGAGTGTTATTCCCTTTTAAGGCTCCAGCTTCATCCTAAGTCATGATCTTTTGCGATCAAAGCTGCAATATTCAGCCTCCCTTGAGAGGGAGTACTGGCCTGAGCAATAATACAAGGAGATAGAAATCGCATGTCACTAACCGAACATGGTGTGCTATCAATCAATACAGATGGCCCATTATTCGCCGAATCATTGACTTTTGACTCGCAGATATTATAATTTTCACATTATCACGCTAGAAAAGCGCTGAAATTTCATCCAGAAAATCGTTATTTTCAAAACTTAGGGGCAGTTATGTCCGAAGACTTTACTTTGTCCGTCGCCGACATTCAAAGGGCGACCGATTTGGGCTTGAACCGCTTGCGTCGGCTATTCACAAATGCGCCGCCCAGCATCCCAGCGCCAAGCATGAAACGCGGTATCTCACCGCGCCTTTACCGCTTGAGCGATGTCCTTCCAGTCCTCCGACGCCACCGTAAATGGTCATCGGACATGGAGCGTTCGCTCATCCACTTTTCACAATGCAAGGATTCTTAAAATGTATAAGGAAGATAGCCGCTATTCTCGTGGGCAGAAGCTTGTCGAAACGCTGAGTTCGACTGCAAAAGCTCGTCACGACAAGGCGATTAATCGATTGCTCGTAGAGTGGGCGAAGGAATACGGAGACAGGCTCGACCCAGTCATCACCGATTACTTAAGCGTAGAAGCCGCGACGCATATGGACATCATCGAGGCCGCACATGCGGATTCTTGGGGACCATCGTCGAATGACGATTGGAGACAAGTGGCGAAGGAAATCGCCGAAGCCAATCCAATGGTGACGAGATGTCTGGAATTCGCCGATGCAACGAAGCGAGAAGGATTTCGGCGGGAAGTCCTCACCTCACTTCCCGGAACTACAAAGATGAATATGCAACGTGAAGGAACGCTGGATTCTTTTGTTAAGGATCGCGTTGCGGAGATGATGGATGATCATATTGCAAACCGAACAGCGTGAGTCTCCAGACGGATCTTTGCCGTTGGAGAACCAGCGTCACGAAGCGTTCGCGCGTGAGCGCGCCAGAGGTCTATCATTGGCACAGGCTTGGCTGAAAGCGGCACCAGAAGGGCCAGAGTTGTCGCCGGAAACTTGCAAGGCGAATGGATGGCGTTGCCAATCCCGCCCTGAAGTTAGTGCCCGTATTAAAGGGTTGGCACAGGAACGCGCAGAGCGCATCGCTGAAGGGCGAAAGTCTCTCGCGCGCCCGGATGCAATGACGATCATGGGGCGCGTCAGCGATGTGCTCAAGGCGACGTACGAGGCAGCTAAAGGTGTCGGCGCACCGGACAGCAAGCTGGCGCTAATACGCAGAACTTGGTCCAGTCACGTTGCCCGGATGTCTAAGATGAGCCCACGTTCGTATGCTCAAGACTCCGACGACGACCAGTTCTCCATCTGGTCGAGAATTCGAGGTTGCCCATGCTCATAGATCAAAATCGACGCGTAACAGATGAAACGGCGTTTCTCATCTCCGAGTGCTGCGAAGCCTTAGAACGGTTCATATCCGAGCCGGAACTCACAAAGTTGGAATCCGTCATTCAGACATGCGATCTGACGAGTTCCTTGGTGAAGAGAATTGAAGGTATCGAAGCGCTCGAAGATGACGAAACTACGCGCGTGAGCGCGCCAAAGATCCCGTTCGAAAAGATCAAGATGCTTGGAGAGATCCTTAGAGGCGAGCGCGTGCGATGTGCTAAATGCTTGGGATGGCGCGCCGTCTCTGATGGAAATTGCACATCGACTAGCAAGCAATTCGCCTGCAACTGAGGACGCCAGCGCGGCCCAGAACTGGCAGGCGCTGACAAGGCGAAGAGGGGTTCGGGCGTTTGGCTTTGCTTCCACCACCCTCTTCGCCACTTTGAAGTTTCTAGACACCGTCCGCAAGCCGCGACCGGACGGTCCTGATGAATGCGGCAACAACCATCCTGACCCCGACTAAATGGAGCAACAAAGATGATGAAATAGATGAACACGACAGAGTATGCGCCGATGGTACCGGCATACACGCGGGCGTTCAAAGACGCGTTGGAAGCAAAGCACGAAGCAATCAGCGAACTTTTGATCGGGGCTGAGGCACTCCAAGAACTAACGTTTCAAACGATTACACGAACAGGCAAGCAATGCTGTGAGTTGCCGTTCGGTGATTGGGAGATTGCACTTGGGCAAGGCAGTAGTGGTGCGGAGTTGGCAGCGCGTATGGCGGGGTATACGTGTTCCCCAGATGGTCGATGGTCGTCTGGCGAAGAAGTGAGTCCGGTCATGCTACGCGTCCCCAGAGACTTGCTCGGAACCTTCTTGCGAAGCTGGGCGGACGTGATTTCGTAGCGGTTTTATGTGCCAAATTGCTCCTCGGAAAGTCACATTCGAAAGGCAAAAAGTCACATGATTTCAATGGGTTGACGAATCACATGCGATTCGTTTAGACAGTGCATCGCCCGAACTGGATGTGCTGGGCAATTGTCGATGCGGAGGACCGGTCGACTTTCAGCAGATCGCTGAAGCTTAAGAGAACTTTTCAAACTGAGATGCCGCCGAACCCGAAAGGCTAAGGGCACGGCGGCAGTTATTGAAGCATGCGCATTATAGCGCATTACGTCCGTGCGGCCAAATTTGCACGGTCGCCGAAAGGAAATTGATTATGTTAAACCCTGTATCCAACCCGACCAGCGGACCGCACCTTTTTGAAGATGTCGAAGCGCTCGGCGGAAGCAACATTAGTGATGAAGGGCTTATCGCCGAGTTGGTAGACGCCGAAATTTCGAAATTTGGACTCATTGGCTCAGAGCCCTGTCACGAACCGGCGGAACTTATCGAGGCATGGGCTGAAGGAAATTCCGATCTCAAGAATAACGACATTGAATTGAGGCGAGTTGAAGTAGCTCGTCGAGATGCGTCACCATTGGTCGATGTCGCGTCAGAAAACCCTGACAATCCCCAGACAAATAGCGACACAGATCGCTTAAACGACGCTGAACTTTCAGGACAACCATGTTCTGCTTGGGACACGCTTATGTCCAAGGAGGTCACCGTCACACGCGGTAAGTTCCACAAAGATCGGCAGATGAAACGCAAGAATACGCCGGATGATGGATGGAATGGCACTACCTTAACATGGAACGAACTGATTAGAGGCAAGGCGGGTGATAGTTCGTTCTTCAAGGCCAGCGGCAAAGAAGCTTGGGGCTTGTCACGCCATACTAAAAGCATGCGCAAGGACGGAACCGCGTACGTATTTGGGGACTGCAACAGAAAACGCAGTGCAAGTTCGGTCAGATCAGTGTGCGCTCTTGTTCTGGATGTGGACTCGGGACACGTCACCTTTGAAGAGGCGGTGAAGCGCGGGCAAGAACTGGACTGCGCCTTCATCGCTTACACCTCTTTCAATGATCAAAAGGCCGTCACCGAGTTGAAGTTCGATGATGTTCAAAGACACGCGGCCTGCGTTGGAGAGCCGTCATTGGATCAAGTAAAGTCCTATCTCGCCAAAAAGAAAAATCTTGCACCTCAAATCGTCGCGAGTGCAGTCATAAAGGAGATGAAAGCCCAGAGACCAGATGGCTGGATGATCATCGTCGAACATCACCCAATTTCAAAATACCGCCTGATCTTCCCTCTTGCTGAAGGGGATGTGAGGATACAGGCGCTCGCAACGTCGCAACGCGAAGCTCAAGTCGTCTTCTCTGGTAAGATCCACGGATTAGCAGAAATGCTAAGTATTCCAATCGATACGTCCGCAGATGACGTGTCGCGCATGTTCTTTGCTCCTCGACATCTTCCCGGCGCAAAATTCCGAACCGTCATTCATCGCGCACCACCAATCTCCTTTGAACGTGTTCCAAACGCTCCGAAGGGCTCTTCTCGATTGCGCGGGAAGAAGCGCCGTCCTGATGTTGTGACGGAGAACGGTACAGATGTCTCAGCTCTATATGATCGCTATGCCAAACGATGGATGCTTGCTGATATTGCAGAGCATCAGGGCCTCGAAACGACGGCGTCGGTCAACAACGCAACCGGCCAGTTCCACGTCCGCTGTCCATTTGCGGATGAGCACACAGATAGTTCTGACGACGGCGCTACGTGCCTGTGGGATGCTGATCCCGATGCAGACGGTGCAGAAGAATTCGCTCGCGTGAAATGCCATCACAATAGTTGCGAGCATCGCCATCTGGTGGACTACCTCGGAGCGTGGATAGACAACGGGGAACTAGACCCTGAGGTGTTGGAAGCCCCAGAGTTCATGATGACCTTCGCGGATGATCAGGATGAAGAGAAGTTCTTTCGTCTTACGCCCGAGGAATCCAAGGGGCTGGAAGAGGCACGCGCCTACTTGCGTGATCATCTGCAGAAAACTGGTGGCGCGTGGACTATTCCCGATGATGCGGTCGAAGCAACGATATCGCTGCTTGAAGAGATGGGCCTCTCTGATGCTGACGCGCGTCAGCGCGTGAGTGCTTCTAAGCGAGTCGTGATGCGTCAAATAGAATGTCGCCAAGCCGAAGCAAACCGCGCCCCAGATGCCGTCTCAAAGAACGACCAAAAAAACTACGTCCCGTCCAACTCTATCCTAGCTCCCTTGTACGATGAGTCACTCGTAGACCCTGATGGCTTCATCGTGAAACCGGATGAGGCTCCTGAAAAGTACAAGAAGTACAATATAAACCCATCTGATCGCGATGCCTACACTCAGATGCGCCTAGAAATCCGCGATCAGATGTACCGGGCAATCTCCAGTCGCTTTGACTACGTCGTGTTGGATGGCGAAGCAAAACTGGCGATCCGACCGCCGTCAGGGCAAGCGGTAAGTCTCGTGAAGGATGAGACGTTGAAAAAATTGTATCTCAACCGCATCGTGTCCGATGAGGACGGCAGTGGCGACGCTGTTAAAGTCAAGCAAATCAAACCATCCGAAGTGTTCTTACACGCACGAGATCGAGCAACATTCTTTGAAACGTCCTTTGAGCCAGACCCTATTAAAGCTGCGGCTGTTGAGCGCCGAGCGTCTTACAATCTTTGGAATGGCTTCGCTGCCACGTCCGTAGAAGGTGACTGGTCTAAACTACGGGACCATATCCGAGTTAATCTCTGTGGCGAAGATGAAGAGCTCTTCAATTTCGTGATGACTTGGCTTGCGTCGATCTTTGCCCGACCGGGTGTAAAGATCCCAAGCTCGCTCGCAATCGTTGGAGAACAGGGAACAGGTAAGAGTAAAGTCTTCGATTGGATACGCCGAGGCATCGGCTCAGCGGCGCTCAAGGTCAGCTCAATGCGCCACCTTACGGGCAACTTCAATGCCCATCTCGACGGCCTAATCCTATTGGTGTGTGAGGAGGCCTTCTGGGGTGGAAACAAATCCGAGGGCGGCGTGATCAAGGACCTGATCTCCTCAGATACACTGCAAATTGAACGCAAGTATCAGAACCTCGTCGAGCGTCCGAACTACGTAAACATGGTCTTCATCTCGAACAACAAATGGACCGTCCCGGTCGATGGCGAAGACGCTCGGCGCTTTCTTGTGCTGACATGCTCAGACGCAAAAAAGAAGGATGCTGCATTCTTCGGAGCGATCGATGATCAGATGGAGAACGGTGGTCTTGAGGCCATGGTTCACGAACTGATGCATTGGGACCCCGCAGACGTTGGAATGACATGGAACGATCTACGCTATCCGCCAGTCACAGACGCCCTGCGTGAGCAGGTAGGAATGGGGCTTAGCGGACCTGCTGAGCGTCTGGTCACCATGCTGGAGAATGGCTTCATTACCGGACGCATGACTGACGGTGAAACGTTCCGCTACGCCTTGGAGGATGACCGTGAAACTAAGGTGGCGCGTCACCACATGGTCGCTGCGCTTCACCCGAACGGTGAGCGCGGCAATCTCACGCAAGAGGTAAAGGACGCGATTAGTAAGTTCCTCGGAGATGATGCTGACAAAGGCGAAACCAAAGCGAAAATCAGCTTTCTCAAACTCGAAGATGGAATTTCTGCTGAGCAAGATACTGACGTCCGTGTTCGCCATATCGTTGTCCCTGCACTAAAGGATTTGAGAGAGATACTCGCGCGCCACGGACGTGGTTGAACTGGTATTAGGTGCCGCGCGTAGCGGGGCGTGCTTTTGTCGTTGACTGCGCAGTGTAACGACCCATCTGGACCCAAGATTGACCCATCTCGATTTTAGGAGTTGGGTCATATTTTTTCCTTTCTTTTCAGAGTTTTAAATCTAGTTGACCCTAGTGACCCAGCTTTCTTCTCTAACTCTTAAGATAAGAAAGAAGATGTTTGGTTTTGCATTGAAGGCCAACCTACCGGAAAAGTAAGTGTATGAGGAATTTTGGGTCACGCTGGGTCACCCTCACGCCCTCCAGTTAACCCTTTGCAAAAGAGGCCCTTTTTTTACCCCGCCTTTGTGGGTCAGGACTGGGTCAAAGTTGGGTCGCTGGAAATCTGTGTATCGAACCATCTAAACCACGGTAAAAGCTGCCGCCAAAGCCTCCTTGTACAAAATTTTTTTGTCAGCAATTGAGTGTGGCGACTGATCAAGCGGCATCGGATTTTGTTATCATAAATGATCGATTTTTTTCTGGAGCGATGCATAGTTGAGCTGGCGGACAGCACTGACGAGCTCCCACGAATTATCAGTCTCCTAGATCCTCTCACCCTGAGGTGTTGCTTTCATCACCTTTCGCAGAATGACAACCGGGTCCGCTTCCAGAGCCCTGCACAGAATCACGAGTTCTGAAACATCAATGCGCCGCTGCTCGGTTTCAATGCGAGCTACGAATGACTGATGACAACCAAGACGTTCAGCGAGTTCGGACTGTGTCAGACCACGCGCAAGGCGGGCTTCGACAAGCGCACCCACCAACGCCAAGTGTCCAGCCGACCGAATTGTCTTTGCCATTGATGCCTCGCGTTGCGCGAGACTTCCACTAATCTGATTTTTAGATTATCTAAAAAATAGATAATGGCCTAGGGCGTACCATTCTGATTTCGCCGTGGTTGCTCGTAACTGGAGATGCAAAATGATCGCTGACATTGTCTGGGGGTTTTTGGTTTTCACCGGAGTCGTGTTCGTTGGTTTACTAGTGTTGACTTACGCAAAGGATTGGGTGGTGAACAACTCTGCCAAGAGTTTGCTTTCAAGAGCTTTGAAAAAGTTCCCAGAATTTGGCGGGCAACCTGTCATCAAGGGCGCTGAACTCATCTTGGTAGTTGACGAAGCACGACAAACCACTCTTGTCGCAACCAGCGACGGCGCAGCAAAAGAGATCCCTTTTTCAAGTTACGAACGCATCAAGATACTTGAAGACGGTCACACCGTGTCCGAGACACGCCGCACGGGCACTCTTGCGCGCGCGGCGGTCGGAGGCCTAGTAGCTGGTGGGGCCGGAGCCATTGTGGGCGGGCTTTCGGCTGGCAGCGTTACGAACAATCGGGAAATCGTGACCAATATAACCGTGGCTGTTCTGACTTCTGATAAGAGCTTTCCGATGCTGGCGTGGCGCACATATTCACCTACATTTGCCGTTGACCAATTGACGCCCGCTGATGCTCAACTTGCACGGCTGAACGCGCAGAACTTTGCCCAGCAGTTCACGCCAATCTTCACTGCAAACGAGAGCAAAGACGTAGAGTTGGCTGCAATCTAAACATACGGCACCATCAGATGATCAGCCGCAGAGGATCACTAGGGGCGGAGATCAAGGCGCTTCCTAGTCTCAATAGGGATGTCCTCAAAGGCACTGAGATTCACAAGCACAACTAGTATCAAAAATGCTCGCGAATCACCCTATTGATACTATATCGTAGCTTCTAGAGGCATATGATACTGGAGGTATGGAGATGGAGATTTGGGGTTATGTGCGGGTGTCCGTTGACAAGGTCACTCAAGCGGCGGGCTGGGACGATCAGGTAAGAACGCTGAAAGAACTAGGGTGCACACGGTTCTTCTATGAAGAGGCATCCACACGTGGTGAACGACCAGAATTCGAGCGCTTGCTTTATGAAGCTAATCGGAAAGCCAATCCAAGCAAACGAGTTTGCATAGCTGCAGCGAAAATGGATCGCGCATTCCGTGATCTGTCCGCTGCTGACGCCGCGATCACACATCCTGACAATCCAGACGTCATATGGTTGCTACCGGATCTTTCAAAGCACCCTCTAGACCCTACTGATCCAACGCAGATGTTGTTGGTGCGGATGATGGGCGCGGTCGCTCAGTTCGAGCGCGATAGGCTGGCGGAGCGCCGCGCATACGGAATTGCGAAGGCGAAGGCTGAGGGCAAATACAAGGGGCGAAAGCCGACCGCACGCGCAAAAGCGTCGGAGGTGATGAAGCTAAAGGAGCGGGGATTCAGGCCCGATGAGATTGCAAAGCAGTTGGAGATTGGAAGGGCAAGCGTATTCCGCATCTTACGTGATAACCGTGAGAACATCACCCGCTAACGCGGGTCAACATATCAAACCATCAAACAGGGGATCATGTCGCAATCCGGCTGTTTGAACTCGGTGTGCAGCTAAGGCTACCTGTGAATCTTTCCTGATCTTAGGCCGCGCGTAATGCACGCGATTCAAGGCTGTGGGCCCCAAGCCACCCTACCCAAATTCTGGGTTTGCGCGTTAGTGGCTACCTGCTTGACTCGCCCGACAATTTGGGAAAGTGAGCCAATCGATAAACGCATAGAGAAAATGGTCAATTCCGAGCAATGAGGCGTGCCTGTTCTGGTTCGTAGATAAACCCGTTTATGGTGCCATCCTTTATCCGCTCTACCACCTCGTCTATTGCGAAGACGGGGACCAAAAACCACTCTTGCGGTGCAAACGGTCGTCCGAATCTGTCATCAATTTTGATGTCCAAGCGGGCGGGTAGAAGCACTTTATGGATCAAATTTTCAAGCTTCACTCGGTCAATGTTCAATAGACGGTATGTCGTTACGATCTCTACATCCGCCAACAAGAAGGTAGCTTCATTCTTCGCGTTAGCAATACGCCTCTCGACACTACCCCCAGTTACTCCAACCTTATGAAGCAGGTCACGGTTTTCTTGGACGATGGGGAGGTCCGACATGCTTCGGAGTACGTAGATTGTTCCGCTGTCTCTGTCATCGTCTTCAACTTCGCCGGAGAAAAGCGGGCCGGGGGCGTTAGAGTCAGAGATTAAACGGCTGGTCTCGTCCTTGTAGAGCGCCCTTTGAAGGGAGCGAAGTAGGATGTTGCTCTCTGTTCCATTCGAGTAGATCACTCTCAGGCGGGCATCTGTCTCCCCATTCGGTGCTGTGATCGGATCGCCCAACTCCGCAACATAGAGAACCTGTCCGCCAAGGATGAAGAAACCATGCTTCCTGATGTCAGTCTTGAGAAAGCCCGCATTCTTCCTAATCGTTCTGCTAACCCTCAAACCGGACTCAAGCTCAGTCTGCACACGTTCGAATAACGGCTGAAATTCCTCAAAGTTCTCGCACCTCTCACGCTGGGCGATTTCCTCAGCCGCACGAATCTCCGCTACCGACCTGACATGCTTCAAGTCAGCCAAACTGCCTTCTTCCACTCCGGCACCAAGCGCAGAGAGAAGTTCTTCGTCGGATACATCGGGCGAAAGGCTTTCGGCTGGCTGGTCAACTTCCAACAAACCTTGATGATCAACCGGCCCTAGAAGTTCACGATACTCTGGTTGCTGTCGTAGTCGGTCGAGGCGGACAGCATACAGCCTTTCAAATATGTCATAATCCTCACCATGCCGTGGTGGGTGACCGTTCTCTGAAACGAAGCGTTGCACGTCCTCAAAACCGGCGATGATCCTTTCTTCGCGTGAGTTTCGAGCAACTGGTTGGTCAGGAGATACTTCGACGCCAAGTGCGGAAAGGAGTTCCTCGTCGGAAAGTTCAGGCATCGCGGGCCTCGGCAGTCTTGCGCTGTAGGAACGCGATACCTTCTGCCATGCGCCGTTCCCAAGGATCTGCCGCTGCTGCCGACGGAAGACGCCCCCGCTCTTCCTTGAACTTTAGCGCGCGCGTTGCGAGTTCACGTGCTTCCTCCAATGTCAAATTCGCCTTCTTTCCCGCGATAATGCCGTGGATTTGCTTGAGGTTCTCGGCGCTCATGGTCTTTGACAGGATCGCATATGCTTCCCCGAAGGGGTTGATGCTATCTATCAAATCGATGTCCAATTCTCGGACATTCACAAACCGCCTGACCCCATCCACAAACGCTGTGTTTACCTTTGGCTCATCCGAACTCTCTTGGGAATTCCTCGCTTCTTCTGCTGCTTTTTGTGTGATGTTTAGGGCGGCAATAGCGCGCTGGCGGATTGCCTCTTGATCAATCTCCGAAAGTTCAGGGTATCGATCTCGAATGACCTTGCCCATTTTGACTTGGGTGATCTCTTCGTTCACAAGCTCCTCAGGCTCAGTGAAAAGGCCTTTCTCGACCGTGCTCCGGTCCTGAACGAAGCTGGCAATAATATCGTTGATGTCGTCTTCGCAAGCTTGTTTGGCCTCATCCGACGTAGGTTCAATCAATCCCTTGATCTCGATCTGAAAAGGAGCTTCTGGTCCTCCTCCCATTCCAACATTAGTCCGTTCGGGATCGTAGCCATCTGGGCCGTAGTCAAACCCTTCCTGTGGCCCGCTCTGGGGCGTCTTGGGAACGAAATCAAACTTGGGTGCAAGGACCTGTTCCATCAGCAAGCTCGCTGCGATGGCTTTGAGCGTGTCGTTCACGGCCTCCGTCACAAGCTCGCTTGACGCATCGGGCTCAGCGATCAGGTTAGTAAATCGCGCGTGTGTCTTGCCCTCCGCATCGCGCGTTGCTCGCCCGATGATCTGGACGATTTCTGTAAGGCTGGCACGATAGCCGATTGTCAATGCGTGCTCGCACCAAATCCAGTCGAAACCCTCTTTCGCCATTCCGAGCGCAATGATGATATCGACATGGTCTCTGTTGTTCTTTTGCGTCGGGTCTTTGAGTGCGTCCAAAATCTTCGAACGACGCGCCATATCTGTGTCGTCCACCAGATCGGCGATGCGCAGAATCTTGCTATTCGACGATTCCACAAGCTGAAAGCCGGTCTCTTCGTCAGTTCCCTGCCACGTTCCCAAGGCATCGATAATGTGCGCGACTTCTTTGTGCTTGTCCTTTGTGCTTTCCCGCGAATTCACGGATGGTATGTGGAGGATTGTTTTTTCGTTTGGATTGAGCACGCCGAGAATGTCGTCGGCATAGGGTCCGTTGTAAAAATAGTATCCGATATCAAGTTGTTTCAACCACCGGTAGCCGTTCAACTGCTCAAAGTACGTGTACACGACCGACTTGAACTTTTGCTCATCCTCAGGAGCCAGCACAGCCTCTGCGTCGCCACGGAAGTAGCTGCCAGTCATGGCAACAATGTGCACCTTATCGCGAGCAATTAGCTGACCGAGTTGCGCACCGAGCTTGTTGTCAGGATTGGAAGAGACATGATGGAACTCGTCGATAGCGATGAGCCGTTCGTCGAAAGCTTCGATACCAAACTTGTCCACGGCGAAGCGGAACGTTGCATGCGTGCAGACAAGGGCTTGGTCATCTGACGCAAGGAAGTTGCCAACGGCATCTACCTTGCCACTGTCACCTCCCGGAGCGTTGCAAAGGTTCCAACGTGGTTTGACATGCCAATCCGCCCAGAACCCAAATTTCGAAAGCGGTTCATCGGCAAAACTTGATCCAATCGACTTCTCAGGTACAGCAATAACCGCCTGTTTCATCCCTTGGTTTTCAAGTTTGTCCAGAGCAACAAACATCAGCGCACGAGACTTTCCGGAGGCTGGTGGGGACTTGATCAGAAGATACTGCTCTCCTCTGTGCTCATACGCCTTCTCCTGCATTGGGCGCATACCGAGTTCGTTGGATTTTTGGTCCTTGCCGGTCTGAGCATAGGTGACGGAAACAGAGGGAATGGTCTTAATCATGAAGCTTCTTTCACATCGAATTTCTCGCGCAGGAAGTCCACGGTCTCTTGATGCCGTATCTTACAGACCACGTTCTGGTTAGAGAAAATTCCACTGAACGACTTGGCCTCATCGACTGGGACTGTCCTCTGCCAATCTACCCCGACAACATAGGCGCAGTTGTCTGGATCATCAGCGAACTCAGTTAGGTAAGACGTCGGAACGACCTCGATCAACGGTCGCCCGTCGGGAAGCGTATATGCTGTTGCCGCGATCTTCTCAGCGCTGATCAGGCCATAGCCCAAATAGCCGTTCTTCTTTTGATAGTAGAAGACCTTGTCGCCGACCGACAACTGGTCGAGGCGCTTAGTGAAAAACTGCTTCCCGCTCGCAGTGAAGAACCCATGCTGACGCATGTCTTCCCACGGGCGATCCTCTTCGGCCCCGCCAGTGATGTAGAAATACCCTGACCAAGGTGCTTGTGCCTTCTTCACTGCTCGATCCTTCACCTCCTCCTGATCGAGGAGCGCATCAGTGGTCAGCCATTCTTGACCATTAGCCTCGAACACATTGAAGAACGCAGCGTTGATGCCGACGTCATGTTCCTCAGACAAATATTCGATGATCCGCTTGGTTCCTTCGTCCACCTCGCTGGCGACCACGACCATCTGGTGAGAGGCGTTAAGCGTCTGCGGTAGGCTGGCCCCAAATTTCTCGCGGTAGGCCTGTGCGAGCGGCAGATTGAGCGATAGAGCCAATGCATGCACATCGCCAGTGCTGAGCCTTCGAACCCAAGAGGCATAGTCGAGAACCTGAGCCACAATATCGCGTGGACTTCGGTCGCGCTTCAATTCGATGATGACAAGGTTTCCGTCCTCGTCCATCGCCAGAATGTCGATGAACTTGCCGTGGTCCGTCGCGATTTGGCGACCGAGGACGAAACCATCAACGCCAATCAGCGTAAGGTCATCGGCAACCCACGCTTCGATCTTTGTCTCAAGATCGAGTGGCTTGCGTTTTGCTGGCGTAAGGTCACTGCCACTAATCTGGAAAAGGCGGGTCATCTCGTCGCCTCCACATCATTGGACTCTGCGATGGCAGGAAAAGGCGACTCCATCGAAGCCAGCCGCTTTGCTCGTTCGCGATCTCTTTCATCAAGTCGAGCAAGGCGGTTTCGGAGGAATTCATTTGGCTCCCAATCGGTGCTCAAGTCAGTACGACTTCGTACCGAGATCCTGTGCTGCGCACGAAGACGCTCTATGATGTCCAGTGCTTCCAGCCCTAACTGAGCATAGCCTTTCTGACGAGGCTCAAAGAACTCAGTGTAATCGGGTGGAAATGCATGCTCGCCTGAAGCTGAAATATAACGGTCAGTACTTCTTGCTTTGTTCGGTAGCGCGAGAATTCGATGCATCAACGTCTCGTCAAGGCTCCGCCAAGCGATATCATCAGGGAACACCAGCGGATCAGGCTTCGTTACTTGCGCTTCACAGTACTGTTCGCCTTCCTCAGTGCGCCCTGCCGGTTGACCGTACGCATGTCCATCGTCCCCCGCGACATCGATACACTTGTGCGCGTATTCTTCGAGAACGCTGATCAACCGGATAGCCGAGTAAGATCCATCTCGCCGACGCTCAGAGCGACGAGCGAGGCCCTCTTTTAGGCTTACAATTATGCCGCCGACAGCGACACCAATCAGGCCGATTATGGCGTCTCCGTACTGCTGGATTACATCAAGCATCGGCGGATACCTTCGTGGTCATCTTGGTGTACATGTCGAACAGCTTCTCAAGGCGCTCCGTGTCGTTCTTGAAACGCCTGCCGATGTAGATGCGTTCAAGCACTTCGTCATTGTGATCATGAGCAGCCCGGAGTTCGTCAGGCATTTTCACTGGGTCGTAGAGATCGGCTATTGTCGCGGGGAAGTGATTTTCGCGCGCTAGAAGTATCTTCTCAGCGCAGGTCGTTAAGTCAGCGCAGTTTTTTGCCGTCAGCTTTTCGATCGGAAAAGTGTTCCACCCAAGCGTGTTTGAGTACGAGAAATCATTGCGCATCCTTGCGCAAATCGTAGCGATCCAGACCCTGTGCAACGTAGAACTTGCGAGTGAAAAATTCCAGAGGGGCGCATCGTATAGCGCATAGCATTTATTAGATAAAATCACGTCACCCGAAAGTATTGTAGCTGGCAGGTAATCCCTGTTGATCGTGGTAATTGCTGGAACTGCTATGCTGTGGCTCTCAGCAACCCCTTCGACTTGCATGAAGCGGTGCGGCGGGACTTTCGTAGTGCGTGTTGTTGGTGCCGTGCTTGCCAGACGGTTTTGGCGGACCTTTTCAATGCGATCAGCCAAGAAAGGGATGCCGAGAGCAATTTCAATTTTGTTGTCTTCGATCCACAAACAGTATCGTTGTGACCCTTTCGTTATCTCACTCGCACCCAAAAACGGTCTTACGAACTGCGCTGCTGGCCGGTCGTATCTCGCGAGCTCTTGCGCCTCAGTTCTTGATAGAACAAAGTTTCCGCCGTCAGTCGGCATATTGCCACGCAACATCTTACTTTGCCCAAAAAGCGGCTGAGTTGCTTTGGTGACAATAACCTTCGATCCGGGAGCAAGGTATGGCCCAATTTCTCCGACTTCGCGCACTCCGGTCTCGTCAAAAATTCTCTTTTTGCCTCGCGGCCTACCAATCCCAATAATTACAACAGTCACCCCTGCTTTCTTTGAGGCTAAATTTGCCCAATTGAAGGGTAAATGAGCGAACTCGATATCATATCCCTTTGAAAAGATATATTTCCAAAGAACGGGCACTTGCTCGCCTTCGTTAATTGATTTTGTAGCCACAAATGAGAACGTTGACTCAACCTCGTCTTGGAACTCGATTGCTTTAATAAACCAGCCCGCAACGTAGTCTAAACACTTCCATGATCGAATCTTGCCGTCAGAGACAGCTTTTAAGTCGGACTTCTGTGCCGGAGTCTGCCACGAACTGCCCCTATAGGGAGGGTTGCCGCAAAGGTATGTTTCACCACCTTCATTCTCGAAGTCGATCTCCGCTTGCTCAAGCAGGGTGCCGAATAAGTCGTCAGACTGGACTCTTACGCCTGTTCCGGTTGGCGGACAAATCTTGATCCAGTCCAAACGAAGCGCGTTTCCACATGTAATCCAATTCTGAGCGTTCAACGGCAGAAAGGCTTGTCGAGCTTCCTTCTGCCCAATGTGAACAACATCTGCTTGATACTCAGCTATGATCAGGGCGAGTCGTGCGATCTCCGCTGAGAAATCTCGCAGTTCAATCCCTCTGAAATTGGTGAGTGGGATATCTGACTTACGCCCTGACTCGCTGCGCCGCTCATTGATCTGCGCTTCAATCTCGCGCATCTGCTTGTAGGCGATCACTAAGAAATTGCCGGACCCGCAGGCTGGATCAAAGACCCGGACGTTGGACATGCGTTTCCGAAGGTTCAGTAACTTGCGGGGATTCTCCCCGGCCTCGTGGAGCTTCTCACGCAAGTCGTCGAGGAACAGCGGGTTCAGTACTTTCAGGATGTTCGGCACGGACGTGTAATGCATGCCCAGCGCCGAGCGTTCCTCCTCGTCCGCTACGGCTTGGATCATCGACCCGAAGATGTCCGGGTTGATCTGTTTCCAATCGAGGTTGCCGATGTGCAGCAGATATTTTTGTGCAATCCGCGAGAACGTCGGCACGTCGGTCGAACCGGAGAACAGTTCTCCGTTTACATGGGGAAATTTCTCAGCCCACCTAGGCAAATCGGCGCTGGGTCTGTCCTCAGGCTTCACGTCCATTGCTCGGAAGATCTCCGAGATGACTTCATGCGTGTTCGAGCTGTCCCGCGCAGACATTTGCGCTACCGTCGCGGTGAACAAGGCATCTTCGCTGAAGATGTCAGTGTCCTCCGCAAAGAAACAGAAGATCAGCCGCGCCATGAAATGGTTCATGTCGTGGCGACGTTCCTCCGTCCCCCAGTCAGGGTTCTCTTGCAGCAACGTCACGTACAGCTTGTTCAGGCGCGAGGTGGCGCGAACGTCGAATGTATTTTCACGGATCTGCTTGACCGTAGTGATGCCTGCCAGTGGCAGAAAGAAGCCGAACTTGTCGGGGAACTCTTCGTAAGCGCAGACGACCGTCTCGCCGGAATTAAGATCCTCGGCTTCGAGTGTTTGCCCGTCCGTCGCGAGGATGAATTTCACCCGGTGGCGCTTGTTTTGTGTGGCAGGGCTTTCTCGCAGCGCCGCCAGCGCCTCGGAAACCGAGCCTTGGTCGGCAATCGTGATGTGGATGTTGTTGACTTGCAGGACGCCGCCAATGTCGGACTTGTTGGTCGATCCCTTCCTCAGCTTCTTTGCTCGTGCCGGGCTGTTGTCGAAGCATTCGAGGAACGCGTAGGGAAACTCTTCCGGATCAAATGGTTGATCGGCCAACTCGGTGATGGCTTGTTCGATCTCGACGGCGTTCATGCCTTTGGTCCAACAATTTCTTCTCCCGTAACGAACGGCTCCATTTTATTCAGAGCTTCCAGTTTTGCCCTGAGTAGTTCTTCGTCTCCATAGCCGTCCTCAACCGGGTCCGCGCCATCCAAGCGTCCGGCGATCAGGCGTCGAATTTCCTTATCGATCCGAGCACGTCTCGCCGCATCCGTCCAAGAATGACGAAGTGCGTGGAAGTTCTGTCTAGGCTTCTTGATGCCGAGTGGCTGTAAAACTTTTCTGCTGAATCGATGTCCGTAGTTCGATGTCACGCGACCGCGTGCGTCGGGCGACATCTCTACAATGCGCACATTTCTTTGCATGTCATGGAATTCTTCCAAGAAGAGATATCTTCCTCCCTCTCGTCTCCTTCTTTTTACAAAATCTACGAATCCCATCCCAATAATTTTTTGCGGAACAGGCACCATTCTTACAGAATGAGCATTCTTAACTGTCTGTTCTTCGTCTTCATCAGTTATGGAAAGCGTCCAAATACCGTCTGACGATGACACATCGCCAACAAGAAGCTGGCCTAACTCTTCACATCTTGCGCCAGTATAGGCCGCAATTGGTGGTAGCCAATAGTCAACGAGTTTCTTATCGAAGGTCTTACCTGAATGATCAAGTATGGAGCGAACCTCACTTGGCGTGAACGAAGGTACCTTCCGTTTTCTGCGTGCGCTATGGGCCTCCTTCGGCTTTGTGAGTTTGAAACCGGCCCAAGGGTCGTTCCTTAATTTTATTTTTCCTTCATTGATGCCCCAACTCATTATGGATTTGAGGTGATTGACCATGCGTTGGCGAACCTTGAATCTTGCTGTCGCCAATCCGCTGCTCTTCGCAACTGCCATTGCTTTTCGCATCGGCAATGCTCTGATGTCCTTCGAAGTCGAGGTAGGGAGTTGTGAAATCGCAGAAGCGAAGTCCGCAAGATGCGAGCGCTCAAGGGCTTGCAATTGAAGATCGCCGTGATACTCGCGCCACCTTCGCATCGTATAGCTCATCGACTGGCGGTTCTGCTCCGTCCAGCCTTTGTCCACCACAAACGCTCTTGCGATGTCTTCTAAAGTTTCAAAATTGCCTCCGGGCACAGGGACATCCTGCCCAAGTGCATTGAGCGTTTTCGCTTCTCGTCGAGCGTGACGCGTAAGAGCTTTTTCCGCCGCATCAAACTCTGCGTTTCGCATCTCCTCTTCAAAGTCGGTGATCTCGCCCTCATGGGGCGGAATATCTCCAGCCATAAACGCTAGGCTCACCGTAGATGTCTTGTAAGCATTGACAAGGCCTTCCAAGCCACCGGCCTTGTCGTAGATTGCTCTCTGTTCATCGTCTAACTGATCAACGAGTTCCTGCAATCCAGCTTCGTTTCTCAGTTCACTGATCTCTTGAATAAACTTGGCCTTCGCTAGTGTTACAGCATCTTCTGCTGCATTGGGATCAGCCGTGCCGATAGCATCTGTAAGGCGGTCGCGACCGTACCTTGGTTGTAACTCAACAGGGACAGCAAGGTTTAACGAATACCGTTTTCCCCGAATGCGCGTCCCGCTGACTCTGGGCAGTGGCATACCTCGACCCCCTTTATGTACCAACTGATCTTGGGGCGTAAGTTGGTACAATGCAAGAGGCCTAAATCTCTGATCAGGCTTAACCTTTTGGGATTATTTGGGATTTTATGGTGCTGCCGGAGAGATTTGAACTCTCGACCTCTCCCTTACCAAGGGAGTGCTCTACCCCTGAGCTACGGCAGCATCCCTAGCACAGGCTGCGCAAATAGACGGGTTCGGGGGGTGATTGCAAGGGTTGAATCTCAGCGGCCATGGTCTGCCCCGATCTCTGCACGAAAACTCCTTGGTTGCTTGCTGGATTTTGCCCTGGCCATCCGCTAAAGCGCCGCGATGGCAGGGCAGGATAAGGAACAGGACAAGGATGCGCGCGCGGCCCGTTTGGCCGAAGCGTTGCGCCAGAACCTGCACCGCCGAAAATCGCAGGCAAGACAACGAAAAGCCGCTGATAATCGGAAAGATGAGAGCTCTCGGGACACGTCGGAGGACACCTGAGATCTGAGGGGATCGCGTGGTATGGACAGGATCAAGATCATCGGCGGGCAGCCGCTGCAAGGTGAAATTGAAATTTCGGGCGCAAAGAATGCGTGCCTGACGCTGATGCCCGCGGCATTGCTGACGGATCAGCCACTGACCCTGACCAATGCACCGCGTCTGGCCGACATCAAGACGATGTCTGATCTCTTGGCCTCGTTGGGCTGCGAATTCGCGCCGCTGCAGGATGGTAACGTCCTGGCCCTGTCGGCCAAGAAAATCTCCAATCACACGGCGCATTACGATATCGTCCGGAAGATGCGCGCCTCGATCCTGGTCCTGGGCCCGATGCTGGCCCGTGATGGCCATGCCAGGGTGTCCTTACCGGGTGGTTGCGCAATCGGCGCCCGACCAGTCGACCTGCACCTGAGCGGTTTGGAAAAACTGGGTGCGGAACTGGAGCTGTCTGATGGCTATGTGAACGCGTCCGCACCGGGTGGATTGAAGGGTGCTGTGGTCGAGTTCCCATTCGTCTCTGTCGGGGCGACAGAGAACCTGCTGATGGCGGCGACCCTGGCCAAGGGGACCACGGTCCTGAAGAACGCGGCGCGCGAGCCGGAGATCGTCGACCTGGCTGAGTGTCTTCGGGCGATGGGCGCCGAGATCTCTGGCGAAGGCACGTCCGAGATCACTGTCCAGGGTGTCGAAGCCCTGCACGGCGCCACGCACCGGGTGCTGGCTGACCGGGTTGAAATGGGCACTTACATGATCGCCCCTGCCATCGTTGGTGGCGACATTACGGTTAAGGGCGGGCGCCGCGATTTGGTCGCGGCATTGATCGACCATATGGAAAAGGCCGACATCGCCGTGGAGGATGCGCCTGGCGGCCTGCGGGTGCGCCGCGCAAATGGCGTGATCAAGCCCGTCGATGTGACGACCGAGCCGTTCCCCGGTTTTCCAACCGATCTGCAGGCGCAGATGATGGCGCTGCTGTGCGTGGCGGATGGTATCAGCACGGTGAACGAGCACATTTTCGAAAATCGCTTCATGCATGTGCCAGAACTCTTGCGCATGGGGGCTCAGATCGACGTACATGGCGGTACTGCCACGATCACGGGTGTGGAAGAGATGCGTGGCGCACCCGTGATGGCAACGGATCTGCGCGCTTCCGTCAGTTTGATCCTGGCGGGATTGGCCGCCGAAGGTGAAACTATGTTAAGCCGCGTTTATCATCTTGACCGCGGGTATGAGAGGGTGGAGGAAAAGCTTGGCGCTTGCGGCGCCAGAATTGAACGCCTTTCGGGGGACTGAACTATGGCCGATGCCCGGTTCGAAGATGCCGGATTTTCTGATGCGCCGCTGCGGCTGAAGATCGAGGATGGTGAAGACTTGCCCGTGGTATCGACATTGGTCCAGGATGCCGTCGGCCTGGCGGGCGAAATCACCTGGATGCCCCGCCGGCGCCGGGCCGTGATGTTGCTGAACCGGTTTCGCTGGGAAGATATGGCAGATGCGGAGCAGATGGGCCGCCCGTTTGAGCGGGTCCGCGCGGCACTGGTCTTTGACTCCGTGATCTCGCTTCGGGCCAATGGCTTAAACCCTTCGGAGAAAGATACGATTTACGCCATTTTGAGCCTGGCTTGGGCGCCTGGCGAAGATGCTTCCGGCATGTTGGAGATTGCGTTGGCAGGCGATGGTGCGTTGTCGCTCAGCATGGAATGCCTGGATGGGCAGTTGGTCGATCTGACCCGCCCCTGGGAGGCTAAGTCAAACAGGGTCCCGGACCACAAGCTGGACGACGAATGACGGCAGTTGCAGATCCCAGGGCGTTTTTGAGAAGCCTGTTCGTCGCGGCCGTCAACGCAGCCGACCCGGAAAAGGCACTGGTCGGCCATCTTCCTGACCCTCCGCGTGGAAAAACCATTGTCATTGGTGCGGGTAAGGGTGCGGCGCAATTGGTGGCTGCCTTCGAGAAACTTTGGGCTGGGCCACTATCTGGCGTCGTGGTCACGCGCTACGGATATGCCTGTGAAACCCAACATATCGACGTTTTAGAGGCCTCTCACCCCGTCCCTGATCAGGCAGGTTTGACGGCTTCAGCGCGATTGTTGGAGGCCGTGCAAGGCCTGGGTGCCGACGATTTAGTGGTTGCCCTGGTTTGCGGCGGCGGCTCTGCGCTTTTACCGGCGCCGCCCGATGGTCTGGATCTGACCGATGAGATGGCTGTGAATGAGGCGTTGTTGGCCTCAGGCGCGCCGATCGCCGAGATGAATACCGTCCGCAAGCATGTCAGCCGCATAAAGGGCGGGCGCCTTGCGGCAGCGGCGCATCCGGCAAAGGTCGTGTCTCTGGTCGTCTCTGACATTCCCGGCGACAATCCAGCTTTGGTCGCCTCTGGGCCGACGGTTCCGGACACAGGCGATCGCACTGCTGCCCTGCAAATTGTACAGCGCTATGGAATGGACCTGCCTGCGGCGGTGATGACTCATTTGCAATCCGATGCTGCTGCGGCTCCGATGCCAGGGGATCAGGTATTCGCAAATCACGAGGTTCGCGTCATAGCCTCGGCACGTAAATCGCTTCAGGCGGCAGCTGCATTGGCAGAAGATCAAGGCATAAGGGCGATGATCCTTTCCGATGCCATTGAAGGAGAGGCGCGTGATATCGGCCGTATGCACGGCGCTTTGGCCCGGGAAGTCGCAGAAAACCCCGGTTTGCTGCGGCCGCCGATAGTTTTGCTTTCGGGCGGCGAGACGACGGTTACCGTTCGCGCAAAGGGGCGTGGTGGGCGTAATGGCGAGCTTGCGCTCGCCCTGGGCGGGGATATCGCGGGTCTGTCCCGGGTCACGGCGCTTTCCGCCGATACCGACGGCATCGATGGTACCGAAGATAACGCAGGCGCCTTCGTTGATGGCTCAACCTGGGAGCGTCTGCGTTCGATCGGTCACGATCCGAGCGCCGCTTTGGCGGGTAACGACTGTTGGGGCGCTTTTGATGCGCTTGGCGATTTGTTCATAACCGGACCGACTGGCACCAATGTGAACGATTTCAGGGCAGTCTTAATCGAATAGCCCAAGCAATGCCGGAAAATCGGCGTAGAAATGCACCGGGCGTCGGCAATTCGTTTGACTTTTGAATACCCTGACGGTCATTTGTCATCTTGTGCGGTTGGTTGTCTGGGGAGTGTGATCTACCGCGTTATCTGGGGGGCGGTGGGTGGCTTCATGACGACGGACCGTTTCAGAAGCATCTCCAAACGGTTCAGCTATGCGCTGATCGGTGTCATTTCATTGATGCTGGCAATTTTCGCCGTTTCTGCCGCTTTTATCAGTCAGAACCGCGCTGAAGATTATCTCCGCAGTAAGCTGGACGGCAATCTGAAGATTGCCGAAGTTGCGCTGCGTATTCCAATCTGGAACGTCGACTATTACTCAGCGCAAGGCGTGATAGATGCGCTGCTGCTGGACGACGATGTCGTCTATGCCAGCGTCGTCATTGATGATGTACCGGTCGCCACGAAACTGCGATTCGACACATCGATTGGCGATTTCGAAAGCCTGCAGGAAGATTCCAACTTCATGACGGGCGCCATCGCTATTGCTTTCGAGCGCGAAGAAATCGGCGTCCTTCAAGTTGCGATATCGCGTCAGTCGATCCAGAAAGAAACCCTGTTCAACGGCATCGGCATTCTTGTGCTGACATTGCTGATCATTGGTGCGATCGCGGCGACGTCCGTCTTGATCTCGCGCCGCTATGTCGCCCGTCCAATGCAGCAATTGCAGGCGTCCGCATCTGCTATTGCGCAGGGCAGGTTGGACACCGAAATCGCGATGGATCGAAACGATGAAATCGGCTTGCTGGCACGCGACTTTGACAGCATGCGCAAGTCGGTCAAAGGCCTGTTTAGCGAGTTGACGGAGACCAACCGGAACCTGGAAAACCGGGTTGAAGAGCGCACTGCCGAGCTGACAGCAACCTCGGAACGCCTGCAACTGGCTCTGTCCATGGACGGCGTAGGAATTTGGCATGCTCGGTTCGACACAGGCGATGTCTGGTGGTCCAAGGAATACACAGCCCTGATGGGACGCGATCCGGATGGCCTGGATGTTCACGATACTAATTGGGAAGAGTATCTGCACCCGGACAACCGATCAGAGGTTTACAAACAGTTCGCAAGCATCCTGGCGGGCAAGGAAGAGGTCGCCCGGATGCGCAAGCATTTCCTTCGGCCTGACGGGTCTGACTTCTGGGTCGACAGTCTGATGCGCATCGAACGCAACGATGCGGGCGAGGTTATCCGCATGACCGGCCTGGATGTCGACATTTCCGAGCAACTGGCACGCGAACAAGAATTGGAAACTGTCTCTGAGCGCCTGAGCTTGGCCATGCAGATCGATCAGGTCGGCATCTACGATAATGACTTCAAGACGGACACGCTGTGGTGGTCGCCCGAATACACAGCGATGCTGGGTCACGACCCGCACACCTTCCTTCCGTCGCCCTACAAGTCCTGGGAAGATCGTCTGCACCCATCCATGTCCAAACGTGCCAAAAAGGAGATGGACAGGTTCATTTCCGGATCGGAACAGACGTTGCGCATGCGTCAGCACCTGCTGCGCCCGGACAACGAAGAGATCTGGCTGGACGCCGTTATGCGGATCCAGCGCGACGAAGAAGGCGCGGCGACCCGCCTGACCGGTCTGGCGGTAGATGTGACCGAGCAACTGCGCCGTGAACAGCGGCTGTCGGAAGCAAACCGCCAGGTCATGGAAAGCCTTCATTATGCAGGCCGGATCCAATCCGCAATGCTGCCGGCTGAGGAAGCGATCCGGGACGCCACCGGCGACAGTTTCCTGATCTGGGAGCCGCGCGATATCGTCGGCGGTGACTTCTACTGGCACCATCCGATCCAGGGCGGCTGTGCGATTATCGTGGGTGATTGCACCGGGCACGGCGTTCCCGGCGCTTTCATGACGTTGATTTCCTGCGGCCTGCTGGACCGAGAGCTCAGATCCGGCGTGGACGCCCCCAGCCAACTACTGCAGCGCCTGCACGGCGCCTTGCAGGATTTGTTGGGTCAGGACCAGGCTGAAGGTGAGACAGATGACGGGCTGGAGGCTGGTATCTGTTTCGTCAGGTCCGCTGACCGCAAGGTTATCTTCTCTGGTGCGAGGTTCTCTTTGTTCCGCGCAGCGGGCGGTGTCCTTTCCGAAATCCGCGGTGACAAGGCGGGGCTTGGATATCGGCGGTACCCCGCCTCGACGAACTTCACGGACGTCGTTTTCGATCTGCAGCAAAGCGATCGATTTTACATGACGACCGACGGCCTGATCGATCAGATTGGCGGCGCGAAACGACGTTCTTTCGGCAAAAGGCGGTTCCTGAATGTCATCAACGAAACGCTGGATTCTCCAATGAATCAACAGGCTGCAGCGTTGAATGAAACCTTTAAGACATTTCAGGGGTCTGAAAAACGTCGAGATGATGTTACGGTGTTCGGGTTTGCCCCGGGTGACGCTTAGGAGATGAAAATGCAGGCGAATGAGCTACACGGGCTCAGAACGTTCATGCGCGGGCACGGCGTTATTTTTGCCTATAGCGGCTACGTTAATGAACAGGTGCTAAGCGGCGTCGGTGAAGCTGTGAAGCAAAAGCTGGTGCTTGAGGAAGCGGATCGCAAAACAATGCGCAGCGTCTTTGCTGTGTTTGTCGAGCAGATGCAGAACATCATTCGGTATTCCGCAGAGAAGATCGGCGACCATGATGAAACGCAGGAAGGTCGCGAACTGCGTTACGGTGTTTTGACCATCGGGCAGGAAGATGGTGCCGGCTACACTGTGCATGCCGGGAACCTGATCGAAAAGTCCGACATCCGCCGATTACGCGAACGGCTCAGCGATTTGAAAGAGATGTCTCATGACGAACTGCGCGCCGCCTACAAAGCGCAGCTAAAGGCAGGACCGGACGAGTTTTCCAAGGGTGCCGGTATCGGGTTTATCGAGATTGCCCGCCGTGCATCCGAACCGTTGGATTTCGATTTCTCTGAAGTCGATGACAACCATGTTTTCTTTGCGCTTCGTGCGCGTGTGTGAACGGGACGACACAATGGACAACCTTTATATTGAAGCCACTGATCGGTCGCCCGCAGTTTCGTTCGAATTCTCGAAAGGTCACTTGCAGCTAAGCGGCGAAAGTTATCCCGAAGATGCCAACGGCTTCTACAAACCGATCTTCGAGGCGCTCGATTCCTATCTCGATGACCTGGGCAGCGGCGAGTGCCGTTTCGACTTTGAATTGATCTATTTCAACTCGTCTTCCGCCAAGGCGATTATGACGATGATGGACAAACTGGAAGAAGCGGCCGCCAGTGGCGCCGCGGTCAATGTCCATTGGCGCTACGATGTCGAAGACGACAATATGAAAGAGCTTGGCGAGGAACTGGGCGAAGACCTGGAAGAAGCCTCGTTCCATCTCGAGGAATTGGACGACGATGGCTGACGACGATCTCTTCGACGCCGAGCTTGCGATAATCGAGGCGGCCGAAGAACGCCTGGACCAGCCCTTTGCCAATGACGCCGACGCGGCCACGTTCGGCGATCTGCTGAAGAACTACCGCAAGCTCTTTCGTCAATCGCGGCGCCTGGTGCGTATTTCTGACCGAAACGAGGCTGAGCTGGCGTCCATGGCAGAAAGTCAGCGCCGTGCCGCCGAAGAAATCAGCCATAAGAATGCGGCGCTGGAAACCTTGTCGAACAAGCTTTCGAAGTATCTCTCGCCGCAGGTCTACGCCTCGATCTTTTCAGGCCAGCAGGAGGTTAATCTGAACAGCCGGCGCAAGAAGCTGACGGTCTTCTTTATGGACATCGCCGATTTCACTGAAACCACAGACCGGTTGGAATCCGAAGAACTCACCAGTTTGCTGAACCACTACCTCTCAGAGATGTCCGAGGTTGCGCTGTCCTATGGGGCGACGATCGACAAATATGTCGGCGACTCGATCATGATTTTCTTTGGCGACCCGGAAAGCCGGGGGGTCAAAGAAGATGCGCTGGAATGCGTAAAGATGGCCTTGGCGATGCAAACGCGGCTGGCCGAGCTCGCTCGGGTCTGGCGCGATCGGGGTATCGAACGCCCACTGACCAGCAGGATCGGCATACACACCGGTTTTTGCACCGTTGGTAACTTCGGCAGCGCCGAGAGGATGGACTACACGGCCATTGGCGGCACGGTGAATGCGGCCTCGCGGCTGGAAACCTGCGCGGTGCCGGGCTCGATCCTGATTTCCTATGAAACCTATGCCCATGTGAAGGACGACATGCGGTGCGAGGAAGCCGGCGAAGTCACAGTGAAAGGCGTGGCCTATCCAATTGTCACCTATCGCGTGCTGGGTGTGGCCGAAGGCGCTACGGATGGAAATGCGACCGTGAAGGTCAATCTGCCCAATCTTCAGATCAGCGCCGACACGGCCCGCATGAGTGATGAAGAACGCGAAGACGCGGCGCGTATCCTACAAGAAACACTGACGCGGCTGCGGCATTCAGAGGCGCCTGCAAAAAAGGCGGTCTGACGCCTAACCGCTGGCCTGGATTTTTGCGGAAGTGACGGATGCCCCAGCGACGACTTCTCTGACGACATTTGTCGTTTAATTTATTGCTAATGCGATCTGAGACGACTTTTTTTGACGACTTCATTCATGGATTGGCTTACCTGAAGATCGGGCTCAGCCGGTCTTGGATTGGGAAGGATTGCCCATTCTTTTGAGAGTCCGATTGAGCCCAAATTGTCCGATGCCGCAGAGAAAGTTAATGTCCGGCCTGGTGTCATCTGTCCGTTGCTCAACGCTACGAGAGGAAACCGAACTTCATGACCGTTGCGAGCTCTCTTGAGGCATTTGTGTCCGAAGGCGTTCCGCTGCGCATCCATCGCATCAGCGCCCCCTCGACAAGGCCATGCGCCATCGATGACATCATTTCCACGTCGCCCTTGCGAAATGCGCCGTTTTCCATCGCTTCCTGATACATATGCCTAATCTGATCCTGAATTCGGTCCCCAGGTAGAGCACCATCTTCATAGATCACATCGGTCGTCATGGTGAATAAGCGAAGTAGCGAGCTTCGATCCTGCGCCACCTTGAAAATGCCGACACAGATCCTGTCCAGGCGATCTGGATAGTCGCCGCCCTGCGCCCAATCCGTCTGCATACGCTGAACAAAATCGCGCTCAATCTCTTCGAGCATCGCCCTTAGCAGGAAGAGCTTGTTCTCGTAAAAACGATAGACTGTGCCGACTGCGATACCTGCATCCTTTGCGATGCTAGCGATGGAAACGTGCTCATATCCGCGTTCTGTAAACTGACGCAGCGCCGCTTCGTGCAGCGCTGCTCTTTTGCTTTCGGGATCGCGGGTCCGCTTCGGTGGGGGCGTTTCCTTTTTCATACTGAATTATATTCATTAGTGTTGACAACGCAAGATCAGATCCCATATCGCCGTTAGTGAATGATATTCATTAGAAGAGCAGGGCTCTTTGGCTCTGCCGAAACACGGGAACACGTACATGCAACAAGCTTTCTATAGTCGGCACGGGGACGCAGCAGAGGTCATTGAGGTTCGAAGCTTTGACCCAAAGCCGCTTGCCGCAGGTGAAACGCGGGTAAAAATCCTACGTTCGCCGATCAATCCGTCAGACATCGCACAAATCGAGGGCGTCTATGGACTGCAACCGCCGCTGCCGGCACCGGCCGGCATGGAGGGAATTGGCGAGGTCATTGAGGTGAACGGCGACGGGCACGAAGTTGGCACACTGGTGCTTCTTACAAACCCTCCGGGTGCGTGGGTCACCGAACGAGTCTTTTCAAGCGATGCTCTGGTCGCCGTTCCTCATGCTGACATTAATCAATTGTCGATGCTGACCGTAAACCCGGCGACGGCATATCTGTTGCTGTCGGAGTACGTCGAATTGAAAGAGGGCGACTGGATCATCCAGTCTGCGGGCAACTCTGCCGTTGGGCGATACATCACGCAACTGGCTAAAGCGCGGGGCATAAATGTGGCCTCTGTAGTGCGCCGTCAAAAAGCCATCGCCGATGTAAAGGACGCCGGGTGTGATGCGGCATTCGTCGATGGCGATGATCTTGCCGAACGGGTAACGGCAGAGCTCGACACTGCCCCCGTGCTTGCGATCGACGCCGTCGCAGGGGGCGCTTTCGGTCGTTTGGCTGAACTTTGGCTAACGGTGGCGTGGCTGTCAGCTATGGCGGGATGTCCGGTGAAGATCTCAGGATTCCCGATAACCTCATTATCTTCAACGACGTGACCGTGCGCGGCTTTTGGCTTGTCAATTGGCTCACCTCGGCGGGGCCGGAAGAGATGCAACGCGTATATGGCGAACTCACGCAGCTTGTACTGGAAGGCAAGCTGAACGCGCCGATCGACAAGATATTCACTCTCGATCAGATCAATGAGGCGCTTGCCTACACTGTGGCTGGTGGCCGGTCTGGCAAGGTACTCCTCGCGCCCAACGGCGTCTAACTCTGAAAAATCAGCCCAATTAAGGAACACGAAATGACACTCAAACTGTTTCACACACCCGGCACTCGCTCGGTTCGTGCGCGCTGGCTTTTGGAAGAAATGGGCGTCGAATACGAGTTGACGACGCTGAAATACGACGGTGCGTATTTCGCCTCTGACGAGTTTCGCAGGATAAATCCGATGGGCAAGGTCCCGGCGATGTACGATGGTGAGACGCTGATAAGCGAATCCATTGCCATTATGCAGTACATAATGGGGCGTTTTCCGACCGACCTAAGCGTCCCGGCGGACGATCCTGAGTTCGGCACATATCTACAATGGCTGCACATGGGCGAGAGCGGCGTTGCCGGCTACATCGCCGTCTCCTTCGGCCATGCATCGGGTGAGGATTCTTACCAGGTTAGCGAAGCCTTTGACTCTTACTGCCGATACCAGCTTGAAAAGGCGCTTGGCATCCTGGAGGAGCGGCTGCATGGACGCGATCATATCTTGGACCGTGGCTTCAGCGCGGCAGATATCTCGATGGGCTATGCGCTTATGTTTGCGGCCATCTGCACAGGGACTTCATTTACGCCCTTGGTATCGCAATACCTAAGTCGCCTAATGGCTCGTCCTGCGATGCAACGCGCCCTCGACGACATACCCACAGAACAACTGTCGAAGTTTGCATAATTCTGCCTGGATGAAGGCTGCCGCTGACGCATGCTTTGTTCTTGGCGGCCCCGCGACGCATGTTTAGATCGAGCCGGTCGCACGGCGTCAGAGAAAAAGCGGACCTTCCAGTTGTGTCTTGAAACGGCAGGTCCGTCCGGAAAAATTCTGCCTCGCGGGGTTCCGCGAGGCACCGTCTTATCCGGGGCCGGTCAGGTCTTTAGCCGGCCCGTCTTGATGACCTTGGTCTGGAACTTACCTTTGCGGAAGATCCGAACTTCGGACTGCGTTCCCGGGGCCGTGTCGGCAACGGCGCGCGTCAGGTCCTTCACGCTTCCGATGTCCGTTGAGCCAAAGCTCAGAATGACATCGCCGCGCAGCAGGCCGCCTTTCTTCGCGGGGCCGGCAGCATTCACCTCGGCGATCAGTGCGCCTTTGGCATCATCCAGGCCGATTGCATCGGCGACTTCGGGTGTCACGGGCTGGATGGAGACGCCCAGCCATCCCCGTTCGACCGAGCCGTCTGCGATCAGATCTTCGACAATCTCACGCGCCTGATTGGCCGGGATGGCAAAGCCGATACCGACATTGCCGCCGGAGGGTGAAAAGATCGCCGTGTTCACCCCGATTACATTGCCGAGCTGATCAAAGAGCGGCCCGCCGGAGTTGCCGCGATTGATCGGTGCATCAACCTGCAGAAAGTCATCATACGGGCCCGACCGAATATCGCGGCCCCGGGCCGAAACTATGCCTGCAGTGACCGAGCCGCCAAGGCCAAATGGATTGCCAATGGCGATCGCCCAATCGCCGACCTCGACACCATCTGAGTTGCCCCAGGGGACGGTTGGCAGACGCCTTCCTGCCTCGATCCGCAGAACGGCCAAATCTGTCTTTGAGTCTGTGCCGACCAGCTCGGCGTCAAGCTCTTCACCGGTATCGAGGACGACCTTGATCTCATCGGCGTTGTCGATGACGTGGTTGTTGGTCACGACCAAGCCGTTCGGGTCGATAATGAAGCCAGAGCCAAGCCCTGTCGGGACGCCGCGTCGCTGACCCGGGCGCTGGCGTTGTCCGGGTTGTTGGCCAAACGGGTCGCGCCCGAAAAAGCGCTCTAGAAACTCCCGTTCCTCGGTGCTGCGGTTGTTCGTAATGCGATCGGCGCTGCCTTTTGTCTGGATCGTCACAACGGCGGGTTTGGTCGCCTTCACCAGCGGTGCAAAGGATGGCAGGACAATGCTTGGCGCAGCAGCGGTTGCCTGTTGTTCGCCCTGCAGCGCGATAGGTGCAGCGATTGCCAGTGCACCGGTCAGCAGTAAGGCTTTGCCAAAATGGCGTTTGAACATCGGTATCTCCCACGTCGAATGTTGTTGGACGTTGCAGTGATATCTAGGCAACAGTAAGGAAATTAAAGGGAAAGGAAACGGGATTCCGACGGATCGTGATCCGATATTCACATGAACGTTACGCCGTGTTTTACGGCGTGAAGGTTGGGAGGGGACGAGATGACCGTCATCGGTTTTGATCGCTTGTTCGAAATGGCTGCAAAACGCAAAGGCGGAGCCGCTGCATTTGAAAAGATGCTGCCGAAGATCAAGAAACCTGCTCAGCTGAAGAAAATTCCGGAAGACCGCTGGTTGGCGCAGATGACGAAGTCGATCTTCCAGGCTGGTTTCAACTGGAAGGTGATCGACAACAAGTGGACCGGATTTGAAGAGGCGTTCGAGGGCTTCGATGTCAATCGTTGGTCGATGATGTCCGATGAAGACCTGGACCGTTTGCTGAAAGACACGCGCGTTGTGCGTCATGCGAAAAAGCTGATGTCGGTCGGCGACAATGCCGTTTTTTTGCGCGATCTGGCGCAAGAACACGGAACTGCCGCAAAGTTCTTCGCAGAATGGCCCCGTGAAGATTACGTGGGCCTGCTGCAACTGATGAAAAAACGGGGATCTCGCCTTGGGGGCAACACCGGACAGTACTTTCTGCGCTTTATGGGCGTCGATGGTTTCATGACGGGCGGCGACGTCGTGACAGCGCTGATCCGGGAAGGCATCGTCGATAAACCGCCAAGCTCGCAACGCGATATGGCGAAGGTGCAGGAGGCCTTTAACGACTGGTCTGCGCAGTCCGGACGGACGATGGCGGCGATCAGCCGAACGCTGGCCTGCACCGTCGAATAATAGCACAAGTGGTGATTTTTCACCTCTGAGCAACTATATACAGACGAAACAAGGATCTGATTGAGGAGGGGAATATGGATATCGAGAATCTCAGTATATTTGGAATTGCCGTCGCGGTGCTGGCACTTTTCATCGGCATCGCGATCTTCCGCGCGGTCCGAACGGTACCGCAGGGCGAAGAGTGGACGGTTGAGCGATTTGGCCGCTACACGCGTACGTTGAAGCCCGGTCTGCACTTCCTGATCCCGTTGATCGAAACGATCGGCACGCGGATCAATATGATGGAAACAGTGCTGGACGTGGCCGGGCAAGAGGTCATCACCCGCGACAACGCAATGGTCCATGCCGATGCCGTCAGCTTTTATCAGGTCATCGATGCGGCCATGGCGGCCTACGAGGTTCGCAATCTGGAACTGGCGCTGCAAAACCTGGCAATGACCAACATCCGTTCGGTTATCGGCTCGATGGATCTGGATGAAACCCTGTCCAACCGCGACTCGATCAATGCCCGTCTTCTGAACGTGATTGATGAAGCTGCGCATCCCTGGGGCGTGAAGGTGACCCGTGTCGAGATCAAGGATCTGGCGCCGCCTGCCGATATCACCGAAGCGATGGGTCGGCAGATGAAGGCGGAACGTGACCGCCGCGCTGAAATCCTGCAGGCCGAGGGTGAAAAACAGTCTGCGATCCTGAAGGCGGAAGGTGTCAAGGAATCCCAGATCCGCGAAGCCGAGGGCCGCAGGGAAGCTGCTTTCCTGGATGCGGAAGCCCGCGAACGCGAGGCGGAAGCCGAAGCGAAGGCAACCGCCATGGTTTCGACGGCCATTGCAGACGGGGACGTGCAGGCAGTGAACTACTTCGTCGCCACCAAATATGTCGAAAGCCTGAAGGATATCGCCGCTGCGCCCAATGCGAAGACCGTCTTCCTGCCAATGGAGGCCGCGGGCATCGCAGGTGCAGTTGCCGGTGTCGGTGAACTGACCAAGATGATCAAGAGCGAGACCTGAGTAGACCCATGGATGTCTTTGACTTTCTAAACGGGCTTTCCCCCTGGTGGTGGATCGCAGCCGCGTTGGCTTTGGGTACGATCGAGATCCTGACGTTTTCGTTCTTCCTGATCTGGCCTGCGATCGCGGCGTTCTTGGTCGGCATTTTGCTGTGGCTGTTTCCGGAAATGTCCGGGGCGATGCAGATCCTGATCTTTGCCGTGCTGTCGGCGATCTTAACGCTGGTCGGGCGGCAATGGGTCATGACCCGGAAACCGACCTCTGACAATCCGGGGCTGAACAATCGGGCTTCGGCCTTGATCGGTCGCAATGCGACGCTGATCGAGGATCTGAGCGGCACCGCACTTGGTAATGTCGAAGTGGATGGTATCCGGTGGCGTGCACGTCTGGACACCGAAGACGGCACGGCCGCAACCGGCGCTTCGCTGCAGATCGCGACAGCGGACGGTATGGTATTGGTCCTGAAGACACCGGCATAACCGGACGTGACCGCATCCAATGCGCTTCGTATTGGATGCGGATTGCACCTAAAACGCCTCATATTCACGGCAAGTTAATCAGATTAGTCTTGATCCGGAGGTGAAAATCCCTTCGGATGCCGCCAAGTGTTGCGGTGATTTTTGCGTTTGGAGGTGTGTGCGAATGGGGAACACGTGCGGACGTGCCCGTCTTGGTTTGGCGTCGATGCTTTGCATCGCGATGTCAGTTCCGATTTGGGCGACCCCAAGCCAGGCCCAGGCAAACTGCGGAGATTTCTACCGCATTCAGCGCGGCGACACCCTGCGCGATATCACACGGCGAACGCTGGGGCATGACCGCTACAGGGTCGTCTTTGGCGCAAACAGAGACATTCTGCCCAGTCCAGAGCGGATCGAGACGGGACAACTGATTTTCCTTCCCTGCGAAGATAGTGGCGCCAAAGATCGCCGGTCTGCATTGGTCCAAGCCGGGCTTACGCCGACGCAGCGCGACAATCTTGGTGATAAGGCCGCCGCGGACGCACCACCCGAGAACGAAGTTAATGTGGTGACGCCCTATGCCCCGAAATTCCCGGGCAAAAGCCGCGTGGCGCCGCAAGTCGCGACGCAAGATCCGACGACGCCGCAGCAGCAGGGCGACCGTCCGTTCAATATCATTACCGCGTCGGGCATGAGCCCACTGGCAGATTTCGCGTTGCCCGAGGGCGGTTTGCTATCCGTTTTGATCAAAGAGGCACTGCAGGCCGGGGGAAACTCTGCAGCCCATGAGATTTCCTTTGTTGATGATCGGAAGGCGCATCTTGCGGTGCTTATGCCCACCGGTGCGTTTGATCTGACATTCCCATGGCCTGGTGTCGATTGTGCGGGGCAAAATCTGGGCCCGGCTGCCACAGCGCTTTGTCGCGACTTCCTGATTTCGCGTCCGGTCTACGAAGCGATGATCGGAACCATCGTCCCGTCCGGCAGCCCGCTTGTTTCGGCGACGTCCGCAACGGCATTGCAGAACCAGCGGCTCTGCCGGCCGATGGGGTTCCCGCCGGTTGATCTTGAAGCCATGGGTTTGGATGTGAGAGTTATCCTGAAACGGACGGCTGCCGAATGTGTTGCTGCGATCGAGGCGAGTGAGGCCGACGGAATGTCCGTGGTGATTGCCTCTTCCAGTTCGCCGACTTGGTCAGGTTTGGTTGCAGCGCCAGGGCTGTCCTGGCCCATTCCAGTGCATGCTTTGGCGTGGCGCGGCGATCCGGAGGCGGAGCAGTCAATTGCTATTCTGAACCAAGGCTTGCAGAGGCTTCAAAGGTCCGGACGCTGGTTCAAAATTGTGTCGGCCTATCTGCGCAACGTGAATGCGGGCGAGGCCGTCACCGGGAACTAGGCGTTATCGCCACTTCGATGTCACGACGCCGGAATTGATGCCGCCCCAACTCAGCTCTCCCCAAAGCCGCTGATATTCCATCTTTGGACAGACATCCATCAGCACGGTGACGCCTTTCTTTTCAGCCCGCTTTGCGGCCTTCGTGTCGATAACGCCGATCTGCATCCAGATCGTTTCCAAGCCGCGGGGCAACAGGCATTCCAACGCTTCGTCGACGACGTGGCCCGCTTCATCCGATCGCCGGAAGATGTCGACCATCTGGATGGATCCATGCGTGTCAGGGATATCCGACAGTGCGCCACAGACGGTTTGGCCAAAAGCTTCCTGCCCGGCATATCTGGGGTTCACGGGAAAGATCGTGTAGCCCTTCATCCGCAGATATCGGCCGACGAAGTAGCTGGGCCGAATGTCATTTAACGAAATTCCGACCGCGGCAATCGTGCGCGTTCTGGACAGCACGTCGCGCAGATGTGCGTGAGAATAGGTCGGCAATTTCATGATTTCTCCTGGTATTGGCTTGGTTTGAGAAGGGCCAAAACCACGTCTGTTCCTCAGAAAAAAGGTCCGCCGGGTTATCTTTTGGGGGAGAATTGCCGGCGGACATAAAGTCGGAACGAGGGACAGTAGTAAACGAGACTGGGTCGTTCAAATCCGGCCTCGCTATCATCAATATGGTGTTAAAGTTTACAATCTGTAACCCTTGGTCGCAATGACGTGATCAATAAACTCTTAACCTGTTGATGTAATTAGGAAAATTTTTTTCGATTTAATAAATTATATGCATGCAATGAAACAGCGACTGCGTTCGACACATTTAGCGATCCAAACGCCCCGAAAGATTCGATTCGTGCAACGGCAGAGCACAATGACTTTGTTCTATCTCTCAGACCCGGCCCCTCGGCGCCAAAGACAAGCCCGATCGGGCGAGGGGATTGCAGGCGCAATGCATCGTCCAGATCGACCGTTCCGGTGCCGTCTAAACCGATGATTTCAAAGCCCATCTCTGTCAGCACCTGCATTGCGTTCCCCAGGTTCGGCACACGCAGATACGGCTGACGCTCTAACGCGCCTGATGCGCTTTTCGCCAACGCACCGGTTTCGGGCGCAGCGTGGCGCCGGGGTGCAATCACTGCGGACGCGCCGAAAACTTCAGCGCTGCGCAAAATCGCGCCGACATTGTGCGGGTCGGTGACCCGGTCCAGCAGCACAACAACCGGTGCCGGGACTTCGGGCGTCGGCGTACAGACATCCTGCAAACTGCCCCAATCCAAAACGGCGACTTCCAGGGCCGCGCCTTGATGGACGGATTGCGGATCCAATGGCGCTGGGAACTTGCGCGGATCAGCGAGTTCGGGTTCGATTCCGGACGACGCGATGGCATCAGACAAACGATCGGCCGCGTTCTTCGTTACGATCAGTCTGTGTTTATCCCGGTTCGGGTTCTCCAACGCATCGCGAACCGCATGCAGACCGAACAGCCAGACAGTCTCTGGCCCTGCCTTGCGCGCACGGTCGCGGTCGATGGCCCATTTCGGTTTCTTCGCTGGCATGGTTAAGGAACGGTCGCGGTCATTTCGCCTTGCCTACATCGATCGGTCCGGGCTGGCCAGCTTTCCGTTAGGCGTCCTCGACCGGGAATTCAGTGTTGACAGGGATCACCCCGCAGCCGTATTTCCACCGCCTGCGCAAGGCTGCTTTGCAGGCTTGTGGGGGACGTGCTGCAAGGTGCGGCAGCGGACTGTAACTCCGCCGGGGTAACCCATGCCTGGTTCGATTCCAGGGTCCCCCACCACCAACCTCTTTCAACTATCGACGCTTATGAGCCTTCGATGATGCTGCTGGCTGCTCGGGCTGTGAACACAGCCTGCAATGCCTGAACCTTGGCCCACTGCAACGGAGACGCCGAAGTCACCCTGCCGATTGCGCCCGATCCGGTCACACAGTAGGTCTGTCTGGTATTCTACGTCGGAGGGTTTCCATGAAATCGCTGCACTTTGGCTCGGCGGTGATCGATATCATCACGCTGGTGGCTTCGGAAAATATCGAGAGGGCCACGTTTTCGAACGATGAGAAATCGTTCCTGATGCTCGAGGCTGGCCGCAAGCTGCCGGCTCAGTCGATCTCCTCCAATGTGGGCGGCGGCGCGTGCAACACGGCCGTCAGCTTGGCGCGCCGGGGCTGGCAGGCGGCGGTTCGCGCGAAGGTCGGCGACGATCTCAACGCGGCCGCCATTCGCGAGCACATGTCCGCGAACGATCTGGTCGATCGAATGATCGACAGCGATCTGGCCACGGGCACGGCTGTGATGGTGGCCAGCCATGACCGAAACGCGTCAATCTTTGTCCACCGGGGCGCCAACGAGGCCTTGGTGCCGGATGACATTGGCGATTTGGATGGGCACGATTTGGTTTATATCGCACCAATGTCCAGCGGATCGGCGGATTGCTTTCCGCTGGTTGCCGAACGGGCAAAGCAGGCCGGTGCCATGGTCGCGTCCAATCCTGGCATCCGGCAGCTTTTAAACAAAACCGAGGCCTTTCTGGGGGCTCTGCAGCATCTGGATCTGGTGTCGATCAACCGGGTCGAGGCGGATGCTTTGGTTCCGTCGCTGGCTTTCGGCGGGGCCGCGTCCGGCACGCCAGCGGACGGGCCGCCATTGCTGCGGCGCGGGCTGCTGTTTGGCACCGTTCGGATCGGGTTGAAGCCCTTCATGCAGATGTTGCAGGCAAAGGGCCCTAAATGGGTGCTGCTGACGGATGGGATGGATGGCGCATATCTTATGACCCCAGGCGGGGAAGTTATCTGGCATCCGGCCTTACCGGCCGAGGTCGCGGGCACAGCCGGGGCAGGGGATGCGTTCTGTTCCACCACCACGGCGGCATTGGCAGAAGGTCTGGCGCCCGAAGATGCCTTGGCGCAGGCCTCCGCCAACGCGGCATCGGTTGTCTCTTTTGTCGATACGACCGCCGGGTTGCTGGGAGCCGCAGATCTGGCGAACCGCCTGGCTGCAGTGCCGACCAGCTTGGCTGAAACTCTCTAATGCTGCGCTTGACGCGGGCCATGGCCCGGCGCAAGGGTGGAGCTTCAAGTTAGCGCGCTGTGAGGTCCCATGAACCGCCCCGTAAATCTCCGCTCGACCGAGGACTATCAGGCCATGGATGGGGCCCATCATTGGCACCCGTTCACGGATACCGCGGACCTGGCGGCCAAGGGCGCCCGCGTCATCACAAAGGCCAGTGGCGTCTGGCTGACCGACAGCGACGGCAACGAAATCCTGGACGGGATGGCGGGGCTTTGGTGCGTCAACATCGGTTACGGCAGGGATGAGATCGCCGATGCCATCGCACGTCAGGCCCGGGAATTACCCTACTACAACACGTTCTTCCAATCGACCCACCCGCCGGTGGCGGAGTTTTCCGAAGCGCTCTGCGCCCAGGCGCCGGATCACATGAACCGCGTCTTCTTCACGAACTCCGGATCGGAATCGAACGACACGGTTTTCCGCCTGGCGCGGGTCTATTGGGACTGCATGGGCAAACCTTCGAAGAAGCACTTCATTTCCCGCAAGAACGCCTATCACGGGTCCACCGTTGCGGCGGCATCCTTGGGCGGCATGGGGGCGATGCACTCACAGTCCGGTCTGCCGATCGAGGGCGTCCATCATATCAACCAACCCTATTGGTTCGGCGAGGGTCGCACGACCGGCCTGACGCCAGAAGAATTCGGCCTGGCCCGGGCGCAGGAACTCGAGGCCAAGATCCTGGAGCTTGGGGCCGAAAACGTCGCCGCCTTTATCGGTGAGCCGATCCAAGGCGCTGGCGGTGTGATCATCCCGCCCGACACCTATTGGCCCGAGATCCAGCGGATCTGCCGCGAGTACGACATCCTGCTGGTGGCGGACGAGGTTATTTGCGGGTTCGGACGCACTGGTAATTGGTGGGGATCGGAAACCTTTGACATCACCCCGGACCTGATGCCGATCGCCAAGGGCTTGACCTCGGGCTATGTGCCCATGGGCGGCGTCTTCATCAGCGACCGCGTTGCGGGTCCGGTCATGGAAAAGGGAGGCGAGTTCGTCCACGGCTATACGTATTCCGGCCACCCCCTGGCCTGTGCCGCCGGTATGGTGAACCTGCGCGTGCTGCAAGAAGAGGGCCTGGTGACACGCATCCGGGACCAGATCAGCCCTTATCTGACCCCGAAATGGGAGGCCCTGGCCGATCACCCGATTGTTGGCGAGGCCCGCATGTGTGGCCTGGTTGGGGCCATGGAGCTTGTGGCCGACAAGGACAGTATGGCGCGCTTCGCGTCCGACAAATCTGCGGGCAGCACGTGCCGGGACCACGCCATCGCCAACGGACTGGTCATGCGCGCCGTGGGCGATACCATGATCATCTCGCCACCCCTGGTGATCAACGAAGAGGAATGCGATCTGCTGATCGAACGCGCGCATGCGGCACTGGATGCCGCCGCCGCAGCGTTACATGCGTAGGCAGCGTTGAGCTATCTGACAGCCAATGACACGCCGGGCCAGCATGCAAGAAGCTGGTATGCTGAAACCGCTGGTCCGCCGCCCGAATTTCCCGCATTGGACGCTGATGCCAAGGCTGATGTCTGCATCATCGGCGGCGGCTATGCGGGTTTGTCGGCGGCATTGCATCTGGCCGAACGGGGCGTGTCGGTCATCCTGCTGGAGGCCAACCGCGTCGGCTGGGGTGCCTCTGGCCGCAATGGCGGGCAGTTGGGTGTCGGCCCGCGCGCCGAGATTGAAACTTACGAGCGCACTGCAGGAAGAGATGATGCCCGAAAGATCTGGGATATCGCGCTTGCTGCGAACCGCTTGGTCCGGGATCTTATCGAGCGGCACGCCATCGATTGCGATCTGACCGATGGATATCTGGAATGCGGTGTCCGGCCCTCTGACGCCAAAGACTCTGCAGAGCATGCCGAGTATCTGGCCACCAACTACGGTCATGAATCCGTTCGGCCTGTGACGAAAGCCGAAATGGCCGAGATGTTGGGGACGACCCGCTACCACGGCGGATACCTCGACATGATGGGAGCGCATCTGCATCCGCTGAAGCTGGCACAGGGATTGGCACGTGCCGCGTCGGGGGCGGGGGCCAGGATCTGCGAACAGACCCGGGTCACGTCTGTTGCCCCCGGGGCCGTCAAAACCGCCAAAGGCCAGGTAAAGGCGGATCATATTCTGATCGCCTGCAACGGCTACTTGGATGGATTGTCACCAACAGCGCAGCGCAGGATGCTACCGCTGAACAATTTCATCATCACGACAGAACCCCTGGGCGATAACCGGGCTCGTCAGGTGAACCGCGATAATCTTTGTGTCTGTGACACCTATTTCGTGTTGAATTATTTTCGACTGACGCCGGATGGACGGATGCTGTGGGGCGGCGGCGAGAGCGTCGGTCGCAAGTTTCCGTCGAACCTACAGGGCCTGGTCCGGGGGCGCATGCTGGAGATTTATCCCGACCTTGCGGATGTCGCGATTACCCATGCCTGGGGTGGGACGTTGTCGATAACCGGGTCGCGTTTTCCGCTGTTCCAAGATCTTGGCGGGGGCGTTCGCGCCATTGGCGGTTGGTCCGGATCTGGAATTCATATGGCAACCATGGGCGGAAAGATCGCGGCAGACGCGGTTCAAGGCGATATCGGCGATTGGGACCTGTTGGCACGCATGCCGACACCACAGTTTCCGGGCGGCGATTGGTTCCGCATGCCGCTGCTGCGTTTGGCGATGTTTTGGTATGCGCTGCGGGACAGGCTGTAGCCTAGAAGTAGAGCATTCTGACGCGCGACCTAACCGACCGTTGACCCCCAGCATCACAGGTGTGTCTTCTGTCCGCGATTGAACAAAGCAGCATCGGCGCATTCATTGTCTAAGCAGCATATAATAGTCGGCGGGGGTAGCGGCTTCATTGGCCAGGTTCTAACGATCCGCCTTCGCGAGGCAGGACACCGCGTCACTTGGATATCACGCAGCCCTGGACCAGATCGCATCACCTGGGATCAGCTTGAACGTGACGGCCTGCCGAAGTGCGATGCTGTGGTCAATCTGGCCGGGCAGCATATCCTGGACATGCGGCGACGCTGGACGGATGCATATCGTGACGAAGTTATCGCGTCCCGTGTCCGAACCACGGAAAGTCTGGTTGCGGCGATAAACGCGATGAAAGAACCGCCTGAGGTTTTCGTCTCGACCGCTGGCAAATGCTTTTACGGCACATCCGAACTGGCGGCGGATCAGGATCATCCTGAGCTGGATGAATATTCCGAGCCGATGGGCTTGGACTTTCCGGCCGAATTGGTCAGCCTGTGGGAAGCCGCCGCTGAAGATATCGACAGGGATCGGATCCGGCACGTCCAGCTTCGAATAGGCGTAGTGTTAGGCAAGATCGAGAAGAAATCCCATCTGGGCAAGCTATGGCGCATTGGGCGCGCCCGGGGGTTTTTACCGATTGTCCGGTTGCCATTCTGCCTTGGCCTGGGGGCAACGATCGGGAAGGGAACGCAGATGTTTCCATGGGTCCATATCGAAGACATGGTCGGTATCATCCGATTTGTGCTGGACCGGAAGGAAACCAGCGGACGCTACAACGCCGTCGCGCCCGGCATTGTCGACAATCGCACGTTCACCGAGGCGTTCGCACGCGCGTTGGGACGCCGGATCGTTTGGTCTGTGCCGGAATGGTTGGTGCGCGCATTGGTCGGTGCAGAGCGATCATCCATCCTGCTGCGCGGTCAATTGGTGAAGCCGCGCCGGACAGAAGAAGCTGGTTATCGTTTTCGCTATGCCACCATCGAAGATGCCATGCAGGACCTGGTCGAGCGCATCATTTGATTGCGCTGCGGACGCCCGTGGCAGTGCTGATATTCTTTTGAGGACCGGCTTTTGGATCGCGCATCTTGATCGCGCCGTCGGTCAGAGCAATGCCATCCCAAAGAGTTAAATGGTTCGCTTCGGATCAGAACGCAGTTCCGATCGCGATCTGCTGCGGCATCGCCCAGCAGAGTTCAGGTTTAGCGCATCCGCTAGTCTTTAGCGTACAGAACCGATCTGCCGGAACTGGTCGGGTAAAGCTCGCCCCAGTTGACCTCGATCAATCGCAGAACCAGCAATTTCTCGACATGGTCAGATGGGATTTCCCGATCAGCACGGGTCCCGCACAGACTTTTCAAGGATGCTTTTTCGTCGTCGGTCAATGACGCGACGCACTTCTTCTTGCTGCTCGCCATAACTTACCTCAACTCCAAACTCTGCACTCAGCATCTACGCTAAGTAGTCCTCATGTCTATCCAAGATCCGTCACTTTTTGTGGCGCGTCTGTGTCATTTATCACCAATTGTCCATTTTTACGCTCTTAACTGTTGCGTAATGCACGTTTAAGAAGAAATTCTTGGTCAAACTTACGTGAGTGTAAGTCCATCATCCGAAATCAGCGACTCAATTGCGTCGGCCAGATCGACCTCTTCGATGTTCATAGCATCGCGCGCGATGCGCAGATCATGGGCCCGGCGCAACACTGCGGCATGGGTGTGCCCGGCGGGTGGTTCGAACTTGTAACAGGCCAATTCGATCCGGTGGCCCAGCGGATCGCGGAAGTAGATCGACCACATGAATCCGCGATCGACTTTGCCGGTATTGGAAATGCCGCGTTCATTCAAACGCTCTTCGGCTTGGTTGAATGTGGCAAGGCTGACCTGAAAGGCCAGGTGGTGGGTCGAGCCGATATGGTCGGGTACCGGGCCGCCCGGGGATCGGCCGTCTTCGCAGAAGACCGTGATCAACCGACCATCGCCGGGATCGAAATAGAGGTGCCCAATCTCGGGCTGGTCCAGGTTCGGTTGTTCGAACACGAACGGCATGCCTAGGACGCCTTCCCAGAAGTCGATCGAGGTTTGCCGGTCCGCGCCGTTTAGCGTGATGTGGTGAACGCCTTGCGTTTGTATTCTGGCCATCTGCTGTTCCTTCTGCTTCCGCCCTTATATCAGTCTAAGAGGTGCCGTCAGGAAGGGGCCGTTTCCGCAAAAGACTCTGCGATATAGCGCAAAACTTGCAGATCGTCGGACCAGTGGTCATTCGGCAGGCCCGCCTTGACCTTGAGGCCGTTGAAGAATTTTTCTGGCGTATCGAGATTGTCCCAGACCTTTGGCAGGAACGTCCCCCGGTGCCGTCCGGATCTGAGGATCAACCCGTCCTGGCCCGGGCGCAACTGGCCCAGCAAGTCGTTCTGATCTGTGAAAGACATTGGCGCAGGTGCGGACAGGATCGCAATCTCGATCTGGGTGTTTGCGATTTCAGGCGCAGTGATCGCCTTGAACCTGGGATCTTCGAAGCCCGCTTTGACCGCATTGCTCAAGATGTCCTGGGCCAGCGGCTGGTGGCCTTGCAAAGACCCGATGCAGCCGCGCAGTCGTCCGTTCTGCGTCAATGTGACGAAGGCCGGGGCGATCCCTTGAAGCGGTGCGGGAAAGCTGTCGAGGTTGATCGCGGGGGGCTTGCCCCGATTGGCACGGCTTTCCAGGGCCTGCCGCGCGACGCGCAATGCAGTTGCCCGGTGAGATGGGGACAGCCGGGCGGCCTCTGCGTCATGGGCCATCCACGCGCCATATCCAACGACGCGAGACATGTCGCCCGTGATCTTGCCGGAATGGGTCATGGCCAAACGGGTCAGACGCAGGCCCTTTTTCGCGACAATTTCTAGAAAGGCGGCGAGGGGTCGGTGCCCGCAAGCCTGGCGTCCCGACAGTTCTGCGCCATTGCCGGTTTCGATTTTATGCGCCGTCGCGAGGTCGATCTTCTCGGCCTCGCCCGCCGTCAGAAAATGGGTCAGGTCCGTCGAGATCACGATCAGGGTTTCGTCCCCACCCCAAAGGGTTTCCAGAATTCCGGCCAACGCCTCGGTGCCAATGTCGCCCACAATCAACGGCACCAAAGTGAAGCCGGACAGCCGCGATTGCAGGAAGGGCAGCTCCACCTCGATAGAATGCTCTTGAGCAAAGGCCTCTGGCACGATCGAGACATCCGGGTGTTTAAGCAACATATCCCTGGCCGCAGCATCCAACGGGACATCGCCCAAGGGCGTTGCCAACGCATCTTCGACCGGTAGGGCCACGCCTTTGAAGCCATGGCGATGCGAGGGGCCCAGGACAACGGCGCGGCGAATGCCCGTTCCGATCACCGCAGCGCCTGCGGCCGCTACCGCCCCAGAGAACCGATACCCCGCATGGGGTAGGATCACGGCCTTCGGGCTTGGCACTTCCAGGGCCGGAGCCTGCGCCAGCAGCCCCTCGACCTGCCGGCCCAAAGCGCCGGAGTCCGCAGGATAGAAGGTTCCTGCCACCACAGGCGCGTGAACCGTCATAACGTCTCTCGCGTTTGCATGTCGGATACTTTGCCTTGCTATGCTAGTGTCTGACAATCACCGAAAGGTTGCTAAAACGCCAATGTCAGAGCTGACACAAGCAGACGCAGTTTTCCCGGGCCGCTATTGGGCCCCGATCGAAGACGGGCGGATCGAGTGCCAGCTTTGCCCCCGGCTTTGCCGTCTGCGCGATGGCCAGCGGGGGCTTTGCTTTGTCCGGGGACGCCAGGACGACCAAGTCGTGCTGACCTCTTACGGGCGGTCGTCCGGGTTTTGCATCGATCCGATTGAGAAGAAACCGTTGAACCACTTCCTGCCGGGAACCCCGGTGCTGAGCTTTGGCACGGCCGGCTGTAATCTGACCTGTAAGTTCTGCCAGAACCACGACATGTCCAAGGCCCGGGATATGGACAAACTGATGGCCCAGGCGTCGCCCGAGACATTGGCGCGGGCGGCAAGAAATGCGGGGGCGGCCTCGGTCGCCTATACCTACAACGATCCGGTGATCTTTCTGGAATACGCCGTGGACACCGCCAAGGCCTGCCGCGCCCTGGGCGTCAAATCCGTTGCGGTGACGGCGGGGTATATCTGTGAAGAGCCCCGGTCGGAATTCTTCGATGTCATGGATGCAGCCAATGTTGACCTGAAGGCCTTCACCGAACGCTTCTATCACAAGCTGACCGGGGCGCATCTGGCCCCAGTATTGGAGACGCTGGAATACCTGGTTCATCAGACGGATGTTTGGGTTGAGATTACGACTCTGTTGATCCCGGGCGAAAATGACGGGCCCCGAGAGATCACTGAACTCAGCGAATGGGTCGGCACCCGATTGGGCCCGGATGTGCCTGTGCATTTTACGGCCTTTCATCCGGATTTCCGGATGCTGGACAAGACGCGGACGCCGCCAGAGACCTTGCTGCGCGCCCGGGCTATCGCCCGTAACGTGGGCCTGAACCATGTCTATGTGGGCAATGTGCACCACGAGCCAGCTCAATCCAGTTACTGCGCAGGCTGCGGGACAAAGGTTATTGGGCGGGATTGGCATCAACTATCCGATTGGAAGCTGACCGATTTTGGCGATTGCGTGGTTTGCGGCACACGCTTTCCCGGCCGCTTCGATGGCCCGCCCGGAAGCTGGGGCCGCAAGCGGCAACCCGTTAGAATCACGTGAAAATTGCGAATTGTATCTTGCCGCGGCTAGCGGAAATCACATATTGAACCCACGTGAGAACAAGCTTTGCGCCGACAGGTGATGGAGTTTGGAATTGGACAAGAGATTAGACCGCGCATTTGAACGGCTGAAAGCCTGGCCGACGGCGGTCAGCGTGGCGAATACCGACAAAGAAGACTGCCCGCTGATCTATGTGAATGACGCTTTCACGGCCTTGTCGGGCTATGGCTCTGACGAGTGTATCGGGCGCAATTGCCGGTTTTTGCAGGGCGATCAAACGGATCCTGTCGCGGTCGAGAAGCTACGGAAATCGGTGATCGACAAAAGCCAGATCTCGGTCTGTCTTTTGAACTATCGCCGTGACGGCACGCCGTTTCACAATCTGCTTGTGATGGCGCCGATTGACTTCACGGATCATCGGCATCTGATCATGGGCTGCCAGTACGAGATCCAAAGGGCGATCAGCGACTCGCAGATCCAAGCACAGCTTGCCAACGTGCATGGCGCGTTTCGTCAAATAGAACGGCCCCATGACCCGAATTGGCGCTTGTTCTCGGATTCGGTTGAAACGCGCACTGTTGCGACCCGGATGCTGGTCGACAGCTATATGTTCCGAGCTCCATCCATCGCGAGATAGCGCTGGAAATGCCTGTGGATGCCGTGATGGCTACGCGGACTTGGAGTTTCTGGCGGGCCCGTCCAGCCTCTTGGACGAAAAACATGTGCGTTCCAGGGGAAAGTTGCGTAAATTCCAGGGCCGGAAAGCCCCTAGCATTTCGCCCAGTTTAAGCTTGTTCTCTGCGCGGTTACTCCGCCGCGGTTCTGGCTGACTGCAACCAGTTCCAGACGCGCAGCGGCGTGGCAGGCATATCGACATGCGTTACGCCCTGATCCCAGACCGCGTCCAGCACGGCGTTGGTCACGGCGGCAAGTGCGCCGACGGTCCCGGCCTCGCCGCAGCCCTTCATACCGATATAGTTGGCTGTCGAAGGCACGGGTTCCGGCACGAAGGGCACCATGGGCACATCATCTGCCCTTGGCATCGCGTAATCCATGAAGCTTGCCGCCAAAAGCTGTCCGTCTTCGTCATAGACGACATGTTCGGTGATCGCCTGGCCGATGCCTTGGGCGACGCCGCCATGGACCTGACCCTCGGCCAGCATTGGATTCATCAATGTCCCGAAATCATCGACCACGGAATAGCGCACGACCTTGGTAACGCCGGTGTCGGGGTCAACCTCGACCTCGGCGACATGGCAACCATTGGGATAGGACCGGCCGGGCAGTTCGGTTTCAGTGCGCTGGGTCAAGAGATCGAACAGACCTTTTTCGCGGGCACGGACAGACAGTGTCATCAGGTCGATGGTGCGGTCGGTTCCGGCAACTGCAAAGCGGCCTTCCTCCCACACCAGATCGGCGCCGGACACTTCTAGTTCCTCTTCTGCCAATGGCCGCATCTTTGCGACCAGCTCGTTCGTGGCCCCATTGATCGCTGTCGATTGCGTGGTCACGGATCTCGACCCGCCGGTACCGCCGCCGAAAGGAACCACCCGGTTGTCGCCTTGGACAACGCGGATCTTTTCGAAGGGGATGCCCGCATGAGTGTGCAGGATCTGGGCATAGACGGTTTCATGCCCTTGGCCGTTCGACTGAGTGCCGACCAGCAGGTCGACCATTCCGTCTTCGGCAAAGTTGATCTCCGCGGTCTCGTTCGGTGCGCCGAGGATGGACTCGATATAGAAGCAGATCCCCCGGCCACGCAGCTTTCCGTCCGCAGTGCTGGCCGCCGCCCGGGCAGCGTAGCCATCCCAATCGGCTTCATCCAGGCCCCGGGCCAGGACCTTTTCGAAATCGCCGACATCATAATTTTCCCCGGTCGGCGTCGCATAAGGGAACTGGTCGGGCTTGATGAAGTTGATCCGGCGCAGCTCGGCGCCATCCACGCCCAGTTCCCGCGCCGCGAAATCTATGAAGCGTTCCAGTGCGTATTGCGCCTCGGGCCGTCCAGCCCCGCGATAAGCATCCGTGGGCACGGTGTTGGTGTAGACGCCCTTCGCACGCATCCAGACGGTTTGGATGTCGTAAACCCCGGTCAGTACCCGCGAATAAAGCTGCGATTGCATCAGCACGCCGAAGGGCGAGTTATACCCGCCGAGATTCGACAACGCCTCGGTCTTGAAGGCGACGATCCGGTTGTTTTCGTCGAAGCCCATGGTCAGGGTCGTGTGATTATCGCGGCCAGCGCTGTCGGCAACGATCGCCTCGGTGCGTTCCGAGATCCACTTGATCGGACGGTTCAAGGTCATCGACGCGTGGATGGTGCAGAAGTATTCCGGGAAGTTGAAGTTCTTCATCCCGAAGGCGCCGCCGACATCAGGACAGAAGATGTGGATCTTCTCTTTCGGCAGGCCGAACCGGCGGGAGAACTCGTCCGTGCCCTTGTGGACGCCCTGATTGGCATAGTGGAAACGCAAGTCCTCGCCGGTCCAATCGGCTAGGCAACCCCGCGTTTCCATCGAGGCGACGTGGATACGATTGTTCACCGCCTCCATGGTGATGACCCGGTGGGCCTCGGCCAGGGCAGTCTCGGTTGCGTCCTGGTCGCCGATGCCCCAGTCATAGCAAAGATTGCCCGGCGCATCGTCGTGCAATCGGACCGCGCCATCAGCCATGGCGTCAGGCATATCAATCACCACGGGCAGGTCGTCGTAGTCGACGTCGATCAGTTCGGCGGCATCCTTGGCCTGATCCAAAGTCTCGGCAATGACACAGGCAATCGGCTCGCCCACATAGCGGACCCGGCCCATGGCCAGGATCGGGCGTTTCGGCTTTGCCGATGTCGTCCCGTCGATGTTCGGCAACGTCAATGCATCCATATCGTGCTGGATCGCATCTTCCAGATCAGGCCCGGTGATGACCATCAGCACGCCCGGCGCGTCTTTCGCGGGGGAGGCATCGACGGTGACATCAGCGTGGGCCACAGCTGATCGCAGAACATACGCCCGGGCGGCGTTCGGGGCTGCGATGTCCTCGACGTAGTTGCCCTCGCCCTTCAGGAAGCGCACGTCTTCGACGCGGCGCACGGGCTGGCTGATACCAAACTTTGTCATGGCGAGATCCTTATCGGCGGGTCTGGCTATTAGGTCAGAAGATAATCCCTATCATCCTGCTGTGAAGGCGCCGAGAAAAATTATCTGGGATGGAATGAAGAGCACCCGGCGGCATGCGATAAATGCGGATGGTGAAGCGATGTGAAAGTCGGGCTGATTTTTTGTGCGGTGAAGGGTTGGTATTGAGCCCAAGCTGTCCTGTGTTGCAGATCAAATCAATGTCCGGGTGCGCCATTTTCAGACCTGGACTAGGGCCTGATCGTTAGTCGAGCTGCGCCAAAAAACTAGCATTAGGTAGATCTGCAAATTTAGCCGACAGCGTGCTAAACGAGAAGCGCGCCAAAACTTAACTTCATCTTTCGCATTTCAAGATACGATTCTTGCTCACACCGGACTATCTGGAATTTGGGGATGCGCAGAATTAAACGCCTTTCACTGATAGTTCTGCTGTTGTCATTGGCACCGGTTTTTGCACACGCTGCTCCTCACGCTATCTTCGTTGATTGGTGGGGCACTGAGGATGACAATACAACACGTGTCCATGCCACAATTGTCGTCGATTTGCAGGTGTTCGCCACCAAGCAACGTGCAAAAGGTTCTGCGGAAGAACTTGGAATTATCGATGCCACGGTCGTTGTCACAAGCCCGACGCTGGGAACAAGGGTCTATAACGCAGATGACATCGATTGGTTCTATCTGAGTTGGCTTGGGCCTATGAACCCATCTACAGAAATGATTGGTCAGGCGAACTTCAAGGATCTTTCGTTCGGCTCTACAGTGGATGGATTGATCCAAGGGCTGGACCCACGTGTGCTTTTTGTTACCGCTACCGACGAGCGATTGACGATGACATCGATCGCACCAGTTGATCGGTATTCGCCACGCACGCCATTCAATACTGAAAGCGTTGTGCCTGCTCCACCGCGCCAAAGTAAACAAGCCGTACGGGTAAAGAATCCCGAAATCTATCATCGGTCAGCGGGTAAGCAATCGCGCGAACGGGTTGCCGACCCAAGCGGAGTTGCTGACCCAAGCGGACCTGACGAGCAAACTACTCGGCAGCGCCTTCAATCCTTCGAACAGCGGTCCAAATCGACAGATGCAGCGCGCCGCGCGGCAGCGAGGGCAAAATACGATCACACGTATTATGCGCCGTCGCGGTTGTTCGACCCTGACCATGCTGGTCCGAGGCCAATCGTCCCCCGCACCCACTAGTATTTAGGCTTGAGTTATTGACGAGGTGGCTTCGAGCGATCGAACTGACTTCCGAGCGTGCTAGCCAAATGTCGGCCTTAGTCAGTTGAGAGGGCGCTATACGGTATCCGCGCGAACGTACGACAACGCGCAGAATTCCGCATAGGCGTCTGTTCTGCTGTGCCCGATTATCCCACAGCTTCGGCTGTTCGTCGCTTGAAATGGGTTTATGAAGCGGGGTGGTTCAGGCTCCCTTGTGAACGGCCGAGAGCCGCCGCTAACAGCCATGATCGATCTCGCATGTGCAAACGAAAAGCAAATTCTTTTCTTGGTTACTTTGGCTAAATGATCCTTCGACGGAATCGCGCCGCAAAGCGACATAAATGACGGCTGATGGTGCCGCGCGGCTCTGGAGTGCCGAAGGCGCATCTCTGGCCGTCCTCGGCCATGAAGGCTGGCTTGCGAGGAGGGGATTCCTAGTCTTGCGGCATGCCCGTCTCATATTTCCAAAAGGACGCAGACAGGTCGCCCGTGATCCAAAGCTCCGCCTATTTCTTCAATATCGATTCTCGATAGCATCCTAGCGCCATTGTGCGAAAATAATGGCTGGAAACTCGTACAGACAGCTAAATACTTGTTGACGACATCGGGGCAGAAGATACACATTTTCATTATCTTCAGATAGCAATGAGCGCATAGATGAAAGCTTTGATCACACTAATTGTAGTTTTGACGCTGCCACTCACATCAAATGCGACGAGTTCACTAAGTATATCCCCAGGAAATCCCTGTGAAGGAGGAATTACGCTCAATAAGTGCTTGATTTTTACGCACAAAAATGTTTTGGGGTCTCTCCAGAAAGGACGTAATGAGATAATTAATTCAGAAATTTCGAACGAATCAAAAGAAGAAAAGCTTCAAAAATTAGACGTCATGATAGAAGGGGTAAGGCAAAAAATCAAAGAACTACAGTAGAGATTAGATGTGATTTCTACTGAGATAGATAGATAAAATTTGGTAGAGGATTAATATGGCAACGCGGCGGCTGGGGACGTCAGTCCAACTGCCGTGCGACGTAGCGCACGGTTTTTCCGCGATCTGCTAGATCCGTCTCACCCACGGTTTCGAAACCCAGGCGTTCGTGGAAGGCATCCGAGCCCGGGTTGGGAGGATCCGAATTGATCTCGGCCGCGATCAGGCTGTACCCGGCTTCGCCTGCATGGACGAAGAGATCCGAATACAATTGCCGGGCCACACCGCGGCCCCGGGCTTTTTCATCCACCGCGATCCGGTCGACATAGATGAACTGGTCATAGCGCGATCGGAACCACTGAAAATTCACACCGTCATAGGGAGCGTCCTGGTCGAAGGCCAGCATGAAGCCCAGATCCGGTGCAGCAACCCAGGCAATTGTCGCTGCGCTAGCCAGCGCTGCAAGCTGATCTGACGTTAGCGATGACAGGTCTTGCTGATGAATCTGATTCAACTGCAGCACCCAGCTCAGATCACCTTCGCCCAGCGGGCGGACGACCGTCTGCAGGCTCATGCGACCTGCTCTGGCCGCGGATGCAACTGATCCATCTGCACCGAATGCCCATCTGGCTGAACCATGCGCACGTGATGCCGGCGCAATTGGCGAGGTTCGGCAACCCCGCAGGAATGGGCGATCATCTCGACTTCCTTGATGACCGACTTCGCATAGGCCGCGACGTTCTTGTATTTTTCGCGCGGGACCAGGCCCTTTTGGAAGCGCGGGTCATGGGTCGTGATGCCGGTGGGGCAAGTGTTCTTGTTGCACTTCAGGGCCTGAATGCAGCCCAGGCTAAACATGAAACCCCGGGCAGAGACGACAAAGTCGGCGCCCGTCGCAATGGCCCAGGCGACATCGCCGGGGTTCACCAGCTTTCCGCTGGCAATCAGGCGAATCCGGTCGCGCAGGCCATGGGCATGCAATACGTCCGATACCAGGGGCAATGCCTCGCGAATGGTCAGGCCCACCAAATCCATCAAGGGCATTGGCGCTGCCCCAGTTCCGCCGTCCCCGGAATCAATCGTGATGAAATCCGGCGCGCAGTCCAACCCCCTGCGGTGGATCTCGGCGAACAGTTCTTCCAGCCAATCCGTCCCGCCAACCACAGTTTTGAAGCCTGTGGGTTTGCCGGTGACTTCGCGAATACGGTGGATCATGTCCAACAGGTCGTCGACGCAGTCGACCTCGACATGGCGGTTCGGAGAGATCGAGGCCTGGCCCTCTGGAATGCCCCGGATCTCGGCGATCTTGGGTGTCACTTTGCCCGCGGGCAAGATGCCGCCTTTGCCTGGCTTGGCGCCCTGGCTCATCTTGATCTCGAACATCCGGACTTGCTTGTGGGCGGCGACCTCCCGCAGCTTGTCATCACTGAGATTTCCATCGGCATCGCGGACGCCATACTTTGCCGTGCCAATCTGAAAGACGATGTCGCAGCCGCCTTCCAGATGCCAATCCGACATGCCGCCTTCGCCTGTATTGTACCAGACGCCGGATTCCTTTGCCCCGCGAGACAGGGCCTTGACCGCGGGCCGCGACAGGGCGCCGAAGCTCATGCCTGAGATGTTGAAGAACGAGGGCGCCGCATAGGGTTGCCGTGCACCGGGTCCGATCACCAGGGGTTCGGTTTTCGCATAATCCTGATCCAAGGGTGGAAATGGGGCATTTACAAAAATCGGCGTGCCCGGTGTCGCAACATTGCGGGTCGAGCCGAAGGCAATCGTATTACCCTCGCCGCTGGAGGCACGGCCGATCCAGTTTCGCTGTGCTCGGTTGAACGGCATTTCCTCGCGATCCATGGCGAAGAAATACTGGCGAAAGAACTCACCGAGTTCGGAGAAGATGTGGCGAAACCGGCCCAGCACCGGATAGTTACGCCGCACAGCATCACGGGTCTGCAAGCGGTCGATCACAAAGAAGATCAGAACCAGAAAAACCGCAAGACCAACCGCCACGACGAACAGCGCAGCCAAGACCTGCAGGCTGGTATAAACGATATCCCAGAACAGCATTGGGTACCCCTTCGGATTGCCTGCGCGGAATGTAGGTCAGCCATTCTGGGATGGCCAGTCTTCACCACCAACCTGTGAGCGCTGTTACAGCCACGCCTGCATGATTCGGCGCATAGTCAATTCAACGAAAGGAGATCCAGATCATGTTGCGCTTCGCCTCTCTCGCTGCTGCCACCGCGATCGGGACTCTTCTGTTTTTGAACGATCCAGGTACCCGGGTGGTAACCATCGATCAGCCCAGCGAACGCGCGGATCTGCACCATGACGGCGTTGGCGTTGCGATGCGTTATCATTTCGTGGATGGCCAGATGGAAGTGATCGCGTCTTTTCAAGATGGCCGCGCTAACAAAGAGATCATTCTTCGCATGGACGATGGCGAAAGCCTGAGCTTCGCACTGCCTGGCCATGACGGATCGCTCTATAGTTTTACGCGCCGGGGTGATGCCCTGACAGCGCAAGTCAAGACAACCAGTTTCTCGGAAGCCGCCCGCGCAGGATAGCGGACCGCTCGCCGAGGGCCAGTCCCAACAGGGCTGGCACGAACGTCAAACGGCCGCCCCAGTCATTTCAAAGACTCTGGGCGGCCGTTTCGCATTTTGGATCGGTTGCGTTAGTGCACTGTCAGGCTGGCATCGGGCGGTGGTGCCTCGGCCCGGTCACCCAGGATCAAGCCTTCATCGTCCGCGCCGATCTTCACTGTTTCGCCGTCCTTGACTGCACCTGCCAGCAACAGTTCGGCTAAGGGATCCTGCAGTGCTTTCTGGATCACCCGTTTCAGCGGTCTCGCGCCATAGACGGGGTCATAGCCCCGGTCGGCCAGCCACGTCATCGCGGCTTCGGTCAGGTCCAGCACGATCTTGCGCGGCTCCAACCGCTTGGCCAGACGCGCGAGTTGGATCTTCACAATTCCATCCATATTCGGACGGCTGAGCCGGTCGAACAGGATGATTTCATCCAACCGGTTCAGGAACTCGGGCCGGAAGTGCGCCCGAACCATCTCCATCACCTGGGGTTCTGCATCCGAAGACGGCGCCCCATCCGGCAGTTCGGACAAGTGGATCGCGCCGAGGTTCGACGTCAGGATGATCAGCGTATTGCGGAAGTCCACGGTCCGGCCCTGACCATCGGTCAGGCGGCCTTCGTCCAGCACCTGCAACAACACATTGAAGACATCCGGGTGGGCCTTTTCAACCTCGTCAAACAGGACGACCTGGTAGGGGCGGCGGCGCACGGCCTCGGTCAGTACCCCGCCTTCATCATAGCCGACATAGCCCGGAGGCGCGCCGATCAGACGGGCGACCGAGTGCTTCTCCATGAATTCTGACATGTCCACCCGAACCAGCGCCTGATCGTCATCGAACAGGAAGGCGGCCAATGCCTTGGTCAGTTCGGTCTTGCCGACGCCGGTCGGACCGAGGACCAGGAATGACCCCATCGGCCGGCCCGGGTCGTTCAGGCCCGCGCGGGCCCGGCGCACGGCATTGGACACAGCGCCGACCGCGTCTTCCTGGCCGATCACGCGTTCTGCGATGACCTCTTCCATGCGCAGCAGCTTTTCACGCTCGCCTTCCAGCATCTTGTCGACCGGGATACCGGTCCAACGCTCGACCACGCTGGCCACATGTTCCGGCAGCACGGCCTCTTCCACCATCACATCGCCACCGCTTTCGGCGGCCTCTGCTTCGGACAGGCGCTTTTCCAGATCGGGGATGGTGCCATAAGATAGCTCCCCAGCCTTGGCCAGGTCACCGACACGTTTGGCTTGCTCCAGCGAGTTGCGGGCCTCGTCCAGTTGTTCCTTAATGTCCCGGGCGGCGCCCAGCTTGTCGCGCTCGGCCTGCCAGCGCGCGGTCAGGGCTGCGGATTCCTGTTGCATGTCGCCCAGCTCTGTCTGGAGCTTGGCCAACCGGTCCTTGGACGCTGCATCAGTTTCCTTCTTCAGAGCCTCGACCTCGATCTGCTTTTGCAGAATATCGCGGTCGATGGCGTCCAATTCTTCAGGCTTGCTGTCGACCTCCATGCGCAGGCGGCTCGCGGCCTCATCCATCAAATCGATGGCTTTATCCGGTAGGAACCGGTCAGAGATATAGCGGTTGCCCAGGGTCGCCGCAGCAACGAGCGAGGCGTCCGAGATGCGCACGCCGTGGTGGACTTCATACTTGTCCTTGATCCCGCGCAGGATCGAGATCGTGTCCTCGACGGTGGGTTCTTCGATGAAGACCGGCTGAAACCGGCGCGCCAAAGCCGCATCCTTTTCGACGTGCTGGCGGTATTCGTCCAGGGTGGTCGCGCCGATACAGTGCAACTCGCCCCGCGCCAGGGCCGGCTTCAGCAGGTTCGAGGCATCCATCGATCCTTCGCCCTTGCCCGCGCCGACCAACGTGTGCATCTCATCAATGAAGAGCACCACGCCGCCCGCCGCCGCGGTAACTTCCGAAAGCACGGATTTCAGCCGTTCTTCGAACTCGCCGCGATACTTCGCACCCGCGATCAACGCGCCCATGTCCAGCGCCATCAGGCGTTTATCTTCCAGGCTCTCAGGCACGTCCTTATTGACGATCCGCATGGCCAGACCCTCGGCAATTGCGGTCTTACCGACGCCAGGTTCGCCAATCACGACGGGGTTGTTCTTTGTGCGGCGGGAAAGGATCTGGATACAGCGGCGGATCTCTTCGTCCCGTCCGATGATCGGGTCGATCTTGCCGTCGCGGGCCGCCTCGGTCAGGTCCCGGGCAAACCGGTTCAGCGCATCATAGCCTTCCTCGGCATTCGCCGAGTCTGCGGTCCTGCCTTTACGCAAATCATTGATCGCGCCATTCAGGGCCTGTGGGTTCACGCCCGCACTTTCCAGGATTTTCGCGGCTTCGGTGTCTTTGGCCATGGCCAAAGCAGTCAGCAAACGCTCTGCCGTGACGAAGCTGTCTCCGGCCTTGTCGGAAAGCTTCTCTGCCTCGTCCATCAGACGGGCCAGATTCGGGTCCAGGTAAATCTGACCGCCTCCGCCCGAAACTTTCGGCATGGCGGCCAGCGCGGCATCGGACCCAGCCTTGGCCGTGGCGGCATCGCCGCCTGCTGCGTTGATAAGATTAATCGCCAAGCCCTGGTCATCGTCCAGCATCGCGGCCAGCAAATGTTCCGAGGTAAGGCGTTGGTGGTCGGCCCTGATCGCGATCGATTGGGCGGCTTGCACCATGCCGCGGGCACGGTCGGTGAATTTCTCCAGATTCATCACTGTCTCCTCAACTAGCACAGTGTCCGGCGTCCGTTTTGGCCCGCCAGTGGAATTTTGGCTTGGATCAGCACCCAGAGCGGCATGCTGATGACAAACATGTGGTGTTTTGGCAACGGGAACTCAAGGACCTTTACGCCGTTTACGCGACCCTTAGATTTCGCGCCTGATGGTGCGGGGTCATGAAACGACTCGCAATTCTATGGATCATTGTCGGAACGCCAGTAGCCGCCGGGCCGATCGATGACGCGGCAAGGCCCTGCCTGGTGGAACGCCTGGATCAAGCCCGTGCTGCCTGTCTGGGTTACATCGCCGATGAACGAGAGGCGAAGACCGAAGGGCGGATTGCCACCGCCACTGTGGATCTGCAGGCCGCAACCGCGGAAGAGATCCAAGCGTTCGAGCGAGAGTTGGAAATTTCCCAGAAGCGTTGGCGGGATCGGGTGCAGGCCGAATGCCGGCGGTACTTTCCTGGCGATCAGGTCGCCTATCAGCGTTGCCGACTGGGCGAGGCGATCGCGCGGGATAAGGTCGTGCGCACAACCTTGGACCAGGCGCGGGTGCGGATGGGGCTGGACCCTCTGGCCCGTGTGCCGGACGAGATCGAGGTGCTGATCCCTTTGCCCGACGCCCCGGCCGGACCGGATGCAGATCTTCGCGTGCCTTTGGTGGTGCCCATCCGGCCATAGATTTTCAGAGCCGGGCTGAAGCCCGGCCTACACTCTGTTAAATCCTACACGCATAAACTAAGAGGACGCTTTCAGGACCAACCCCTGAAAGGAGCCCCCCATGACATCCGATGACCGCCTGATCGTTGCCCTCGACGTGCCAAACGCGATCGCCGGGGGCGAACTGGCAGAGCGCCTTGGCGACGCCGTCAGCTTCTACAAGATCGGGCTGGGGATGCTGACCGGGGGAGGCCTGGCGCTGGCCAATGAACTGAAGGGGCAGGGGAAACGCATTTTTCTGGACATGAAGCTCTTCGATATCGGCAATACGGTCGAAGCTGCCGTTCGGGGGCTCTGCAAGTTCGATCTGGATTTCCTGACGGTTCATGCTGATCCCCATGTGGTGCAAGCGGCGGTGCGGGGCAGGGGTGCGACAGGCACGAAGATCCTGGGGGTGACGGTGCTGACATCACTGGATCGGGGCGATCTGGACGACATGATGATCGTTCCCGGTGACGTCCAGGACATCACAGTTGAAAGGGCGCGCAGGGCGCTGGCGGCAGGGGCTGACGGTGTGATTTCTTCCCCGCAAGAGGCCGCTTTGATCCGGGCTTTGCCTGAAGCTGATGGCCGATTGATCGTTACACCTGGCGTTCGGCCCGCCGGTGCAGACCTTGGCGATCAGAAACGCGTTGCGACCCCTGCGAATGCGATCAATGACGGCGCCAATCACATCGTGGTCGGACGGCCGATCTATGGTGCCGATGACCCGGTGGCAGCTGCTAAGGCAATATTGGACAGCCTGCCAACCGATTGACTTCGGCGGTTGCACGCTCGCGCGTATTCGACACCCATGGTAAGGTTCGGCGATGCCCGCCATGTGCCGAGACTGTCTGACCTGGTTCGAGCAGCCCCCAGGGCCGCGTTGTCCGGTGTGTCGCCGTCCAAGGATCCTGGAGCATCCGGAACTGGGGGATCTTTCGATCGCCCATATGGATTGCGATGCCTTCTATGCCTCGGTCGAAAAGCGCGATGATCCAGAGTTGCGCGACAAGGCGCTGATCGTTGGCGGAGGGCGGCGTGGTGTTGTCTCGACCTGCTGCTATATTGCCCGGGTCGATGGCGTCAGATCTGCCATGCCGATGTTCAAGGCGTTGAAGCTGTGTCCCGACGCTGCCGTCGTCAAACCGAGGATGGAAGTCTACTCCAGCGTTTCGAAAGAGATCCGCGCGCTTATGGATCAATTGACCCCGGTGATCGAACCTTTGTCTCTGGACGAGGCCTTCCTGGACCTGACCGGTACCGAACGCCTGCTGGGCGCGCCGCCTGCCTTGTCCTTGGCCAGGTTGGCGTTGACCATCGAAGAACAAATCGGCGTCACGGTTTCAGTCGGGCTCAGCCACAACAAATATCTGGCGAAGATCGCCTCGGACCTGGACAAACCGCGGGGGCTTTCGGTGATCGGCCGGGCGGAAGCTGAAGACTTTTTGGCTGACCGGCCTGTCAGATCGATCTGGGGTGTCGG
>JBCCHJ010000032.1:0-57120 GCA_039028795.1 Pseudomonadota bacterium
CTAGGACCCGCTGATTAAGAGTCAGCTGCTCTACCAACTGAGCTATACACCCCCAAAGGGACCGCTGAATTAGGGCATTGCTGATCCGCATTCAAGGGGTCAGCGGTCAGGTTCTTCGCGAAAGATCACATTCAGCAACGCCTGCATATGCTGAGAATAGCTTTGCAAGTCGCCGGGCTCGGCTTTGAGCACCTTCATGAAACCGTGGGCTTGCCATTCCGTGCCTTTGCAGAATGTTGCATTCACTGAATATCCTTCTGTCGGCTGCGGTGCGGTTTCAGCGATCACAGTGCGTTTGCAATCGACAGTGCTGTTTGGCGCGCCTGCCGGGTTGAAATGCAGAACCAACCGCCAGGCGTGGCCTGTGCCGTGCGACCCAACCGGAACAGCATTGAAGGTGACGTTCGACGCGCTGGCGGGCGGGCGCAACACTTCCGCCAAGCGCTTTGGCGCGACACCCTTGAAAGGAAGCCCATGGATTTCGGTGCGGACACCATCTGGACCTTGGGCTGTCCAAAGATCGGTGATCGCAACATTGGGGCGGCGGTCGACGTGGCTGATCACAGTCGGCTCGTCACAAGCCGCCAAAATGGCTGCAAGTCCCAGCACCGCAAATCGCAATTTCATGATGTGACGTCCCTCTGCCGTTCTCGATGGAACACGTAGACCCCCGACGCGATAATGATGCCCGCGCCGATCCAAGTCCAGAGGTCAGGGAAATCGCCAAAGATCCACCATCCGAATAAGGTGGCAGATATGATCTCGATATACTGCATCGGAGCGACGACCGAGGCGTCGATCCGCGCCAGGGACAGTACGATCATCTGATGTGCGGCGACGGCTACCACACCGAGGCAGAGGAACAGAAGGGTCTCGGACCAGGTCGGCCAGCTGAGTATCAAGAAAGAAACTTCGGCCTCTGTGCCGGCGGCGGTTGCGATCAGCAGAACGGTTGCAGCGGCGGTGCCGGTCCAAAATTGCAGCAACAGCGGTTTGCCATCGGTGACCATGACTTTGGTCACCAACATATAACAGGCGAAGCAAACCGCCGTACCCAACGGCAGAGCGGCGGCGGGGCCGAATGCCTCCCAATTTGGGCGGATCACGATGATGGCGCCGACCAGGCCCACGCAAACTGCCAAGATGCGCCGCCATCCGATGCTTTCCTTCAGGATCAGGGCGGACAAAACCGTCAGGATCAGCGGCTCGACAAAGAAGATCGCGATTGCATTGGCGATCGGCATGACCTGTAGGGCCGAATTGAAGCACAACAATGCCGTGCCCAAGAAAACGCCCGCCAAAACGTGACCGCGCCGCAGGCGGCCCCACTGTCCGGTTATCGACACCAATGGGATCAGAAACAGCGAGGCCAGGGCGAAACGCCCCATGCCAACCATACCGGGGGAGATCGTTTCCGTCAGCAATTTGGCAAAGACGTCCAATAGAGGCGCGTACAAAAATGCAACGGTGACCAGGATCAGACCTGTCTGCGGAGTGTTGGAAAGGGCCCTCATAGTGAACCTTTGGCACGACGCCAACGCTGAGCGATAGCCACAAAGCGACATCTTGGGTCTTGGCTTTGTTTTATCTTTCAGACCGGCGGCGGCTCTTCGCTGATGCGCTGCTTGCCCTTGGCCAGGTCTGATGGCACGCTTCTCTTGGTATCTTACGGGGGGCGTTTCTGATGGTCCGATTTCTTGCCGTCTGCGTTTTGCTTTGTATGGCACAAGGCGCTGATGCTGCCGATCACGTGGATGGACCTGAAACCGCGGGCAATCGCCATGGTGATCTGGCCGACATCTATGCCTTCCCTGCCAATGGCGACCGTTCCCTGGCGGTTGTTCTGAATGTCCATCCTTTCAGGTCACGCTTGGATTCGCTGAGCCTCGAGACACTGGGATTCGCCACCGCAGGGCTGGACCACGACATCACGTTGAGAATTGCAATGCGTGAGTTGGAAATCGGCGGCGAGCCCTCGGCGTTGGAGCCTGAAGCGGACGGCTATGTGCTGACCTGTACGTTTGCCAAAGCGCAGACGCTGACTTGCAGCGACACCGATGGACGCAGCTTCGAGACGCCCTTTGACGAAATCGGCGAGGCAGACGGTGCTAAGATCTTCTTCGGCAAAGCCGCCGATCCATTCTTTTTTGATGCGGAATGGGCGCTATGCGTAACCCGTTTCGGGGAAACTTCGGTTCTGGATCGAGAGATCGGCAAGAACACGCTCAACCGGCAGAACCTCTTTTCGCTGGTGTTCGAGGTTCCCGTTGAAAAGCTGTTCGACGGATCTGCAGCACTGGTCGGCATTGTCGGCGAGTCCTTGGTCGACGGCGAACCCTATGACCGGGTCGGCAGGCCGGAGCTGACGAATGTGCTGATGCCGACCCGATATGTGCCCGAGAAAGTGGAGGATCTGCGCGACAGTTTTAATCGCCTGCCATCCTTCACAGATGTCGATCCGGCCTATGGCGCGCGCATTGCCGAAACCGTGCGTCTCCATGATGCAATGGTCCCGCCGCTGGAATGGACGGACGCCCAAGTGGACCACTTCGCGGCGGTTATGGCGGCTGACTTTCTGTCGATAGATCTCAACCGCTTGGATGCTTGCTATGGTGATCCGTTTCTCGACATCGAGCTTGAGATGATCTTGGGCAATCCGGGCAGCCACCGCACCTGCGGCGGGCGGCGGTTCCGCGATGATGTGATGGATAGTATCTACAGGCTGCTGTTCGCCCGGGGTGGTGCACATGCGCCGGTCGATCAGGTCTTCCTTGGACAATTGGCGTTCCGGGACAGCTTTCCCTACGTGCCTGAACCTCATTTTATCAGCCTGGGATCACCTGCGCAGATTATTCTGGCAACCAGCGAGGCCGCAGACCGCCCTGACTTGTGTGATTAAATGGTCTTCAATCTTGGATTGCAGTGGTACTATTGCGCCAACGCTACTGAGATGGTGATTTATGAGCCAGGGAAGGATTTTTATCAGCTACCGGCGCGGGACGGACGGGAATGCCGCGTCACGGCTCTACAATCAATTGGCCGAGGTTTTTGGTGCCGACAGGCTGTTCTTTGACGTCGATTCCATCCCGCCCGGCATCGATTTCGTCGAGCATCTGGATGGCCAGGTCGGAAAGTGTGAAGCCTTTGTTGCGATCATTGGGCCGACTTGGATTTCGGCAATCGAAGAGTTGCACAGCGAAACCGATTTCGTTCGGATCGAAATAGAATCCGCACTACAGCGCAAGGGGATTCCCGTCATCCCACTGCTGGTCGACGGTGCTGAGATGCCGACCTCGGACCAACTGCCTGATCCGCTGAAACCGCTGGTCCGCCGGAATGGTATTCCGGTGATGCAACGATATTTCGATACGATCATCGATGCTGAGTTGATCCCGACTTTACGCGATGTCTTGCAGGAACCGATCGAAGATGAAGAGGAACAAGAACACGGACCCGTCGATCCGAACAACACAGTTGTTGAGGATTTGCACGAGCATGAAGCGCCCAAGTTGGATCAACGTGGAACAGTCGATACATCCGGCACCAGAAAACGATCTGGCCTTACGAAAGTCGCGTGGGGCGCTGGTGTCAGTCTTACAGTGGTTCTGGGTGTATTTTTCGTTCTACAGGTTAGCAGCAACCTTCTCGGCAGTCCGGAGCCCAAAGTCACCACACTGGTGAAAGAAACCTGCGGGCCAGACGCGACCGCAGACACCTCGTTGCGTTTGACTTCCATGGGATCGAAGATTGTCGAACCGGCTCTGGACGTTATCCGCGACAGCAAGTCGTCCAGAAATTGTCGCGAAAAACTGGTGAAAGCGCTGACCTTCATGATGCGCGATCATAAGGATCAGCGCGTCAAAATTGCCGCGCAGATGTCCGAGAAAGATCGTGCGGTTCTGTTGAAGGCGAGTACATCGAAAGACCGGGCACTGCGCATTCATGCGTCCGAGTTCCTGTTCGATCTGGGAGATCCGCGCGTGATGGATATGGCCATTCAAACGTGGAAAAATCTTGCCGACAACAACGACGAAGGGTTCTTTCAATTAGCAATGATCATGACCGGCGCCGCGCCCTATATTGAAAAACAAAGCTCAGAAGACGTCATAGAGCAATTGCAAGCGTTGAAAGGCAGGGGCCAGAAAACAGATCTGCAACTCAGCCGAGCGATCAAACACCTGCGCTAAGGGCTATCACGCGCTGCGCCGACGCCTGCGTCTTCCCCGGCCTTCCCTGTCATCAGAAGACCCGCCCATGGCGGGCAGATCGGGTAGGGTGACCTGGGTTTTCAGCAATGGATAGGGTTGGTGCTTGTGCGGCACGGCGATCGCAGCGACGAAATGATCCTGAAATTTCTCTTCGACCGCAGTCTCTATCTTTTCCACCGTTTGGACGATGTGCTCGATTTCCCGCCGGGCGGCAGAATTCAGCAAAGCAATCCGTGCACCGGTCCCTGCAGCATTGCCCGCCGAAAGCACGCGGTTAACATCGCAATCCGGAATCATGCCCAAGACCATCGCGTGCAGCGGAGAGATATGCGCCCCAAACGCCCCGGCCAGGATCACCCGGTCAACAGTTTCGACGCCCATCTTGTCCATCAGCAATTGTGCACCTGCGTGAAGTGCTGCCTTGGCCAATTGGATGGCGCGGACATCGGCCTGGGTCACCTGGATCAGCGGGCCGTTTTCTGCCGTTCCGTCATGCAATGTATAGGCCCAGGTCCGGCCGTCCTCGACCGCGCGGGGGGTGCCGGCCTGCACGGCAGACAAGATCACGCCGTCTTCGTTGATCAGGCCCGCAATGCGCATCTCGGCAATCACTTCGATGATGCCGGACCCGCAGATGCCGCTGACACCCTGTCCATTGGTCGAAGCAGTGAAGCCTTCATCATCGGACCATAGATCCGAACCGATAATCTTGAAGCGCGGCTCTTTCGTTACGGGGTCAATGCGCACCCGCTCAATCGCCCCCGGCGCGGCTCGTTGCCCGGACGAAATCTGCGCCCCTTCAAACGCGGGCCCGGTCGGCGAGGAGCAGGCCAGCATCTTGTCCCGATTGCCCAGCAGAATTTCTGCATTCGTGCCGACATCCACAACCAGGGTCATCTCATCCTGGCGGTGCGGTGCTTCGGACAGCGCCACGGCGGCGGCATCTGCGCCCACATGCCCAGCGATGCAAGGCAGAACATAAAGCCGCGCATCAGGGTGCATCGAAAGGCCCATCTCATTCGCCCAAAGCGTCAGCGAATTTGATGTGGCGAGGGCAAAGGGCGCCCAGCCAAGCTCTTTCGGGTCGAGGCCCAGAAACAGATGGTGCATCACCGGGTTGCCGACCAGCACGCCTTCGACAACCTCTGTTCTATCGATCAGCGCCTCAGCCGCGACCTGGCCGATTAACGCGTTGATCGCCTCGCGCACGGCCTTGGTCATTTCCTCGGCCCCGCCGGGGTTCATCATCGAATAACTGACCCGGCTCATCAGATCTTCGCCAAAGCGGATCTGCGGGTTCATCAATCCGTTCGAGGCTTTCACCTCACCGGTTACCAGATCGCAGAGGTGACAGGCGATGGTGGTCGAGCCGACATCGAAGGCGACCCCATAAATCGTGCCGTCATAGAACCCCGGCCAGACCTGAATGATCCGCCCATCGGATCGTCCGCGCCCGGTGTAGATGGCCACCGTGACCTTCCAGTCACCGTCGCGCAGGGCAGGTTGCAGCATCTGCAGAGTACGTAGATCGCCGATAATGTTGGCAAGCTGCCATTGTTCCCACAGCGCATCCAGCAGGCGTTCCAGATCGCCCTTTGGATTGTGCATGTCGGGTTCGGCGACTTCGACGTAATAAAGCTTGGTGGCGGGATCCATGATGATTTCCCGCGCCTCGGCCCGTTTTCTTACGACCTGTTTGTGGACCTGAGATTCCTCGGGCACGTCGATCACGACATCGCCCTGTACCTCGGCCTGGCATCCCAGCCGCCGCCCCTCGATCAAGCCGCGTTTGGACTTGTAGCGTTCTTCGACCTTGTTCCATTCCGACAGCGCGTCCTTACCGACGGTCACGCCATGCTTGGGAAATTCGCCGAAAGAAGGTTGCACCTGGCACTTCGAACAGATCCCACGCCCACCGCAAACACTGTCCAGATCTACGCCTAACTGTCGTGCGGCCTGCAATACAGGGGTGCCGACCGGAAACCGCCCCCGTTTGCCCGATGGGGTAAAGATAACCAGCGGGTCGTCGTGTTCGCTCATTCTAGGTCCCGGACGTGATGGGATTGTGCACGCAGCTTCCGATAAACTGTTCTAGATATGATGAAAAGTGCCTGCCTGTTCGCGGCAATTCCTCGACCGGGCGCGTCATATTCTGCATAACACAAATGTAATTTATAATATAGCACACCTGGTGTATATAGAATAATAGATTCTGATGAGGAGATATGACATGTTCCGCGCGCTTATACCGATGGCTGGCGCAATCTTGATCGCCGGTCAGGCCCTGGCCGCAGATTGGAAGAAAGTCGTCGATCCGACATCGCTAAACGCCATGTTGGACCAGGATGTTATCGTTCTGGATATCCGCAGCGGCAAGGATTTCGCCAAGGGTCATGTGCCAGGCGCAGTGAACGCCGCCTATGGCAAATGGCGCGGACCGAAAGAAAACCCTGGCCGGACGCTCAGCGATGATGCCTTGACCGCCTTGCTGCAGGGGCTTGGGATTGAGCGGGATGACCGGGTTGTCGTGACCTATGCCGGTAAGAACGCGACGGATTTCGGCAGTGCCGCGCGGGTCTATTGGACGCTGAAGTCGGCCGGCCTGACGGAAATTGCCATTCTGAACGGAGGGCTCAAGGCCTGGGCGAAGGCGGGTTTGCCGCTGGGCCAGGATGCCGCGACGCCGACGCCCTCAACAGGGGAATACACTTTGTCGACCGAATGGATGATTGACCGGGTTGGCGTGCAGGCTGTGCTGGACGGCAGTCGTGATGCGATCATGGTTGATGCCCGGCCCGAGGAGTTCTGGGCAGGCGACAAGAAACACGCCGCTGCTGCGCAAGCCGGCACACTGGATGGCGCGCTGAATATAACCCACGACACTTGGTTCGTCGGCTCGAAGACCGAGATCGTGAGCGGGGACGACGTCCTTCGTATCGCGAAAGAGGCGGGCTATGTGCCTGGTGAGACCGAGCTGGTCAGTTTCTGCAACACAGGCCACTGGGCGGCGACGAACTGGTTCGCCTTATCTGAGCTGGCCGGGATCGAAGGCGTCAAGCTTTACCCCGAAAGCATGGTTGGTTGGACCCTTCTGGGCGGGGCGACTGTGAATGGTGGGTGAGTGATCTGGGTTGCGTTAGAACCGACCTTAGAGACCTGCGCACTTTTAGACGGAGCCAAACTATACACGCGCCGCCCAGTCAATGATCCCCGCAGGTCGGATAGACAGATCTTTGAGCCTGGTGTGATTTTCGTCAGTGGAACACTAACCGTTGCAGTGGTGCCATCCTCTAGTGTCGCCACCAAGTACGAATGGCTGCGGCCAGACAGGTGTCTGTGTTTGACTCGCAGGTTTTTCGCGGTCGCGTAGACATACCCGCTGGCAAATCTTGGTTCCGTGAACGCTAAGGCAAGAGCGATGGCTGTCGCTGCGATAAGCGTAAGGATCACTACGTTGGCCGGAGAGATTTGAAGATATGACCGAAGGATAGCCGTGGAAATCTCGCGATTTCTATCTTTGCGAAGCATAGGCTTCATGTGGTGACATTCGGCTGAAATTGAAGCTTCGAAATTTCCTGTGGGGTGCCCTGTTGTGCAGCTTACACCCGCTGCATCAGTATTCCCTGCCGCGGCGCGAATAGGAACGCTGCGATGAAAAGCGCTGTCAGAACCACCACGATAGTAGGTGCGGGGGCCGAGCCGAGCCAAAAACTGGCCCAGACCCCGGCCACTGCCGAGAAAACAGCCAGGAAGATCGACGCGAACAGCATATGTTCGAACCGCTTTGTGATCAGGTAGGCAATCGCCCCAGGAGCGATGAGCAGTGCGATGGCCAGGATCAGGCCCGCGGCCTTCAATGCTCCGACCACGACCATGGCGATCACGGCCAGTAGGGCGATCTCTAGCCACTTGGCTGGTAGGCCTACAGCCCGTGCATGCTGTGGATCAAAGGCCAGTGCTAGGAAGTCCTTCCGCCGTGTCAAAAGGACCGTCAATGCGGCGCCAGAGATCACACCTGTCTGAATAATATCGCCCCAGGTGACGCCCAGGACATCACCAAACAGGATGTGGTCCAAATGTACACCGGGCTGGATCCAGGTATAAAGCACGACCCCCAGTCCGAACATACCTGCGAAGACCACGCCCATCACCGTGTCCGGCTTTACGCGGCTGTTTTCGGTCAGGAAACCCACGGCACCTGCGCAGAACATTCCGGCCGCGAAGGCCCCCAGGATTAGCGGCAATCCGGTCATATAGGCCAGCACAATCCCTGGCAGCACTGCATGGGCAATCGCATCGCCCATCAACGACCAGCCCTTCAGCACCAGGAAACAGGACAATGCGCCCGCCGCCGCGGCGATCAACGCTGATATCAGCATGGCCTGCTGCATGAACTCGTAAGCGAATGGCTCGGTCAGCCAATTCATGCCGAAGCGTTCCGACGTGCGGCCAAGAACCCGTGCTTCGGCGCCAGCAGGAACGCCATCAGGAACAGCGTGGTTTGCAGGCAGACGATGACGCCCCCTGTCGCGCCGTCCAGGAAAAAACTGATATAGGCGCCTGCTGCTGCCGTGCCCGCGCCGATCCCTACGGACAGCCAGATCAATCGCCCGAACCGGTCGGTCAGCAGATAGGCCGTCGCCCCCGGCGTCACCACCATGGCAATCACCAGGAACGCGCCGACGGTCATCAGTGCCGCCACGGTGCAGGCGCTGAGCAGGGTAAAGAACACGGCCTTCAGCAGACGCGGGCTTAAACCGACCGAATAGGCGTGGTTTTCATCGAAGAAGACCACCATCAGATCTTTCCACTTCAGCCCCAGGATCGCCAGCGACACGGCGCCGATCAGCACGACCTGCACCGTGTCGTCGGGTGTGATCGCCAGGATGTTGCCGAAGATGATGGTCTGGATGTCGATAGGGCTGGGAGAGATGGAGTTGATGAACATGCCCACCCCGAAGAACCCGGTGAAGATCATGCCAATCACGGCATCCTGTTTCAGGCGAGTGCGCTGACTGATGAACAGCATGGCAATTGCAGCCAGACCGCCGGACAGGAAAGCCCCAACTGCGTAGGGCAGACCCAGAAGGAACGCCCCCGCCACACCGGGCACAACGGAATGAGACAGCGCGTCGCCGATCAGAGACCAACCCTTCAGCATGAGGTACACAGAGAGGAACGCACAGACCGCGCCGACGAGGGCACTGACCCAGATGGCATTGACCATATAGGCATAGCCGAAGGGCTCCAGCAGATCAGGCATCCTCGTCTGCTCTTTGCTTCTTCTCGTTTTCTGGAGCCTCGGTCTCCTGCGCCGTATCTTCGTAGACCACGAAGGGCCGTTCATCATCGGTGATGACAGTGACCTGGCGCGTGTCGTCATCGTCGTGCAGATCCGCCCCACCCAGAACGAAGTGGCGCAGCACGCCGCCAAAGGTTTTTTCGATATTCGCCTGAGTAAAGACCTTGGCCGTTGGACCAGCGGCCAGCACGGTCCGGTTTATCAGCACAACACGATCGCAGAATTCCGGGACAGAACCCAGATTGTGCGTCGATACCAGCATCACCCGGCCTTCGTCGCGCAGGCCACGCATAAGCTCGATGATCCGGTGCTCGGTTTCGACATCGACACCGGTGAACGGCTCGTCCAGCAAGATCACATTGGCGTCCTGGGCAAGGGCGCGGGCCAGGAACACGCGTTTTTTCTGACCGCCGGACAGCTCTCCGATCTGGCGATCGGCCAAATGCTCCATGCCAACGCGTTTCAGAGCATCTTGAACGGCATCCCGGTCCGCCGCGCGTGTCATGCGCAGCCAGTTCATATGGCCGTAGCGGCCCATCATCACCACGTCGCGAACCTGAACGGGAAAGGACCAGTCCACGTCTTCGGCCTGCGGAACATAAGCCACCTGATTGGACTTCAAAGCTTCGCCCACCGGTTGGCCAAGGATGTCCACCGTCCCGGCCGTACGCGGCGCAAATCCCATGATCGCTTTGAAAAGGGTCGACTTTCCTGAACCGTTAACACCCACCAGCCCGCAGATCGTACCAGTGGGAATTTCAAAGGACGCATCTCTCAGCGCCGTGTGACCATTGCGGTAGGTAACGCTCAGGCCCTGGGCGCGAAGTCCGGTCATTTTCGGGCGCCTTCCGTTAAGCCTTTGGCGATGGTTTCGGCCGTCACCCGCAGCAGATCCAGATAGGTCGGCACCGGCCCGTCAGCCTCTGAAAGAGAGTCCACATAGAGAATCCCACCATAGGACGCCCCGGTTTCCCGGGCAATTTGCTGGGCCGGTTTGTCGGACACTGTACTTTCAGAGAAGATCGCGGGGATGTTGTTGGCAGTAACGGCATCGATGACCTTGCGCACCTGTTGCGGTGTGCCTTGGGCATCGGCGTTGATGGGCCAGAGATAAAGCTCCCGCAGGCCAAGGTCCCTGGCCAGGTAAGAGAACGCACCTTCCGAGGATACCAACCAGCGTTGATCTTCCGGGATCGCATCGATTAATGCCTGGATCGGGGCGCGTGCCGCCCTGATCCGGTCAATATAAGCCTCGGCATTGGCGGTGTAGGTGGGGCCATTGTCCGGGTCTGCCTTTGCGAGGGCGCTGCGGATGTTGTCCACGTAGATTTCGGCATCGGAAAACGACATCCAGGCATGGGGATTGGGCTTCCCGGTATAGGGTCCTTCGGCGATGCCCATGGGTTCGATTCCGTCTGTCAGCACCGCCGACGGCACGTCTTTCAGCCGCGTGAAGAATTTCTCAAACCACAGCTCCAGATTCAGACCGTTCCAAAGGATCAGATCTGCATCCTGTGCTCGGATAATGTCACGCGGCGATGGCGCATAGTTGTGGATCTCGGCCCCCGGCGTGGTGATCGAAACGACCTCGGCCTTGTCGCCCGCCACGTTCTGGACCATGTCTGCGATCACTGTGAATGTCGTCGCGACTTTCAGTTTGTCCGCCAGGGCAGGGGTCGGCAGCAGCAAAGCCAATAAGATCAGTACGCGCATAGGGCTCTCCATTGATGTTGGCAAAAGACCTAGGGCAGAGTGGCGGTCCCGTCAATGCAATTGCAAATCATTTGCAACTAAAACATCGCCAGTTGCAAAAAATTGTCATCTGGACCATATCCAAGCCCATGTCAGCCAGATCGCCAGCACGGAATTATGAAGAATCTCTCAGGTCTGCGGGGGTTCGAATCACGCGTCAGCGCAAGGTGATTCTCAAGGTTCTGTCAGAAGCAGAAGACCATCCTGATGCCATGGAAGTCTATCACCGCGCTTTGGCGCAAGACGCTTCGGTGTCGGTGACCACCGTCTACCGCACGCTGAAGCTTCTGCAGGAAAGAGGCGAGATCCATCGCCACGCATTTGAAGGTGGCCCCAGTAGGTTTGAGCCTGCTGACAGCGAGCATCATGACCACCTGATCGACTTGGACTCTGGTCAGGTGATCGAGTTTCATTCCGAGCGTATCGAGGCCATACAGCAGGAAATTGCAGAGCGGCTCGGCTATGATATCGTGCACCATCGCCTTGAGCTATACGGGCGCAAACGCAAGGCCGGTTGATTCAGATAGAACGCTTCACTCGAACGGTTGGCGTTCATCGCAGATATTGCCAAGCGCCAGCCATGACCGGTCGTCCAGCGCAGGTTTGAACGAATTCCCGCCGACCTTATCAGCACCCCGGACTTTTGCAGCACGGTCGGAGCCACCGGGATGACGCGTGCTAAAGGACAGGGGGCTCTGATCTAAACTGCCCCAGTCTTCAAGGTCCGCTGCGAACGGGCGCGTCGGCAGCCCCGTTGCAGCCAATGCCAACGTGGTGCGCATGTCGGCGCTCAGTTCGACGGCTTCCGAATAGGGGCGGCTCAAAAACGCCTCTGTGGCATCCTCGATGACTTGGTCCTCTGGCTGCGCTCCCCACCAGAATTTGACCAAGTCAATAATCGCGAACGAAGCGATGCTATGGTTCAAAGCGTCACGGGTTTCCAAATGCGCCATCTGATGGGCCAAAAGACCGGCCATTGCTTCAGGTGTCTTCGTTTTATCGAGCAGTCCACGAAAGATCAAAATCTCTCCGCCAGGAAGCAACAAGGTACCCGCTATCGGCAGATCGATGATGCTAACCTGGGGAAGCTGTTCAGAGCCTGCGGCGACCCGACCTGTAATGGCCTCTATTGCTTTTAGGCCTTCAGAATCGACGCACTGCCATATGACATTGCGTGTTCCCAAGGTTTTGATCATCTCGCTGCGCATTGCCATGCCCAGACGCCGTTCTTGCTCCGGCGCGATATCATCGATGATGTGGCGCAGCATGGCCGGGAAGCCCAGATAGGCGGATATCGCCAACAAAACAATCAAGGCACCAACCAAATATCGGCGCGGCACCCGCCGTCGCGGAGGCTTTGTAGGCGCGGTGTAGAGGTTTGGGCAAACGGTCTGGATGGCCCTGATCATCTCGGTATCCCGTACGGAGACATAGTCTTCCGCGCCCTGATCCGGTGCGATTTTGACCGAATGATCATCCCGCTTGCTGGGGCTGCGCAGTGTCACCAGTGGCCAGTGCGCCAGCGCCCGGTCGTCTAAGGCCATGATGACTAAGGACCGCTCTCCGAAGCTCAGCACGACTTCGGTCGACAGACCCGACTGCGCGTCGAAGAAAACCGCCTCGGCTTCCAGCTTGGCATAGTCACTTAACGCGGTCATTGCTGATGATTGGACCTTGCTAAATTCACGGCCACGAATAGTGCCTTGTGAAACCAAAGAATTTTAAGCTTAGACTGCGTTTGTGCCTGCACTGGAAACTGTCCGGACGCGCTTGAATCTGTGTGTCTGCACTATGCATTTTGACCCGGGCCTTGTCACGACTTCGCATCGCAGAGAGGGATAAGTGGCGTCTGGCCGGTTTGCGACTTATGATATTGCCCGACGACCGCCCTGATTCTGCCGAGTTCAAGTGTAAGGATGTGTCTCATGATGATCAGAACGCTATCAATTTGCTTGCTGACAGTGTCGCTGGGTGCCTGCGCCTCATTAAACTCAGAGCAGCGATTGGCCGAGTGCCAAGCCACCAATTGGCAGAATTTCGGCGTGAATGACGGACGCCTAGGTGTCCCTGCCACCGATCGGTCCGAGATCTTCGCGGATTGTGCGGAGCTTGGGCACCAGGTCGATATCGCAGCATATCAGGCCGGACGCACCGAAGGGCTGCAATTATACTGTACCGTCGAAAACGGCTATCAGGTTGGATACGAAGGCCGTCGTTATGACAATGTCTGCCCGCCGTCCAGCGAGGTGGACTTCCTGCAAGGATTCAATCGCGGTCGGGAGGAACGCCCAGCCATCGCTTTGTCACCGTCTATCGGCATCGGTATTGGGTCCCGCAGCGGCGTAAGCATCGGTCTTGGGGTGGGTCTTTTCAACTACTTCGCGCCTTATCGCTTCAAATCCAAGCGCTATGGTTTCGGATACTATCCTCGGCGGTACCGGTATCGTGGCCGCTATGGATACCGTTATTGGTAAGCCGCACCGGGCTATAAGATCTGCAACACGCGTTCCGGCGGGCGGCCGATGATCGCCTGATCCCCGATCTCCAGGATTGGACGTTCGATCAGTATCGGGTTTGCGATGATCAGATCACGCAGTTGATCTTCGGGGGCATCCTCGGTCAGACCCGAGGCCTTCCATTCGCTTTGACCGGTCCGCAGCAAGCCTGCAGCGTGGATCTTCAGTTTGCCCAAGATCTGGTCCAGACGTGCCCGATCCGGCGGTGCTTCCAAATAGGCATAAATTTCAAAAACAGCGCCGTTTTCTTCCAGCAAGGCCAGCGCCTGCCGGGATTTTGAACAGCGCGGGTTATGCCAAAGAATGCGGTCGCTCATATGCCGTGTCCTGCACGAAGCTTCAATTGCCTGCATCAGCCCCAACGATATCGATGATGTTGCTGACGCCATCCCGCATCATCAAGTCATCCAGCCCGCGGGCGATCTCTGCGCCCAGGCCAATGCCATCGTAAACCATCGCCGTGTAGAGTTGTACTGCCGAAGCCCCGGCCCGAATCTTTGCATAGGCGTCTTCGGCAGATGCGATCCCACCGACGCCGATCAATGGAATGCGTCCCCGCGTTTTGCCAAACAGTGCCGCCAGGATCGCTGTGGACTTCTGAAACAATGGAGCGCCCGACAGGCCGCCGGCTTCCTTAGCTAAGGGAGATTTCAGTTCTTCCCGCGCAACCGTGGTGTTTGTCGCGATTATGGCGTCGACCCCTTGTGCCAGACTTATCTCTGCAATGTCGGTCAGATCGGCATCGGAAAGATCTGGCGCAATCTTCAAGAAAATCGGAACATGGGTTGGTAGTGCACTTCTGGCTTCTAAGACGCGGTTAAGCAGGTCTTCCAGGGCGGCGCGGACCTGCAGGTCCCTCAGGCGTTCGGTATTGGGCGAAGAGACGTTAACGGTCGCAAAGTCCACGGCCGTGTGAAAGGTCCGCAAGACGGCGATAAAGTCTTCGGCCTTGTCCGGGGTGTCTTTATTTGCGCCGAGGTTCACACCGACAATGCCGTTGCGCCGATGCGATGACAGGTTCGCCAGAACCTGGTCCATGCCCTGATTGTTAAAGCCGAAGCGATTAATCGCGGCCCGGTCGGCCGCAAGTCGAAACAGTCTGGGACGCGCATTGCCAGGCTGCGGGCGGGGAGTGACCGCGCCGATTTCGCAGAACCCGAAACCGGTCTTCAGTACAGCGTCGACAGCGGAGGCATTCTTGTCAAAGCCTGCCGCGACGCCGATCGGGTTTGGAAGATCAATTCCTGCCAGACCGACGCGAAGCCGGGCCGACGTAACCGGACCCGACCCACCGGCCAGCCCCATGTTAAGCGCTTTCAGAGCAACCCCGTGTGCAGTTTCCGGATCCAACAAGCGCAAGGCCCGTAGGCCGATCCGTTCAACTAACTTACGCACCCCTTATACCCCACTAAACCATACTAACCGGAAAACGATGTTTCCCGTCTATCAAGGGCAGGGGCTGGGACCAAGTCACATCTTTTAGACGAAGTGGTGCATAAAGGTGCGGGAACAGGTCCCCTCCGCGGGATGGCTCCCACTTCAAGGCGTCGCCTAAGGATTCAGGATTCACCGCCAAAACCTGGAGATCATCTTGGTCGGCGAAGTGCTTTGCCGCTGTCTCCGCCACCTGCCCGGCCGTGGAAAAGTGCACAAAGCCATCGGCGACGTCGATCGGGGCGCCGCGAGTTTCGCCCTGTGACTGCAGATCATTCCATTGCTGAGAGGTGAGGATTTTGTAGATCAGCATTTTCATCGGATTCGGTTTGCGGATTGGATCAGTTTCCATCAAGTCTGGATGAATAGCACTTAGATTCCGCAGGCATTCAAAACCAAAGATTCTGCGCCCAGCGATAGTAGTCTTTCGGGCGGTGAATCACATGCAAAACCGCCGCGGCTGGCGCGGTTCTCGCGCACATCGCTTCGCTTACATCGCAACGTTTGTTTGCGGCGCTTTGCAATAATGCCGGGCAGGCTTTTGCCCGCCCGGCCGGCACGGCCTAACCGTTGCCCGTTTCTTCGCACGCGCAACAGCAGCGATTCACATTCAGCATCGTCATCTGGCGTTTATCGCGGTCCCAGCAGAAGCTGACACATTTCATAGTAAGTGCCGCATCCTCCGTTCAGAGGCGAATAAATAGCCTCGCATGTATTGCATCATGACGCCCGAAATGCGCCGAAAATGATTCGGTGAATACAATTTAATAGTGTGTTTTCTGCGGTCACAGCAGGGATTTTCTGAAATCACCTAGCTTCGACAATTTCCGTCGGTGTCCATTGCCTCCTGCGGCGCGCCCGTCGCTCGGCGGCGGTTTCACTGTCATAGTCGACAAGGGGTGGAGCAGGGTCGAACTGATCACGGGCATCCAAAACATTGACGTTCAAAGTAGCCAGATACCCGTCTTCGGTCTCCATGACAGCGGCCACATAAGACCCACATCCCCTGCAGACCAGAAACTTCGTTATGCCATAGGCGAAACGATATCGCTGCGCGCCAGGATACTTCTCGAAAATCTCCAGTTTTCCGCCAGCGTCTGAACTGGTTCGGGCGCCATGGCCGCGGCAGAAACTGCAGCCACAGCGACCCACGCGCAACGTTTCGATCGGGAACCGCGTCTGATATCGGACGCGGATCGCCTCGCAGTGACAGGCGCCGGTGAAGAGATGCTCCGGCGGTTTTTCCGTCACGCTATGTGGCCTTCGGATTTCGCCCATTGGTAGGTTGCGTCCAGCGCGGTTTCCATGGGTGCGAACAGCTCGTCAATCTGGTCTTCGGTGATGATCATCGGCGGGCAAAGCGCCAGACTGTCACTGATCGCGCGCAGGATAACGCCATGCTTCAACAGTTCCTGGCTGAGCGCGGGACCCACCTTGCCCGGTGTCTCGAACAATGTCGGATCGCCATGCTTCGGCGCGACTTCGATGGCCCCCATCAGGCCGGAATATCTGACTTCACCGACCAGCGGGTGGCCGCGCAGCGCCTCTAGCTTGGATGCGAAGTGTGGCATCACCGACCGCACATGGCTTAGAATGTCCCGCTTGCGGTAGATGTCCAAAGCTGCACAGCCCACAGCGCAGCCCAGCGGGTGTCCGCCATAGGTATAACCGTGGCCCAGCGCCGGGTAGCGTGCCGATTCCGCCTCGATCGCATCTGCCATCTCGGCATTGATCGCAACGGCTGACAGTGGCGCATAAGATGCCGTCAGCTGCTTGGCCATCGAAACAGAGGTCGCCGGCATTTTATAGGTTTCGGTACCGAACCAATTGCCGGTCCGTCCGAAGCCATTGATGACCTCATCAGCGATGCAAAGGATATCGTATTTCTCAAACACGGGCGCCAGCGCCTCGAAATAACCCTTTGGCGGGACGATCACACCGCCTGCACCCATGACGGGTTCGGCGATAAAGGCAGCTACGGTTTCAGGACCCTCTGCCAGAATCAGATCTTCCAGATCCTGGGCCAGACGTTTCGAAAATTCTTCCTCGGTCTCACCGTCCCGGCCTTCGCGCCAATAGTGCGGGGTCGTCGTGTGTTTGACGAAGTCGAAGGGCAGATCGAACGAGCCGTGGTTCAACGGCAAACCGGTCATCGAGGCCGATACAAGCGTAACCCCGTGATAGCCTTTCTTGCGGCTGATGATCTTCTTCTTTTCGGGCTTGCCGATCGCGTTCATCATGTACCAGATCAGCTTGACCTGGGTGTCGTTCGCTTCAGAGCCAGAGGAACAATAGAACACCCGGCTCATCGGGATCGGGTACATGTCCTTGATCTTTTCGGCCAGCTCAATCGCGGGCTCATGCGTCCGCCCGCCGAACAGGTGGTAATAAGGGAGCCGGTCCAATTGCGCTTTTGCGGCATCGATCAATTCGGCATCGCCAAATCCAAGGCCAGCGCACCACAATCCTGCCATGCCTTCGATGAAACGGTTACCCTGATCATCATAGACAAAAACACCTTCGCCACGTTCGATCAGATGCGCCCCGACCTGTCTGTGCGTTCCCGCATTGGTATAGGGATGCAGCAGCGCTTCGATGTCGCGCATTTGCGCGTTGGAGAGGGGTTCGGTCATGGCGCGATCCTTTCTGAAACGTCGAGACCGATCCTAGCAGGCATATGACCCAAGGGGAACGGATCCCGGCAACACATTTCATATGCGGCGAATATGCGGCGCCCGTCTCAATTCAGGCGGGAGTGGGGCGCACTTTCTTATTCCTGCCTCAGAGGCATAGAGATTTCGCCGAAATTATTGGTTAACCGCCTTACATATGTAAACAGAGGGGCGAAAGGTGGGTATGTCATTTGACGAAAGTCGCCACGACGCAGAAGCCACGGAATTCCGTGCCGATGCCGAGGAAGCAGCTTTGCTTTTAAACGTAAAAGAAGACGTCATTGAAAGCATGACTGATCATTTGAACGACGTGACCAGAACTATGTCAGGTTACGCGGGCATGTTGGAGCGTCATCTTTCGATCCAGGATGATACCGTCGGCAGCGAGTACGCGATAGGCGTTCGCAGCGGATTAGAGCAACTGCAAACGCTGTTGCATCACTTGCGGCCCATCACCAGACAACGTGGCGCGGATCTGATTGAATGCCAGCAAAGCCTGGCGCAGCTGACATTGGCCATTGGTGACGAAAAGCTCTAACCATCTTCGACTTGAACCGCCCCTTGGGCGATAGGCCGATAGGCCGATCAGTCGTCTGGCCGATCCCAGCTAGATAATTTCGGCTGCTAATCGTTCCAACGCAGCCTGCCCGGCAACCGAATTGCCGAATCGATCAAGCGGTGGAGACCAGGCGCAGGCAGCGAACTGATCGGGTTGTACCACCAGGACGCCGCCACCGACGCCACTTTTGCCGGGTAGGCCGACCCGGAAAGCAAACTCCCCGGATTGATCATAAAGCCCGCACGTTCGCATAAGGGCCCGCAGCCGCGGCGCGTGTTCGCCATGGGCGGGCGCCCCGGGGTTGACCTGGGGCTCCACCAAAAACAGTGCCGCACGCACCAGATCCCGTGCGGACATCGCCAGAGAGCAGAAGTTGAAATAGGTGTTTGTCACCTCCATCGGATCTTCGCGAAGGTTGCCATAGGCCTTCAGGACATAGCCGATGGCCCGGTTCAGATCCCCGGTTGCGCGTTCGGACCGATGAACTTCCCCGTCATATTGAATCGCCTCATTGCCGGACAACAGCCGCATCTGATTGCGAAAGCTTGCCGCGACCTGGGGCCGCCGGTGCAGCAATGCATCTGCTATGACAATTGCGCCAGCATTGATGAATGGATTGCGGGGGATGCCCTTTTCGGTTTCCAACTGAATAAGAGAGTTGAACCGCATGCCTGAGGGTTCGCGTCCCACTCGATCCCACAATTCATCCGGCACCCACTCCATTGCCAGGGCTAACGTGAAAAGCTTCGAGATTGACTGCACCGAAAACGGCTCATCCGCATCCCCGGTTGCAAACTCCTGACCATCAACTGTCCGCAAGACCACGGCAAACTTTTTGGGGTCTATTCGGGCGAGGGCCGGGATATAGTCTGCAACCTTGCCTTCTGCCGCTGTCGGACGGACATCATTGGCAATCTGGTCCAGCAAGGCTTGCATCGGGAGTTCCTCAGGCGCCCTTTGGGAACGCAATGTCCGGGCGATAGTCAGCAAAGCTGGATAGTGTCTGTGAATTGCACTCTTCCTGCCAACGCGTACCGGGCACGACTGCCGAGACAAAAGGATACTTCTGGCGGAGCTGCTGCACCCTTTCGGTTTCTTCGATGGCAATCGCGACCAGGCCCGCGACGACACCTTCTTGTCGTTCGACCAAGTGGATAGCGCCCTCCATGGTGCCACCGGTTTCCATCCACTGATCGACCAGTAGAACCTTTGTGCCGGGTGGATAGGCGGGCAAGCGCATCTCCATATCCTGCGTGCGTCCGGAATAGTTGGTGAAGCTCACCCGGTCCGTGTCGATGCACAGCTTATCTGCCTTGCGGATCGGCAGGAACCCGACGCCCAGGCGCGCCGCCAACGCTGCACCCAGAACAAACCCCATCGCATCCAGCCCGCCAACGACGTCAACCTCGATCCCATCCAGATCCGCCTGCAGGTCATCCAGCAAGTCCGTGAACGCTGCCTGATTGATGTAGATCGACGTTGGATCCAGCCACGCGAATTTCGCACCCTTTGTGTTTGGCGCCATCAGCTTCAGATACCAGCGGTCGTCCCTGGGTCCTTTATCCATTTGCTGCCCCCAAGTCCCGGGTGATCGCCATCAAGGCATCCAGGCGATCTGGGTCGATATCATAGAAGTTTCCAGGATAATTGATGCCGGTCGCTACCATGAAGGCATCGACATCCCTGTAAGCCCCGGCGTTTTCAGGCGTGATCCCCGACGCCAGCGCCAATGGCGTATCACCGATACCCCGGCGGAAATCCTGGATCTTGGACAGGTCGGCTTCCTTGCCGGTGGCGATGCCCGAGGTTGTCACCACATCCATACGGGTCGCGGCGATCCGGGCAGCGGCCTCGTAATGTTCTGGCGCCACCTCTCGCTGCTTCTTAAAGGCAGTACCTCCGAAATAAAGACCCTTCCAACCAGAGATCGCCCGTGCGCCGGAAATCTCATCGGCTTCCGCCGGATTGCGCTTCGTCTCATCGATGCAGGCATCATCGGCCCAATAGGCGTCAACCCGGCAACCGTCAGTCTGCAACTCTCCCAGCACCGGAAACGCATTCTTCCCGGTAACGCCCAAGAAGTTGCAGCCCATCCAAAGTTCGGGATGTTGCGCGCGAACATCGCGCAAGATCGGGGGCAGCCCGTCCATCCCAAAATCATGATTGATCAGAAAGCACCCTGCTGCACCGGCCCGGATCAGCACGTCGATATTTGCAAGCGTGCGGCCCGTGTCCAGCACGTGAATCACCGGCAGCACAACGGGCCCCGTCGCATTGAACAGCTTATGAAATTCCGTCCGATCCACAGCGCCAACCATATTCCGGGCTGGCATCTAAGCAAGCGGCAGAATGACCGGCGCGTTTAGAATCCTCTTGCCGCAGTGCACAATTCCGGTTTGGATGCGGAAAAAGTGAGACCGACAGGAGAGTGATCATGACTGGTACCCCGAAAAGCCTTGCCCCAAATCGCCGTAAGGTTTTGACCGGCACCGCCGCAGTTGCCCTATCCGCACCCTTTGTGGGCCGCGCCTGGGCCGAAACCGTCGAGTTGAATATGCTGGGCTGGTACGGCACCGCCGAGCCCGACATGGTCGGCGCGTTCGAGGAGGCGAACAATGTCAAGTTCGTGCCGAAGTATTACGCAGGTGGCGACAACATGCTGGCCGCGCTTGCGCAAAACCCGGCGGGCACCTTCGATATCATCCACACCGATGCGGAGTACGCCAAGCTGCTGATCGCCAACGGGCTGGTCGATGCATTGGACGCCAATGCCTACCCGATGGATGACCTGCTGCATGATGATTTCAAATCCTTCAGCGGCCACTGGGGCGAAGACGGGAAAATGTACTCGCTGATCACCCGTTTCGGACATCTCGGGGTATCCTATAACAAGGACGTCCTCAGCGACGAGGAAGCGGGTTCCTACGACGTCTACTGGTCGGATAAAGTGACCGGGAAAGTTGGCCACTTCGACTGGCACCTGCCGTCCTTGGGTCAGATGAGCCTGCTGATGGGCAATGCCTCGCCTTTCGATATCGACGAGGGCGCGTGGGAGAAAGTGCAGGAAAAGACCCTGTCTCTGAAGCCGCAGGTTGGGGGCTACTTCGACTTTGGCGGCACCTTCGCCGGCCTGAAGAATGGCGAGATGCTGGCCATGGTCGGCATCGGCGACTGGGTAACGGGTATTCTGGAACGCGACGGAGCGCCGGTATCGTCCGTCGTGCCGAAAGAAGGCGGCATCCAGTGGACCGAAAGCTATTCCATCGTCGGCACGTCCGAGAAGAAAGAGATGGCGCTTAAATATCTTGCCTACACAATGTCGCCGGAAGGCCAGGTGAAATCGGCCCAGATGCTTGGATATCCCGGCCACTGCATCACCAAAGCGGGCCGCAAGATGCTGCAAGAGGTTGACCCGGGCGAGGCCGCGCGATCCGGTCAAATCGATGGCAATCCGAACGAGCCGATCGCCCTGATAAACGAAGGCCGCATCAGCTATCGCGACATTCCGCAACAGCAAAGCCTCGAGGACTGGAACGATTTCTGGTCCGAATACAAAAACGCCTAAATCAGGGGTAGGGCGGGCTTAAGCCCGCCCTACGCTTTATGACCCGTTTCGCGCTTACCTTCCGGCTACCGATCATTCTGTGGCAGGCCCTGTTCTTTCTGGGGCCGCTGATCTTTGTCGTCGTGATCTCGTTCTACGTTGTCCGCAACTACCAGATGGTCGAGGCGTTCGAGATGAAGAACTGGGACAAAATGCTGTCCCGGTCCTATGTCTGGGATGCCTACTGGCGCACGCTGGGTTTGGCGGCGCTGACGACGGTGGTGGCATCTTTGGTTGCCTTTCCGGCGTCGTTCTACCTGGCGTTCCGGTCGTCCGAGGCCGTGCGCCGTTGGATGATCTTTTTTCTGATTATCCCGTTCTTCACCTCCTACCTTGTGCGCACCTTTTCCTGGTACACGATCCTGGCGGAATCCGGCGTGCTCAACGCGATGTTGGGCGTCGTGGGGCTGGGGCCTTACGTGATGCTGAATACACCCTTCGGCACGGTGATTGGCTATCTGACCCTGACCCTGCCGCTGGTGATTATTCTGCAGACCGTCACATTCGCGAACATCGATAAGCGGCTGATCCAGGCTGCATGGAACCTCGGTTGTTCCCCCGCCCGGACCATTTGGTCGGTAATCCTACCCGCCGCCCGGACAGGCCTGATCATCGCGGCACTGTTCTGTTTCCTGCTGTCGTATGGGGACTTCGTCGCGCCCTATTACCTCGGCGGCTCGAAACCCCCGACCATGCCGATCCTGATCATCGACACCACCAAGGCGGGGCAACAATGGCCCCGCGCCGCCGTGGTTGCGGTGATGATGATGCTGACGCTGTTCGTCATTGCCTTCACCGCCATCGTCATGGCCTATCGGAGGCGTCGGTCGTGATCTCGACCTGGGTATTGCGTGGATGGCTGACGCTGCTGGTCGTGTTCATCTTCGCGCCGATCGTGTTCTCGCTGGTCTTCTCGTTCAACTCGGCCCGCTTCCCGACCGTGACGCTGGAGCAGTTCACCCTGCATTGGTACGAAACCATCTGGGCTGACCCGGACGTCTGGAAGGCCGTCAGAAATTCGATCATCGTGTCGTTCTGCACCTCAGTCCTGGCGACGTTCTTGGGATTCAGCACGGCCTACACCGACTACCGCTTTAACTTCCGGTTCAAGGGCGCGTACCTGGCGCTGATCCTGCTGCCGCCAACGATCCCGCTGATCATCCTGGCCCTGGCCATGCTGGCTTGGCTTTCGGAAATCGGCGCATCGGGTCAGCTCTGGTCTATCATCATAGCGCATACGGTTCTGACCGCGCCCTTCGCCATGGCGATAATCCGGCTGCGCCTGAACCAGATCGACCCGAATCTAGAGGCCGCGGCCTGGAACCTTGGCGCTTCGGAATGGGGTGCGGTCCGGCGTGTGATCCTGCCATTCTGCAAACCTGCGATTGCCTCGGCCATGTGCCTGACAGCAGCGGTGTCCTTCGATGAATTCGCCATCGCCTGGTTCGTCGGCGGCCTGAACAAAACCGTACCGGTTCTGATCCTAGAGGTCGTCCAGGGCACGATCGACCCGCAGGTCAACGCCATCGGATCATTCGTGTTCCTAACCTCGATGACCCTGGTCGTCCTGGCACAATTGTTCGTATTCAATCGCCTCGCCAGGGGAACCGCATGACCGGATTGGTCGAAATCGATGGTGTGGTGAAACGGTTTGGCGACTTCACCGCTGTGCGCCGGATGGATCTGACCATCGACGAAGGCGAATTCGTTGCCATCATGGGCCCATCCGGTTGCGGTAAAACCACGACCCTGCGCATGCTGGCAGGGCTGGACCAGCCGACCGAGGGAAGGATCCGCATCGGCGGCAAGGTGATGAACGATGTCCCCGCGCACCAGCGGGATACGCCCATGGTCTGGCAATCCTTGGCTCTGTTTCCGTTCCTGAACGTGCGGGAAAATGTGGAGTTCGGCCTGAAGATGCGGGGTGTCGATGCGGGCGAACGGCGCCGGCGCGCCATGGACTGGCTAGAGCGGATGGAGATCGCCGACTTCGCCACCCGCATGGTCGATACGCTCTCTGGCGGACAGCGCCAACGCGTGGCGCTTGCCCGGTCCCTGGTGACCGAACCGCAACTGCTATTGTTGGACGAGCCGCTTTCGGCCCTGGACGCCCACCTGGTGATCCGAATGCAGGGCGTGCTGACGCGGCTGCAGAAAGACCTCGGCATCACGTTTATCTATGTGACGCATTCGCAGTCCGAGGCCTTCGCCATGGCCGACCGCGTGGTGATCATGGACCAGGGCGTCGTGGCGCAAGTGGGCGGCCCGCGCGACATCTACCGCGCCCCCGCCAACCGTTTTGTCGCCGAGTTTGTCGGCCGCAATAACATCCTTGCGGGCACGACAAACGCCGAAGGTCTGGAGACACCCTTTGGTTTGATTGCCGTGCCAGGCGAACACCCAACAGGGCAAGAAATGACCCTGGTGATAGCTGCCGACCAGATCGCTATTTCCCGCGGCGCCGGGGGCGTGCCGGCGACGCTGATCTCGGAAGAATTCATTGGCTCGGTGGTCACGTTGTTCCTGGAAACCGGGGATGGCACCGAGTTCAAAGTCCAACTTCAGGAACGGGCCTTGGCGGATCTGGACATCCATGCCGGGGGCGAATTTCATCTGACCTGGGATCCGTCGGTCGCCCACGTTCTGCCAGAGGCCTCGTCATGATCCCCCTTGCCACGCACTTTACGATGCGCCGGATGCGGAGGGGTGGGACGCCCCAGAAACCAGCCTACCGCGTCAAGCTCTCAAGGAAGCGCGCGGTGTATCGCAGAGAAACCACATGATCCAAAATCCAATCCCTTGGCCCAACGGGGCCAAATGCGCCTGTGCGATTACCTTCGACATGGATGCTGACAGCCTGATTCAGATTGCGCGCCCGACCGATGGGTACGATCGGCTTTATCCGATCTCCATGGGTCGGTACGGGCCGACCGTGGCAATCCCGCGCATTCTGGATACTTATCGCCGGTTAGGGCTGAAACAGTCCTTCTTCATCCCGGGCTGGTGCTTGGAAAACTATCCTGATGCCGTAGAAGCCATCCTGAAAGATGGCCACGAAATCGGTCATCACGGCTGGATCCACGAAGATCCGATCGCGACGAAGGGCGCTCCGCAAAAGGAGGCCTTCGAAAAGGCGATGGAGGCCCACAAACGTATCACCGGTGTCGCGCCGCAGGGTTATCGGGCGCCGGTCTACAATGTGACCCAGCAAGTGATCGATCTGCTGATCGAGCATGGGTTTCAATATGACAGCTCGTTAATGGCAGATGACATTCCCTATGCAATGGAAACCGCCGAAGGCCGCCTATGGGAGATGCCAGTGCATTGGGGCACCGATGATTGGCCGCCCTTCGCCCACTATGACGAGATCGGCTACATGATGCCGGTCCGTGGACCCTCGGCGGGTTTGGATGGGTTTTGGGAAGAGTTCGATGCCCATTACGAGGCCGGCGGTTTCTTCATGTTGATCGTGCATCCATTCCTGACCGGGCGCTTGGCGCGCTGGCGGATTGTCGAGCAATGGTTGGAGACGACATTGGAAGCACGCGATGTTTGGTTCGCCCGGCTGTCGGATATCGCCGACCATCTGGATGCTTTGAATGACGCAGGGACCTATACTGCGCGGGTTGAAAAGCTACCCTACTATACTGGCCCGCAAGAATGATCGGGGAGCCGATTGCAGAAACTGCTTCCGGCGTGCCGCTGATAAAGACAATTTTAAACAAATGCGCCTAAACCGGCGCGGCAAGCCGGGGTGCCGCTGAGGCATAGTCGCCCCGAGGACGTCCAGACGGAGCACGCAGCCGGGGTCGCGCCTGGCCAGCACTTCGTGGCCCTTGGCCGAAAAGAATACCCCGTGGCTGCAGTCACACCTTTCGGATGTTGATCCTCATCCATCCATGCGGGCCCGTCAAAATAGGGGCCCTTCCAATACAGAGACATCCAGCCGGTCTTCTTGGGCAGACGCCTAAGCAAGGGTGGTGATTACTTGTGCAAGAACACAGTGCAAACCGCTATGCGCTGTCGTTTGGCCGCACCGCTTCTGCAAAGAACCCGCTGGCCTGAGTGGTGTTCCGCCAGTCACTGGTTTGCGCGTCGACCAGACGATTGACCCGTCCGCCAAAGGGTTTTTCCACCCGCTGCTTCCAGAATTTCAGCATGTTCAGGATCGCCGAGTACTTGCCCCGAAGCGGGTACAAAACGACATCGTCGAAATCGCGCAGAAGATACGCCATGCCATCGCGGGAAAGGCGCTGATAGTCCTGGAAGATAAGGTTCTTTGGCGCGTGGTACCGCCACATCCAGGGCACATAAAGGAAGAGACGTCCGCCTGGCTTCAGGGCTGCGCGGAAATTTGCGACCGCCACCGGCGGGTCATAGACATGTTCCAAAATCGCCAGGGCGATCACCACGTCATAGCGCCCATGCATCCAATCCGGGAATGGCTGGCAAACATCGCCCAGAATATCGGGAGGTATCAGATTCTCGTCAGCCGCATCTATATCGTTCAGGTCCAAACTTTCGACCTGAGCGGTCAGTTGGGATTGAAACCCGCGCATCCCGTCGCCGACATCCAGGATACGTTCGGCATCTTTGGTTTTGCTGACGATGTATGCGCGGGTCTGATCATCATGCAGGAAGCTCAGATCGACGCGCGCCCGTCTGGTGATGTCCTGCAGCCGAGAGTTTAATCCCTCAACATCATGTATGCGCCGGGCAGTCATGGGATCCTGTCTTTCAAAAGGGCCTCGATGCAGGCGATGGCGGCCTCGCCCTGATCCGTGCGCAGCGGGATGGCCGGGCGGCGTGGTCCCGCCGTTAGTGCATCCGCGGCCGGCGTCAGAACCTCCGGGGTCAGATCCCGCTCTCGAATGACGTCAATCCCTTCATGACCGGCCAGGGCAGAGGCCCGCAGCAATTGTTCCTGTTCGCCGCCTTCTTCCGATGGCACCAGAATTGCCGGGGTCGACAGCCCAGCGAGTTCCACCGCTGTATTATACCCGCAGAGACTGACGGAGCAGGCCGCGTTGGCCAAGAGGTCTGGGTAGTCCTGTCGCGCGGGTTCGACGGTAAGGTTCGCACTGCCATGGTCGACCATCGCAGAAGCTGAGATCTCAGCAGCATCAGGTCCCCCCACCAGAATACGCCAGGGATGAGGTGACAAAGCCGCGGCCTTGATCGCCACCTGGACCAGAAAGCGCCCCAGATTGCCGCCGCCGGTGGCGACCAGGATCTCTTTGCCCCGTGGCCCTGCGACCGACGGCGGGGGTGCAACATATCCTGTGTGATAGATTACCCGCATCAGATCTTCCGGCAGGGGCCAGGTTGCAGCCAGTGGCACCAAGCGGTCATCGCCATGAACCAGGACCCCATCGAAGTGCCTGCGCAGATGATCAGCGGCCTCATTCAACCGCTTGAGCTTGGGCTCCGGTATGTCGCGGACCGAGGACAGGATCAGAGCGTTGTCAGCCGCCTCAATGGCGGCCAGAAACTCTCCGGCTAACATACGGCGTCCCAGCGGAAACAGCTCGGTAATCAGAACATCCGGGGTGAACGCTGCAATATGATTTTGTATCTGAGCCACCCGTTCTTGCCTGTAAGCCTCATCCGCAGGAAGACCGTCTGGTGTCACAAGCGTCGAGAAATCCAAGCCCGTAACGGTCAGCGGCGGCAGGTCCAGAACCCGGACGCCCAAGTCATCCACATGAGCCAATGCCCGACCGCCGCTGATCACCAGAACCTCGTGCCCCCGTGCCATGGCCGCAGCGCCCAGGCGCAACGTGCGCACCAGGTGCCCCGTCCCGGAAAGGTGACAGACGATAAAAGCAAGCCTGGCCATCAGCGTGTCACCAACCGAACGGGGTCTTGTACATCGCGCGGCAGGCCCGACGTCCGCAAGGTAAGGGGATAGAGCCGCCCGCGTTTTATCTCCGGCACGCCCTGCCAATTGCACGCGACGCCCAGGATAATCCGCATCAACGCTTTGTGGGTCACCAGGACAGCAGGCTTGGACCTTTCGGCAATATCCGCCAGGGCGGGCTGGGTTCTGGCCCAGGCCTCGTTCCGGCTTTCTCCGCCTGGGGCTTTGGTGTCCGCGTCCCATTCATGGGTCGGTCGAAACCCAGATGCCGCATCCGCCAGCAGATCCTTGGCCTGGTGGCCTTCCCAATCGCCCCAGCTCAGTTCCATCAGGCGGCGGTCCTCGACAATGGGCCGACCATCGGCCAAGATCCGTGCCGTTTCCACGGCCCGGGACAAGCTGCTGGCAATCAACCTTGCCTGGCCCCACGGGACAGGCATTTTAAGCCCTGTCAGAGTTTCCCGTGCCGCATCGGTCAAAGGAATATCCGTCTGCCCCTGCAGCCGGGCCTCTTTGTTCCAGGCCGTCGGATAATGCCGGATCAAGGCGATTTGTGTCATCGGATAAGCGGGCGTAGTACGTCGCCAAGCCGCGCTGCTGCGGCCTGCAGACTGTGCCGACGCTCGATATGCGACCGCGCGCGCGCGCCGTGCGCCTTTTGATCTTCCGCAATCTGGACAATCAAATCGGCGAGTTCCATGGGCCTGTCAGGCGTTGCCAAAGGGGTGACGACTAAATCGCGTTGGGCCGGATGATCCTCGGCGATCACGGGTACGCCTGCGGCCTGGGCTTCGAGAAACACCATGCCGACCCCTTCTCCAACACCGGGCCATAAAAAAAGATCTGCGGCATCGTAGGCCTCGCGCATCTGAAAGGCATCATCAACCGCACCAACGAAGTTCACCCTGGCTGCGTGCGGCGCGAACATTCGTTCGACCTGATCGCGGGCCGGGCCGTCGCCAATGATGGTCAGATGCCAGTCCCGCGGCATGTGCACCAGCGCGGCCGCCATTCGGCGATAACTTTCAACCTTGTCGCCGGCGCGCATCATGGCGATGGTTAACAGCCTCAGCGGATCGCGCGCATCTCCACGATCTGGCTCTGGCCCGGGGTCCAAGAACGCAGGCAGGTGCACCATCTTTCCGCCATGACCGGCGTCCTCTAAGGCCGGTCGGTCGCGATTGGTGATCCAGAACAATCTATCTGCAGCGCTGATCGCGTCGTCCGAGGCAATTGCAAACGCCGCCCATGGCCCATCTGTGCGCCGGGGTGAGATAGATGGCTCGGATATGACATAAGGAATGCCTAGTGCGCGGCTGATCTGAGGCCCGATCAGATCCGGTGCTTTGTAATAACAGTGATATGTGAACCAAAGATCTGGCGGCGCATCGCCAAGACTTTCCAGCAGTTGATCCGTCTGCTTTGCCGCCTCAGCGATCAGCCCGGTTTGAACGTCGCAGTCTCCTTCCTTGTCCCAAATGCGCAAATCAGACGCGAGCTCTACAGTGAACCCGGCAAGCCCCAGCGCTTTCATCGTCAATCGCGCAATTTCCCGATCACCGGATGGGGTCGGGTGATCCGGGGCCTTCATCGGCGCATAGAAAGCAACACGTGGCGCTGTCGGTGTCATCGGCAGGGCATGTCATCCAAGTTGATCGCGACCGCAACGATGTACGCCCCCCAGGCCGCGCGGATCAATCTTTGAAGCTGCGGCTGCGTTTCAGGATATCCCAGGCACGGATCACCCGGGCCAGACGGGCCTCGTCCCCACGGGCACCGCCATTCATATCCGGGTGCAGGTCTTTGACCAGGTCACGGTACCGGGTGCGCACCTCGTTCCGCTCTTCCACGTCATGGGAAAGACCCAGCGTATCCATTGCGCGTTCTTCGTCCCGGGTCAGACGGCGAAACCTTTTGCGTCGGTCTTTTGCGGCGCCAGGGTTCTGCGTTGCCGAATCGCCCAGAACATCCAACGGGTCCTGGAACCCCCACCGGGTCCAGGCCTGGCCATCGGCATGCGGCCCGCCCCGGACGGTTTTCTTCTTGGTGCCCTTGAAGGCCCAGGTCGGGCGCTCCCACGTGCGGTCGGCGCGCATCTGCGCGTCCAAATCGTCCTCGGACCAGCCATCGAAATAGTTCCACGCCCGATTGTATTCCCGAACGTGGTCGAGGCAGAACCAGCGGAACTCGTTCAAATGCTCGGGCGAGCTTGGCGCACGATAGGCGGCCTTGGCTTCGCAGCCCGGCCATTCGCAGGTCCGCGTGGAATTTTCCACCGCCCCGGACATCCCACGCACACGCGACCGCCGCCGTTTATCGGCGGTGACGGATATGTCATAGTCCAGTGGCGAGCGTCGTGACATGTGGACCTATTCAGGTTGCGATTCTAACAAGAATATCGAAACGGCGTTAATCGACAACACACAAACAAGCGTGCGGTGCAGATATGGCAATGAAGGCCCAAATGGAACAAAAATTGAAGGCCATGTTTGCGCCGACGGATCTGGATGTGATCGATGAATCCGAACAGCACCGTGGTCATGGAGGCTGGCGCGAAGGCGGAGAGACGCACTTTCGTGTGCGGATGGTTTCGGCTGGTTTTTCCGGACAATCGCGAGTCGCGCGGCAGCGCGCCGTGAATAGCTGTCTGAAAGAAGAACTTGCCACTACCGTGCATGCCCTTGCCATGGAACTCAGCGCCCCGGATGATCCATGAAAACTGATAAAAAAGTGAGGCAGGTGATGACCTATAGATTGTTGACATTGTTGGCAGTGGCCAGCGCGTTGGCCGGTTGCGCCGCTGTCGCGGTCGTCGATACGGCGGTCGGCGCGGCAGCGACGGCGGTCGAGACCACGGTCGACGTGACCACCGGTGTCGTCGGTGGCGCGGTCGATCTGGTCACCGAAGACGGCGAGACGGAAAGCGAATAGACCTCAGCGGTCGCGGCTTGCCGCGATCTGGAAGCTGTCGTCCGGTATCCCTTGGTCTTGCGGCCGCATAGAGGGTGCTTCGCGGCCCAATGCCCTACGGAACACCATAACCGCCCGGTGCACTTCCTGCGGGCGCTTGAACATGCCAGAGCGTTCTTCGATCGGGATAAGATCGGTGCGCAGATATTCCCAGCCATCGACAGCTTCGGCCTGGATTGTGATCTCCATAGCATTGGCCACACGGTCAGAGCGGGTTTTCGCGCCGCGCCTGCGCTTACCCTTTTCGGGCGCGCCAACGCATTTGTATTCGTAGGCCATGCGATTTCCCCTGCTCGCTGGGTTTATCCGAGTCGCCTCACCAAGGTGAGGCACCCCTTTTCACCAGATGGGACCGTCCGCTGCAAGGGCCGTGGCTGATTGCTCTTGAAACGAGACATTAAATGTCTTGTGGCAGGACAGGTGTCATGAGCTTCATGCGCTTTTCCGCGGCCCCTGCAGGCCGGTTGAGTGATCGGACGATCCCGTGGGCGATCTTCGGCGAACGGCCGGACGTGCCGGACGGCTTGGAGGACAGCGCGCTGGCCGGGGCCTCCCTGGCACAGATCGCGTCGACGCCCGGCGCGCCAATGTTCGAGCAGGAATCCCTGTTCGGCGCCCATATGGCCGCGCAGGATTTCGATCTGGAAGATGACGGCCCTGTCGTGGTTTTTGTTCATGGTTTTCAGCATGAACCCAGACGCCCGGTTCTGCCGCGGGCCCGCAGCGATAATCCGCACCGGTGCCTTTACCACTTCACGGAAACACCTGATGGGCCTGGATCCCGTGAAGAACGGTCGCGCCACATCACACCCTGGTTTGCCCGGGCAATGTTGGAAGACGGCCGAGGCGCGCCGCATGAGTGCACTGGCGTGGCGGTCGGGTATTCCTATGCCTCATGGGGCGGCAGCATTGATGCCTTTATGCCGGGTTGGTGGACGCGATTTTGGGATTGGGCGGGACCCTGGCCCAGGTTCCGGCAGCCCGCGGCGCCGTTTCTGAACGCATATCGGGATGCCGAGGTTGCGGGCTATGGCCTGGCGGCGGTGCTGACCCAGTTGCGCGCACGCCTGGATCATGCGGGCTACCGGGAAAAGCGGATCGACATAGTCTGCCATTCGCTGGGGGCACGGACGGTTATGTCGGCTTTGGCACTGATTGCTCAGCGCTGGCCCCACGATGGCACGATCGCCCGGCTGGATCGTATCCTGATCATGGGCGGCGCGTGTTACTGGGGGCAGGCGGCCTATGGGCTGGCGAATATCGTCTTCGCCCAGGCGGATCAAAGCCCGCAATTCTTCAACTTCACGTCGCATTCAGATGACGTGCTGCGTCACCTGGCACGAAGGTCTCCGGACAGAGTAGCGAAGGCAGAGGCCTTCGAGGATCTCAGCCTGCAAGGCGCCGGCGCCAAGTCGTTGCGCCGGACAAAGACCCTCGGGCGCGACGGCAAGCCGCACCATACGCTTTACGAGTTCTTCGGCGATGAATTCGATGCCTGGGTCGATATCCCGACCGATGCCGCCAGCACCCAGCGCTGGGCGCGGCGGCAGGGCTTCAAAACCCTGGGACGGCGGAAGTTTTCGCTGGGGGATCACTGGTTGCACTATACTCATCCCGGAAACTGGGATCTCTACCGGGCGATCCTGCATGACCGTGACCGCTGGACGGTAAGTTCACTGTCCGAGGCTCTTGGGAAGTGAAAATCAATGACAATCCCAGTTAAAATCTGCCCGCTCGAACTTTCGATCGCGCAAATCCTGATCGCTTAGCATGAAGCTTGCCTCGCCCAGGTCACCCCACATAAAGCCCTCACCCGATCCAATCTGAAGCAACGTTACGGCCAGTTCTTCAGAATCCTCCAGATCCGGCTCATCAGGTTCATTGCGGAAGCCTTGGGTTGATCGTGGAAACCCTCCTAAATAGGTGCGAGAGGGTACATCAGCATCGAATTCCTCCGAAAGCCCATCCGGGTACTTATCCTCACCAGCTTGGAACAGAGATGAAAGCCAGCGCAATTCAGCGCCATAGGGATCTGGGCGCATCGTGCCCGTCTCAAATCGCAGGGCAAGCCCCTCGACCGGGCCAGTGTATGGCGAGTCGCGATCATCCGGTTTGGGCTGGGCAACGGCTCGCAGGTTTTCGAAGCTTTGGACATGTCGCACCGCTGCACCGCCACCCAAGGGTGCATCGTAAATCTCCACCGGGTCATCCTTTACGAAGAACTGCAGCAGACCTGTTTTTGGAAAGCCGGGCGGCATAGGAGCCACTTGACAGTTAATTTGTGTCAGAAACGTCATCGGGCGTCCGTCAAAGCAGAGCGGCCAGTCTTCGATGGATGTTCGTACGGCAGCGCCACCAAACCGGCTTTCCGTTAGGTCTGTCGAAGTCTTGCCCGGGGCAATCAGGGCCGTGAAGGGACGCGCCAGTACGGCTGCTTCCTTTCGGATGGCCTCGACGATTTCTTCCGGTGTCTCGAAAGTCAGAACATCGTCGCCGTTACAAGGCATAGCGCCTTATTCGATCCCAAGCTTTTGCTTCACCAAATGCTGCACCGCCTGAGGGTTGGCCTTGCCCTGGGTGGCCTTCATCACCTGACCGACGAACCAGCCGGCAAGGGTCGGTTTTTCCTTGGCTTGTTCGACCTTGTCCGGGTTGGCGGCGATGACCTCGTCCACGGCGGCCTCGATTGCACCGGTATCGGTGACCTGCTTCATGCCGCGGGCCTCGACAATCTCGGCCGGATCGCCGCCTTCGGACCAGACGATCTCGAACAGGTCCTTGGCGATCTTGCCCGAGATATCTCCCTTCCCGATCAGGTCGATGATCCCGCCGATCTGCGCAGGGGAAACCGGGCTTTCGTCAACGGATTTCCCGTCCTTGTTCAGCCGGCCGAAAAGCTCGTTGATCACCCAGTTCGCCGCTGTCTTGCCGTCACGCCCGTCGGCGACCTGTTCGAAGTAGTTGGCATCGGCCACATCTGCCGTCAGCACGCCGGCATCGTATTCCGTCAGCCCGTAATCCGTCACGAACCTGGCCTTTTTTCCATCCGGCAGTTCCGGCAAGTCAGAGGCGATGCCATCGACCACCGCCTGTTCGATTTCCAGCGGCAATAGGTCCGGGTCGGGAAAATAGCGGTAATCATGCGCTTCTTCCTTCGAGCGCATGGACCGCGTCTCTCCCTTGTTCGGGTCGTAAAGCCGCGTTTCCTGATCGACCTCGCCGCCATCTTCCAGCAAAGCGATCTGGCGTCGGGCTTCGTACTCGATGGCCTGCTGAATAAATCGCATCGAGTTCATGTTCTTGATCTCGCAGCGCGTGCCCAGATGGCTGAAGTCTCCGGTTTCGCGATACTTTTCGTACTGGCCTTTGCGGCAGACGCTGACGTTTACATCGGCGCGCAGGGACCCTTCCTGCATGTTGCCATCACAGGTCCCCAAGTACCGCATGATCTGGCGCAGTTTACGCACATATTCGGCGGCCTCTTCAGGTCCGCGAATATCGGGGCGCGATACGATCTCCATCAGCGCAACCCCGGTTCGGTTCAGATCCACGAAGGACATCTCCGGGTCCATATCGTGGACGGACTTGCCGGCATCCTGTTCCAGGTGAATGCGCTCGATCCTTACCTTTCGGGCAACGCCAGGCTCGATATCGACGATGACCTCGCCCTCGCCGACAACCGGGTGCTTGAACTGGCTGATCTGATAGCCCTGCGGCAGGTCCGGATAGAAATAGTTCTTCCGGTCAAAAACGCTGCGCAGGTTGATCTGCGCCTTCAGGCCCAGCCCCGTCTTCACTGCCTGCTCGACACAGAATTTGTTGATCACTGGCAGCATGCCTGGCATCGCCGCATCAACTAGCGAGACGTTCGAATTCGGCTCTGCCCCAAATTCCGTTGAAGCGCCAGAAAACAGCTTGGCCTTCGAGGCCACCTGGGCGTGCACTTCCATGCCGATTACCAATTCCCAGTCGTCTTTAACGCCTGCGATTACCTTTGGTTCTGGCTCGCGATACTCCAGCTCGGTCATGGGGTCCTCATGTCTGAATCGGCGTGCGTTTTATCACGCGTTGCCATCTTCGCAACGACATGTGGGAGCCGTGTTTTGCGATTCGCGCCGAATCTGTCTAATGCTTTGCAAGACAAGGGGGAATACGATGAGACTTTACGTTACGGCAGCGCTGCTTGCCATAGCGATGACGGGTCATGCGGCGGCCGATGTCTTGAACAGCATCGCCGAGCGCGGCCTTATTCGATTAGGGGTGCGCGCCGACGCCCCGCCGTTTTCCTATCATGATCCCGGTGGAGCGCCCGCCGGTCTGGCCATCGCGATCTGCGAGAACGTGGTGAAGCTACTGGCGCGGCAGCTTTCCCTTGGCAGCTTGGATATCGACTATGTGACGGTGACGGCAAAGGACCGTTTCCCGGCATTGGCGGAGGGACGCACAGATCTGCATTGCGGTCCCGCCTCCGTAACGCTGAAACGCCGCGAAAACCTAGACTTTTCGATCCTTTATTTCGTGGATGGGGCCGCTGCAGCGGTTCGGCCCGGAACGTATGAAACCGTCTTCGATGAAAAGTCAGGTCGGTTTGGGTTTGTCTCCGGCACTACCACGGCGGCGGTGGTCAAAGACTTGATCGAACGCAACGAGATCGACGCCGATCAGATCGAATTCCCATCGCACGTCGCTGGATTGAAGGCACTGGTCGAAAACAGGATCGACGTCTACTTCGGCGATCAGGCGATCCTGTTGTTCCAGATCGAGGAACAACGCTACACCGACGATATCGTGGTTATGGAAGATATTTTCAGCTTCGAGCCATACGCTCTGGCGATGAAGCGGGGCGAGACGCGCCTTCGGTTAGCGGTCGACCGGGCGTTAAGTTCGATCTATGCGCGTGGTCTGATCTATAAGATGATCCTGGACGAATTGGGGGACTATCCCCTGCCTCCAGAAACCCGGGCCTTGTATCAGATCGTCGGGCTGCCGGAATAAGCGGCAGCCCAATGTCAAACGGCAGTCGTCAGTGGCCGCCTTTTTGTTCGTGCTCTCGGGTCTTCTGCAGCTTGTTCTGATACCCTGATTGCAGCACATCCACGGCCACAAGCACGACGATCGCGAAGTAGAATGTCGTCTTCGACATCGCTTCGACCTCGTAGCCGAACAACTTCAGATGCGCGACATGGCCGCCTTCGCCCAAAAGGACGACAGCGACAATCAGCAGGATGAACAGGCCCAGCACCTCGTATTTCCGGTTCCGTTCCAGAAACTCGCTGACCCGGTCGGCCAGCGCTAGCATCGCGACCCCCGACAGGACGATCGCAATTGCCAGAATGACGAAGACATCGGTGATCGCCAGCGCCGATAGGATCGAGTCGAATGAAAAGATCAGGTTCATCAGCACGATCATGGTCACCACAGCCACCGCGGATTTTGCGCTTTTGTCCTCAGGCCCGTGATCCAGATCATGGACAGCCAGCAAGTGACCGATCTCTTTAATGGCCGTGTACATCAGGAACCCGCCTCCCAACAGGAAAACGATAGAGGCGAAATTGAACTCGCCGTGCAAAAGGCCGGGTATGTCGATCGTGAAGAACGGATCTTTCAACATGTCCAGCAGCTGGATCATCGTGAACAGCAGAACGATGCGCAGCGCGATGGCAATCAAGATGCCCCATTTGCGCACGGCAGCCTGATGCGCGGCGGGTGCCCGCTTCGATTCAATCGAGATATAAAGCAGATTGTCGAAGCCCAGAACGGCCTGCAGAAAAATCAGCATGACCAGGCTCAACAGGTTCTCAAGGGTAAACAGGTCAGCCATTGGGCCGTTCTCCCGCCATTGATATTGGAAGCCGCGATTTAACGTGCCAGCGCCATTGGCTCAACAGCTTTGCAATACGAAGCCGAGATTGACGTTCCGCGATGTGAAAGGGTATCGGGGCGCGTTCGGCAAGAAGTACTGCACCCGCGTCTTCGTTTAGCCTTGCCAAGACAACAAAATCGGAAAGACCTCACTATGATCATGGCCCAGGTTCTGGCGGATGCCTATCGGTGTTCCCCCGCGATCAACGATGAAGCGGCTCTGACTTCGGCGTGCAAGGCGGCGGCACAAGCCGTCGGCGCAACCGTGATGGGCGAGGCCTCGGCCCGTTATGTGCCGCACGGATTGACCGTGGCAGTGTTCCTGGCGGAATCGCATATTGTGCTGACGACCTGGCCTGAACACGATCTGATGCTGATCGATCTGATGCTCTGTAATCCCGAGATGAGTCCCGAGGCCGCGATTGACGTCATCGTTTCTCGGCTGTGTCCGGATGGCGAGGTCGTTACCCACAGAATTCACCGGAAAATCGCTGCGGCGCCTTAAATGACCTGATCAATCCAAGGTGATGGTATGCGGCGCGAAGACGGGGGCGGTCGTCAGCGGAACCGACCATCGCCCCGGTTGGTCAGCCACTTCATCGAACCCGTGACGCTGATAAAGATCGCGCACCGGCAAGTTTCGCGGTGTTTCGACGATTTCGCCGATCAACCTTATCGCGCCCTGCTCTCGTGCAGCGCCGGCGGCCCAGTTCAGCAACACAGTATCGACGCCGCGTTGCAGTGCGCGGCAACTGATCAGTAGGTCGGTGATGATCACATCATCCTGATCCCGTTGAAGCGCGACCAGTCCGATCCTGCCGAGGTCACTGAAGTGATCGGTCAGATGCAACACTGCCGCCATCGGATCGTCATCCTTCGTCAGATTGGCGAGCCTGTCTGCCGACAACGAACGTCCGGTCGCGTTGAACTGCGTTACGCGGCGGGCCAGTTGCAACGCCCGGTCCACCGGAATGTTCCGTCCCGTCAATATCGTCCCGTGCATCTGCAACGTCGCAAGATCCGCGGGTTTGGCTGCCTTTGCCGGTGTGGCGCGCGCACTTGTGCGCAGGCGATCCTCTGCTGTGGTCGTCAGATCATCGGTCCATCCCATGCACTGAAGATGCTGGGACAGCGCCAGTGGATCGGTCGCGGAATCCGGAACTGTGACTTCCGGCAGGCTGCCCCGGATCATCAGCCGTTCCGTTGGGTCGTCATCCAGAACCAGCACCGCATTCGGTGCGGCCGAGAGTTGTTCGGCTACCTGGTGGATGACTTCGGTCTTCGGGCGCCACCCCGCGTGCACGGCGCTGAACTGGTCGCGGCGCAGCACCATGCCGGGATGCGAGGACAGCATCTCTTCGACATCCGATGGGGCGTTGCGGGATACGATGCCTAACATCGCACCATCGCGATGCGCGGCTGCGAGATGGCGTTGCAACATCTGGTAAGCTGCGCCTGGGCCATCCGGTCCTAGGTGGACGCCATTGAACCCGTCCTCGCCCAACACGCCGCCCCAGAGCACGCCGTCCAGATCGGTTACGATCAGTTTTCGCGCACGTCCGGTTGCGGCGCGCACCCAGCGGCTGATCTCTCGCCCCAGGGCAAAAGCTGCCCCTGCGCCGGGCGCCGGACCACCATGCATTAGCGACAGGCGGGGGTCGGCCCAGGGACCGGAGACGGCCGATGCTGTGCCGGATCGGTCCAGCACATGCTGAGTTTGCTGCGCTTGAAGCGCCTCCCGCAGGGCAAGGTTGGCCTGAAGGGTCCGCGCCGCACTGCCGTTCGGTGCCGCGCGATCCGCAATCGAACTTGCGATCGATGCCGCGGGCCAATCTGCGATCAGCACGTGACCGGCCCCCGCATCCTGCGCAGCCTGAGACAACGCTTGTACCCCGGCGACCATCTCTGTCGCGGTTTGGTCATATGGCTGGGGCGGCAGAATCACAACAAATGCAGCATCGCCAGGCGGCGTTTCTGCGAAATGGCCCTGCGTTATCGATGCCAGAAGACCGTCACCCGCGGCGAAGCAGACAGTGGCATCCCGCATCATCGCGCTGTCCGGTTCGCAGACCAGATGGATTCGGATCGGTGTCAATCCTGAGGCCATTACACGGCCGGAAAGATGTGCCATTGTGGCCGCGTCTTGCGGCCATTCCATGATGCGGCGAATGGCAGAGGCGAAACCGACGACGTCCCGGGAGGCCTCTGCTTCGGCAAGGTCCGCAAGCGCAAGCGCCTCTGCCGCGTCGCGCAATCCGTCAACCATCAAGCACGCATTCAAAGGTGATATGCCGCGCCGTGAAACCGGCGGCTTCATAGATGCTTTGCATCTGGGTGTTCCCGGCTGCCGTCCGCCCTTGGATCGACGGTAGTTCATTGCGCGTGCAGAAGTCGAAAAGCTCGCGCATCAGCCGGAAGGCGACAGCGCCGCCGCGAACCTCTTGCGCAACATAGAGGCTATGAAAGTCGCAATAGGCCTTCTTGGTAGAGAAGTTCTCGCGGCGCGATGCCCAGAGCCAGCCAACCAGGTGGCCATCCGCGGCTTCTGCGACAAAGGCGCCGTCGCCATCGACCAGCCGGCGCAGGCGTTTGTGGTGGAAGCCCCGGTCCAGTATCGGGTCTTCGGGAAATGAGATTCTGGCAAGTTCAATCTCGAAATCGATAACGTCGTCCAGATCTTCGCTCGCCAGCCTGCGGACGCTGATTTGTTCGGGGGATGTCATTCCGCGTCGATTCCCATAGTCGCCAGGACGAACATATCTGTCCTGCTATCGCCTTTCCAGCGTTGCCGAGCAGCGTTAAAACCGGTTTCTATCGGGCAAGCGTCCAGAGGAAGGGTCATAAAGTGACCAATAGTGCCGAGCGCCGTCTTGAAGACATCGCCAAGGCAACGCGGCTGCGCGAAGGGGCGGTGGGTGTGCGCACAGTTCTGGATGCGGTCCATCGGCTTGGCCCGGCGCCGCTTGCGGACATCGCCCGGGCAGCGCGTTTGCCTTTGCCGGTTGCGTCGGCGGTACGCAGAGAGCTGGAAAAAGCAGGGCTGTTGGACCGCCGCGGAGGCGTCGCCCTGACCGATGATGGCGTTGAATTCGTTACCGGAGAATTGGGCATTCTGGCGCCTGAGTCCCTTATTCCGGATGCCGGGCTGCCTGACCCTTCGCAATCTGCTCTGCAGAGGTTGCAAAGGCTGCTACAGGACGCGCCGCCCGTGGACGTGACGCTGGATCAGGCGCCATGTACGCCGGAAACGGCGCTCGCCCGTGCGGCGCTAATGGATCGCCAGGGGGCGCTGCAGGGCCAACGGATACTGATCCTGGGCGATGATGATTCTGTCAGCCTGGCGCTTGCTTTGCACCACCGCGCCATTGGCGCCGGGGATCTGCGCTATCCCGTCACGGTGCTGGAGTTGGACGAAAATCGCGCCGGTTTCATCGAGACTGCCGCCGCATTCAGCGATCTGCCGGTCAAAGTGGTGCGCCATGATTTGCGCGATCCGCTGCCCGAGGATTTCATCGGCCAGTTCGATGTTATCCAGACGGACCCGCCCTACACAACGGAAGGCGCACAATTGTTCTTGAGACGAGGCGCGGCTGCGCTTGCGCCTGGGCCCGGGCGGCTGGGGTTTCTATCCTACGCGCAGGTCAATGGCGGAGAACAGTTTGCCCTCAACCAAGCGATCCTGGACGAGGGTTTTGCAATTCGTGAGGTCTTACCTCAGTTCAACAGCTACACCGGCGCCAGTGTTCTCGGCTCGGTCGGCCAGATGCTGGTGATCGAAAAAGCCAACGAGGCGTCGTCTAATGCGGCGCATTATGGCCCAATCTATACTGCCGAGGTACGCCCGCGCGCCCGTGCATATGTCTGCACCGAATGCGGCCAGCGCTATGATCTGGGGCAGGGCGGCGCTCCGGACACGATCGAAGCTCTAAAAGCAATGGGGTGTCCTGCATGCGGCGCTAAGAAATTTCGTCGTCAGTCCGTCAACCGCTGAGGCTATCGCTGCGCTGTTTTCTCGACATACGCCAGTAGTGCCGCACGACTGGTGCAGGTCTCGAACGCATCAAGATCGAACCGCAGACCCAAACGCTCTTCGACCGAAAGCATGATTTTGATGTAGTTGACCGAATCCCATTTCTCGCAGGTCTCGAAAGATAGATCTTCGGTCAAACGCGCCCGTTCGATACCCAACACCTGGGCCAGGACGTCGTCGACGATCATTGCAGGTTCCTTCGGACTGCTCATAAGGGGTTCGTTCTTTTTAGTTGCATGCTCTGTCCTGCGACCGTGTGAAAATCGAAACGCCGCTCTTACTGCCAGACGATTGGCAGATGCAAGTCTGCTCAGCCGCCGATTGTTCGTGCAGGCGGCGGGCTCGCCCAATTGGCCCTAAACTCGCATTTTAGGCTCTTGCAGCATCACTTCACAACTGGTGCCATGGCAAGAATTTTACTGACTGGTCAAAAAACGATTGACCTTTCGTCGGCGTTCGGCAAGCGTATTTTGCGGAGGTTGTCGTGAATCTGAAAGATTGCAGCGCTGATCTGCGTGACATGCCGCTTCAGGATCTGATGCGAGCAGCAGCCGACCTGCGCGATAATGTTTGGAAGCGGCGTATCACATACTCCCGAAAGGTGTTCGTCCCGCTGACCAACATGTGCCGCGACACCTGTGGGTACTGCACCTTTGTGAAACATCCCGACGATCCGGCAGCGAATATCATGACGCCCGATCAAGTGCTGGCCCAGGCGCGCCGGGGTGAGAAGAAGGGCTGCAAGGAACTGCTCTTCAGCCTGGGCGAGAAGCCCGAGCAGCGTTATGCGAAGGCCCGGGTTGGTCTGGACCGGTTGGGCTATGCCCGGATGACCGACTATCTGGCCGAGATGTGCGCGCTGGTCCTGCGGGAAACCTCGCTGCTGCCCCATGTGAATGCCGGAACGTTGTCCGAGGATGAGATTGACCGGTTGAAACCAGTCGCTGCCTCGATGGGTATGATGGTGGAGACAACCAGCCGCCGCTTAACCCGTGAAGGCGGCCCGCACCATGCCTGCCCAGATAAGGTGCCGGTGCAACGGCTGCGCACGCTGGAGCGCGCCGGAGCCAAGAAAGTTCCCTTCACCACCGGCTTGCTGATCGGCATCGGTGAGACCTGGGAAGAGCGGATCGAAGCGCTTCATGCGATCAACACTGCACATCTTCGCTATGGGCATATCCAGGAAGTGATTATCCAGAACTTCCAACGCAAGCGTGATATTGCCATGGCGGATCATCCCGAACCATCGCTGGATGACATGTTGCGCACGATCGCCGCGGCGCGCCTGATCTTGGTGCCAGAGATCAGTCTTCAGGCGCCGCCGAACCTATCAAAGCGCCACATCGCCTATCTGGATGCGGGCATCAACGATTGGGGCGGGATCAGCCCGGTGACGATTGATTTTATCAACCCCGGCCATGAATGGCCGGAAATCCGCAGTCTGGCGGAAAGCTGCGCCAAAGGCCGATTCGAGTTGACCGAACGGTTGACCGTCTATCCCCGGTTCATCGAGGATCGCAGCACGTATCTGGACCCCGGCCTCACCTGCCGCATCCAGGTCATGGCGCGCGGCGATGGCCTGGCCCGGGAACAATGCTTGGAGACGGTCGAATGAGGGACACGCCCGATGCATTTGACACCTATCAACCCGCCGGTGTTGAGGCCTGGCCGTCGTTGGCCAGCCCGGCGGTCGGACGCATTCTGGAACGGGCGCTGTCAGGGCTGGAGGTGACCGAAGCCGAAGCGGTCCATCTGTTCCGTGCCGAAGGCCCCGACAAAGACGCGATCTACGCTGTGGCCGATGACCTGCGCCGGCAGGTGAACGACAACAGGGTCAGCTTTGTCGTGAACCGGAATATAAACTTCACCAACATCTGCTACATGGGCTGTCGGTTCTGCGGCTTTGCCAAGCGCAAGGAAGAGGCCGGCGCAGAATGGCTGCATCCGGGTGAAATCGTCGCCCGCGCTCAAGAGGCCTGGGACCGCGGTGGCACCGAGGTTTGCATCCAGGGCGGCCTGCATCCCGACCTGCCCGGCACATTCTATCGTGACATCGTTTTGGCGATTAAAGCGGCCCTGCCGGATATGCATATCCATGCTTTTTCGCCCTTCGAAATTTGGTACGGCGCGGCGAAGACCAAGCTGTCCTATCGCGATTTCCTGACGGATTTGCGGGAATGCGGGCTCGGCTCGATGCCTGGGACGGCGGCGGAGATTCTGGACACAGACATTCGCCGCAAGCTGACCAAGAACAAACTGAGTGCCGAGCGCTGGGTCCAGATTATCCGCACCGCGCATCAGGTCGGCATCCGAACCTCGGCGACGATCATGTACGGTCATGTTGATGCGCCGGAACACTGGGCCGCGCATATTGGTCTGCTTCGGGATATCCAGCGTGAAACGGCTGGGTTCACCGAAATGGTGCCGCTGAGCTTCGTGCACACGGACAGCCCGCTTTATACCGCTAATCCGGATCAGGTACGGCCCGGACCAACCACCGATGAAGTGGATCTGATGCATGCGGTGTCACGGATCATGCTGCACGGGGCCATCGACAACATCCAGGTCAGTTGGACCAAGCTGGGCGCAGAACGGGCCCGGCAGATGCTGTCGCGCGGGGTCAATGATCTGGGCGGGACGCTGATGAACGAAAGCATCTCGCGCGCTGCCGGGTCCAAACATGGGCAAGAGATCACGGCCTTGGAGCTGTGCGAGATCATCCGATCAGCGGGCCGCGTGCCGGTGCGTCGGAACACGGTTTATGGCGTGGTCGATGTCTTCGACGATCATGATCCGGTGGAATTGGCACCCCTGGTGCCGCGCCAGAACGCCGATCCGCTGGACTTCCTGAAGATGTTCCCGGAGGTCACGCAATGACCCGGGTAACACTGGTCGCAGGTGGGGTCGGCGGCGCCAAATTGGCGGAAGGTTTCGCCGCTTTGGATGGCGTCGAACTTTCGGTGATCGGCAATGTGGCAGATGACGAGGAATTCCACGGGCTTTGGGTCCAACCCGATATTGATACGATGCTCTACACCCTGTCTGGCCGGATCAACCGGGACCAGGGCTGGGGCGTCGCCGATGAAGGGCGGCGCGCATTGGATACGTTGGCCGAACTAGGCGCCGATACCTGGATGTTCCTGGGCGACCGGGATTTCGGGCTGCATATCTATCGCACGCAACGCTTGCGGCGGGGCGACAGCCCATCTGACATCGTCCGCGATATCGCCGCCCGGTTCGGCGTGCCTGCGCGTATTCTGTTGCCGACCGATGATCGGGTGCAGACCCGGGTGCTGACAGCCGACGGCTGGTTGAGCTTTCAGGAGTATTTCGTCAGAGAACGCTGCGCGCCAGAGGTCAAGGCCCTGCAATATGACGGGATCGAGAAAGCCCGGCCCAATCGCAACGCTATCTTAGCGCTGTTGGAGGCGGATCTGATTGTCATCGCCCCGTCGAACCCTTTGGTCAGTATCGCGCCCATCCTTGGCATCACCGGCATCCGGGAAAACATCAGGCGGGCTGAAGCACCGGTGATTGCCGTGTCGCCCCTGATTGCGGGGAAAGTCGTTAAGGGTCCTGCTGACCGGATGATGGCGGCGCAAGGCCTGCGGGCCGACGCGATTGGTGTTGCGGAAGGCTATGCTGATATCGCCGATGGCATCCTGATCGATAGTGCCGATCAGGCGTTGGCGGGGGAGATTTCCGCCCTGGGCATGCGGGCCCATGTCACCGATATCATGATGCCGGATGCCGCCGGAAAAGCTCGGCTGGCTGCTGAGATTCTGGCGCTTTCCGGCCAGGAAACGAACGGGCGGGCAGCATGAAGGATACTCTAATCACTGTTCCGATGAAGGACCCACGTGCCGCCAAGACACGCCTGGGCAACACATTGGGCGCTGCTGGGCGACAACGCCTGGCGCGGTTGCTTTATCGCCGGACATTAGACTTCCTTGGTCCGATTGGGCGTGACACTGGTGCGGACCTGGCGGTTGTGACAGGTAGTGCCGAGGCGGCAGAACTGGCCCGGAAAGCCGGGTTCCATGTCATCCAGGAAGTGGTCGAGACAAACCTGTCTGCCGCCGCCAATTGTGCCGCTGCCTGGGCCGAGGCAGAGGGGTATCGGCGGCTATGCCTGATCCCCGCCGATTTGGCAGCTCCCGATCCCTCCGATGTGAAGCACCTGCTGACCCATCAAGCCGATGTCGCCATCTGTCCTTCGGTAGACCGTGGAACCAATGCGTTGCTGGTCTCTCTCCCGACCGCGATCCGGTTCCGCTATGGTCCTCAATCTGCCGTGCGCCACCTAGAGGAAGCCCAGGCGAACGGCCTTATCGCCGCGATGATCCCGCTTGAAAGTCTCAGCTTCGACATCGACACCAGCGCTTGCCTGGATCGGGCTCGGCGGAATGTACCGGATCTGTCCGATCTGGCGGCAACCGCATGAAGGGTCATGTTCAGATATCGCCCATTCCCGGCGTGCCGGATATCGCCCCCGGCGATGATCTGGTCACCATCACTGGCGATTGTCTGGCGGATCAGGGCGGCTTGGCCGACGGTGATATTTTGTGCCTGGCGCACAAGATTGTCTCGAAGGCAGAAGGTAATGTGGTCGACCTGACCCAGATCACCCCATCCGAAGAAGCCTGCGCCATTGCCGAGGAACTGAACAAGAATCCCGCTAAAGTCGATGTTATCCTGGGCCAGTCCAACCATGTCGTCCGGGCCTTAAAGCGGCCGGAACAGAACGAAGGCACGCTGATCTGTGAACACCGACTGGGCTTTATCTCGGCCAACGCTGCGGTGGATGAATCGAACACCGCGGGCGACAACAAGGTGATCACCCTGCCCGACGACCCAGATGCCAGCGCACGCCGTCTCGGCCGCGCTTTGGAGGACCGCTTTGGCGTGACTATCGGCATCGTCATCACCGACACGTTCGGACGTCCTTGGCGGTTGGGTCAAGTGAATGTCGCCATCGGATTGTATCGCGTGCCCGCCAAGACGTCGGATATCGGAGGAGAAGACGCATGGGGCCGGCCTCTTTCCGTGACCGAACCGGCGCTGTCCGATGAATTGGCCGCCGCGTCCGGCCTGGTCGTGGCCAAAGCCGCAAAGACACCACTGGTCTTGATGCGCGGCGTCGAGTGGATCCCGGAAGACACCACCAGCGCGCGCGATATCCTGCGCGCCAGCAAAGAGGACATGTTCCGATGACACTTGCCATCATTGGCGGAACAGGCCCGCAGGGCCAGGGGCTGGCGCTGCGTTTCGCCCGGGCTGGGGTGCCTGTGGCACTCGGCTCACGCGATGCAGCCCGGGCGGCGGCGATTGCGGCAGACTTGCAGGCCAAGTTGCCGGATGGCAGCGCGGCGATCACCGGGCATGATAACGCAGCTGCCGTCGCCGCAGCGGACGAAATGGTGATGCTGGCGGTGCCCTGGTCCGGGCACAACGCGACGCTGGACACCATCAAGGATGGTTTGGCCGGCAAAATCCTGATCGACATTGTCGTGCCGTTGAAAGAGGGCGATCCGAAGAAGGTCGACATGCCGCCCGAAGGATCGGCGACCGAGGCGGCACAGGCGCTGCTGGGCCCGGACATCCCGGTCATGGGCGCGCTGCACAACGTGTCGGCCCATACGCTGAATGACCTGGACGCCGCGATCAACTGCGATGTTCTGGTCTGCGGCAATGGGCTGGAGCCGCGCAAGAAGGTCATGGCGCTGGTCGAAAGACTGGGCGTCACCGCCTATAACGCGGGCGATGCGGAAGCCGCCCGCTGCATCGAGGCGATCACCCCGATCCTGATCCGCATCAATATCTCGAAGGCGGTGCCATTCAGTCATGCCGGCATCCGCATCTGGCCACCGGAACACTGAACGCGCAGCGCCCAAGGCAATCCGCGCCAACCCAGAAACAGGGAGCAAGACAATGGAATTCGGCATCACCTTCAAAGGGTTCATGGAACCCGAACGTGCGCGATCACTGGTTGCCCAGGCCGAAGAAGCAGGCTTCACCTATTGCTGGTTCTATGACAGCCACATCCTGTGGCGCGAAAGCTATCCGGCCATGGCCATGTGCATGGAGCACACAAAGAAAATGCGGTTCGGCCCTTGCGTAACCAACCCTAACACGCGGGAATGGTCAGCGGCGGCATCGTTGTTCGGGAGCCTTGCATTCCAGTCCGGCGGGCGGTTCGACATCGGCGTCGGGCGCGGCGACAGCGCCGTGCGCGTTATGGGGCGGAAGCCTTCGACCCTGAAGCGGATGGATGAGTTCATCGACGTGGTCCGCGCTCTGGTCCGAGGCGAAGAACAGCAATACGGCGATGTGCCGAACCCGATTCAGTTCCCTTGGGCCACGGGATACGAACTGCCGGTCTGGGTTGCCGCCTATGGCCCGAAGGCGCTGGACAGCGCCGGACGAAAGGGCGACGGGCTGATCCTGCAGATCGCCGAACCCGCGATCTGCAAATGGCTGGCGGGTCAGGCGATCGAGGCAGGCAAGGCTGCCGGGCGCGACATGTCGAACTATCGCATCATGGCGGCGGCCCCGGCCTTCCTGGGCGATATGGATGCCTGCCGGGAAGCGACCCGGTGGTTCCCTGCAATGGTCGGCAACCACGTGGCCGATATCGTCGAAAAATACGGCACAGATCGCCAGGATATCCCGCCCGCCCTGACCGCCTATATCAAGGACCGGAAGGGCTATGATTATTCAAAGCACGGGCAGTCGGATAACGCTTATCTCGACTTCATCACGGATGACATCATTGATGGCTTCGCGGTGCTGGGCACGCCCGACGATCACATCGCCAAGCTGAAAACCCTGTCAGAAATCGGCATAACGCAGTTCAACATCTATCTCGACAATGGCGACGAAGAAAACATCATCGCCGAATACGGCCGCACGGTCATCCCGGCGCTGAACTGACCATGGGCTGGGGGGTATCAATCTGCGGTCACCGGATACCAAAAGGGCTTGACCGATTCGACGGAGTTTCCCAGCCTTTTCCATCAGCCGCGTTTCGAACAGCCTAGGGGTGGTCATGTCAACACCGGGACAGAATCTTCAGATCAATGGAACGCGGCTGTGGAACAGCCTGATGGAAATGGCCAAGATCGGTCCGGGCGTGGCGGGCGGCAACAACCGCCAGACGCTGACGGATGAAGACGCCGAAGGCCGGGCGCTTTTCAAGAAGTGGTGCGATGCGGAAGGCCTGGAAATGGGCCTGGACCAGATGGGCAACATGTTCCACCGCCGCGAGGGCACTGACCCGGACGCGCTGCCGGTTTATGTCGGCTCGCACCTGGACACCCAACCGACGGGCGGCAAGTATGACGGCGTACTGGGCGTGCTGGGCGGGTTGGAGATTATCCGCACGCTGAACGAAACCGGGATCAAGACCAAGCACCCGATTGTTGTCACCAACTGGACGAACGAGGAAGGCACCCGCTATGCGCCGCCGATGCTCTCGTCGGGCGTCTTTGCCGGCATCCACACCCAGGACTGGGCTTATGCTTTGGAAGATGCCGAGGGGAAGAAGTTCGGCGACGAACTCAACCGTATCGGCTGGCGTGGGGAAGAGGTCGTCGGTCAGCGCGAGATGCATGCCTTCTTCGAGTTGCACATCGAACAAGGCCCGATCCTGGAAGCCGAGGGCAAGGACATTGGTGTCGTGACCCATGGCCAGGGCCTGCGATGGATCGAGTTCACAGTGACGGGCAAGGAATCCCACACTGGTTCCACACCCATGCCAATGCGCCGCAATGCAGGCCGCGCGCTGGCCCAGATCACCGAACTGGTGCATGAGACCGCGATGGCCCAGCAGCCCAACGCTGTCGGCGCCATCGGCCACATCGACGTCTACCCGAACAGCCGCAACATCATCCCCGGCCAGGTGGTGTTCACCGTCGATTTCCGGTCGCATATCCTGGAGACGCTTGAAGGAATGGTCGAGGCGGTGACCTCAGCCGCGCCCGGCATCTGCGAGGCCCTGGGCTGCGAGCTCGAGCACAAAATCGTCGGGTCCTTCGACCCGCCCGCCTTCGATGAAGGCTGTGTCACCGCCGTCAGGAACGCCGCCGAACGGATGGGCTATTCGCACATGAACATCGTCTCCGGCGCGGGCCACGACGCCTGCTGGATCAACAAGATCTACCCGACCTCGATGATCATGTGCCCCTGCGTTGATGGGTTGAGCCACAACGAGGCCGAAGAAATCTCGCCGGAATGGGCCGAGAAGGGGACCAACGTCCTCTTCCACGCCGTGGTCGAAACAGCGGAGATCGTGGAGTGAGAAGCCTTTTGCGGAGGCTTCTTGGAATCCGCTATGGCCCGGACATTGATGCCGTTGGTCACGTACTCCAAGCTGTCCCAGTTTTCGCCTACACGCCAGAGGAACTGGACTTCAACTTGCCACTTGGGCAAAAAGCGATTGCTGGACTACCGCGTGATGCTCACCACGAAACAACAAAGATGGCCGTCGCAATTGCCATCAGAGAAGTCAGGTCGGCGGCCGCTTCGTGGTCATCAGAAGCATCTTTGTCTGAAATCCAAGAAATAATCGAAAACGAAGCAGGACTGGAAGACAGGCGCGATCGTTTGGTTGCCGCTTTGGACGACGTGGCACGGGAATACCGAAAACGTTGGCCCAGATGGGCTTGCTATGTTCATCCTTACAGAGACAGACTGCCTCTCGGATCACTCGGTGCATCTGGATAGACCTCGATGAAGTCCTTTTGCGTTTTCATGTTGGTTTTTGTGTGGCCCGCGATTTTATTCGCCGCCCCCAGCAACGAACCCTCCTGGCACGGGTTCCTGTGGCGGGTGAATACCGAACTTAGCTTTGAACTCAGCCTCGGGCACTTCGACACGCTTCAAACCTGTAGAAAAACCGCCATGATCCGCGTACTGGCCTCAGGCTGGAAGGACGGGGCCGATTGGGAGTGTGGGCTCAACTGCAAACCCGCAAGCTTCGCCGGGGGATCATGGACCTGCGAGACAGAACGCAATAGCTACCGAACGCGGCAAGGAGGGATGACATGACCAAAGTGATCAAAGGCGGCACCGTCGTCACAGCAGACCGGACTTGGGAAGCCGATGTCCTGATCGAGGGCGAAAAGATCGCAGCGATCGGTGAGAACCTTTCGGGCGACGAGACGATCGACGCGTCCGACGCCTATGTCATCCCCGGCGGCATTGATCCGCACACACACCTGGAAATGCCGTTCATGGGGACGACGGCGGCCGAGACGTTTGAATCCGGCACCTGGGCCGCGGCCACGGGCGGCACAACGATGCTGGTCGACTTCTGCCTGCCGGGCGAGGATGGGTCTCTGCTGAACGCTATCGACAGTTGGGACGCCAAGTCCAAGGACCAGATCTGCACCGACATTTCCTACCACATGGCCATCGTCGACTGGAACGAACAGATCCACACCGAGATGGCCGAGGTCGTGCAAAAGCGCGGCGTGAACACATTCAAGCATTTCATGGCCTACAAAGGCGCACTGATGATCGAGGATGACGAGATGTTCGCCTCGTTCCAGCGTTGTGCCGCGCTGGGCGCGATGCCGCTGGTCCATGCCGAGAACGGTGACGTGGTCGCGGCCCTTCAGGAAAAATACATGGCCGAGGGGATGACCGGTCCCGAAGGCCACGCGTATTCCCGCCCGCCAGAGGTCGAGGGCGAGGCCGCCAATCGCGCGATCATGATCGCCGATGCGGCGGGTGTGCCGCTCTACATCGTGCACGTGTCCTGCGAGCAGGCGCACGAGGCCATCCGCCGGGCCCGGCAAAAAGGTATGCGCGTCTATGGCGAGCCGCTGATCCAGCACCTAACGTTGGATGAGAGCGAATACTTCGACCAGGACTGGGACTATGCTGCGCGTCGCGTGATGTCTCCGCCGTTCCGGGGGAAAGAGCATCAGGACGGGCTATGGGCGGGCCTTGCCGCCGGGTCCCTGCAGGTGGTCGCCACCGACCATGCGGCCTTCACCACCGACCAGAAACGCATGGGGCTGGCGGGCTTCCCAATGATCCCGAATGGGACCGGGGGCCTGGAGGATCGGATGCCTGTGCTCTGGACCAAGGGGGTTGAAACCGGGCGCCTGACGCCGAACGAATTTGTCGCTGCGACGGCGACCAACATCGCCAAGATCCTGAACATCTATCCCAAGAAAGGTGCGATCGTCGAAGGCGCAGATGCGGACGTTGTGGTGTGGGACCCGAAGATCTCCAAGACCATTTCCGCGACCACGCAGAAGTCGATCATCGACTACAACGTCTTCGAAGGGATCGAGGTGACGGCTCAGGCCCGGTATACCTTAAGCCGTGGCGAGGTGATTTGGGAGCACGGCAAAAACAGCCAACCCGTACCCGGTCGCGGCCGGTTCGTCAAACGCCCGGCCTTCCCTGCGGTGAACGAGGCCCTGGCCCGGTGGAAGGAACTGACTGCCCCGCGGAAGGTCCAGCGTGACCCGACAAATATTCCGAGCGGGGTTTGACCGATGTCCTTCAGAAGATTCGCCATTCTGACGGCCATTGCCATGCCCGCTGCCGCATTGGCGCAAGTCTACGGCACGCCCGAAGGCTGCGCGATGCTGGCCGGCACACCGCCGCAATCGGACACGGCCTGGGTCTTGACCCCGGCCGAACTGCGCGCCCATGAAAGCACATGCAACGTGATCGAAAACCAAACGTTGGACAGCGGCAAAAGCCGCATCACCGCGTCCTGTTCTGGGGAAGGCGCAGAATGGACACAGGCGTATATCCTGGAATCGACTGCGGATGTGGACAAGAAGATCTTCTATCCAGAAGTTTCCCCGAACTTTCCAACCGAGTTTAAGGCATGTGAATGAGTGGCGTCATAACTTTGCCGGACTTGGCGAACACCACGGCCACGCCCTGTGCAGCAATGCTGAAGTGCGGGGCGTAGCTTGCGTCGGATCGTGGCAATGGTGTTCGCATATGGTGTAACGGCATTGATTCTGGCCCTAGGTGCCACGGCTTTTCTGTCAATTGTTTTCATGGAACCGACGCCGCTGGAATTTGTGAAGATGTGGCTGCTCATGACCTGGTGGGGCGCCTTGTGCGCGACCAGTCCCTACGTTCTTTTGCGTGGGGCACTGTTTTTTTCGAAGAACGAGAAACTTCTCCATGCAGCCCTGGCCGGGGCCATATGCGGTATTCTTGCACTTATCTTGTTGTTCTTGTTTATGAACGATTTCAGCAGTGACGACGCGCTGACCTTCGTTATCGTTGCGGCCTTGGGTGCTGCTGGTGGTGCAATGTGTCGGATCTTCGAGGCATGGTTCGGTGTCGAACACAGGTCGGCAAACTGAGGGGGGTGAGTTGGCTTCTATACAAGTAACACAAGCGGCACCCCACGTTGTGATCAGGGCAGTTCATCGAAAGCCCTGGGCCGGGTGCAATTACTTGACCGCGCTGAGGAAGATGCACCGGCAACTAACACATATTCCGAGTAAGTCGTATCAATGACCTTCAAAGTCCGACGCGAACTACGCCAGCGATCCGGCTCAGATTTCCTTATGAGCGCACAATTCGTTCGCTTCTATACGATTTGCTTTTTTGCGATGGTCGTGCTTTTCGTCGTTAGCTGGGAAATCAAATCGATTGTTTCGGGGATTGCTTGGTTGAGCCTGATACTCTGGTCACCGGTAATCCTGCCTGTGCTCTATTTTATTGGCTTCGTTTTTGCTTGTGCGATTTGGGTGACCTTGCAGACTCTACTCAGGTTGGTGGTCCACAACCCCCGCATCAGATCAATCGTGGTGTCTATACCGTCTTTGTGTGGTGCCATTTGGGGTTGGTGGGTGCTTATGAGAATTTTAGAAAGTGCGCCATCGCCAAGTGAAGTAGCAAGAATGTGGGAGGCGGGAGAACTCTTGTTCTGGATAGCTGTAGCGGTCGGACCTTTCACGGCTGGCATTGTGGGGTCTGATGACTAAGGCCAAAGCCAATCTCGATGCAAACTCCACTAGGGCTATGGATTTCACCCTCGCCGCAGACATATCGACTGAGCACCCATCATGACCACACCTGCCATAAAAGACTTCCGGCCGTTCCTGGGCTACACACCCGACGACTGGCCAGTTGCGCGCGACTTCCACAAAGACCTGGGCTTCAAAGAAAACTGGGCGCTTGAAAATATTGCCGAATTCGACACCGGGATAGGTCATCGATACTTGATGGCGCTGCATATTGGCTATGACCGCAGGAACGCAGGCATGGTACAGTTTTGGGTCGAGAGCGTGGATGATTGGTGGGCCCACCTAGAACCCTTGAAGCTTGATGAAAGATACCCCGGCACAAAAGTCGCGGCACCGTCCGTGACCGACTGGAACTGGAACATGATTTATATATGGGACCCCGGTGGCTGGCTGCTGCACATTGGTCATCCGGTGTCATGACTGATGTGATCGAAATCCAAAAAGGTGAGATCGAATCCCAAGTGAAGTCCCAAGATGTCATATATGCCTCTGGTCTCGACCTCGTCTTCCAGACGAATGATGGGCCGGTCCATGCTTTGTCGGATGTCAACCTGACCGTCGCACCTGGCGATTTCGTCTCGTTCATTGGCCCGTCCGGTTGCGGCAAGACCACGTTCCTGCGCGTGATCGCGGATCTGGAAAAACCCACCGATGGGACGATCACAGTCAACGGGATGACGCCAGAGCAAGCCCGGCTCAACCGCGCCTACGGTTATGTGTTTCAGGCGGCGGGGCTGTACCCGTGGCGGACGATTGAGAAAAACGTGCGTCTACCATTGGAGATCATGGGATATTCGGAAGGTGAACGCCGTGACCGCGTGGCGAGGGTGCTGGATCTGGTGGGTCTGTCCGACTTTGGCCGCAAGTTTCCATGGCAGCTTTCGGGGGGGATGCAGCAGCGGGCGTCGATCGCGCGGGCCTTGGCCTTCGATGCAGACCTGCTGCTGATGGACGAGCCCTTCGGCGCACTGGACGAGATCGTCCGCGATCACCTGAATGAACAGTTGCTGGATCTTTGGTCCCGAACCAACAAGACGATCTGCTTCGTGACCCACTCGATCCCCGAGGCAGTGTTCCTCAGCACCAAGATCGTCGTCATGTCCCCGCGCCCTGGCCGGATCATTGATATTATCGACAGCCCCCTTCCGACGAAACGCCCCCTGGAGATAAGGGACTCGACTGAGTTCCTGGCCGTGGCGGCTCGGGTTCGCGAAGGACTACGTGCAGGACACCAACCGGATGACTGACATTTATGGTCAGCGCACGCCAAAGGAACGTTTCCGCCGCAGTGTCTGGGCGACGTTCATCTGCTGGATTGCAATCGTCTTTTTCGCCTATGGCATGCCCTTGCTGGGCTTCGCTGCCAATAATGACAAACTGGCCGCGTGGGTGGCGTTGACCGGCGTGATCTGGGTCCCCGTGACAATCTGGTTCCTAAAACGCAAGATGTGCCGTGAACTCGCGGGAGAAGAAAGAGATAACGATGCTTAGACTGCGCCCGATCACCGAACCCTTCCAAGGCTTCCTGGGCCAGGCCCGCCGCGTGATCGGCTTTTGGGCCAAGTTCACTGGCGCCGTCGTTGTCTTGTCTTTGATCTTTGGTCCCTTTGCGCCGTTGGCCATGGTGGCCTTTCTTTTGACCTTGGGCCTGCCAATACTGTTGTTAATCCTTTGGGGCCGATCCTTGGATGCCGAACTTCGGTGGACCGAGATCGATGAGGGGCCATGGTAGCATTTCTCCGCCGTGCTGTTTCGATCCTGTTCATCCTGGCCAGCCTAGCACCGCTGGTTCTTTCCGTGGCGGCATGGGGCGCCACAGTCCACCAATGCCCCGACGGTTCCGATTGTTGTGATGCCCGAATGTCCGGCATTTTTGGCATTGTATACACATTGTTTTTGCTTGGCATTGCCTGCCTGATCTGGCCGAAAGCGCGCGGACAATATTGATGCGAAGTGTCCTGCCCGTTTCGGTCGTCTGCATCGCCATCGTGATGATCTGGTATATCGGCACGGTGTTTCTAAACGCAGCGTGGGAGCGGGATCAGGCGGACCGTGCCGGGACCACGGTGACTTGGGCCGAGATCATCCCGGCCACCATGTCCCAAAAACGCCCGATGCTGCCCGCGCCCCATCAGGTGGCCGGGGAGATCTGGAAGACCACAGTCGAGAAGAAGATCACCTCGAAGCGGTCCCTCGTCTATCACGGGTGGATCACGCTCTCGGCCACCTTGCTTGGATTTGCCATGGGCGTGGGCCTGGGTATTCTGTTGGCTGTTGGGATCGTGCACAACCGGGCCATGGATCTGTCGGTAATGCCCTGGGTCATCGCATCGCAAACCATCCCCATCTTGGCCGTCGCCCCGATGATCATTGTGGTGCTCTACAATATCGGGATCTCGGGCCTGATCGCGAAGGCATCTATTTCCGCTTACTTAAGTTTCTTTCCTGTGGTCGTCGGCATGGTGAAGGGTCTGCGGTCGCCTGACCAGATGCAGTTGGACCTGATGCGGACCTATAATGCTTCCGCCTGGCAGGTCTTCTGGAAACTGCGTTGGCCGTCATCGCTGCCTTACCTGTTTACATCGCTGAAGATCGCCATCGCGATTGCGTTAGTAGGGGCTATTATCGGAGAGCTTCCCACCGGTGCCCAGGGTGGCTTCGGTGCCCGCATGCTGAACGGTAGCTATTATGGCCAGGTTCTGATCATCTGGTCCGCTCTGATCGGCGCTGCGGTCTGTGCAGGCCTGATGGTCGGTCTTATCGGGCTGATCCAACGCGGCGTGCTGGGCCGAATGGGGATGGCGCGATGAAACCGGATAAACCAAAACGTTTGGAAGATTCACCTAAATGGACATGGCTGATCATTCTTGCATTTCCTTTTGCACCATTCTTAGTCATGGAAGCGACGGGCGAGCTTGTGATCTTTGCGGTCCTCATGACCTTGGCACTACCGGTATTCTTGATTCTCACATTCCGCGCAGAAGCCTCACTTGACGACACAGCATTGAGAGAAAAACAGGCACGAACTCAGAAACAGCTCGAAAGATTCTGGCCACTAGCACCCGTCTTTGGGTTGTTTCTGTTATCCGCAAAGAATCCTGTGGTTAGCATCCTTGGGTTCTGGCTCAGTTTTTGGATCGCAAGCGCATTCGCAGCGCGTCGTGCAGATATCTGGGGCCGGATTGCTCCGCCGGTCTTGTTCGGCGTAGCAGTCATAGTCATTTGGGAAGTGATCGTTTCGCGCTTCAACATTCCCCTCGTCATCCTGCCTGCCCCTTCGCAGATCTGGGGCGCTTTGATCACAAACGTCCCGATCCTCTGGGCCGACTTCGTCCAGACCGTGCTGAAGTCCGTCATCCCCGGCTATATCATGGGCTGTGGGGCGGCCTTCCTGACCGCCTTGGCCATTGACCGTTCACCCTTTCTGCAGCGGGGCCTGCTGCCCATCGGCAACCTCGCGGCTGCCCTGCCCATCGTCGGCATTGCCCCGATCATGGTCATGTGGTTCGGGTTCGACTGGCAGTCCAAGGCCGCGGTCGTGGTGCTGATGTGCTTCTTCCCGATGCTGGTCAACACCATGGAGGGGCTGCAGGCCGCCGACCGCATGCAAAAGGACCTGATGCGGACCTATGCGGCATCGTATCCGCAGACGCTGTTAAAACTCCGTCTGCCCGCTGCCGCACCCTTCATCTTCAACGGGCTGAAGATCTGCACGACGCTGTCCCTGATTGGTGCGATCGTCGCCGAATTCTTCGGGACTCCCATAGTCGGTATGGGCTTCCGCATCTCGACCGAGATCGGCCGCATGGCGCTGGACATGGTCTGGGCCGAGATCGCCGTCGCTGCCGTGACAGGCTCGGTCTTCTATGGGCTTATCGTCGTGCTGGAAAGGCTGGCGACCTTCTGGCACCCTTCCATCAGAAACTAACCAAATCTTCACACAGGGAGAACACAATGAAAAACCTTCTAAAATTGACCGCAGCGGCCGCGCTGGCGCTGACCGCCGGGGCCGCCCACGCGGCCGACAAGGTCACCCTGCAATTGAAATGGGTCACCCAGGCGCAGTTCGCCGGGTATTACGTGGCCAAGGACAAGGGCTTCTATGAAGAAGAAGGCCTGGACGTCGAAATCAAGGCCGGCGGCCCCGACATCTCCCCACCCCAGGTCATCGCCGGTGGCGGCGCGGACGTGGTGCTGGACTGGATGCCCTCGGCCCTCGCCGCGCGCGCAAAGGGCCTGCCGCTGGTCACCAACGCGCCACCCTCCACATCCTCGGGCAGGATGCTGACCTGCCGGAAAGACACCGGCATCACCTCGCCCGCCGACTTCAAGGGCAA
>JBCCHJ010000033.1:0-56768 GCA_039028795.1 Pseudomonadota bacterium
AAAACTTCCAAACTTTTGCCCACAGGGTGGGCGTTATTGAGGCAAGAGTTCTGAATATGTGTATTTAGTAATAATATCTCCAGTCAAGTCCGGCTTTGTGCCAGAGTGGCGGAGCCATATTATTAACGCACCCTTAAATACTGCACTCTTAGTCACCATCACAACAGCTAGTGGTCACAGCCGGGCTCGTTGCACGTATCTACACTGTTGCAAACCATGGTGACTAATGAGGATAGCAATGGAAGCGCCATCCAAGAGGTACCAGAAGTACAGGAGGAGCTCGTCCCCAACATGCTACCTTGGGGCAACGTCCCTCTATAGCCCGGCAAGTAACCCAAAGCACCCACCTTAGGCAAATGGCTACCACAAGCACCAACCGGGCCATCTTATGACCCATCCACGACCCATGACATCGCCAAATATTTCGCCAAAATCCGTCCATATCGCTAGATGACTGATGAATAGGAGCTCTACATGTGGCAGGCACTACTTGCCGCAAAGGTGAAGGCAACGTCAGAACCGCCTCACAACATGAGCAGCCACGTACCTCCCCCGCCAACTGATGCTCCCGTCCGATGCCCTAGGACAGGCCTTACCCTCGAAGAACTCAGCAAACATCTTCCAAATAAGGAGAGGTAACAACTAGTTGCCGCGTTACCATCTGCGCTGAGTACCAAAGAAAAGGTACCCCCGCACTAAGATCTGACAGGCTGGAGGCTCCGGGTGAAGGATGCCTTCTTGGGGATGAGAAATGAGCCCTTTTGGTAGATCGTCGGCTGAATGGCACGCAATTCTCGAAGACGCAGACAATTCGTCTCCGTATGACCTGTAAGTAGGAAACCGCCGCACCGGAGCTTGGACAATACATTGTCTAGTACGGTTTCTTGTGTTGTGGTATCGAAGTAAATCAGCACATTACGCAAGAAGACTATGTCTGCGTGAATTCCCTGTATTGCCGAATGATCAATAAGATTCGTTTCTTTCCACTCCGCTTTTTCGCGCAGCTTCGGCACGATTCTGTATATCTCATCCGAAGACTTTGAACTTAACAGATAGGCAGGGCGGTACTCTTTCGGAATTTTGATGACTTCGTTCTTTCCATAAACGGCACGACTGGCCATTTGAAGAACAGACGAGCTAATGTCTGTTCCGATACCTCGATAGCGAACGCTTTCGGATTTTGTTCCAGCATCCAATGTCATGAGCGCTGAATACAATTCCTGTCCCGTCGAGCACGCAGCGCTCCAGATCGTGAGATCCCACGCGCGTCCTGCGCCGGTCCCGATCATACCTGCAATACCATCCTGCAATAACCAGTCGAACTGTGCAGCTTCCCGGAAGAAATGCGTGGTGTTCGTTGTTACCGCATGTTTGAACTCAAGCCGTTCCTGATGCGCATCAGCGCACTCTAAGCGCGCGCAATACTCAGAGTAGCTTTGCAGCCCCAACCTACGGACATGTTCCTGCAGGCGCGAACGGATGAATTCGCTCTTCTGATTGCCAAGTTCGATGCCCGTATAGGAACGGGATAGCTTCGTCAGCCGCGCAACATCGGCGGATGTCGGTGGTGGCGGATCTGCCGTGGACTGAGTATTTGCAAGCCTGCTCACAAGAAGGCTGGGTCCAACTGTCGGGGAAGGGCGCTTGCGCCGGCGAAGACGCGTTGGACGTCCAGCAACAAGATTAACAAGTCGTTGTGGCGGGCGATCCCGTTCAATAAATCCGGATTGTCCAAAATTTCTTCGACGGAGGGCGGTTTCTCGATGCATTCCGGTGCAATCAAGGTCACATCACGAACCTTGTCTGCGAAGACGCCGATTGGGCGCGTCAGTTTCTCCGAGCGGATTTCAAAGACGATGATACGTGTCTCGTCGGAATCGGCTGACCTGGGTAAACCTAAGCGTGTACCCATATTGACGATCGGGATGCTTTCGCCCCGGATGTCGATGACACCTTCCACATCCGAAGACGCATTCGGCAGTTGGTTGACAGATTGACGGTCCAGGATTTCGCGCACATGCGCGACTTCCACCCCCAGACACTCTCCGGCCAGATCAAACGTAACAAAAGTTTTAGCGTCGACTTTTGCGTCCGGAAGGGTACGACCTGCTTCTGACGGCGCGGTCGAGTGATCTGGTGTCGCGAGAGTCATGACACTCCCCGATATTCCTGGAAGTCGTGGTCCGAAACGTCGCCTTCGCCAAGATCCAAGTCGAATCCACCCTGCGGCGCACCTTCTTCGGCGGCCGGTGCTTCGACCGGTTCTGGCACCGGCGCGGCCCTATCAACCGGTGATACTTCCGAGCTTGTCGCGGGCCTCGGAGATGGCGAAGGAACAGCTGCGGTTTGAAATTCCCTCGGCAATTGAAAGTAAGCGATCGCGGACTTCAATTCGCCTGAACGCGCCGCGAGTTCATCCGACGTGGACGCGGCCTGGCCGGCGGCGGATGCGTTTTGCTGAATTACGCGGTCCAGTTCACGGATCGCTTCGTTGATTTGTTCAGCGCCGATATTTTGCTCGCGCGTGGCAGCAGAGATTTCCTGCACAAGATCCGCGGTCTGCTGAATTTTCGGCACCAGTTGTTCCAGCATTTGACCTGCTGCACCCGAGACATCAACCGTTTCGGCAGAAAGTTCTGAAATCTCGGATGCTGCATGCTGTGACCGCTCGGCCAATTTTCTAACTTCCGACGCAACCACCGCAAATCCCTTGCCATGTTCGCCCGCCCGCGCGGCTTCAACCGCGGCGTTCAAAGCCAACAAGTCGGTTTGTCTGGCGATTTCCTGGACGATTGTGATCTTCTCGGCGATCGTTTTCATCGCCGTAACCGCCTTCATCACTGCCTCACCCGATTTTTGCGCTTCTCCGGCTGATTGATCTGCAATCTTCTCCGTTTGAGCAGCATTGTCTGCGGATTGTCGGATATTTGACGTCATCTGCTCGATCGCTGATGAAGCTTCTTGCGCGGCCGAGGATTGCAGTGTCGCGCCATCTTTCAATTGGTCCGATGTCAGGTTCATTTGCTGAGCGCCGAGTGCGACGTGTTCGACGTTTTCGATGACGCTTCCCAGCACGCTTTGCATTTGGCTGAGCATCTTTTCCAGGGCCATGCCAAGCTGATCTTCGTCCGACTTTCGGCGGAACTTGACCGACAGATTTCCACCGGCGATGGATCTGGTCACTTCCCTAGTCTCTTTGAGGCTCTCGACCATCTCGGAAAGCTGTCGTTGCAGCACGTCGAACTCGGTTGCCGTTGGTTCTTGATCCAATGTTTCGAACCGGCCGAGCGATATGTTCTTCGAAAGTCCCGTAAGCTGACGCAAACCTTTCGAGATCGATGATGAAAGCCAGGCCCAGATGGCGGCGCTGATCAGAAGAAGGACGCCGAACAGAGTCACGATCACGTTTTGCGCGCGTTCGATTTTCATCGTGTCCGCATCGCTCGCGCCGTCCAGAAGCTCTGAAAGAGTCGAAAAACTTACAAAAACTATAGAGGCGCAAATCGCTGCGGTCAGCAACGAGCCAGCGATGATTCTTAAGCTTAGAGACATGTTCGTTCTGTTCCTCAAGCTGGGCGATCGTTAAGCCGCGAGATCTGGGCGGAAGGCCGTGTCGGTGTTCAACAAGATGACAAGCGTGCCGTTTCGTTGGACGATGCCTCGGATGAATTCATTGGGCCATTGCATGCCCAATTCCGGCGCTGGTTGGATCGCTGCTTCATCAAATTCGACTACTTCGTGCACGCGGTCGGCAACCATTGCGAATTTCGTCCGATCTTCGCTAATGACCGTTTCCAACACGACAAAGCGTGTTTCCTGCGATTCCGGCTTGGGCGTCATGCCAAGCCGATACTGCAAGTCCAGAACCGGCACGATTGCGCCCCGTGCATTTATTAGCCCTGGCGCAAATGGATCTGCGTTAGGAACCAGCGTCACGGGTAAAGGATCTATGACTTCATGAACATGGGCGATTTCGATCGCAAAGACTTCGTCATGCAACTCGAACGTCAAAGCCATGAACCCGGCATTCGCAGGCAGTTGATGATCCGTTGGGATTGGCATGGCTTGATCGGGTGTAGTGGTCATTACGCAGCCTCCCGCAGCAGGTTGCCATGGCCTTTCACCAGGGCTGCTGGGTCGATGATCAAAGCGACGGAGCCGTCCCCCAAAATTGTGCAACCGGCCAGTCCCTCGACGCTGCGGTGATATCCGCTCAACGATTTGATGACCGTTTGGTGCTGACCGATCACGTCATCGACCATCAATCCGACGCGTCGGCCGTCCGCGTTCACAATTACAACCCGGGTGACCGTCTCATCACTGTCGAAACGGAAGATCTGTCCCAGTTTCAGGAACGGAACCAGTTCGTTGCGGATGGTCATGATCGACCGCTGTCGATCATGGTTGGCCTCTTCATCGGAAAGTTCGACGCATTCTTCGACGCTTGCCAATGGTATGACGAAATCACCGCCACCGACCCTCACCAACAAGCCGTCAATGATTGCCAGTGTCAGCGGAAGGCGCAGGGTGATTGTCGTCCCTTCCCCGGGGGCCGATTTGACGTCAACGGCACCGCGCAGATCTTCGATGAAGTTCCTGACGGCATCCATGCCAACGCCCCTGCCAGAAACGTTGGAAACCGTTTCGGCGGTAGAAAAACCGGGTGCAAAGATCAGTTGATTTATCGCGTCTTCGGACAGGTCGGAGTTCTCCTCGATCAGACCCCGTTCCAAGGCACGTTTCCTAATGCGGTCGGTTTTCAGGCCTCCGCCATCATCAGAGACCGAGATGTGGACTTCGCCGCCGGTCTGCCGCGCGGCCATCCTAAGCGTCGCCTCTTTGGGTTTGCCTGCGGAAACGCGATCTTCGTGCGGTTCGATGCCGTGATCGACCGCATTCCGCAGGATATGAACCAGCGGTTCGGAAAGACTGTCGATGATATTCTTGTCCAGTTCGGTCTCGCCGCCCTCGATCACCAGTTTGACCTCTTTGCCCAGTTCATTCGCAAGGTCACGGACGACCCGACGGAACTTTCCGAATACGCCACCAATGGGAAGCATGCGGATCGACAACGTCGCATCGCGCATTCCGGTCACCAGACGTTCAATTTCCTCTGCCGCGCTGGCCAGGCCGGTTTCGCCCAGCCTTTCGGCGATCCGGTTAAGGCGGGCCTGCGCGATCACCAACTCGCCGAGTTGATCCATCAACTCATCAAGACGATAAGACTGGACACGAACCGATTCGACCTTGGTGCTTTGCGCATTACGGTCTGGGCTGGCCTCGGACTTGTCAGTGGCTACAGACGGTTTGTTAGGGCTTTCCTCAGTTCCATCTTTGGCATCTTCTGCCTGTACAACTTGGTCGATGATGACATCACCATCATCGAAAAACAGAAAGATGTCGTCGATGCGCTGCCTGTCCGCATCAGTTTCAACCTGAATCTGCCAGGCCAAATATGACTTTTCCGGGTCCAGTTCCTTCAGCCCCGGCACCTGATCCGCAATCATCGTCGAAGAAACCGTGCCCAGCATCGCAAGATCCTGGGTGATCAGTTCAGGGCGCATACCGTTGCGCAAGGCCGACGCCTCTGGCCTGAAGAAAATACTGTACTGCTTCGGACCGTCTTCCACTGGTTCTGTAGATTCGACCTTTTCAGGCGTTTTCGGAGCACCCGCCAAGGCCTCTATCCGCTTCAATAGCGATGCATGCAGATCCGATTTTGCAAGTTTCTGCGCCGCAGCCTCGTCCTGGCCTGCAGCCAAAAGCGCGGAAATATGGTCGCGGGAACTAAGTGCGATATCGATCAGTTCTGGTGTCACTTCGGCCTTGCCGGATCGCACCAGGTCGAACGCGTTTTCGAACCCATGAACGAACTTGGCCAGCGTGCCAAAGCCGAACATTTCGCCCGAACCCTTAATGCTGTGCAGGGCGCGGAAGATGGTGTCCACAAGATTTCGGTTGTCTGGCGCGGCCTCCAGTTCCAGAAGGTTGTCTTCCAACCCTTCCAAAAGTTCGGCAGCTTCTTGCTGGTATGTTTCTGCGGGATTGCTCATTTAGAGCTACCTTTCAACCAAGCCCACGAAGCGCGTGTCGGAACTTGGCAGATGCTGAGTCACTGATAGCTGTTTCTTAGACACCGGACGGTAAAAGCAGCCTTAATCCCACAGGTGTTTTCCGTCTGAATTTTCACGAAACGGTTGGTCGATATGCGTTTCAGTTTCGCCGCCTGACCTAAGGCGATAGGGTCAGCGGATGAGAATGGACTATGGGCGATTCTGGCAGGCTGCGCTGCCTGTGACGGCAGTGTTGGTGCTGGTGGCTTGTAGTGGATCGGACGAGGCAGATGATCGACCGGTTTTTGAAAAACCAGCAACCTCCGTCGATTACACCGTCACAATCAGTGGATTGCCGGAAGAGCCCATGCTTGATTTGGCCGAGTCGTCCTTGGCCACGTTCCGACGGCAGGAAGACGGTGCGCAAAGCCTTGCGTTCTTGCGCCGGCGTGCTGAATCCGACGTAGCACTTGTCCAGAAGCTGTTGCGATCACGCGGCTATTACGCCGGTAAGGTCGATGTCGAAACCGTCGCAGGTACCAAAAAGCCAGACGAAGACGCGGTGCAGGGTGGCGAAGACGCCCCTGAAGCGGCAGAAGCAACCGTCACGTTCACAGTTGAACCAGGCCCTGCATTCACGCTGGTACGCCATGATTTCCGTTTGCCTGGGGATGGCACCAAAGAGGGTCTGACGCCTGCTGCATTTGGGTCTCCGGTGGGTGTGGCCGCTGATGCCGAAGCTATCGTTAACGCTGAAACCGCAGCGGTTGATGACCTTAAAAACACAGGTTTCCCCTATGCGCGCCGCGGCAAGCGCCGGGCCGTCGCTGATCTTGAACAGGCAGAATTGGAAATCGACACACCGATTGCCCCCGGTCCCTTGGCGATCTTCGGTCCTGTCATTTTTGAGGGTCTGGACGATGTGCGTGAACGCTACCTCAGGACCTATCTGCCGTGGATCCGCGGCGATGTGTTCGATTTGTCAGAGCTTCGCGAATATCAGCAAGCGCTTTTGGCCACAGATTTGTTCGAAACAATCAACGTGCGTGCCCCAAAAACGCCGCCAGAAGGCGGGGAACCCGTTGCGCTTCCCGTGCAGGTCGTTGCCGAAGAACGCCCATTCAGAACCGTTTCTGCAGGTGCTAGGTTCTCGACCGATGAAGGCCCTTCGATTACCGGCGGGTTTGAGCACCGCAATCTCTTTGGGGAAAATGAAACGCTGACCGTCGAGGCCGAACTGGGCGTTCAGGTTCAGAGCTTCGGCGTCGGGTATCGCGAGCCGCAATATATGAGGCCCGGCCAGGACTTGCTTGGCAGTTTGGTGCTTCAGCGCGAAGAGGACGACGCCTTCGACCAGATCACTGCGACAGCTACGCTGGGGATCCAGCGCCGCCTGACTCCACGTTGGATTGTTGGCGTCGGCGGACTGATCGAGGCGAGCCTGATCGAAGACAACGGCGTGGATACCGAAGCCTATCTTGGTGGCATTCCAACTTTCGCGGAGTACGACAGTTCGGACGATGCGCTGGACCCATCGGAAGGAGAACGGTTGCGGCTGGAACTGACGCCATTCGCCGGGGTGTTTGACGGCGGTTTTGCGGGGTTCCTAACGCTGGATGCAACGGGATCAACCTATTACGACCTGTTCAGTGACCGGAAGTACATCTTCGCGGCCCGTGCCCGGTTGGCCAGCATTCTGGCCGAAGATCTGGAAAAGGTGCCTCAGACCCGGCGGCTCTATTCGGGGGGTGGGGGCAGTGTTCGCGGATTCGCGCAAAGGTTCGTCGGACCCTTGGACGCACTGAATGATCCGATCGGCGGGCTGTCGGCTGCCGAGATCGGCGGAGAGCTGCGCGCCCGGTTGTTCGGTGATCTCGGCGGCACAGTGTTTGTCGAGGCAGGTACGGTCGGTGAAGAGATTCTCCCCGATTTCAATACCGGCGTTCAGGTTGCGGCAGGGGTCGGCTTTAGATATTTTTCGCCGGCAGGGCCAATCCGGGTCGATGTGGCCTTGCCTTTGAACCCACGTGACGCTGATGATCGGTTCCAGCTTTATTTCTCGATCGGACAGGCGTTCTGATGCGGATTTGGCGACATATTGCAGCGATCCTGGTGGTTGGCATGATCGCCTTGGCTGGCCCGGCCGAGGCGTTGATCTCCTTGCTGGGGATCAAAAATTCGATGGTCGAGTTCCTCTTGGAACAATTGTCCACCGAGGGTGAGTTCGAAATCACAGCCGAAGAGGTGACGGAACCCGAAGATGGCGTTACGGCGATCCGCGGGCTGAAGGTCGCGGACAGTGAAGGCGTTTGGCTGACGGTCCAGCAGTTGGACTTTGCCTGGAACCCATCGCGACTGCTCCGGGGCGAGGTCGAATTCTCGAACCTCTCGGCCTCTGGCATCGATGTGATCCGGGCGCCCGCGATCCCGGAAGGCGAGGAGGCCGAAGCCCTGGACGCCGCAACTCCAACTGTGGAGGGTGGGGCATTCGAGTGGCCGCGCAGCCCGTTGACATTGCGCATCGATCGGATGGCCTTGGAAAGCGTGGTGATCCGCCAGGCCGTGCTGGGCCATGCCATTTCTTTTGATGCAGAAGGTGCTGCCCGGGACGAAGGCGATGTGCAGTCTGCCCGCCTGGATTTGACCAGGACGGATCAAATCGCCGGCGTTATCGGCTTCGATTATGCGCGGAACTTCACAGACAACACGCTGGCGGTGAACCTCAAAGCGACAGAGGCCGCAGGGGGCCTGGTGGCTACTCTGGCCGATCTGCCTCAGGATGCGGCCTCAGAGGTCACGCTGACCGCTGATGGCCCACCGACCGACTGGAAGATGCAGTTCGATCTTTCCCTGGCAGATCTGATCACCGCGGGCGGATCTGCACAGATCTCCTACGAAGGTCCAATCGGCGTGAACGCAGATTTTGCAGCGCGCCCTGGTCCCAAGATGGCTCCGAATTTCGCCGCGCTGATGGGGGCCGAAGCCCGCCTGGTCGCCAAAGTGGCCGAAGGCAGTGAAGGCATCATTGAAATTGAACAGGGCACGCTGACTTCACCGCACGCCAATCTGAAGGCGTCTGGGACCTACCACCGCATAACCGGAGAGGCCGATCTGGCGGTGGACTTAACCGCCGAACGTGGTCTGACTGAGCCATTCGACGCGATTGACCTTTCCCGGGTGAGCTTTAACGGCAAAGTGAAAGGCGGCCCGGGAACGCTTGCCGCTGATGGTGATTTAGAGGTCGCTGGGGTGAAGACCCAACCTTTCGACGTTGCGCTGGCGGATTTGAAGGTCGCTGTGCGTCAGTCCGGCCCGGCGGAAAACATCACCACCAACCTGGAACTGGCCGGTGAAACTGAAGGCTTGCGGCTGGACAAGATTGCGCCCGATGTCATCGGGTCGTCCGAGACACAGATCATTGCAAACCTGACCGGGAACACGCTGACCTTAGAGACTTCTTGGTTGGACAGCGAGGTTCTGCAGTTTTCGATCTGGGGCGGTGCTGACATCGAAACGCTGGATGCCGATGTGAATTTCGCCTTCACGACGCAGAATGTCGACCGAGTGGCTGCCGCCTATGGCGTCGATGTTCAAGGAGAGGTGGACATCAGCGGCGTTGCCAAACGCCAGGGCGAAATGCTTGATCTGGAATTTCAGACGACCCTGAACGATTTCGCCCATGCTGTGGCGGACGCCAAGACACTGACCCTAGAAGGAGCGGTGCAGAACACGGGGGACCGCACCAGCTTCGCGCTGAAGGGGAACGGTGAACGCCTGCGTTTGGACCGGATCGGGCCCGATCTGCTGCCCAAAGCCAACCTTGCCATGGTTGGTGCGCTGCAAGGGGATACCCTGGACCTGAGCAATCTGCGCCTTGATGCACCGCTGCTGCAGGCTGTCTTGACTGGGCGCTATGACATCACCGGTCAATCAGGGACGCTCGACTACGACGTCCAAACACCCGATGTCGGCCCTGTCGCGGCGCTTTATGATGTCTCTGCCGGCGGAGAGCTCGCAGCCAAGGGCATGGCTATGTTGCCCGCAGAGGGGCAACCCCCACGTGTCGCTGGAACACTGACCGCCCAAGGGGCGCAACTGGATGGGACGCGTTGGGGCGACTTCACCCTTGTCCACGATGTCGAGGCTTCCGAGAGCCCGAGCGGGTCAGCCGATCTTTCTTTCCGCAAAAGTCCCTATGGCGACGGCCGCGTGAAGACAGATTTTGCCTTCAAACAACCAACCCTCAGGCTAGAGAGCCTCTCGGCCCAGGCACTGGGCCTTACCGCATCGGGTGATCTGCTGATCGACACTGAAACGCCGGTTGCAGAAGGTGCGCTGAATGTCAATTCAAGCGATCTCTCCCGTCTCAGAAGCGTCATCGGCACCAACTTGCGCGGCGCGGCGAAGGGCACGCTGAAGCTTTCCGCAAACGGTACGACCCAGAATGCCGCGCTCGACCTCACCGCATCTGGGCTGAACGCCGAAGGCCTCAGCGCCTGGTCGGCCAGTATCAAGGGCAATTTCCAGGATGTGACCGGCCGCCCCCAGATCGACGCCCGGATCATCGCAAAGGATGCGACGGCGTCAGGCCTGACGGCATCGGCGGCGACGGTCACGGCGCGCGGCCCGCTGGCGGGCCTGAACATCTCGGCCGACATCGATGGTGCGTTTGAAGACGAGCCTCTCGCTTTGAAGGCCTTGGCGCGTGTCAACGCAGCGAACCCGACGATTCAGGCGAACATCGCGCAGTTGGATGCGTCTTTGGGCGACAAGACGGTCAAGCTGAACCGCGCCGCTGTAGTGACGGTGCGGGGCAGTACGATCTCGGCCAAAGGCCTCGATGTCTCGCTACCAGGTGGCGGGTTGCTGGTGGGCGATGCTACCTATTTCGGCGGGCCAATCGCAGGCGATCTCAGGCTCGAAGTCCCTGATCTGGCGGTGCTGCAGAAACTGGCCGATGCGCCCGTCGCCAACGGCGCACTAGAGGTCACCGCAGATTTTGACAGCCGCAGTTCGAAGCGCCGAGCCGATGTCAGCCTTTCCGGCACTGGCGTCGAGTTTCTGGGCGTAGATGGCACCGGCGCCATGTCGCTGATGTCGGAGATTGAATGGCGCGGCCGCGCGGCAGACATCTCGGCGACACTTAGCGGAGACTTCGGCGACCCAGTGCGTGTGACCGCCACGGTCCCGGTCACCACCCGGGGCGGGATTCCTGAACTGGCCCGCTCTGGTCCGGTCCAGGCAGCGGTGAACTGGACGGGTGATGTCGACCGGCTCTGGGCCCTGGTTCCCGCGCCAGGGCATGTTCTGTCGGGCCGCGCGGTAGTTGACCTGGGCGTTGGTGGGGACATCGCCGATCCTGCCATTACCGGCGGTATCCGAATGGAGCAGGGCGGCTATCAGAACCTCGATTTCGGCACGATCCTGACAGACCTGAGCATCGACACCGCCATAGCTGACGGTGATCTTGCATTGACAGTGACAGCCTCGGATGGCGCTAAGGGCCAGGTGACCACAAACGGTCGCTTTGCGTTGGATGCCTCTGGCCTCGAAATCTCCACGGAAATTGACGACGCGGTGCTGGTTCGCCGCGACGACATCACCGCCCGGATTGGTGGGCAAGTCGCTGTGCAGGGGCCATTGACCGGTTTGGAGGTCAACGGCAACCTTGTGATCCAGGAAGCCGAAGTTCGGCTGATCAATGCCTCCCCTCCGTCCATCGTCACGCTTGAAGAGGTGCTGATCAAAGGCGCGCCTCCGCCGGAAGAAGAAGATGGCTCTGGGGCCGTGACGCTGAACATGGACATCTCATCACCCGGTCGAATGTTCGTGCGGGGCAGGGGGCTGGACAGCGAATGGAAAATGGGCCTGAAGATCAGGGGCGACGCCGCGACACCGGATGTCACTGGCCGGGTTGAGAAAGTCCGCGGTCGGCTTGACCTGATTGGCAAAGGTTTCGACTTGGCGCGCGGACGGATCGACTTTGACGGCGGCGAGGAGATTGACCCCAGGATCGACATCGTCCTGGAACGCGTGACGTCCAAACTGACCGGCCGGATCGTAATCAGCGGCACAGGCTCCGATCCACAGTTGAACTTCACCTCGCGCCCGTCCTTGCCTGAAGACGAAGTATTGCCCAGGGTACTATTCGGCAAATCCAGCCAGGCCTTGACCGGATCCCAGGCGATCCAATTGGGGCTGGGATTGGCGACACTAATGGACGGTGGCGCCGGAACGTTGGATTCTGCCCGGGAAACCGCAGGTTTGGACCAGTTGCGCATCGAGGCCGATGAGGAAGGCAATGCCTCTGTCGCCGTCGGCAAAGAGGTCGCCGAGGGCATCTGGGTCGGTACCAAGCAACCCCTGGGCGAAGGCGGCACATCCGTTTTGGTCGAAATCGACGTGTTTGAAGAGATCACCATCGACACCGAGGCCGAGCAGGGCGGCGATGCCAGCATTGGCATCGAATGGCGGCGGGATTTCTAACGGTTGAAACCGTGAAGGATTTTTCTGAGCTGTTTGAGAACGAAAGGATGGATCTATGTCTCGGATGCGTGATCCCTATCGAAGTGCTCGGCTAGAGGGCTTCCGAACAGGCGTTTTTGTTGGTGCCGTTGGGACGATGCTGTTGATGGGCTTCTGCTTCGGTCTCATTATTGCGTTCGACGAGGATATCACCGATCTACTAATGCGTTAGAAAGGCGATTTTTATAGTCTCAGTGACAAGCAGAACTGGCTTCGCTCATCTTAAAATCTATGCTTTACAAGCAGCGGACATTTGAGCCAGTCAAACACCTCAATGCGGTAGCGCGCGGCCGGGTTAGCACCTTGTCAGAGGTTCTCGATATCGGCAGCTTCGATGTCCGAGATGGGCTTTGCGATGCGCCAGTCACGCACGGATCCATTTGCATCCCGTGCTGTAATCACCGTCTCGATCGGTGGGCAATCCGGCTCGTGACAGCGCAGTTCCGCAACAGCCAGCGCTGTGCTTTCGGGCAGATCGAAGCGCCGAGCGACAAGCGCCTTGATGCTGCGGACAGCCTCTGGATTCGGGCGGCTCCGATCAAACATTCCAACCAACGGTCTATTCCGCCGTTAAAGAGGCCCACAGAACGGACCCCTTCACGTCACCAATCAGGATATGAGATCGTGATTGCGCGACGGCGATACCCGCCACTTCGGTACCTGTAGGTACGCGCAAGACCATGGCTTCCTTCGTCTCGTCCAGTTCCTCAAGCAAAACCGTGCCATCCTGAAATCCGGCGACGACAGCTTCTTCCCCTGGGAAAGCTTGCACGACAGTGGCGATTTGTTTCCCGCCATAGGCGACGCATACTGGCCCTCGGCCCAAGGGCCCGTTCTTTCCGTCGAAAGGCCAGCAGACGACCTCATCGGCGCCTGAAGTCGCCAGATGGGGTGTTGCACCTACCCAAGAAAAAGTTTTGATCTTTGCCGGATAGCCCGCCATCTCTATGTCGTTCTTGTCGCGCAGGCGCCAACCATGCAGCGCGTTTTCCTGCATGCTCGATACCAGAAACTTGCCGTCCGGGCTGAACGTGACCGCGCTATGCGAGCCTCCCCAGACAAACTTCGACGCTTTCCAGCGCCGTTCGCCTCGCTCCCAGACCGTGGCGCCACCGTAATGGCCCGCTGCCATGCGCTTGCCTTTCGCGTCGAAGGCGATCCCACCGACGGTGCTTGGGTGTTCAAATCCCTTCCCAATCTTCTTGCCGCCGCTCCAGACATGGACTACGCGGCCGGAAGAGCAGGCATAAAGCCCGCGGCCGCTTGCGACGCAGTCGACCCAGCGCGTGCCAAAGCTGGCGATCTCTTCCACCGAACCGTCCGGAGAGACACGCAGGAACCGCCCATCATCACCTCCTGTGAGGACGTCGCTGCCATCAGCTGCGATGCAGAGCACGACCCCGCTGTGGGCCTGGGCGACGACAGGGGCAAGGCCTGGCCGAAAAAAGTGGACTGTGCCGTCGCCAAAGGCTGCCGCAACCGCGTCACCAGCCGTGACTGCGCCGGTCAGCGGTGCGCCGATCTCGAACGTCTGGGCGCGTTTCTCAAGAACAGTCTGCTCACGTCCATGCCGCGGCTTGACCCGGCGCGGCACATCTGCGGTCATGCCGCCTTGCACGCTTCAAATCCTTCTTCCAGACCCATGCTGTCGAGATCCCGGCCAATGAAGACCACGCGCGAGTTGCGTGGCTTGCCCTCGGGCCAAGCCCCCATCGGTGAGCCATCCATCAGCATATGGACACCCTGGAACACATAGCGGTCGTCCTCGCCCTCGAACTCGAGGATGCCTTTCGAGCGCAAGATGTCCTGGCCGCGCGTTTGCAAAAGCTCGGTGAACCAGCGCTGAAACTTATCCATGTCCAGCGGCGTTTCCGACACAAAAGACAGGCTTTTGACGTCATCGTCGTGATCGTGGTCATGATCCGATGTCAGGAAGTCAGGTTCCACCTCCAACACGCGGTCCAGGCTGAACGCGTTCAGCCCGACGATTTCATCCAATGATGCCGCGCAATGGGCCGTGCGGATAATCTTGGTGTAAGGATTGATCTTGCGAATTCGCGTCTCGACACTGTCCAGGCCGTCCGTGTCCACAAGATCAGTTTTGTTCAGCAATACAACATCGGCAAAGGCGATCTGCTCCTCGGCCTCGTGGTGTTCGCCGAGCTGATTGTTCAGATGGACGGCGTCGGCAACGGTTACGATCGCATCAAGCTGAGTGCGGTCTGCGACGTCCTGATCGACGAAAAACGTCTGCGCTACAGGCGCCGGATCGGCAAGACCGGTGGTCTCGACAATGATCGCGTCAAGCTGATCGGCCCGCTTCATCAGGCCCCCTAAAATCCTGATCAGGTCGCCCCGGACGGTGCAGCAGATGCAACCATTGTTCATCTCGAACACTTCTTCATCGGCGTCGACCACCAGATCGTTGTCGATGCCTTCCTCGCCAAACTCGTTGACAATCACGGCATAGCGCTTGCCGTGACGCTCGGTCAGGATGCGGTTCAAAAGTGTCGTTTTGCCTGCGCCAAGGAAGCCGGTCAGCACGGTAACGGGGATCTGAGGGGTCTGGTCCATCTTGGGTCCTTTCAGGCGATATACGGGTCCCGCGAGGGGCGTCGCCCGCAGTTTCCACGAAGCAAATGCCTCCAAGAAGCGCAGGGGATGTTATCTGGCTTGGCTCGCAAGCGCCGACCTTGCATCTGCCGGGTTACCCGCGACGAGCCGGTTTTCCAGCGCTTGATTTAGTCCGCGATCCAATTTTCGAAGAGGAATATCAGAACCAGAGACCGCACTCAATGTTATAACATTACGATCATTTGAAGAATTGTTCTGAGATGAGCATGGCTGACTACCCCGTCGATCTGAAAGATGGGCTGCCATGATCCTAAAGCGCGCCGAATATACTGGGCGAAATAAACGGAAAACCGCGTTCTTCAGGTCCATTTGCGGAAGACTTAGGTCAAGCCAGACCCAGACGGACTAAATGTCATCTTAGGTCCAGCAGTCTGAGAAAAAATGGTACGCCCTACGGGACTCGAACCCGTGTTTCCGCCGTGAAAGGGCGGCGTCCTAGACCGCTAGACGAAGGGCGCGCCGGAGCGGTCATTTAGCTGCTTGGACCGGGGCTGGCAAGGGGAAACACGGAAGTTTTTCACCCGGAGCATCATGTCGGCTCGGCCAGATCTTCCAGACGGAGCTTTGCCTTCCGGCGCCCGCCCCAGTCATCGATCTCTAACCGGCCCGCCGCGTGCAGTGGCCGCCTGGTGTTCGCGGCGGCCTCCAGAACCTTGGCGATGTCACTCTCCGCCGCCCGAAAACCGATGGCCGATACTTGGGGTTGGCCCGCCACGGAAAACCGGACCTGCACGTGGCCATCGCCAACAGTGCGTAGACCCGATGGTATGACGTCCACCAAGCCCAGCCTGGGCGCTGGGTTCGCAGGCCCAAAGGGCCCGGCGGCCTCCAACTGTTCCACCAAGTCCGGAGTGGCCCCTGCGGGCGCGATCGCCCCCAGCAGCCTCAGATCCTTTGGCCCCAGTGGTGCTGCACCCTGCTGGGCCAGTTTGGCCTCCAGGCCGTCCATGGCCTTGGCGACCTTTTCAGGGTCAACGCTCAGACCTGCGGCCATCTTGTGACCCCCGCCTTTGCCTAGCAGGCCCTCGGCCGTAAGTGCCGCCACCGCCGCACCCAGATCGATCCCGGGGACCGAGCGGCCCGACCCTTTGCCTTCTGCCTCGCTCAGCCCGATGACCACCGCCGGGCGGTTGAACTTGTCCTTCAGGCGGCTCGCAACAATTCCCACGACACCCGGGTGCCAACCGTCGCCGGCCGCCCAGACCAGCGCACCGTTCGTTGGACGAGCCTCGATCTGCTCGATGGCCGCATCCAGGACCGCGGCCTCGATTTCCCGACGCTCGCGGTTTAGCACATCCAATCGTTCTGCCAGGGCATGGGCTTCATGGTCGTCGGCGGTCATCAAAAGGCGCGCACCCAGGTCCGCCGCACCGATGCGACCCCCGGCATTGATCCGGGGACCCAGGGTGAAACCCAGATCGCCTGCTGTAGGGGGCGCTGTCAGACCTGCCACGTCCGCCAGGGCGACCATGCCGGGCCGATCGCGGCGCGACATCACGATTAATCCCTGCCGGACAAAAGCCCGGTTCAGGCCCAGCATGGGTGCCACGTCGGCCACCGTAGCCACCGCCACCAGATCCAGCATCGCCAACAGGTCGGGCCCGGTCACATCATGGGCCCGCAGTGCGCGATTACAGGCGACCAGCAGAAGGAACACCACGCCAGCGGCGCAAAGGTGGCCCAGGCCCGACCCATCATCGGCGCGGTTCGGGTTCACAACGATAGCATCGGGCAATGTCGGGCCGGGCAGATGGTGGTCGACTATCACCACATCCGCCCCAGCTGCACGGGCAGCGGCGATCGGCTCGTGGCTCAGCGTGCCGCAATCAACACAGACGATCAGATCGTGGTCCCGCCCCAAGGCCTGCATCGCCGGAACGTTGGGACCATAGCCTTCGTCGATACGATCCGGGATATAGGGCGTCGCGGTGAGGCCCAGGCCCTGCAACCATCCGGACATCAAGGCGACCGAAGCACCGCCATCCACGTCATAGTCGCCGAAGACCGCAATCTTTTGCCGGGCACGCACGGCATGTACCAGGCGATCCGCTGCCGCGTCCATCGCCGTGACGGTTGACGGATCGGGCATCAGATCACGCAACTTAGGTGCCAGATAGCTTTCTGCCTGCTCGGCCTCGATCCCATTCGCAGCCAATTGCCGGGCCACGAGATCCGGCAGGCCGGTGACCTGTGCCATACGCATGGCGGCCCGCTCGACCGTCGCGTCCGGGCCGACCCAGCGGCGCCCGGTGATAGATTGGACTACGCCAAGAAATGCAGAGTTCGTCTCCATCCTGCTTTCCTGCCTTAGCCTGGGGCGAAAGGCCAGATCTGCGACTTCCCGAGCCGCCTGATCTTCTCTAAACAAGGTACCGGATGAGGAGACGCCTATGGACTGGGACGACGCCTACGAAAACATGAAGAACATTCCCGGCGGTTCAGAGTTCCCGCCGCGCTGGAATGCCCTAGCGGAAGCCTATCGTGCTGAAATTGGCGATCGCCGTTCGCGCCTAGCCTATGGCGATGGCGCGCGGCAGTGGGCTGATCTCTACCTGCCTGACAGCACGCCCAAGGGCTTGGCGGTCTTCGTTCATGGCGGGTATTGGATGAAGTTGAGCCCCGATTCCTGGTCGCATCTGGCCAAGGGCGCGTTGGCCCATGGATGGGCCGTGGGCATGCCGTGCTACACGCTATGCCCTGAAGCACGCATTTCAGGCATAACGCAAGAGATCTGCACGGCGATCCAGATGCTGGCGACAGAGGTCGACGGCCCGATCAGATTGGCGGGACATTCCGCTGGTGGGCACCTCGTCACACGGCAGATTTGCACCGACAGCCGTTTGGGTGACGGGCATCCGGAACTTCCGGGACGCGTTGAGCACGTGCTGTCGATCAGCGGCGTGCATGATCTAAGGCCGCTGCTGCAGACCGGGATGAACCAAACCCTGGGGTTGGACATGACCGAAGCCCGTGCAGAAAGCCCGTGTCTGTTGGAGCCTATCACAGGCGCCCAGATCACCTGTTGGGTCGGCGCCGATGAACGCCCGGAATTCGTTCGTCAGAACGCGTTGCTGGCAAATGTCTGGTCCGGGTTTGATGTGCATTTCAAGGCCGTCGAAGATCCTGGGCTGCATCATTTCAACATCATCGATGCCTTGGCCGATCCGGGCAGCCCGATGATCACCAAGTGGTTGGGATAGGGGGCGTTTCATGTCCGTGATGCTGGTAACCGGCGGCAGCCGGGGGATCGGGGCCGCAGTCTGCCGATTGGCAGCAGCAGAAGGCTGGCAGGTGCTGGTCAACTACACCTCAAATAAAGCGGCGGCGGATAGCGTTGTCGCACACTGCAACGCGGCGGGCGCACAGGCTGTTGCTGTTCAAGGTGATGTTTCGAATGAGGCTCACGTCCAGGCCATATATGACGCGGCCGAGGCCATGGGCCCTGTCACGTCGGTCATCAACAATGCGGGGATCGTAGCCCCAGTGACGACTGTTGCGGACATGGACCTGGACCGTATGCGCCGGGTCTTCGATGTGAACGTGCTGGGTGCCTATCTGGTGGCGCGGGAGGCGGCCCGGCGGATGCCTTTGAACAAGGGCGGCCCCGGGGGCACGATCGTGATCTCGTCTTCGGCTGCGGCGCGTTTGGGATCGCCGAATGAGTTTGTCGACTATGCCGGTTCCAAGGGCGCAACGGACGCACTGACCATCGGACTGGCCAAGGAACTTGCGCCCCACGGGGTGCGGGTGAACGCCGTTAGGCCCGGTTTGATTGAAACGGAGATCCACGCATCGGCGGGTGCGCCTGATCGGGTAGAACGCTTGATGGGCGGCGTGCCCATGGGCCGGGCCGGGTCGGCCGAGGAAGTCGCCAAGGTGATCCTCTGGCTGGCCGGCGATGGGTCATCCTATGTGACGGGGACATCAATCGACGTGGCTGGGGGCAGGTAACCACCCGCCGGGGTCCGCGTAGCCGTACGACCCAAAAGACCGGTTCTTCAGTTGGACCCGGAAGTCAGTTCTTGTTGATCGTGCCGTCCTCGACCCAGCAGTCGAACACTTTCAGGGCCGCATCCGCGAAGGCCTGATCGTTGATATGCGCGTCCACCTCGATCAATTGATCTGCGGGGATCACGGTGCGCATCTCGTCAATGAACGCAGCCAAAGCGTCAGGATCATGGGCGGGTTCACCCGGCTTATCCCATTCTTCGATGCCTTGCAGGGGTAATAGAACCTGCACCGGTGCGTTGGACGGGCCAATCCGCTGGGCAATTTCTCGCGCAGTTTCGCGCCGCTCATCCGCGTTCAAGCCAGAGGATTTGATCAGCCGGTTATGGGCATGAAATGGCCGGTCCTTGTAACGGTCTGGGATTTCTTGCCATCCCGCGAAGTCGATCAGATCCAGACATCCCGGAGCAATCAGTTGCGGTATACCTGCGCGGCCTGCGTTCAACATCCGGTCCGCACCCGCGTGGGCCACCGATCCCGCCAGCAGGTTGCCGAGTTCTGGCAAGGCGAGGTCCATCACGCAGGCGAACGCCCCTTTGGCGGCCAAGGCTTCGAAGGCCATGCCGCCCATGCCGGTGGCATGGAAAATTGCCACCTCGAAGCCGCGATCCTCCAAGGCTGGCTTCAGCAGCTTCATATAGCTGAGGCAGGACGATCCAAGCGACGTCATGCCCACGACCGGGCGATCGGCAGATGGTGCTTCGACCGCCCGGGCCGCGCCCAATACTGCGCCCGCAGCCTGGGATAACGACGCCTTGCAGACCGAGTTCAAGCCATAAAGCCCCCCAGCCCAAAGGATCATCTGAATGTCCGGGGCCAACCTGTCCGGCGGGATCAGCGGCGAGAAGCTGACCGTCGAGACCACATATTTCGGCACGCCCATGGGAAGCGCCTGACAGACATCCAGCGCCAGATCCGTGCCCATGGTTCCGCCCAGGATGATCGCGCCATGGATCGCTGCTTGACCGTGCAGTTCTGAGGTTTTTACCGCCGCGCCCCGCGCCATAATCTGCATGGCGGTGTTCTCATCGCCTGAGTCGATGGCGGCCTGGATCGACGATCCACCTGCTTCCGCCACCTGATGTTTCGAGACATCGCAGGGGATCGATGGGTCGCCCAAGACACTTACATCCATAGTCATGACCTGGCCGCCCTGACCACGGATACAATCCGCCATATAGGTCAGTTCGTCTTCCTTGGTGTCGTAGGTGCCTAAGACCAGTATGGTTTTGTCGATCACGGATCAGGCTCTCCCCGAAGATTGAGGTGTTCGCTGCAAAGAGCAACGCTTTCGTGCAGATTGTCCAGGATGCCTTCGTGCACATACCGCGTATGGGTGTTCAGCGTTGCGGCCTGGCGGCTGATCGCTTCGACCACGCGCGGGTGACAATGCCCGACATGAGGAGCATTGTTGTAGCAATCCAGATACTTGCGGCCTTCCGCATCCCAGACCCAGACGCCATCGCCCCTGACAAGATGGACGGGATCGTCATAGAAAGCTCTGACATTCGGCCTTATCAATCGGGCGCGCCTTTGCATTAGAGACTCGGTCATTGCGATGATCGCCGTTTCCAAAGCGACCAGAGATGGCTGACCAGAACCAGCAAGATGATCGCGAATAAGATCGCAGCAACCGGACGGTCGATGAAATCCAAGGGCGTCTTCACCCGCAGCATGGATGTGCGCAGCTTTGCCTCCATGATACCGCCTAGGACGATGCCCAAAATGATGGGAACGATGGGCAGGTTCAGGCGCTTCAGAATGAAGCCCAACACCCCAAAGGCCCCGGCGACGGTACAGTCCACCGCATTGTTCCGAAGCGAGTAGACCCCGACAAATGACAGGGTCAGGATCGTCGCGCCCAGAAACCGGGTCGGGATTTGTATGACCCTCAGCAATATGTTTGTGGATCCCAACAAGAACAGCACAACCAGGACATTCAGCACCAAAAGCGCGATATAAAGCGCCACCACGAAATCCATCTGGTTCTGGAACAGCCCCGGTCCCGGCACGACATTGTGGACGTAGAAAACGCTGAGCATCATAGCGGTCAGGGCTTCCCCTGGGATCCCCAAGGCGAGCAGTGGGATCATGGCCGCACCCGGCACGGCGTTGTTCGCGGCCTCGGATGCAATCAGCCCCTCGGGTGAGCCTTTGCCGAATTGGTCAGGCTTTTTCGACCAGCGCCGGGCGGTGGTGTAGCTTAGGAACTGAGCCGTAAACTCCCCCACGCCTGGAATCATCCCCATGCTCACCCCGAAGGAAGACGAGGTCAGCGCAGTGCGCTTGTGGCGGAAGAGTTCGATAAACCCCTGGAATATGCCGCCTTTGACTGCCTCGGCCTTCGGCGTGTGGTCCTTTTCAACCAACAGCAGGAAGGCCTGGCTGATCGCGAACAGCCCCAGGATCACAACGATCAGATCGACCCCGCCGGAAAGCCAGGTCTGCCCGAAGGTGTAGCGCTTGGAATACTGGATCGGCTCTAGCCCTATCGTGTTCAGCCAGATCCCGAAACATGCCATCATCCCGGCCGCCATCACCTGGCCGCGATGGGCCAGGATCACCAGAATGATGCCCAGCAGGGCGGCCAGGAAAATCTCGCGACTGCCGAACATCGGTGCGATCCAGGCGAGGACCGGAGAAAGCAGGATCAGGCAGACAACCGAAAAGATGCCGCCGAAGAATGACGCCGAATAGGCCAGCGACAAGGCCCGGCGGCCTTCGCCAGCCTGGGCCATCGGATAGCCGTCATAGGTTGTGAGCGCGTTGACCGCAGTGCCGGGCGTGTTGATCAGGATGGCCGGGATCGCGCCGCCATACATCGAGGACCCGTAGATGCCCAGCAGGACCGTCAACCCGACAATCGGGTCCAGGGAAAACGTGGCCGGCAGCAAGATGGCGATCGCAACCGCTGGGCCAACGCCGGGGATTGCCCCGATGATGACCCCACCGACTGAGCCCACCACCAGCGCCAGCGCAACGTCCCAGCGGGCCAGGATGGCAATGCTGGAGAGGAGCAGTTCCATGCCCTAAAAATTCACGATCATGAAGTTTCTGAGCGCATCCGGCAGGGCTTCATATACCGCGCCGCCTGGGATTTTCACAGATAAAGCCGTCTTGAAGATCAACACGATGCCCAGGCCGGTCAGCGCGGCCAGCCCAAGCATCCGCGCACTACGATATCCGGCGCGGAAGGCCAGGGCCACCATGAAGATCACCGTTGCCAGAAGATAGCCGAACTGCGGCACGGCGAAGACATAGACCATGAACCAAATCAGGTACTCCAACGGTCTCAGCCAAAAAGCAGCCTCGGCCATGGCCCCTTCGGCACGGGCGCGCCAGGCCCCGATGACGTGCACGACGCCGAACAGCACCATGCCAATCACTGCGACGCCCGGCCAGAACGCGGGCTGCGCGAACATCTTTTTGGTCAGCCAGGCTTTCGAGGAAAACTTTGCCTGTTCGCCCAATTGGCTCAGAAGCAGGGCCGCGCAGATAAGGAACAGCGCGGCAAAGATAACGCCGCCGGACCGGGGTTTGGTTTCTGCGGGATCAGACATTGCGCATGTAGGTTGGGTTTAAACTAGGGTGGGTTAGAAACCCACCCTACCCACGGACGTTATTGCGCTAACAGCTCACCGACCTTGCCGAGCTTCGCGCCATCGGCTTCGATCCGCGCCGTGGATTCGTCAGCGCCCTGCCAGTAGACCTGAGCGCCGGTTTCCGCCGCCAGCTTCTGCGCGCGATCGGATGCCATGGTTTCCTTCGCCACGGCGATGATCTTTTCACGCACATCTGCGGGTGTGTCTTTGTGCACGAAGAGACCGTTCCAAAGGGCAATGCCCAGATCTGCGTTGACCTCACCCATGGTCGGCGCATCCGGGGTCAGGCTGATCCGGTCATCGGTGAACGATGTCAGGATCTTGATCTTATCCAGGCATGGCAGCACCAGTTGCAAAGTCGTGTTGATAACGTCCGCATCGCCCGAGGCCAGGGTGTTGCAATCCAGTGCATCAAAGGCCGCGTCCGATCCCCACTCGAACCCTGCGGTCTTGGCATAGGCCAGCGACACCCGGGTCGGCACAAGCGGTGCCCCGAAGTGGCCGAGCGCGACTTCATTATCTTTGGCGTGGGCGGCGAGTTCTTCCATGGTCGAGTAGGGCGCGTTCTGACCCGCAGCCAGTACGAAGGGATATGTCAGGAAGATCCCCAGTGGATCGAACTTGGCCGGCGTCAATTCCGGAATGTCGATCTTGTGCCCGATGATCGGCACAGCGATCACAAACGAGCCGATCGTGTAACCGTCAGCGGGCGCAGTCGCGACCTCGATCGCTCCGGGAAACGGCCCGCCGCCGCCGCCGGGCTTGTTCACCACAGCAGCCGCGACGCCGTATTTGGCCTGGAAATCTTCTGCGATCATCCGGGTCAGCACATCCTCCAGATCCCCCGGAGGCCAGGGCACGATGAAGTTCACGGGCTTTTCAGGGTACTCGCCAGCCAGGGCTCCGGCGGTCGCGGTGACGGATAATACAGCGGCAACGGCTGCCTTCAGTAGCGTGTGCATGGGATCCTCCCTTGGAACTCTATGTCGTCTTTTGCCGATCTTTGGGGGGATGCTTTCATCGCGGCGGCGTCAGGTCAACAGCCAGGTGTCAAGGGCCGACTCAGATCAGGACAGCGCCTCTGGCCGCACGCCTTCGGGCAGATAGTCAAAGGCCCAATCGCTGTAGCCTTGCTCGCCGCGATACCAGGCGGTTTGTTCGCCCGGGCGTTCACCGTGGTTCCATCGAGGTGGCGTGCCGTTCTGATGCGCCTGATGGATCAAAGCCCGGCGGCGTTGGCTGAGCAGGATATCCTGGGTCAAAGCGGCGTCGTCCCAATGGGTGTCGACATCCGCTTGGAAGGCGGCAACCGTTTCCGCGTGGGCCAGGTCCGCAGCCAGATTGGTCAATTCGTCGGGGTCTGTGTCGATGTTGAACAGCATGGCCGGGTCTGCCGAAGACGCGATGTATTTGTACGGCCCCCTTCTGACCATATAGATCGGCGCGAGCGCGGCCTCGGCCAGGTATTCCGCCCGGATCGTCCGGTCGGTGGTTTGCTGGCCAAGGAATGCCGTCAGATCGGCACCTGCGAGATCTTCAATATCAGTGCCCCAGACCTCGCCTGTGGCCATGCCGCAGAACGTCGGCAGCAAATCGACGAGCGAGGCCATAGTGGGCACGCTTTGTGCTGCAATCCCGGGCCCGGCAATAATCAGTGGGATACGCAGCGAAGGCTCGAAAAAGTGCTTCTTGAACCACATGCCGCGTTCGCCCAGGAACTCTCCATGATCCGAGGTGAAGACGATCATCGTATTCCTGTCGGCCCCGGTCGCGGCCAGAACGTCCAGGATTTCCCCAATCATCGCGTCGATATAGCTTATCGCACCGTAATGGGCGCGACGCGCGCGCAGGATGTCTTCGTCCTTGAAGGCATAGTCCAGCATGCCAAAATCGCGGAGAATCCGAACAGAGTGGGCATCATGCTGGTTCTCACGCATGGCCGGCACTTGGGGAAGCGGGATGCCGGCTTCGTCATAGAGGTCCCACCATTCGCGGCGACAAAGGTAAGGTTCGTGCGGATGGGTGAACGAAACCTGCAGGAAAAACGGTCTGTCGTCGGACGACCGCACAATATTCCAGAGATGACGCTTGGCCTGGTGGGTGACCTCTTCATCGAAATCGATCTGCACGGAGCGTTCGCAAATGCCAGAGACCAGAACCGATTGCGGGTCATTGGTGTCGCGCTCACCTTCGTCCGCCCAATTTGGCACCCAGGAAAAATCTGCGGGATAAAGATCCGCTGTTAGACGGGTCTCGAACCCATGATACTGATCCGGCCCGATGAAGTGCATCTTGCCCGACAGCGCGGTCTGATACCCAAGGTGGCGGAGATAGTGGGCATAGGTCGGATACTCTGCCCCCATCTCGGCAGCATTGTCATAAGCCCCGATCGTGGAACAGAGCTGGCCGGTGGCCATGGAAAACCGTGACGGTGCACAGAGCGGGAAATTGCAATAGGCGGTCTCGAATACCGCACCCCGGCCGGCGAGCCGGTCTAGGTTCGGCGTCTGCACGATCTGATTGCCATAGGCCGATAGGGATTGAGCCCAAAGCTGGTCCACCTGCAGGAAAAGGATGTTGGGTTTCATGACACCCCTGACGTTAGCCCTGAGAGTAGATCACAGGGGCTCTGCCCCCGGTACCCCTGGAGTATTTTTGGCAAGTTGAAGGGGCTTGGGCAATGGTTGTTTTTCTTCTAGCACTTTGTGGTCAGCCATCCGGGCAAAGGAAGCGATCGAATGCAGGAAGATCATGTCTCGACCCACGATGCGGTGGAAGATGCGCGCAATGCCGATATTAAGATCTATGTGGATGGCGATATCGTGCACCGCGATGATGCCAAGGTTTCGGTCTACGATTCCGGCTTCATGCTGGGCGATGGGATCTGGGAAGGATTGAGACTTTACGACGGGGTGTTGCCGTTTCTGGACGAGCATCTCGACCGGTTGTTCGAGGCGGCTTTGTATATCGACCTGGACATCGGGATGTCGCGCGAGGAACTGACGGGCGCGGTCTGGGCGACACTTCAGGCCAACGAAATGACGACCGACGTGCACGTTCGTTTGATGGTCACGCGGGGTCGCAAGAAGAAACCCTTTCAGCATCCGCATCTGTCGGTCTTTGGCTCGACCATCGTGATCATTGCGGAACACTCGAAGCCGAACGAGGATATCATCCATCGCGGCATTCGCCTGCACACAGTACCGCATCACCGGGGTTTGCCACTGTCTCAGGATGCCAAGCTGAACTCCCACTCCAAGCTGAACTGTATCATTGCACTGAACCATGCGGTGCGGGCGGGCGCAGATGAGGCGCTGATGCTGGATCCGTTTGGGTTTGTGAACACCACCAATGCATGCAATTTCTTCATTGTGCGGAAGGGTGAGGTTTGGACCTCGACCGGGGATTACTGCATGAACGGGATTACCCGCCAGAAAGTGATCGATCTTTGCAGGGCCGATGGCATTCCGGTCTTCGAGCGGAACTATTCCCTGGTCGATACCTACGGGGCGGACGAGGCGTTTCTGACGGGAACCTTTGGCGCCCAAACCCCGGCTTTTGAGATTGATGGGCGGATGATCGGTGGGGCTAAGCCGGGGCCGATGTTTCTGAGGATCAGGCAGGTCTATAAGGATCTGATCGGGCAGCAAACCGCGGCTGTGGCCATTTGAGCGTGGGTGATCTGCGTCTGCGGAGAGACTGACTGACCGGTGTTGCTGGACGTGAGGGCTTGGGACTTTGGTTTCGAACCTAAGTTGGGCATTTTAATTGCTGATCCCCAAAGGTGTAATCAACGCATTTATGAGATCTCAGTCATGCCATTGCCACCTACGGCGTGTCTCATCGTTTGGTCTTTCGCGGTGTCGCCCGGAAAAGACATTTTAAGTTGATTAGAAACAAATCGATTGATGTGACCGGCCGGTCACAAAGGTACCAGACATAACCGCCGCCCACATACGGCGGCTTCTCTCGAGAGCCGGGGAAGTTGTTTTAAGACCGCCCCGTTGCGCACGCATAGGAATGCGCAAATTTGCCTAAAATTCGATGAATTTCGAGCGCGCGCTGGTGATTGCGTAACAGCTTATGTCAGAGGTCCGAATGTGAAGTCGGTGCTGTCCAATATGCTCGCATCGACTTCAGTGATCCGGATCTGACCGCCGGCATGACGCACCAGTGCATCCTCGCCATCCTGCAGAATGCGCAGGTCCTCATAGCCGAAGGACTGGATCATGAAGCTGATCGCATCGACGCCATCTTCGAAATCGGTAATCACATCCTTTCCAGCCCCGGCTGAAAATACAAAATTGTCTGCGCCTTCACCGCCGGTCAGGGTGTCTCTCATCCGACCACCTTCCAAGGTGTCGTCGCCATCCCCGCCGAAGAGGTCGTCATTACCGTTATTGCCTGCCAGTTGGTCGTCGCCAGCACCGCCATACATGACGTCGCCGCCCAGCATCCCGGTCAGCGCGTCGTCTCCGTCGCCACCGTCGAGATGATCTGCCCCTACGCCGCCAAATAGCTGGTCATTATCCGCGCCGCCGAAGAGCGAGTCGATGCCAAGCCCGCCCAGTAAGACATCATTGCCGAGATCGCCGAAAAGTTCATCCTGCGCTTGCTCGCCCCGCAGGTGGTCATCACCATTCTGACCAAAGAGACGATCTTTTTCGCGTCCGCCAAAAAGATGATCTGCGTCTTCTCCGCCTAGCAAACGGTCATGACCTGCGCCGCCAAAGAGCGAATCTTCGCCTTGATTGCCGCGCAGAACGTCGGCGCCCATACCACCATCCAGGCGGTCATCGCCTTCCTTACCATACAACCGATCCGCGCCGCCCTCGCCCTCTAAGTGATCAGCGAATGCACTGCCAGTTAGAAGATCGGCGATTTCGTCATCGGAATCACCACGGACTTCGATACCTTGATCATAGACGACGTGAAGCTCGACCAACTCGTACGGATTAATGTCGACATCGAAATAGAACCGTCCATTCACCTCTTTCAGCTGCACGTCCGTGTTATAGGTCAGAGCTCCATCGGACCAGTAATCGGTAACCTCATCGCCCGGCGCGACGCCCAGAGTTCTGGCAAAGATATATGCTCCGTCCCTGATCTGAGCCGACATATCTGCGGAAAGCTCGATGCTTTGCCCGACGGCAGAGGCGAAGTAGGTGACCGAGCGGGTTTCCCCTTCGAACGTGTATGTGTATCCGACATGCTGGCCAAAGGCATCGCGGAGATAGGCGTTTCCTGGGGCGACCAGATTTAGGCCGTTAACGCTTTCCGTCAGCATTTTATAAAAATAGCCGGTCGGGCTAAGCACACTGCCCGGGTCTTCGCGCACGCTCAGGCCAGCCGGTCCATCGGTCCGCGCGGCCCAGATCATCGAGGTGTCGACGCCGCCCTTGACCATTTCCGCAAACATGAACAGCAAGGGTGCTGAGCGCATGATGCCATTGACGACTGTGTTCGCCTCGCCATCCTCGCCAACATTCCATTCGGTGACCGCGATTTCGAAGTCTGCGCCCAGCCTGGCCCATGCGATTTTGACGTTCGAAAGATGCGCGGAAATGTTCTGTCCCATGGCCAACGGGTTGCCAGCGCCGCTGGTGCCATAAAAATGCAAAATGATGCCATCTACCGTTGCATCTTCCCCGCCCGGGAACTTGCTGGCCAGCGACAGATTTTGCAGATATGACTTTCCGGCCTGAGCCAGCAAGGTCAGATCATCACGCAGGCCAAGTGACGAAACTTCATCATCGATAAGTTCCGCGATCTTCGCCTGAAACCGCCCGAACTCTTCCTGGTTCCAGTTGAAACGCGGCTGATAGAATTCATTCCCGATCTCAAGGGTCAGTTCGTCCACGTTCCCATAGTGATCCGTCATAAGCTCGCGCACGAATTTGCGGATCTCTTCTTCGGCGCCAGCCGTAAGTGTTCGCGTCGACTGGTCGAAATACCGATAGGTTGGCAGAACGACGACGGGTTTTCCGCCGAGTTCGTTTACCAGGGACAGATAGTCACTGAGCGGTGTCACGGTTCGGACAATCGGCACATCAGATCGTTCCGGGATCAGATGCGGGTGAATGATCTGCACTGCATTTTCGACCCGCGTTGCGTTTGGATCTGACGGGTCGAAATGTTCCTCGGTGACGGTGCCGCCTGGAAAGCGGATCGAGTTGGTGTCCAACTGTTCGAGGGTCTGACGAAAGTCGCTGCCGGGGTCAGTCCGGTTGTGATGCGATCGCATGTTGATCGCCAGCAGTTCATCGGTGATCAGGTTGCCGACATAATCATCGGACCGGATCGTGGTTGAAACTTTGCGCATCTTGCCCCCCGGCTAGAAGAAGATGGCAAAAGTAAACCGCCAGCATGTGAAAATTTATTTAATGATGTGCATCAGGCTGTCATAATCTATAGTTAAAAACATTTAAGCAAAATAATAAAGGATAATACCATATTAACGCTAAACAATATGTTCAAATATAAAGCCAGCGCTACATTGAAGAATCGTGTTTACATATCACGTGTCCATAGAAGATTGGGGGCTCTTTGTAATTTCGATGCCGACTGCTTCTTTCGAAAAACAGATAAAGCGATAGCATTCAGGTGAAAGAGTATAGGTCAGTGCTTTGTACTCATGCTGCCGCCATCCCGGATAACCGTAGAGTTCGTCAAAAAGCAAAATACTGCCCGGCGCGAGGCGTGGCTTGATCTGTGCAAGGGCAAATGCCGTGGGTGTGTAGGTGTCAAAGTCCATGTGGGCAAAGGCGATGGGAAGTGACGGGTTTTCGTCCATGTAGGCGGGCAATGTGTCTTCCACCCATCCGGCACGAAGCGTTGCATTTTTTTCAAGCGCGGGCATCTTCCCCTTAACGCTGTAGGCCCCCGCCTCCCGGCCATTGTGATTCCCGGTCCAATCCTCGGAAAGCCCACGCAGACTGTCGAAGCCGGTGATCGAGAGGTCTCGGCGGGCCAGCTTCTTGGCGAACATGTTCAAACCTTCGGCTCGGAAGACGCCGAATTCAAGATAGAGCCCCTTGTCCCCAAAGTTGGATATCGCCCTTTCGATGCAATGGCTGCGGATCCGTCCTTTTTGCGGAAAGAGCAAGGCTTGCTCCATATGATCGCGGAAGGTCGCGAAGCTTTCCCGAACCGCGGCTTCGTGGAGCAAATCGATAGGTGTTTTAATCTTCTGCTGAACTTCGAGCTTTGGCGCGGGCTGACCCGCGGCGCCGGCATCCGAGAAAAGGCGCTGGAAAAGTCGCCGGATCTTCATCCGCGTTTCCGGTCTTTGTCCGGGGGCTCGAAGAAGCTCCAGCAGTCAGAAAATGGTGGTTTGTCGATCTGATGGGCGATGCGGCTGTCATCCATCCTTGAAAACGCGGTGTCGTATCGTTTTACGCGCAGCAGAAATTCCTGAACCACCCGTCCCGCCAATGGCTCGCGCGCTGCCAGTTCCAAAAACAGAGCGTTGGTGTTCAGCAACATGTCGGTTCCACCGACACCATAGCGGTCCAGGCCCCAGAATCCTGCTTTGGTCACAGGCGTCGTATTCGCATAGGTGCTGTCCGTCGGCATCCCTTCCAGGGCGCGTTCGGCTTCGTACATCTTCAGGGTATTGGTCAGGAAGAACGCCGCTGTTCCGATTGTTCGCTGGTGCTCGGTCACTCCGTGATCCATGAACGTCTGAAAGGTCGAGATGAGCCATCGTGTCGGTAAGAACCCCAACAGAATTGGATGTTCATCGGCCCAGAGGCGCTGGAACAGCAATGATGCGTGATCTTCGTGACCGGTGTGCCGCCGCAGATAACTGATGGCCAGTCCCAGCAGATAACAGGTTTCGGGCGCGCCCTTCAGACGATGACGCAGGATCACCGCTTGATCCTCCATCCGTTCCCGTCCGATATCCGGTAGCTCATCACCTACCTGGATGATCCGATGTCGATAATCGGTGAGATCGCTATGTGGATCAGGCATCAGATTGGATTGAGTCTCTTTTGACGCGCGCCAGGTGACCCTTTTCCAAAGCGCCTCAAGATTGGGTGACAACCATGCAGGTTTTTCGCGCACGGGCGGCCACGCGGGTCTGGTCGTTGCGGCTCCATCGTACTGTGACGCTGCAACGGGCTGCATGTAGCAGTTCTTCGCAGCCAGGATCGCCTCGAACGAAGCACCGGATCTGTTCGCATGTTCCAACATGCGGACTATCTCTGGCTCTGGTGAGGCATTGTGCCGTGTGGTCTCTGTTGGCAGGATTTCGCCTGCGCCTGCGCCAAAAGCGGTCTCGAAGAATACTTTGGCGGCCGAGAAATCAGCATCCTCGCGGTACGGAATTTCGATAAAACGTTCGCCCAAACGGTCACGGGTGCGTTCTAAAGTGGCGTCCCAGACGTGATCGAGATCGCGCATAAAGTTCGAAAAGCCTTCATAGGATTTGAACCGGCTGCGAAATTTTAGCAGCTGGGCATAGGCACTCCGCAGCCACTTTTCCGGGTCGCGTACAAAAAAATAAAACTTCACATCATGTTGGCTCAATGCGCGTCGAAGGCGGTTCAGATTTGGCCACAATGTTGCATAGACGCGTTTAACGTTGCCGCGTCCCGGTAAATTGCCAGAGAGATCTTCGCAGGAGATCAAGACGTCACCGCGTGCCTTCGCACAGAGCTTCACAAGTTTTTTCAGTTCGGCCTCGATCGCGGTTTCGTCGTCGTGATTGACTGCTTTCGCAAACGCCTGGATGCATTCGTGATTGAGGAAGGTAATGCCGAGTTTTTCGCGAATTTCTTTTTCATGATCCCGCAGAGCGTGTTGAATCGCCGTCGACCCGGTTTTATGGGGTCCAACATGGATATGAATTGTTTTGTGCCGGGTGCCCAAGCGAAACACCTTCGCACCTCCTGATCGATCATATTATCGGCAAGGAGCAGTTTGGGCGTCAAAGCTCGCCCGCCTGCGATTTTCAAGCCGTTTCAGGGATTTGATGTCAGCACGGGTTTAACCGGTCAAGGCAAAACGGGCCGTCGTGATGCCAAAGATCATCGGGCTGCGACAACGCCCCGATCAATGACGAGCGGAACGTCGCCGGCAATCGGTTTTATCCGGTAAAGTTCTTCCAGACGCGCTGCGATTTGAGACAACACCTCTGACCGAGGTGCGATGCCGGAATAGCGCTTAACAAAGGCTGCAACCCCGTCCAGGTCGTGCACATGTTCCCGCTGAACCCCGAAATTGAAGGCTTCATCCACGATTTCAGCTTTGAACCCCGCGGTGCGTTCCTGATTCTGAATATTCAGATGGAACTGCATTCCGTTCAGATCGATCAGCATCAGCCTGGCCCTTTCGTCCGCGAAGAGATGCTGCGCGAAGAGCATTAATATCTGGTGATGGCGCTGCGTTAAGACATGCTGTCGACCGATGTTCGCCAAAAAAGCAGACTTGCCGGTATGCCTTTTGACAGCGTCGCGCCGAAAAACAGGCCTTCGATCATGAAAGAGAGCGTGACGCGTGAGCAACCAGAAACCGGTCTATTTCGTCGCAAGCCATAAGGTTCTGGATCGGGCGACGATCAACGATGTCTATGTGCCGCGGGCAGTCGATTGCCTGAATAAATATGATGTCGAGATCCTGGCGGTGAACGAGAACACTGAGATCCTAGAGGGCCAGACCGGTCACGACCGTCTGGTGATCCTGAAGTTTCCCTCTCGGGACGAAGCGCTGCGCTGGTATCGGTCGGACGAGTATCAATCGATGATCCACCTTCGTTTGAACTCGGTTGAAGGGACGCTGATCCTGGCTGAGGGGCTGACGGAGGAGGACTTGTCGGGAGCCGCGACATCCACAGGGCCCCGGGCGGCGGCCCATGCTGGGGCGCCCGTCGTTCCCAACACGCAGGGCTATGCTGACAATTTCCGGTCCGGCGAGCTGACAACCAGTGGCTTTCAGGGCTGGTCCGACGAGATCAAGCAAGAGTTCCGAACCAACGCTTACAACGGACAGATCGGCACGGATCTGATGTTCGAGAATGACTCCGTGCGCGTGTGGCACATGACCTTGAAGCCGGGCGAAAAGATGCCAGTCCACCGTCATGTGCTGACGTATTTCTGGACTGCGATCACACCAGGACGTTTCCTGCAGCGCACCTATGACGGCACGACCTATGAAAGTGACTATGACGCGGGTCTGACCCATTTCTACGACGTTGGGTATTCCGAATTCGCATTGCACAATCTGGAAAATGTCGGTGACACGATGATGATTTTCGTGGCTGTCGAGTTGAAGAAGGAAAGCGACAATTTCCCACTTTCGCTGTTCAACTGCCCGCCGCGACATCAGGAAGAGCTTTACAAGCAAGCAATCAATTCCGCCGATACGTTCAGGTCAGGGGAACTGACCACCAGCGGGTTTCAGGGCTGGTCTGACCAGATCAAGCAGGAATTCAAGGCCAATGAGTACAATGGCCAGATCGGGACCGACCTGGTGTTCGAAAACGCCGTCGTCCGCGTTTGGTTGATGATATTACGGCCAGGTGAGAAGATGCCGGTGCATCGCCACGTCTTGACCTATTTCTGGACCGCTATAACGCCGGGCCGCTTTCTGCAGCGTACGTATGACGGCACGACCTACCAATGCGATTTCGACGCTGGGCTGACACAATTCTATCACGTCAAGAGCGGTGAATATGCACTGCATAACCTAGAAAACATCGGGCCAACCGAAATGATCTTCTGTGCGGTGGAACTGAAGAACGAAAGTGCGAATGCGCCCTTGCCAGTTTGATACACCGTCCGGCACGGCCAAAAAAGCAGACTGGACGGTATAACCGGTAGATCGCCTGGATTGCCGCTTTCGTAGTCACCGCCAAAGGTGATGAGTGCAAGGTGCCGATAAAAACTGGCGCCAGACGAAAACGTATCTCAAGGGAGATCAGAATGAATACCAAGCTACTTGGCGCGATTTCGATGGCTGCTTTGCTTGCTGCCGGTGCGGCGCACGCGGATGGCCACAAAATGCGCATTGGCGTGATGGCGACGCTGGAAGGCACCTACACCGTTTTAGGTGAAGATGGTGTCCGCGGCGTCAAAACTGCCCTGGAAGCCTTCGGTGGCAAAGCCGGCGGCAAGGAGATCGAGTTGGTCATCCAGCCGACCGATGCATCGCCCGACAGCGCAGTGCGCGCCGCGCGGAAGTTGGTGGAGCAAGACGGCTTGGACGTGATCATTGGGCCGTTGTCTGGGTCTGAAGGCATCGCGATCCGCGACTACTCGAAAACGCAGCCGCAAGCGACCTTCATCAACGGCTCTTCCGGGGCACAGGAAACCACGTTTGTCGATCCGTCAGATAACTTCTTCCGGTTCAACTCGGACGGCGCTCAGTGGTCTTGGGGTCTGGGCAAGTACGTTCACGACGTGAAGGGCTATAAGTCGGTTGCGACAATCGGCGAGGATTATTCCTTTATCTACACGCAGGTCTTTGGCTTTGCGATCGACTTCTGCCAGGCCGGTGGCGAGATCACCGAGCGTTTCTGGGTGCCGCTGGGCACGAAGGACTTTGGCTCGATCATCGCGGCGCTGCCGGATGACGTGGACGCGATCTATCTGGGCCTGGGTGGCGGTGATGCCGTCAACTTCCTAAACCAGTACCAGCAGGCCGGTGGTGACGCCAATCTGATCGGCGGCACGATCATGGTCGATGGCACAGTCCTGAACTCGAAGGGCGATGCAAAGCGCGCTTTGATCGGCACGCCATCATCCGGCCCGCAGGCTGATACCTGGGACAACGCAGACTGGAAGAAATACGTGAAGCTGTATCAAGACACCTTCGCGCCAGAAGATCGTTTCCCAGCGCCATCCTTGTTGTCGACACTTTATTACAACGCGACTGCAGCGACACTGACCTGCTTGAACGAGGTGAACGGCGATCTGTCTGATGGCCACGCAGCCTATCGTCAGTGCTTGGCCAACCTGGAATTGGACAGCCCAACTGGTAAAGTCACGCTGGACGGCAACCGTCAGGCAACCGCTGCAACCTTCATCTCGGAAGTGATCGAGAATGATGACGGCAACCTCGTGAACCAGTTCATTTCGATGGATCCTGCCGTGCCGCAAACCCTGGGCATGGACGCCGCGAAGTTTGCCTCTATTGGCACACCAAGCCGGGAAAACCCGGTCTGCAAGGCACAATACTGATCTCTCCCTGAGAACTGCCCGGGCGATATTCGCCCGGGCAATCTCCGTTTGCGCCCACATGAGCGCGGGACCGTAATGACCCTTATCAAATACCTCACGCGGGTGCATTTCGCTGATGGTGTCTTGGAAGAGGCGCTGCGGTCAGAAATGGAGCTGAACGGCAAACGCCGTCCTCTGATCATCGCGGAAGAGTCCGATCTGACGGGCGATATGGCTGAACGGTTTCTTTCCAGCTTTCCAATGCGGGTGCGGGCTGAGTGTTTTTCGGCGGTACGCCATCGCCCGACCGAAACTGCCGCCCGTACGATTGCGCTGCTTTACGCACAAAATGAATGCGATTTGTTGATCGCTTATGGCTCAAACCGCGCGATGGACTTGGCCAAGGTTGCCCGCGTTGCGATCACTTATGATGAACCCATCGCCGCGCTTTCTGCGGAAGAGGGCGGCGCACAGCGCATCACGAACCAGTTGCCGGATCTTTATTCGATTCCCGGCGTTCTGGGTTTTGCGTCTGCTATCACCGACTACACGCGGGTCAAGCTGGATCGCGGTGGGCAGGTTCTGTTGTCCTCGCCGCATCTGATTCCGACCGTGACGATCTGCGATCCGACGCTGACATCTGGAGCCTCGCCAGAGCAAAGTGCCTGCGCGGCGGCCGGCATCCTGGCGCGCGGCGTGGATGGATACTTGGCACCAGGTTACAATCCGCCCGCGGATGGGTTGGCCTTGGATGCTTTGCAGCGCGCGGTTCGCAATGTGCATGCGGTTGTCCAGAACGATGACCTGACCGCGCGGCGAGAGATGATGGCCGCTGGGTTGAACAGCTCGATGGCCTTACAAAAGGGCCTCTGCGCGGTTCACGCCATCTGCAATGCAGTGGCGGCCGTGGCTGCTGAACCGATCGACCCAAGTGCATTGGGCGGCGTTTTGATACCTGAGCTGGTTAGAGCCTACGATGCCCACGGGTGCCCACCCTTGCAGCCTGTCCATCGCAGCCTTTCCTTGCGCCCGGACGAAAGTCTGGCCGATGGTTTGGCCGAGATTGTCGCAAAACTTCCGCTGGCGACGACGCTGCGGGAATTGGGGCTGACACCAACGGACTTGCCCATGGCCGCGACGCTGGCGTCCCAGGACCGGGCGATCACAAACGCGCCGGTTCACTTGGGCCAGACGGACATCCTGGAGATCCTTCAATCTGCGGCAGGTCATTTTACGGTGCAGAAAACGGCCCATGCATAAAGCATGAACAAAACGGGATTGTGTGTCCCGCAGTCTCAAGACCTACCGATCGCGGTTGATAATTCCGCCGAATCATTCTCACATTCCCTTGAAGAGGTCGCACGCCACGGCTGAAGCGACCCTGAAAATGGGAGGAAACGCGATGGCCAGGGCAATCTCGGTCCATCATGGTGCGTTTGGACGCGCGACTCTTTACGAGTTGGACAAGCCGCTGATCACCCATGCGCACCGGGAAGGTCACTTGATCTTTTACCTGGGCGGAGGAAAGCCGGACATTCGGGTTGGCGATACGGATCTGACGCTGGATAAGGATCAAGCCGTTGCCATCAGCCCGTGGGAGCCGCACAGCTTCACGCCGCGGTCGGACGAAGATAGTTATGTCCTGACGCTTTACATAAAGCCTATGTGGTTCCTGGAAAACTCGCGTTCAGCCGAGTTTGCCTTGAACTTCGGGACACCCGCCATTCGCATGTCGCCGAAGATCGAAATGTGGGCGGGACGGCTGACATCCTTGCTGTTGGACGACCAACCGTCTGACCGGTTCGACGGATTCTTATTTGAGACCACGCGGGCCTGTTTTGACCAATCCTGGCAGGGAACGCGCGAGGGGTCTGGACTGCTGAACATCCAAAATAGGTTCAACGATTTCCGGGTACGTAGGTCGCTGCGCGTGATGCAGGAAAATTATACCGAAGATACCGCGATGGATGAGTTGGCCCGGGAAGTTGGCCTGTCCCGCCCGCATTTCTTCAAGCTTTTCAAGATGCAGATGGGGATCACACCGAACCTGTATCTGAACACCCTACGAGCCGAGCACGCCATTGATGACCTGATGACGACGTCGAAATCGGTGACGGATATCGGGCTGGATTTAGGCTTTGCAAGCCAGGCCAGTTTCACGCGGTTCTTCACATCAAATGTCGGCATCCCCCCGACCGATTATCGCCGCGTTGCGCACTTCGTCTGACGACGCTCAGGTTTTGCCGATTCCGGGGCACTGGATCAGACCCTGAGATACGTCGCCATCGCACGATCGGTCTAGCGTCGGGGCAAGAACTTCGAGGGGCGCAAAGGGAATGAGCGCATTTGCCCGCCGGCATCCGATATGGACTGCGATCCTGGTCATCGCGGCGGCAATCCTGTTGTGGATGATTTTTGCGATCTGGCCGAAATGGCTGATCGAGTTGATAGGCAAGAAGAAGGTTTTCCTGAACGCTCTGTTCAACGGAATTACTCTGGGCGGCTTGTACTTCCTGGTCGCCTCGGGTTTCACCCTGATCTTTGGGCTGATGCGCAACGTAAACTTGGCGCATGGATCGCTTTACCTGTTGGGTGGATATATCGGGTTCCTGATCGCGGAATGGACGGGGTTTTGGCTGGTTGCCTTTCCCGTTGTCTTTGTCCTGATCGGATTGCTGGGCATGCTGCTACAGGTCTTCGTCTTTCGCCGAATGGAGGGCGAAGATCTGCGTCAGACCCTCGTTACAATCGGCATCTCGATCGTACTGGCTGACATCATGCTGTGGATCTTCGGTGGAGACTTCTACAACGTCTCTCCGCCATCCTGGTTGGGCGGACCGATGGAGACATTCTTTGTCACCGGTGTGAAACGATCCACGGGCGATCTGATCTATCTCAAATACCCTCTGGTTCGGATTGTTATCTTCCTGGCTTCGGTCGCCATCGGCATCGGAATGTGGCTGCTGTTGAACAGGACCCGCATCGGCATGCTGGTTCGCGCAGGCGTTGATGACCGCGATATGTTGTCCGCCACGGGTGCGCGTATCCAGATTGTTTTCCTTGGCGTCTTCGCCTTTGGCGCGGGGTTGGCTGGGATCGCCGGGATCGTCGGGGGAACTTTTGCCTCAGTGGGACCGGGAGACGATGTGAAGTTCCTGTTGGCATCACTGGTTGTGGTTATTGTCGGTGGTATGGGATCAATCACCGGGGCTGCAATTGGGGCGCTGTTGATCGGATTGGCCGAACAATTTGGGCTTGTCTATTTCCCGACCTACGCCGTGGTGCTGACCTTCCTGATCATGGTGCTGGTCTTGGCCTTCCGCCCGCAGGGCCTGATGGGGCGCGCTTAAGATGGCCGTGATCGACAGCGACCCGACGAGCAACGTGACCGCGTCCCAGGAGAGAAGCTGGATCGAGCGTATTCCTGTCGCGTATTGGGTTTTGGGTCTGTTCCTTCTGGTGATGCCCGCGTTCTCTTCAGGCTTCGTCATTGGGGAATTGATGGGCCGCGTCTTCATCCTGGGCATGATTGCGCTCAGCCTGATGTTCCTGGGCGGCTATGGTGGGATGGTCAGCCTGGCGCAGATGTCCGTCGCAGGCATCGCGGGATACATGCTTGCCATTTTCGGCGAGAGCGCGATCACCGGTATCAGCCAGGGTTGGCCATGGTACGTGACGATCCCGTTGGCTATACTGGTGGCGGTCATATTCGGGACGCTCACGGGATGGTTGGCCGTACGGACCGAGGGGATCTACACGATCATGATCACCCTCGCCATTGCGAGTGCCTTCTTCTATTTCACCAACCAGAATTATACGATCTTCAACGGCTTTTCCGGGTTCAACGGAGTGTTGCCTCCGAAACTGTTCGGGGTCGATTGGACGGGTGATACGGCGTTCTATTATCTGACGCTGTTCTGGGCGGTGGCAGCCTATCTGTTCGTTTTGTATGTGTCCCGGTCGCCCTTCGGCCTGGCCCTCCAAGGCGTGCGCGACAACCCACGCCGCATGGCGGCACTGGGCTACAACGTGACGGCGCACCGGGTAGCGGCGTATTCGGTTTCTGCTGTGATCGCAGGGATCGCCGGAATTCTAATGGTCTGGCAGACGTCGCAGATTTCTCCGGGCACCTCCGATATTGGGAAAGCCATCGACATTCTGGTGATCGCCGTGATCGGTGGAATGCGTCACCCCATCGGGCCATTCATTGGTGCAGTGATCTTCGTAATCCTGGATATCTTTGCACCGGATTTCTTGTCTGCCGTCAATCTCAGCCAGGACCGCTTTCAAACGCTGATTGGCCTGGGCTTCTTGGTCATCGTGTTTTGGTCACCCGACGGCATCCTGGGGCTATGGGACAAGTTCAAAGCCAGCCGCAACAAAGATCCACTGCTTGACCGGGGGGGTGATGCTCCATGAACGCCCCGACAACAGTTTCAGAACGACTGTCTCAGACCGGTACGGCGAACGCGCTGGAACTGCGGGGCGTGACCAAGCTGTTCGGTGCGTTGGCGGCGATCGAGGATGTGTCGATCACCGTGCGCCCTGGCGAACGCCGCGCGGTGCTGGGCTCGAATGGGGCTGGCAAGACGACTCTGTTCAACTGTATCACAGGCGACTTCCCAGCCACGTCTGGGTCGATCCGGTTCTTTGGCGAAGACATCAGCCGGTTCCCGGCTCATGAGCGTATCCGCCGGGGCTTGCGCCGGACCTATCAGATCAGCCTGCTGTTCACCGGGCTATCCGTCATCGACAATATCTATCTGGCCTGTACGGGCGTGTCCCGGTCGCGATTTTCCTTCTTCCGTCCGCGTCGGGATGATGCGCTGGTAGCAGCTGCGGAAAACCTGATCCGCATCGTGCATCTGGAGGATGCCAAGGACACGCTGGTTGCAGAACTGTCCTATGGTCAGCAAAGACAGCTTGAAATTGCCATGGCTCTAGCCGGCGCACCGCGGTTCATCCTGTTCGATGAACCGGCGGCAGGCCTGTCCCCCGCCGAACGATCGGAATTGATCGAAATCCTTCTCGGCTTGCCCGGCCATATGGGCTTCATCATCATCGAGCACGATATGGACGTCGCCCTGCGCGTCGCCGAGAACGTGACGATGATGCACAACGGGCGCATCTTCAAGGAAGGCAAACCCGCAGAGATCGAAGAGGACGAAGAAGTCCAAGCGCTGTATCTGGGTGATGGGAGTCATTCCCATGGCTGAGCGGTCCGGCACACCAATCTTGGATATCCGGGATCTTAACGTTTTCTACGGGCAATCCCATGCGTTGCAGGGCGTCGACCTGACTTTGGGTGGCGGCGTTATCTCTGTGGTTGGCCGCAACGGTATGGGCAAGACGACGCTCTGCAAAACGGTTATGGGACTGGAGCCCGCGGCGTCCGGTTCGATCTCATTCCGCGGTCAGGCGATCAATGGCCGCGCATCTGCTGAAATTGCGCGGATGGGGATCGGTTATGTGCCTCAGGGAAGGCGGCTCTGGCGATCGCTGACGGTGGATGAGCATCTGAGGCTGGTGGCCAGACGCGGTGGTGCCTGGACGATCGACCGGATTTATTCGACGTTCCCACGTCTGGCCGAACGCCGCTCGAATGGTGGCGCGCAATTGTCCGGCGGGGAACAACAGATGCTGGCGATCAGTCGCGCCTTGCTGTTGAACCCGCGGCTTTTGGTGATGGACGAGCCGACCGAGGGATTGGCCCCGGTTATAGTTGCCCAAGTGGAAGAAATGCTGATCCGCCTGGGCGAAGAGGGCGATATCGACGTTCTGGTCATCGAACAAAACATCGGTGTTGCCTGTGCGGTGGCCGAAGAAGTCGCCATCATGGTCAATGGCCGGATCAACCGGGTGATGGATAGCAACCTTCTGTCTGCCGACCGGGATCTACAGCAGGCCCTGCTGGGTGTTGGGCGGCATGCGCATGACGAAACGCCGGACCTTCCCAGCGAACGGGGGCGGTCAGCATCGCGTGGCCATTCGGGCGAGAATGCCGCAACGAAGACGCCATTGAAGGTTTACGTGTCGAACCCCACGCCACCAACCCGGTGGTCCAAAGCTGTACCCGTGCGCGTTATCGAGCGGTCTGCACGTACTGTGACCGAAGCGCCGAAAGCCTCGGCCGTCGTCACCCCGTTTTACCGAGGCAAAAGAGGAGCAGGCCGCATGACGGTCTATGTATGCGGAACCCTGGATACCAAAGGGCCCGAAATGCGCTTTATGCGCGATATTCTAAAGGCGGAAGGGCTTGCCGTGTCTTTGGTTGACCTGTCTACCTCAGGCGGTGTTTCCGACGCGGATGTTCCGGCCCATGTGGTCGCGGCGATGCACCCGCGCGGTACGGCAGGGGTTTTTACCGGAGACCGTGGCACCGCTGTCGCGGGGATGACCGAGGCGTTCGAACGTTGGATCAAGGACCAGGAAAATGTTCTTGGCGTGATAGGGGCAGGGGGGTCCGGTGGAACAGCACTGGTTGCGCCCGCCTTCAGATCCTTGCCCGTAGGTGTGCCTAAGGTTCTAATCTCGACCGTGGCTTCGGGAAACACGGAACAATATGTTGGCCCTTCCGATATCCTGATGCTGCATTCAGTGGCTGACGTACAAGGGATCAACTCGATCACGCGGCAGGTTCTGGCGAACGGGGCGCAAGCCTTGGCCGGGATGGTCAAGGGCCGCCAGGCCCCGACGACGGAGACCGTGGAAGACAAGCCAGCCATCGGACTTTCCATGTTCGGGGTGACAACGCCCTTGGTGCAGCAGGTCTCAGCGGCTTTGGCTTCGGACTATGACTGCCTTGTCTTCCACGCCACGGGCACCGGTGGCCGGGCCATGGAGAAGCTCTTGGACAGCGGCATGCTGGTCGGCGTTCTTGACCTGACCACCACCGAGATTTGCGACATGATCGCCGGTGGGGTCTTTGCTGCGAACGAAGACCGTTTTGGTGCCGCCATCCGAACTGGCCTGCCCTACATTGGTGCTTGCGGGGCGCTGGACATGGTCAACTTCAACGCGCCCGAGACGGTGCCAGAGCACTATCGCAGCCGTAATCTCTATGAACACAACCCGCAGATCACCCTAATGCGGACCACGCCGGAAGAAAATGACCAGATGGGCCGCTGGATCGGACAGCGGCTGAACCAAATGACGGGACCGGTACGGTTCTTCCTGCCCGAAGGCGGCGTCAGCCTGTTGGACGCACCGGACATGGCGTTCTGGGATCCAGAGGCCGATCGCGCTTTGTTCAGTGCGTTGGAAGAAACCGTGCAGCAGACCTCGATGCGGCAGCTGATCCGGTCCCCCCACAATATCAACGATCCGGCCTTTGGCGAACAGGTCATTCAGACCTTCCGCGCGCTGCACGGCACAGGCCAACGCAAAGCGGCAGGAGCCTAACGACTATGTTTGAACGCAAAGACCTTTTGGAGAAGTACCGGGCGATGCGCGACCGGGGTGAGCCCATCATTGGCGGCGGCGCAGGCACCGGACTTTCCGCAAAGTGTGAGGAAGCCGGTGGCATCGATCTGATCGTCATCTACAACTCGGGCCGCTATCGCATGGCGGGCCGGGGATCGCTGGCCGGGTTGATGCCCTATGGCGATGCCAACGGCGTTGTGATGGAAATGGCGGGCGAGGTTTTACCAGTGGTCAAGAACACCCCTGTGTTGGCAGGTGTCTGTGCTTCTGACCCGTTCCGGCTGATGGACAAGTTTCTGGACGAGATCAAAGCTGCAGGCTTTTCAGGCATCCAGAACTTTCCAACGGTTGGTTTGATAGATGGTAGCTTCCGGGCGAACCTGGAAGAAACCGGCATGGGTTACCAGCACGAGATCGACGTCGTCGCGATGGCCCATCAGAAGGACATGCTGACAACGCCCTATGTTTTCAGCACTGAAGATGCTGCGGCGATGGCGAAGGCTGGGGCGGATATCATCGTCTGCCATATCGGTCTGACAACAGGCGGGTCGATCGGGGCAGAAACCGCAACGACACTGGAGCAGGTTCCGGCCAAGGTCGATGCCTGGTCAGACGCCGCGCTGGCGGAAAACCCGGATGCCATCATCCTGGTCCATGGCGGCCCGGTCGCGATGCCGGACGATGCCGAGTTTGTCCTGAAGAACACGAACAATTGTCATGGCTTTTATGGCGCGTCGTCGATGGAACGCCTGCCCACTGAAGTCGCACTGACCGAACAAACCAGAAAGTTCAAGGAAATCGGCCGCTAAGGCCGGGAGGATAATCCCATGGATGGTCAAACGATTGGACAACTGATCCTGTGGCTCATTGCTGCGGTCATCGTCATCTTCATCGTTTACTGGGTGATGCACTGGCTCTATCGGCGCTCGACCAAAGAGGTGGCCTTTGTGCGCACCGGTTTCCTCGGCGAAAAGGTTGTCATAAATGGCGGCGCATTCGTCTGGCCGATCATCCATGACATCACGCCGGTCAACATGAACTCGCTGCAACTTGCTGTGACGCGAGAACGGGACGATGCGCTGATCACCCGGGACCGCATGCGGATCGATGTAGACGCCGAATTCTACGTCCGCGTGAAGCAGACGCGGGAGGCCGTGTCCTTAGCGGCCTCGACCCTAGGACGCCGTACACTTGAGCCAGAGCGAATCCACTCGCTGCTTTCGGGTAAGTTCGTCTCGGCGCTACGCACCGTGGCTTCGCAAATGACGTTGGAGGAGGTTCACGAGGACCGCAACGCCTATGTCGCCCGTGTCAAGGACATGGCTCAGGATGGCCTGGACACAAATGGTCTAGAGTTAGAGGCCGTTGCCATCACAGATATCGATCAGACCGACATCGAGTACTTCAATCCGTCTAACCGGTTCGATGCCGAAGGTTTGACGAATGTCATCGAGGCGATCGAGACGCGCCGGAAGTTGCGCAACGACATTGAGCAGGATGCAATGATCCAAATTCGCGAGCGCAACTTACAGGCGGAACGCGAAGCCCTGGCTATTGAACGCCAATCAGAAGAAGCCCGTCTAGAACAAGAACGTGATGTCGAGTTCCGGCGTGCCCAACAACGTGCCGAACTGGCGCGCGAGCGGTCTGAGCGGGAGAAAGAAGGCGAACAGGCGACCCTGGCCAATCGCGAAGCGATCGAGACGGCGCGGATCTCGCAGGAACGCCAAATCTCCGAGGCTCGGATCGCGTCTGAGCGGGATATTCGCCAGCGCGAAATCGAGCGGCAACGCACGGTCGAGCAGGCCGAGATCGAAACGCGGCAGGCCGTCGAAACAGCGCGGATTCAACAGGAAAAGACCGTCACAGAAGAGCGTATTCGTACTCAGCAGGAAACTGATGCTGCTGAAATTGCTGCACGGGAAGCGGTCGAACAGGCACGCATCGCCCAGGAACAGGCCGTCGAGCAAGCCCGGATTTCTCAGGAGCGCGCTGTCAGGGAGTCGCGGATCGAGTACGAGCAGACCACGCGGGAAAGAGAGGTCGCCAAGGATCTGAGCGTGCAAGAGGCAGAGATTGCTGCCCGCGAAGCCGCCGAGAAGCTGCGCATCATGCAGGAGAAAGCCGTTGCCTCGACCCGGATCAGTTCCCAACGTGAAACCCGATCATTGGAAATTGCGCAAAACCAGGCAGTTGATGAGGCCGAGATAGCTTCACGCGAGGCTGTCGAAAAAGCACGGATCGCTCAGGATCGTGAACTTGTTGCTGACCGCATCGCCTTCGAACAGGATGAACGTGAGCGCCAAGTCGCGCGGGATCTGAAGATTCAAGAAGCGGAAATCGCGGCGCGTGAGGCGTCAGAGAAACTGCGTATCCTGCAAGAAAAAGAGGTTGCGGAACAGCGTATTTCATCGGCGGAGGAAACCCGCAAGCGCGAGATCGCCCAGAACGAAGCGTTGGACAAGGCCGAGATTGAGGCCCGTGAAACGGTCGAAAAAGCGCGCATTGCTCAGGACAAGGAACTGGCCTTCGATAGGCTCGAGACCGAGGAATCTATCGAAGCCCGATCCGAGGTGAAATTGGAAGTGATCGAGGCTGCTCGGATAGCCAAGGAGAAGAAAGTCGCAGCCGAACGGATCGCCTATGAACAAGACCTTCGCGAACGCGAAATTGCCCGGAACCGCGCTGTTGATCAGGCCAATATCGCGGCACAGGAAATGATCAACGCCGCCCGGATCGAGGAAGAAGCCAAGACCCGCGCGGCCGAAATTGCCAAGGAAGAGTCGATCGAAGCACGCAATATCGAACGCCGCAAAGCCTTGGAACAGCTAGAGGTCGAACGCACGCAGGCGCTGCGCGAGGTCGAGATTGCTAGCCAAGAGGCGATCGAACGGGCGCGAGTGGCGTCTGAACGTGGCCTCGACGACGTCCGGATCGAACAGCAGACGGAGCGCCGCCGCCTGGAGATCGAGCGCGAGCGAAGGGTCGAGGAAGCAGCAATGGAGAAGGCGATTGCTGTCGCAGCTAAATCCCTTGAGGAATCGGCTGCTGCCATCAAGGCCGACGAGGCCCGTGCGACGGCTGCGGAAACTGCCGCGAAGGTAGACACCGTCGCAGCGTTGGAACAGGCCAATCGTCAGAAATCCGTCGACGTGGTCAAGGCCGAGAAAGAGGCCGAAGAGGCCCGCCTGGCAGCCGAGGCTGCCCGAATCCGCAGCGCTGTCGAAGCCGAAGCGCAAACGCTGATCAACGAAGCAGAGAACATCCTGACGGACGGTGCGCGCCGTTCACTGTTCAAGCGCAACATGCTCAATCGGCTGGAAGGTATTATCGCTGCCCAGGTCAAGCCGTTGGAGAAGATTCAGGAAATCAAGATTATGCAGCTCGGCGGTTCTGGAACTACAGGTATGAATTGGGCTGACGGCGAAGGTGGCGGCGGAGGCGGTGGTGGAGCCGGTGTCGGACCGGCAGGCAGCCCCACGGACGAGGTCATCAACTCGGCGCTGCGTTATCGCGTGCAGGCCCCGATGATCGACAGCCTGATGAACGATATCGGGATAGATGGCTCGAACATAGCGAAGTCGGGGGTTTTCCAAGACGCCAACAATATGGCCCGTGCTGCGAATGAAGCGCAGAAATTGGCTCAGGCAAAGAAAGCCGAAAAGAAGGAAGACAGCGGCGGTGACAATTCCGGGTCCGGAGGCACCGGCTGATGGCGCGTGTCTACGTTTCTTCTGTGATTGGAGCGCCCGCGGCCAGGGTTTGGGAACGCGTACGCGATTTCAACGGACTGCCGCGTTGGCATCCAATGATCCGGGACAGCCGGATCGAGGATGCGTTGCCGGCAGACAAGGTCGGCTGCATCCGGAATTTCAATCTGCAGAACGGTGACAATATCCGCGAACAACTTCTCGGTCTTTCCGACTACGACATGTTTTGTACCTACTCGATCCTGGAAAGTCCGATGCCATTAGAGGACTACATAGCAACACTGCGGCTGACACCTGTGACCGAGGACGATCGGACCTTTGTCGAGTGGTCAGCCGAGTTTTCCTGTGACCCCGCTAACGAGGATGACCTGGTTTCGGGTATTGGAACGGATGTGTTCCAGAACGGGTTCAACGCCTTGAAGCGACATTTTGGGGGCTGAGGGGCTCCAAAAAAGCGAAGGAGAGGAACATGCGATTTACGAGTTTCATCATGGCGGTTGTGTTGGTTGGCGCTGCACGAGCAGCGGACTTGCCGCCCCTGAATCCGCAGCCCAACGCAGAGCTGACGACGTTCGAACATATCGATGCGTTGAATGCTTGCGACTGGAACCGGTTGATGGCCCAGTATCCCGAGGAGGTTCTGATCATCCTGCCAAATGGCGTTTGGGTCGAGGGCCGCGCCGAGATCGGCGGTGTCTTCGAAGGCTTCTGCAAATCGCGCGCGGACGGTGGCTTCAAAGGCGCAACTTTTATTGCGGAGAAGGTCAAAACTGTCGGAGATACGGTCAACGTGTCTTGGAGGGTCGAGGCTGATTGGCTGGCTGAACCCTACAAGGGCGCCGATGCATATGTGACCCGGGACGGTCTTATGTACGTGCAAGTCACGACGTTCGACCCTGCCGATATGAAATTCAAGTAACGGCGGACATCAGCAGGTATGGTCAAGGTCTTACGCAGCACGGTTCTGGACGCCCCAGTCGAGGATGTCTGGGACGTGCTTCGTGATTTCAACGGCCATGACCAATGGCATCCTGCGGTGGCTGAAAGTCACGTAGAGCGCGGCCAGCCATCAGACAAGGTTGGCTGCGTGCGGAACTTCAGACTGGCGGGTGGCGAGAACTTGCGGGAACAGTTGCTGACACTCAGCGACTTGGAACAGACGTTTTCCTATTGCCTGCTGGATACACCAGTGCCGTTGTTCAACTATGTCGCCCATGTCAGATTGTTCCCGGTGACAGATACCGACAGCACATTCTGGGAATGGGAAAGCCGGTTCGACACGCCGGCGGGTCGGGCAGAGGAACTCACCGAATTGGTAGGTACAGGTATCTATGCGGCGGGCTTCCAGGCGATCCGTAGCCATATGGGGCTGGGTCATGTTTGAGGTCGTCACCACCGACACTTTGGTCCAGGCAGCTCAAGCCATGAGCGACCGGTCCAGGTTCATGGGCGGTGGAACACTGATCATGCGTCAGGTTAATTACGGCGATCAGCGCTTCAACCGGATCGTGCGTTGCAGCGAAGATTTACGAGAGATTCGGGTGGACGGATCACGGATTGTCATCGGGTCCGGGGTCACAATGGCCAATATTCTCGCATCACGTGAGTTGGAGTTTCTGGCCCCTGCCGCCCGCGCGGTCGGTGGTCCGGCGGTGCGCAACATGGCGACCGTGGGCGGAAATCTGATGGCCCATCATCCCTATGGTGACGTGGCAGTGGCGCTGTTGGCACTAGACGGACAGGTTACCATGGCGGATGGCGCAACACGCCCGTTGGCCGATTACTTAGCGACCCGTCAGGGGTTGGTCCGGTCTGTATCAATAGTGCGGCCCGATCGCGATGCGCTTCGCTTTCGCAAAGTCAGCCGAGTCAAACCCAAGGGCGTCTCGGTCATGTCGATGGCGGCGCATTTGCCACGCGCCATGGGGCGTCTGTCGAACGTCGCCATTGCATACGGCGCTATGGCGGATACCGCCATTCGTGTACCCGCGGTTGAACGCGCACTGGAGGGGGCTTCTTTGGACAAAGCCGGCATCGCCCCGGCATTGGCCGCAGCGACTGACGGGCTGTCGCCGCCGGATGACGCACTGGCTTCGTCTTGGTATCGCCGTGAGGTTGCACCGGTACACCTGAGCCGCTTGCTGCTTGGTGAGGCCGCATGATGGCAAAGACCCCGGTCACTTTCACATTGAACGGAGCGGACGCCGCGACATTTGCAGACCCCGGTCAAAATCTGCTGGATTGTTTGCGTCGCGGTGTCGGGGATCTGTCCCCCAAATATGGCTGCGGCCAGGGCACCTGTGGGACATGCACTGTACTGATCGACGGGCAACCACATCTAAGCTGTCTTGTCCTGGCTGAAACGGTACAGGACCGCAGCGTCGAAACGGCAGGCGGCATGGCCAACGGTCCCGATCTGCATGCATTGCAAACGGCCTTTATGGAGGGTTTTGCGGCCCAATGCGGGTACTGCACCTCTGGCATGCTGATGGCTGCAAAAGCCCTGCTTGATCAGAACCCAAGCCCAACCCGGGGCGAGGTGATCGATGCGATATCGGGCAATCTTTGTCGCTGCACGGGCTATGAACCGATTGTTGACGCGATCTTGTCCGCCAGCCGCGCTCCTCGCGCCACGGAAAGGTCGGCCTGATGCCTGTGGAGTTTCGCAAAGATCTGTTCGCAGATGAACGCGACGACAATCTAGCCGAGATCGGCAAACCGCATATTCGGCAGGACATCCTGGGCCATGTTACAGGCCGCACGCCGTTCTATGACGATCATCTCTTTGACGGACTGTTGCACATGCGCTGCCTGCGCTCGCCCCACCACCATGCGCGAATTCGCTCGGTGGATGCATCGGCTGCGGAAATTGCCCCGGGTGTGGTGCGGGTAATCCGGCCTTCGGACGTGCCGGTGAACATGAACACCCTGCTATCGCTTTTGAACTTTGGCCGGGACGACGAACCTCTGCTGTCACCGGACAAGGTGGCCTACAAGGGCGAGCCGGTCCTGGCGGTGCTGGCAACCAGCGAAAGGGCTGCGCGCGATGCAGTGGCCCAGGTGCGCGTGGATTGGGAGGTCCTGCCGCATGTCTTGGACGTTGAGGAAGCCTTGCGGCCTGAGGCGCCGGTGGTCAACGAAACCTATCCCGGGAACGCCTTCGACTATCATGAAAAGTACGATCACCAGAAACTACGCTTCGGGGATGTAACTGCGGCCCTTGTCCAGGCTGATCATGTGGTCGAGGGTGAATACCAGATGTCGCCGATCGAGCAGGCCCCTATGGAAACCTGCGGGGCGATCGCAGCGCCCGAAACCAATGACCGGTTCGTCTGCTATACTTCGACCCAGGCCTTGTTCTTTTCACTGGGCACTGCGGCAAAGCAGACAGGGTTGGCCTCGAGCCGTCTGCACTTCATCGGCGGTACAGTAGGTGGCGGCTTCGGCGGAAAGGTCGATAGCCACCACGAACCCTTGGCTATCCTGGGCGCGTTGTTGAGCGGTCGTCCCGTCAAATACCAATGGGATCGCGCGGAAGAGATGCAGGTTGGTGCCCCCAGGGGCGGCGAGCGTTGGCGTCTAAAAGATGGCGTGATGAACGACGGCCGGATCATCGCGCGAGAACTGACAGGGTTCTTTGATGCGGGCGCTTACACCCGCCTGTCTTCCTATGCGGTTCAGAAGTCGACCGGGCACCTGCCGGGCCCATATACGATTCCTAACGTCGCCTCGAATGTCTATTGCGTCTACACCAACCGCACGCCGTCAACGGCGATGCGCGGCTTTGGTATCACTGGTGTCGACTTCGCCATCGAGTGCCATATGGACAAGGTGGCTGAAGCCGTCGGCATGGACCCGATCGAGTTGCGTATTCTCAATGCATATCGTGATGGAGACATGAAAGCCCACCGGCGGGTCGCCAAGAACTGTGCGCTGATCGAAAGCTGCCAGGTCGCGGCGCAAAAGTCTGGCTGGTCGCTGTCTTCCGACGCATTGGCGGCGTCCAGCATGCGTGATGGCGGCATTGGATGGCGCGGACAGATTCCAGAGACGATGATCGACGAAGACGGCAGAATCGGGGATCGTAAGCGCATCTGGGCAACGCCTGAACCGACAGCTGCATCCGGGCCTCACCGTGCCGTCGCCGCCGGAACGGCAAACGAACACCCGGCGACCGGTGCAGCGCCGCAGCGCGATGACATGATCATCGAGGCTGAGAGGCTAGGCTTCAAAGTTTCTGAAGATGCGCCCGGGTCGGAGGCACAGTCCGTGCCAGAACCGCGGTCTGCGGCGACACCACATGAACCTGCCCGACGACATGTCAATGGCGGTCCAAGTCTACCGCCAGCCGCGCGACCTACAACCCATTCAGCCCCTGCCGTGCCTGTGGCCGCGAGGCCAGCGCAACCGGCGCCGACAAGTATTGCGGATGATGCGAAGCCATCTGACCCGCCTCCCACAGTTGCGCCCGCGGACCAGCCCATTGAACCGGGTTCGCGACCGCCGCGTCGTCCTGGTGCATCGCGGTTCATTTCCGGATCGAGGGGACGGCGATGACGGTGCATTCGGGACGCGGCTTTGCCTGTATCAACTATCCTATCGGAATGAACCTGGGCGGCGACCCTTCTCAAGCGCTGGTCCATTCGACGCCTGACGGCAAGTTCAAAGTCGCGCTTTCCGCGATTGATCTTGGTCAGGGTATGAAGTCCGTCACCCGGCAGATCGCAGCAGAGGCTTTGGGCGTGCCAATAGAAGACGTCTATGTGGACACGGCGGATTCCGATACTGGGCCACACGACATGGGCAGCTTTGCTTCCCGCGGCACACACCGGATGGGTAATGCAGTTATCCGGGCCTCGGCCGAGGCGCGGGCGCAGATGCTGGAGGCCGCAGCAGAAGAACTGGAAGTCAATGCCGCTGATCTGACCACCGATGGACGCGGCAACATCCACGTGAAAGGTGCACCGTCGCGCACGATCACAGTCGAAGACACCGCATTGGCCGCGCAGTTCAAGCAGGGTCGAACCTTGTCTGGCCGAGGAATATTTTTGGTTCCTATGTCGGATGTCGACCCAGAGACCGGAGAAATGACGCCGGTTTCCTGCTTTGCCCATGCCGCTTTGGTTGTGGATCTTATCGTCGACGATGAAACCGGAGAGGTTGAAGTCACGCAAATCAACTCAGCCTATGAAGTGGGTCGGGCTCTCAATCCGAAGCTGGTCGAGCAACAACTGATCGGCGGCGCATGGATGGGCGTCAGTCATGCGCTCTACGAGACCACTGAGCCGTACTATCCTGACCGTTCCCATGGACCGGAGGACTTCAATCTGTATCTACAGCCCGGACCGGGCGATAGCGCACCGCATCACCTATCGATCCTTGAGCGCCCGGCGCCGGACGCGCCGTTCGGTGGCAAGGGGCCAGGAGAAATGTGTGCCAACCCAGTGCTGCCGGCGATCGCCAATGCTGTCTACAATGCTGTCGGCGTTCGATGTGACAGCCTGCCGATCACGCCGGAAAAGGTCTTGCGTGGCATCCGTGCCAATGGTGGGGCGCAGCCCCAGGGGCGGCGGTGATGCGCTGCGCACTCACACGCAAGGCTGCGCTGGTGTTGGGTTCGGCGCTGACCCACCCACCCGAGCGCAGCGCAAGAAACGGAGGCACAGGATGCCGGTAAGAGCCAATATCGGCGGTATCGCTTCGCCTGATGCGCTGCGCCATGCATTGACCGGAGCGCAATACCTGGCCAGCGAGGAATTGGCGACGGCGGCTTATCTGGCCCTGGCATTAGGCAAACCTCTGCTGCTGGAAGGCGCACCAGGCGTCGGCAAGACGGAGGCTGCCAAAGCCATCGGCGGCGTACTGGCGCGACAGGTCATCCGGTTACAATGCTATGAAGGCATCGATGCGGCAGCAGCGCTTTACGAATGGAATTACCCACGTCAGATGCTGGCGATACGTCAGGCCGGTGAGCAGTTCATCAACATCTACAGTGATGAGTTTCTGCTGGCCCGCCCGTTGCTGGAATCCCTTCGTGATCCGACCGGCACGCTGCTTTTGATTGATGAGGTCGATCGTGCGGATCATGAATTCGAAGCGTTCCTTTTGGAGTTCCTTTCGGACTTTACCATTTCGATCCCGGAGACTGGGACTGTCCGTGCGCGGACACACCCCGTGGTCGTCCTGACCTCGAATCGAACCCGCGATCTGCACGAAGCGCTGCGGCGGCGCTGCGTCTACCACTGGATCGATTACCCTGATCCTGCACTTGAGGCGGATATTGTGATGGCCCGTGCATCTTCGGTCGCTCAGGCGACCGCCGAAGCTGTGGTGGCCGCCGTCGGCCTGCTGCGAGCGGAACCTTTGGTCAAACCACCAGGTGTCGCTGAAACCGTCGAATGGGCAGAGGCGGCGACGCTGCTGAACGCCCAAGGGGCGGCTTGGCCGGATTCATTCCGCCGCGCCATCGGTGTCGCGTTGAAGGACCAGGATGATCTGGCATTTATGGCACCGCGCCTTGAAGAGGTCTTACCTGGGGAGGCCGCATGAGCTTGCCGTCGGTAACCCAGCTTTTCATCAGCTTTCCAACGCTGCTGCGTGCGAACGGATTTGCCGTTGCCCCGGATCAGACGATTGGCTTTATCGAAGCGATCAACCTTTTGGGCCCGAACGGGATCGAAGACATTCGTCGAGCTGCAGTAGCCTTGTTGGCAATTCCGCGAGATCGGCGTGGGGATTTTGACGCGTTGTTCGATGCGCATTTCCTGGGAGCGACGCTGCCGGATGCGGTGCAGGGGGATGAAGTGGAAGCTGAAGCGCACGAAGGAACAGGCGAGACGCAGGAGATCCCGGAAGATCCAACTGATGAGCCCGGCGACGATGCCACAGCTGGCGAGCGGCTTAGCCATCGGGCCTTGGTGGATCGTCCTGAAATTGCCCTTGCCGCATTGCGGCGCGATGGCCCGTCACGGCTGCCCCGGCGCCGGTCGCGCCGTTACCAAGCGGTGCGCAATGGACAGGTCCTGGATATGCGCCGGGCGCTGCGCAATGCCGCCCGTCAGGATGGTGAGGTCCTTTCGCTTCCGACTAGAGCCCGGCAATCCAGGCAGCGTCGGATCGTTCTGTTGATCGATGTCTCAGGCTCGATGAAAGATCAAACCGAAGGCGCCTTGAGGATCGCGCATAGCCTCTTCCGTGCAGCCGAGCGGTTGGAGGTCTTCACGCTTGGTACCAGGCTGACCAGAGTGACGCCGGCCTTGCGGCACGCCAATGCGTCGCGTGCATTGGAACGTGCCTCTGCGCTGGTTGCCGATATCGATGGTGGCACACGGATCGGAGAATCGCTGACGGCATTTCTTGCTGTTCCACGATTTGCGGGCTTTGCCCGCGGGGCAACAGTGGTTGTGCTTTCGGATGGTTTGGAGCGCGGCTCCCCGGCCTCGCTGGTGATGGCGGCAGAACGCTTGAACCGGTTGGCCTGGCGATTGGACTGGTTGAGCCCTCTCACACCCGACGGCACACCACATACCCAAGCGATGCAAGCGCTTCTGCCGCATCTGACTCATTTGGGAGACGGCACATCCACAGAGGCGATCGTCGATCACCTATTGACCATGGCAACTGCGGCATGATCGACGCGCACCATCATATCTGGCAGCAAAAGGATCTGCCGTGGCTGTTGGGCCCCGAACAGCCACGAATCTTCGGACCGTATGCCGAGATCAAGCGGGACTATTTGATAGGTGAATATCTGACTGATCTTAAGACCACGGGCATTGAAAAGTCCGTCTATGTGCAGGCAAATTGGGCGCCGAACTGGGCGGCAGACGAAGCTGCCTGGGTTCAGCGAACCGCTGATGACATTGGCTGGCCGCACGCGATTGTCGCGTATGCTGATATGAGCGTACCGGATGTGCGTCCTCAGCTAGACCGTTTGGCCAAGCATGACCTGGTTTGTGGGATACGTCAGCAGTTCCACTGGCACGAGAACCCGCTTTACCGGTTTGCGCCTCATGCTGAACTTTGCACCGACGAAACCGTGCAGGCCAATGTTGCCCGGCTGGCAGACTATGGCTGGACGTTCGACTTGCAGGTTTTCGCTGATCAAATGGACGGTGCTGCGAAGTTGGCCGCAGCCTGTCCGAATGTCACCATGATCCTGCAACATGCAGGCATGCCAGAGGACACATCGAATTCTGGATGGGCTACCTGGCGCAAAGGCATGAAGGCCTTGGCCAAGAATGAAAATGTGGTCACCAAGCTTTCAGCATTTGGCACGTTCATCCATCGCAATGATCCAGACTTTATCGCCCAGGCGATTGGAGAGACGCTGAAGATTTTCTCAGTTGACCGCGCAATGTTCGGATCGAATTTTCCGATCGAGAAGATCTGGACGACTTACCAGGATCTGTTCTTTGCCTTTCAGACGGCCACTGCAAAGCTGCCTGTGAAAGCACGAAGCGCAATCTTCAACGACACCGCTGCGCGGGTCTACCGCATCTGAGGGAGGGTAAACATGGCACTGACCATCCATGTGCTGGATTTTGGTGACATTGAACTGGAGACTAGTTTCTTGGTTCTGGGTCACGAATGCGGGCGCGTCCGGCGCGTTCCTGTCTACGGCTTTCTGATCTTAGGGGGTGAATATCCCGTCTTGGTCGACACGGGATATCGCGACAATGCGATTATGGAAACGCTTGGCATGAGGGGGCATCAATACCACGACAATATGATTGAACAGCAGTTGGCTCGCCATGGCGTCAAACTGGGCGATGTGCGCTATATCCTGCACACACACCTGCACATAGATCATGCTGGCAAGGACGACCATTTCCCGATGAACACAACCGTGGTGATCAACCGGAAAGAAATGGAGTTCTCTGTAAGCGGTATCATGTATCCGCAGTATCCAAAGCCTGACATCAAGCACCTGGTGGATCGGATCTATGAACCCGAGGCCATGCGCTTCCTGGACCTTGAAATCACCGGCGCCGAGGAAATCATCCCCGGTGTTTGGTGCGAACCTGCCTACGCGCACACTGAAGGTTCCATGAATGTGATCGTCGACACCGGCGAGGGTCTGGCGTGTATTTGCGGCGATGTGATCTATGATTTCAACGATCAGATTATCAATCATGTTCGCGTCAACAATTACATGGAGCCGCAGGTAACCGGAAACCATGCAGGGTCCAAGCGAAACGAAAAGGCGCAGATCAAGAAGCTGTTGAGCAACTTCACCTTCTTACTGCCCATTCATGACCGGGGCGCAAAGGTGCAAAACGGTCAAATCGTCGGACGCCTTGGCAGCACCTGTCCAGGGCCAATCACGGAAACGCTGCCTGCCAGGCAGTGGTTCCCGGCCTAAGCAGTGGCCCAGCCGGCCAAGACAAGCGATCTGTCCGTTCTTCGGCCGATCACGCGTATGTATGCAGAGAGTGATGGAATACCCAATAGTCCATCGCTTCCCGCGCTGATCGTTCCGGGTGCAGTCCAGGCCGGCCAAAGTGGGGCCGCCATCATCGCTCTTTTGGCCAGCAACCGTTGGGGGGGTAATTGGCAGTCTACGGTGTTCGACTATCAACACTATCACCCGAACTCTCATGAAACACTGATCGTTGCGTCGGGACACGCAGAAATTCAGTTGGGTGGTGCATCTGGCGATGTCTTTGAAGTGTCGGAGGGCGATGCCATCGTGCTCCCGGCAGGGACAGGGCACCGCCGTCTAGGCGGAAGTTCTGATTTCAGCGTTTGCGGAGGTTATCCTCGCGGACAAGAAAACTATGACATCGTGCGCGCAGGTGCGATTCCCATGGAGCAAGCTCTGCAACAAATCGCCCATGTTCCGATTCCGAACGCATGTCCAATTTTTTCGGAAACCGGCCCTCTTATGGCTGCGTGGATGAGATAGCACGTGACGCGACCCCTTCGATATCCAGCAATGCCTGCTTTGATGACTATGCCCGCGGAAAGGCTGAAACGCCCGCCTACCCTAAGCGGAGGACCAAACGATGCCACATAAAGTCATAGACAACCGCTTCACCGAGATTATCGATCCGAATGCGCGGGTGGAGCAGCTGGGGTCGGGGTTTACCTTTACCGAAGGTCCGCTTTGGCATCCGCACGAGGGAAATCTGATCTTCTCTGACATGCCTGCGGATGTGCGGCGTCGGTGGTCGCCAGACACGGGCATCGAAGAAATCATGCGCCCATCTCATAAGGGCAATGGCATGACCTATGATGCAGACTTGAACCTATTGGTCTGCGAACATGCGACGTCCTCGGTGGCGCGGTTCTCGCCGGATGGCAGACGCGAGGTCCTCGCCAGCCATTTTGAAGGCAAAGAGCTGAACTCTCCAAACGACATATGCTTAAGGTCCGATGGAGCGATTTTTTTCACCGACCCAACCTATGGACGGATGGAGCATTTTGGCGTTCCGCGGGATCTGCAACTGGGATTCCAAGGCGTCTACCGATTGCCGCCGAACCATAGGCCCGAGGATGAACCACAACTTGTCTCTGACAGGTACATGTTCACACAACCGAACGGATTGTGCCTAAGTCCGTGTGAACGTTGGATGTGGGTCAACGATAGCGATCAGGCCAATATCCGGATGTTTGACGTGGCCGACGACGGTCAGTTGGTCAATGGCCGCG
>JBCCHJ010000034.1:0-54292 GCA_039028795.1 Pseudomonadota bacterium
AGGCCGTGACCGTTATGAACGCCGTCGCGGATCTGCCGGTTGTCTTCGAACAGCCCTCTGAAACCTTGGACGATTGCGCTGCGATCCGCCGCCTGACCCGGTCTCCCATCGCTATAGATGAACGCCTGGAAACCTTGGGTGACATCACCCGGATCGTCACGGATCAAATCGCCGAGCAGATCAACATCAAGATCAACCGCGTCGGCGGCCTAACGAAAGCGGCCCGCATCCGCGACCTGGCTATGGCTCACGGCATTCGCATCGCTGTGATGCCCACCGGTGGCTCGGTCCTGGCTGACACCGATGCGACCCATTTTGCCCAGACCATCCCGGACCCGTTCCTCTATGCGGGCTGGTCCTGCCAGGACATGATCACGGTCGATCCTGCACCGGGCCGGGGCGTGCGCACCCAAGAAGGTACCATGGCCATCGATCCCGCGATGCCCGGCCTCGGCGTTGCGCCAGACATCGACTGGCTGGGCGATCCGGTGGCGACCTACGCTTAGGTCAGCTGAACCGCCTCAACTGGCCTTTCAACGTGGGCCATCCTGCAGATCGCTACCGAAGATGATAGCTTTCCACTGCTTGCATCGCATTTCCGTATCCTCGTCTGGATAAACTGGAAGACCGCGTTATGTCCGCTCGTGGCCCTAGTTGGGCGAACAGAATGCAAAGGCTTCTACCATGAAACGCTTGCTTTGGATTACACCCGCGCTGGTGATCGCGGGGGCGATGTTGGCGTCATGCGCCGTTTTGCAGGGGCCACCGGGACCAACGACCTTCGACGCCCGCTTTCAGAAATTGCCAACCCAGAATATGCCTCTGGAAAAGCCTGTCACGATCCATTGGTCGGACGAAATGGTGCCGTTCATCGAGGCCGAAACAGACGCCGATGCCGCCTTTGCCCTGGGCGTGGTGCATGCGCATCTGCGCCTGGCGCAGTTGGCCCTTGCCCGGCATATCGTGACTGGCCGGATATCCGAAATGGCAGGCCCATTCACCACCGATCTGGATGCGTTCATCCGTGCGATCGACTTTGGCCGCGCGGCGTCGGACATCCACGACGCCATGCCGCCCGAGACGCGGATCTGGATGGACCGGTTTGTCGACGGGATCAATCACTATGCCGCGCAGGTTGATGAGTGGCCACACGATATGCAGGCTGCAGGGATCGAGTGGACGCCATGGACCGCCGAGGACACGCTGACACTGGCCCGGGTGTCGGGCATCAACATCAACTGGCGCTTGTTCCTGCAGATCCTGGCGATCGAGGATGATGATCTTCGCGAAACCGTCCTTGCCCGGATCAACCAGATGTCGAAGGACTCTGTTGCCACCTTCGGGGACGGCAAAGCGTTTGGCGATCTCGATGGGATCGAGACCCTGCAACGGGTCCTGGCACTAAGCGATATCGTTGGCAAAAACGGTTCGAACAGCATGGTCGTCGGCCCGTCCCGCAGTGCCAGCGGATCTGCGATGATTGCCAATGACCCACATCTGGGTTTTCTAATCCCGAATCCATGGATGATCGCAGGCATCCGGTCGCCGTCTTATGAGATGGTTGGAATGATGGTGCCGGGCACGCCGGTCTTCGGCTTCGGCCGCAATCGCAACCTTGCCTGGGGCGGTACCTATTTGCGCGCTGCAACGGGCGAGCTTGTGGATGTGTCAGGCTTGCCGCCCGAGCAACTGGAAACCGTTCGGCACGAGATCGGTGTCCGCTTTTGGTTCGACGAGGTGTGGGAGACGAAGAACAGCCCCTATGGTCCGGTGCCGGCTGGAACCCTACCATTCGCCGAGGCGCCGATCCCCTATGCCATCAATTGGATAGGCCACCGGGTGACGGATGAGACCTCGGCATTGCTGGGTGCGATGAAGGCAAAGACGTTCCAGGATTTCCGGGCGGCGATGAAAACATTCGCGGTGCCGCCGCAGAACTTTCTGGTGGCGGATCGTTCTGGCAATATCGGCTCGATGGTCGCCACAACCGTGCCGGTACGCCCGCCGGACGATCCGATCCGAATCATCGTTTCACCGGAACGATCCGCGAAGCACTGGCAGGATCTTTACGATCCGACGGAACTGCCGTTCGAGTTGAACCCGCCGAAAGGCGTGCTGGCCTCGGCCAATAATGCACCCAACCATGATACGACGCGCCCGTATCAGGGGATCTATGGCCAGGACGAGCGTATTCGCCGGATCGAGGAACTGTTGGCGTCCCGCGAAACGTGGACCGTCGATACCCTGACGAAGCTGCAGATAGATACGGTATCGCCGCTGTCCCGGGAACTGATCGCCGCATTGCGCCCGAGGTTGACAACCTGGTCGGCAACCACGGCGGATCAGCAGAAAGCGATCGATCTGATCCTGGCCTGGGATGGGGACTATGCGGTCGATTCCTTAGCTGCACCGGTTTGGGAGGCATTCATCGAAGCCTTCGCGCCCGCTGTCTATCAGGCGCTGGGCCGTGCCGATGAAGGCGCGGTCTATAAGCAAACCGGCCGGGCGCGGCGGACGGTTCTAGACGATATGGCGAATCTCGACGAAGCTGGTTGGCTGGCAGCATTGGGTACGGCTGTGCCCCTTGCGGGCGACATTGCAGGCAAAGGCCAGCGTTGGGGCGACATTCACCAGATCAAGGTCGGCCACATCCTGAACAACGTGCCCGTGCTGGGCGGGCGATATCTGGAACGTCAAATTCCGGTGCCCGGGGCGAATGCGACGATCTTCAAAACCTCGGCCGAACGAACCAACGATCTCAATACCGCCAATTTTGGTGCCCAGGCACGGCATATTTCCGATTTGGCCGATCCGGATGCGAACTACTTCATTCTGTTCGGTGGTCAGGATGGTTGGATCGGCAGCCCGGCCTTCACAGATCAGGTTGACCGATGGTTGAAGGGTGGGTTCATCCAACTTCCCTTAGAGCCAGAAGCCCTGCGGCGGACCAATCCGCACGTCGTCCGATTGATGCCAGGCTGAAACCAGAATCTTCTGGCCATAGGCTAACCAAATCGGTGCACCGCATTCTCACGCACATTGCCTACATGCCGGTGAATCTCCGCAAGGCCGATCAAGCCTGCGCGCCTTGAACATGCAAGATTGCCAGCCACAGTTTGAGAAAACGGGGCTGTGCGCATGATGGTAGACAGGGCAATCTGGCATATCGAAATGCGCCTGGATCAGCCGCTGTCCGTCACCGATTTGGCCCGTTTGGTTGGTGTCAGCCCCTTTCACTTTGCCCGGACGTTCAGTGCCGTGACGGGCCAAACGCCAGGCGACTACATCCGGGCGCGACGGCTGACAGTCGCTGCCAAGGCACTGGCGTTCGGCTCGTCCGAGATTCTGTCAGTGGCATTGGAGGCCGGCTATGCCTCGCACGAGGCCTTCACCCGCGCATTTCAATCCCAGTTCGGATGTCCGCCGCGCGATGTTCGTAACGCGGGATCCACCGAAACCCTTAAACTAACGGAGCCCTTCACTATGGAAATCGATCACATCGTCAATGTCGCGCCGCCAGTTCTTCAGGACAGGCCGGCCTTTGTGGTGGCAGGATTGACCCTTCGCTGCAGCTTTCAAGACCCAAACGGAATTCCCGCGCTATGGCGCGCATTCAACGAGCGGGAGGCAGAGGTGTCTGAAGCCTCAGGCGCCGCCTATGGCGTATGCTACGATGGTGACGAGACCGGGTTCACCTATCTCGCAGGGATGGAGCCCGACAGGCCCGAAACTCCAAGCGGGATGGAGCGCTTGCAAATCCCCGCCGCCCGCTATGCCGTGTTCACACTTTCAGGGCATATCTCGGACCTGCCAAAGACGGTCTATTCGATCTGGAACAAGGCGCTGGTGGATGCGGGACTGACCGCAGCCAAAAGCCCAGACTTCGAGGTTTATAACAAGCGGTTCGATGTTGAAACCGGGAGGGGTGAAGTCGGTATCTGGATTCCGGTGACAAAGGCCTAGGCGCGGTCGGTAATCTAGCCGATCGTCTCAGCGTCCAGGCCTTCCATAGACAGCCCTTCCAGTTTTGGCATCAGGCTGAGCAGCTCGCGCGTGTAGGTTTCTTTTGGCGCCGCGAACAGGGCTTCGGTGTCGGCCACTTCGACCAGTTGGCCGTGGCGCATCACGCCGACCCGGTCGCACATCTGGCGCACCACTGGCAGGTCATGACTGATGAACAGCATGGTTAGGCCAAGATGCTCTTGCAGGTCTTTCAGAATGTTCAGGATCTGCGCCTGGATCGAGACATCCAGCGCCGAAGTCGGCTCGTCACAGATTAGGAACCTTGGCTGCGTGGCCAGGGCCCGGGCGATAGAGATGCGCTGGCGTTGCCCCCCGGAAAATTCATGCGGGTACTTCCGCCCGGCTTCTGCCCCCAGGCCCACGCGGTCCAGCAACTCATCGACCCGATCCTGGATCGCGCTGCCTTCCAGCAGGCGGTGATGCTTCACGGGTTCGGCGACGATGGCATCGACCCGCATCCTAGGGTTCAGACTGGAAAACGGGTCCTGGAAGATCATCTGGATCTGGCAGCGATAGTCCTGCAGATCGGTGGTGTCGGTCAGTGCGGTGATGTCGGTGCCGTCGAACTCGATGCGCCCGCCATCGGTTTCGTACAAAGTCGCAATCATCCGCGCGACGGTGGATTTGCCGGACCCGGATTCACCGACCAAACCGAAAACCTCGCCTTCTCGAATGTCGAAGCTGACCTGATCCACCGCGGTCAGCCATGTGCGCCGCGATGGAAAGATCGAGCGGCGCTGCAGGAACTTTTTCGTCACCTTCTCCAAACGCAGCAAGGTGCCATCGGCTGACCGTTTCGGCTTTGCCCAGTTGCGCGCGAGGTCCTCGATCTTGAAAACCGTTTCACGCCCGCCATAAGAAATCTGGGGGAACCGGTGCACCTTCAACGTCGGACGTGGAACCGCCGCAATCAGCGACCTTGTGTATTCGTGTTGAGGCGTGCCCATGACCTGGGTGGTTGGGCCGCTTTCGACGACCTCGCCCTGGTACATCACCGTGACCCGGTCGGTTGTGTCGGCGATGACGCCCATGTCGTGAGTGATCAGGATGACGCCGACTTGCCGTTCCCGGGCGAGTTCCTTGATCAGATCCAGAATCTGCGCCTGGATCGAAACATCCAGCGCAGTTGTGGGTTCGTCCGCGATGATCGCGTCCGGTTCCGAGCACAGCGCCAGAGCGATGACCACCCGCTGACGCATCCCGCCGGAAAACTGGTGCGGGTATTGTTTGATCCGCTCGGACGGGTTGGGGATGCCGACGCGGTCCAGCAGATTGATGGCACGCTGCGACGCCTCGGCCTCCGAGGCCTTAAGGTGCAGTTGAATGGTTTCCGTAAGCTGCTGCTCGACTGTGAAGAGTGGGTTCAGCGACGTCAGCGGATCCTGGAAGATCATCGAGATCTTAGCACCGCGCAATGCCCGCATCCCCTCGGCATCGCGGCCGCTGATCTGTTCGCCCTGGAACTGGATCGTGCCCCCGGCGATATGGCCGGGGGGTTCCAGCAATCCCATTACCGCCGCACCGATGGTGGATTTGCCTGCGCCGGATTCACCGACGAGCCCGTGGATTTCCCCGGGCTGGACCGACAGCTCTGCCTGATCAACAGCCACGAAGACCTTGTGCCGGGTGGGGAATTGAACGCTAAGGTTCGAGATGGAGAGGACGGGGGAGGTCACAGACATTCACCCCATGTTGGCTCTGCATCTTGCGATAGAGACTCGTTGAGCTGGACCTTAATTTCATCGATCTTTGAAGTGACAAGATCGTGGACTTTCTGAGCATCTTGGTTCGTGCAATCCACTGGGCCACCGCCCATCAACGCGTTTGATTCGAAACGGTCTAAGTCCGCTTCTGTCCACTTACTGCTGTTCCTTAAGACGTATTGGCGAATAGAGGAGACTTGGCTTTGCAACTCCTTTGCATGATCGGTGGTTTCTCGACCGCACTCAACGGCGTATTGGTTTGCTCCGGCGATGATCATATAAAGGCAGAGCATTCCTTCCGACGGCTCCTTCCCTGTATCTTCTGCGCTTGCTGCACTAGATAAAAAAGCAGACAATAGAAGAACTTTCCTCATCTCAGCCTCGGGTTCAGCGCGTCGCGCAGCCAGTCACCCAGCAGGTTCACGGACAGGGCCAAGGCCAGCAGGGTAAGTGCTGGGAACAGCAGGATCCACCACTCGCCGGAGAACAGGAACCCTTGGCCGATGCGGATCAGGGTGCCTAGGGACGGCTCGGTTGGCGGGGCGCCGACGCCCAGGAAGGACAGCGTTGCCTCGGCGATGATGGCCAGTGCCAAGGATATCGTGGCGATCACCAGCACAGGCGACAGCACATTCGGCAGGATATGGCGCAGCATGATCGCAAAGGATGACCGGCCGATCAGCCGTGCGGCCTGAACGTATTCCTTGTTCTTTTCCACCAACGTCGCACCACGGACCACACGGGCGAACTGCACCCAGTCGGACAGACCGATGGCAATGATCAAAACCCAGATCGCCATCTGGTCCCGCAGTTCGATCGGCGTGAAGCCCTTGGCAATCCCAAAGATCAGCATGGCGATCAGGATCGACGGAAAGGTCAGTTGCACATCGGCGACGCGCATGATTACCGTTTCGGTCCAACCGCCCAGATATCCCGCCAGCAAACCCAAGCTAACGCCCAAGACCAGCGCGAACAGCACGGCCATGAAACCAACGAACAGAGAGATCCGCATTCCATAGAGGATGGTGGAGAACACGTCCCGCCCCTGATCATCGGTGCCCAGCCAGAAGACATCCCCGGTAAACGCATTCGGCACATTAGGTTCAGAAAACCCGTTCATCAGGTTCAGCGTCGCCGGGTCGTGCGGGTTATAGGGTGCGATCAGCGGCGCGAAAACTGCGGCAAAGATCAGGGTCAAAGCCACCAGGGTCGAAGTCACCGCCACGGGTGAATGGCGGAACGACCATGCGAAGTCGGAACTCCAGGCACGTGCGAAGGTGCTCTTTGGGGTGCCGCCACTCATTCCGGCCGTGCGTTCTCTTTCGGAGTTACGCCAGATTTCACCGTCAGCGCGCCCTACCTGATCGCGCGGCCTTAGGATTAACCTCCGGAGAGAATCGAGTTGCATCAGTGCCCCTGTTCTGCCCGCAGGCGCGGGTCGATGGCGAAGTACAACAGGTCCACGACCAAATTAATGCCCACGAATAGCACCGAGATCAGCATCAGATAGCTCGCCATCACTGGGATATCGACAAACTGGATCGCGTTGATGAACAGCAACCCGACCCCAGGCCACTGGAACACCGTTTCGGTGATGATGGCGAAGGCGATGATGCTGCCCAGCTGCAACCCCGTAATCGTGATCACCGGGACCAGCGTATTCTTCAGCGCATGACGGAAATTAACCGCGCGTTCTTTCAACCCACGCGCCCGGGCAAAGCGGATGTAATCCTGGCGCAGAACCTCCAGCATCTCGGCCCGCACCAGGCGCATGATCAGCGTCATCTGATAGAGGCCCAGCGTGATCGCGGGTAGGATCAGAGCCTTCAGGCCCGAGGCCGTCAGGAACCCGGTGGTCCACCAGCCCAGGTCCACGGTCTCACCTCGCCCGAAGGATGGCAGCCATTTCAGTTCCACCGCGAAGACGTATATCAGCAGGATGCCTATTAGGAATGTGGGCAGGCTGACTCCTATAAGCGATGAACTCATGATTGCGTTGGATAGCCACCCGTCACGTCGGATGGCTGTATAGACCCCAAGGGCTATTCCCAACAGGATCGCGAAGAGGCCAGAAACTGCGGCTAGTTCTAATGTTGCAGGCAGGCGTTCGGCCAGGATGTCGACCACGGGACGGCCCTGGCGGTAGCTGACGCCCATTTCCCCTTGCACGGCCGAGGTCAGGAACTTCCAATACTGAACCGGGAAGGGATCGTTCAGGCCCAGCTTTTCCCGCATTCGATCGATGTCGGCATCGGTGCGTTCCTGGCCCAGCATGTTGTCGACGGGGTCGCCAACGAAGCGAAACATTGAAAACGCGACCAGCCCAACGCAAAGGAGGACGATCACTGATTGGCCGACACGGCGGAGGATGTACGAAAACATAAGCTACCTCCGCCTGAAAACAGATGGGTTAGAACCCATCGCGACGGGCGGCTTGACGTTTCGCCTCACGCAATCAACCGCGCGGCCAGCACCAGCACAACAGCGCCGATCACCGCGGTGACGATCTGGCTGACCAGTGGGTTCTTGATGCCCAGATTTACGCCGACCGAACTCAGAAGGAAGCCGCCAACAAAGGATCCCAGAACGCCGGTGATCAGGTAGCGGATCAGGCCGCCGCCCCCGACGATAAAGGATGCCAACCATCCGGCCACAAGGCCGATGACGAGAAATGTGACGACCGCTTTGGCGTCCATGACCACCCCATATAAAAGGCGTAGGGCGGGCTTCAGCCCGCCCTTGCCGTCAGCTTACTTGAACTTGAACCACTTGAACTTGGCGGCATCATCCGGGGCGACGACGGTGTCGACATTGGACTTCATGCCCCAATTCAGAACCTGGTGGTGGATCGGCAGATAGAGGACGTCTTCCTGCACTTGGCTCCAAATTGCAGCGATGTCGTTGTTGCGCTTGTCCAGATTGGTCTCTGACGCCAGGCTTTCGATCTTCGCATCGAGATCCGGATTGGAATAGCGAGTGCCGTTCCAGGACCCGTACTTTTCGCCCTTGGAATGGACCAGGAAGTTGAAGATGTATTCCGAGTCGTATGTAGGAACGCCCCAGCCCAGCATGTAGAAGTCAGTCTCGTAGTTTGAGATCAGCGGGAAGTGCTGCGCCTTCGGTTTGGCATCCAGGTTCACCTTGATCCCGATCTGAGCCATCATTCCGACGGCTGCCTGGCAGATCGCTTCATCGTTGATGTAGCGGTCATTCGGACAGTTCAGCGTGATCGAGAACCCATCGCCATATCCGGCTTCGGCCATCAGAGCTTTGGCTTTGTCCATGTCCGGCGATGGGACTTGATCCAGTTCTGCCGTCCAGCCGTTCACAAATGGCGGCATGGCCACACCGGCTGGTTGCGACTGGCCGCGCATCACGACCTTTTTTATCGCATCGCGGTTGATGGCCATGTTCATGGCCTGACGGACCCGCAGGTCCGAGAACGGGTTCTTACCGTCGACGTCGTCGGTCTTCAGATCTGCGTCACCCTGGTTCAGACCCAGGAAGATCACCCGGTTTTGAGGCGCCGTGCGTACGTCCAGGCCATCTGCATCTGCCACACGGCCCAGATCCTGCACCGGCACGTCCTGGATGAAGTCGACCTCTCCCGACAGCAGCGCGGCGACACGGGTCGCTGCGTTCTGGATCGGGGTGTAGATGATATCCGTCACCTCCATCGGAAACTCATCTTTGCCCCAATAGTTCTCGTAGGCCTTCAGGACGGTTTTGGTATCCGGTTCGCGGCTAACCAGAACATAAGGGCCAGTCCCATTGGCATTCCGGGCGGCGTAAGTTTCTTCCCCGCCTTCGAAGTCCTGCACTTTGACCGTGTTGTTCGCCTTGGCCCAATCTTCGTCCATGATGAACAAGTTGGTCAGGTTCGAAGGCATGATCGGGTTCGGGCCATCGGTAATGATGTGAAACTCGTAAGGCCCGTTGGCTTTGACTTCTTTGACCGAGGCCAGCAGCTCTTTATAGTCGCTGTCTTCCGTCATCGCCCGGTTGAAGCTGAACACCGCGTCCGAGCTGTCGAAGGCTGCGCCATCGTGGAAGGTCACGCCTTCTCGTAGCTTGAAGACCCAGATATTGGGGTCATCGGCCGAGGGCGCCCATTCGGTTGCCAAGGCTGGCACCATTGCGCCCGTCATATCGCGCATGACCAGAGGCTCCATGATCTGGTGCGCAAGAGCACTGGTGGGGCCTTCGTTCTGCGCATGTGGGTCCATGGTCAGGCTGTCGCCAGCGCGGGCCCATTTAAGGGTTTTGGCATCTACGAGGGCCGTTGTGCTGGCCAGAAATGCCGCGGCCATCATCACAAACTTAAGTTTCATAAGGGGACTCCCTGTATTTTCCCTACGGTTGAGTATGAACGGTTGGACCCGCTTGGCAAGACGCACCGCGCATTATTCAAACCATTTGGTTGATTGGCCTGTCCTGAAACTTCCTTGAAGGGTCGTTGCGCACGCGTCGAAGCCCGGGCTGCAACAGCAGCTCGCCATGGGTGCGTTGGCCGGACTGCTTCGCGCCCATGGCCCGCATGTCAGATCTCTTAGATGTCGTGTCTGAAGGCACCGTGATGGCTGCTTGTTTTCACGCGGTTTTCGCTCCTGTCCAATTGGACCTGTCTTCGGGGCGACCTGCAATCTGGAGCGGAAGGAGTGCGTTTGTACGGCGGTGCAGACCGCGAATACGATGGCAAATGTATGGATCTCCCACCCGGTTGATCAACCGGGCGACATTGGCGCAGCACTGGATCGCTGACGATAGATGAGGAGTGGTAAAGCCGGATCTCGGGTGTCTGGGTAATACCAGACTGGGATGCATTTCAGCGTGTGCCAAGCGGTACAAGGTGACCCGGGCCACGGCGTACAGGCTGCCTCGGGCGGTATTACATCGGAACGATCCGATCTTGCCAGCCGTCTCAGGCATCCCGCACATGCAGGCATTCTCAAGATCGATCTTGGTCGGCGATTCTCATCACCCACCAGCATTGCAGCGCTGTGAATATCCTCAGACGCTTAAGAATTAGCTAAAATGTTAGCTGCCTTCGCCAAACTTGGTATCGACCAGATTTGCTAGGCAGTCCATCAACGCGCTGGCTTCCGGCCCGTCGCAAGTTACATCGATCTCGCATCCCTTTGCCGCCGCCAGCATAAGCAATCCCATGATTGAGTCGCCGCCGACGCTTTGCCCATCGCGGCTGACCGTGGCCCCGGCATCGTGAGATTCGACGCATTCAACGAACTTCGCCGATGCTCGCGCGTGCAGCCCCCGTTCATTCACGATTTTCAACGTCCGGCTGATGGGCATATTTACGACTTCGACGAGTTCAAAATCGACCCTGCCGAATTCACATATTTACGGCCGGCATCAATGGCGGCGGTAACCGCTTCTTCGAGGCTGCGATCCCGCATTTTGGCCAGCTTGACCAGCATAGGCAGGTTTGCGCCATAAACGACCTCGATCGCGGCGGTCTTCATCGCGCCATGGGCCAGATTGGACGGTGTGCCGCCGAACATATCTGTGACCACCACAACTCCCTGGCCTTGGTTGACCTTGGCCACGGCGCCGTCGATTTCAGATTGGCGGGTGCGGAGATCGTCATCCGGGCCGATCGCGATGGCGCAGACATCTTCCTGCGGTCCGACGACATGACACATCGCACTAAGCAGCGCATTCGCCAAATCGGCATGGGCAACAATGACAATTCCGATCATCTCTGCCCTCGCTTTGTCATAGCTCTTGATGACGCAAAGATATCCGCCATCCCAGCTCCGCCAAGTCCTTCGCGATGACTTCAGCAACCGTCACTGATCTATGCCTTCCGCCCGAGCATCCAAGCGCTAGAGTGAAGTAAGACTTGCCCTCTTTCAGGTAGGCTGGCAACAGCAGCTTCAGCATATCGCTGAGCCCGCCATAGAAGCCTTTGAACAACGGATCTGCCTGGACGAACTCCTGAATATTTCGATCGCGACCATCCAGAGTGCGGAGCGACGCCTCCCAGTAAGGGTTTCGCAGACACCGGCAATCCATCACCATATCAGCGCCGTTCGGGATACCGCGCTTGTAGGAAAACGACCGTACGGTCACGGACAGTCCTGCGCTTCGATCCAAGGAAAACCTGTCCGTCAGTTCGGCTTTCAGATCGTGGGGCGTGAGATCAGTGGTGTCGATCAGAATGTCTGCCTGTTGCCGGACGTCCCGCAGAATATCGCGTTCGCGCTGGATGCCTGTTGCTGCATCCTCTTCCGGCGCCAGCGGATGGCGGCGCCTGGTCTGATTGAACCGGGTGATCAGAGCATTGTCCGCGCAATCCAGATAGAGCAACGCAGCCCCGGCCCGCCACGTATTGCGCAGGGCTTCCACGGTTTCCGTCAAAGCCCGGGCGGAAAACCCGCGGGTCCGGCTTTCCACGCCGACTGCGATTGGGGCGGACGTCCCGACAACCGGTTTGATCAGCGCCTCGAACAGGGACAAAGGCACGTTCTCCATCGCCTCGTACCCCATGTCTTCAAAAGCATCGATTGCTGTCGTACGCCCGGCGCCGGACATACCCGTCACAACCACGACGACCGGTGCCGGTCTGCGGTTGGCCGCCCCGTTCAAATCTACCTCGCCGTCATCCACGGATGTCATTTAACCTTGGCCTGCGCCCTGTCAGCGGTAATCAATCTCGCAACGTCCGAACCTAACGAGGTTACACAGAATCGCTGCCAACCCAGCCCGTCCTTTGCCCAGGATGACGGGGCATGGAACGTCAAGCAAGTGGGTAGTCCGTGATGTCGGCAATCGTTCTGTTTCAATTTTGTCCAGATCGACCACCCAAGCGACTGGAACGCCGGATTGATGGGGCATACGGATCAAGCCAATACCGCGGGCTTCGATCAATCCTGCGATATTTTCCGGCGCCGAGGCGAGTAGAGCGTCATCCTTTCTCAACAGATCGATCCGATCGTCAGAAACAAGGCTGGCGCCGAGCGCGACCATTTCTAATGCAAGGGTCGACTTACCGGATCCGGCCGCACCCAAGATCACGAGAGCCCGGTTATCCAGCGCAACAGCAGATCCATGGATCTGACATGTTTGGGTCATCGGCGAGTTAATCAGGCAATTCGAAAGTGAAACGCGCGCCCTTTGGCGACCCGTCAGGCGATTCGGGATCGGCGACGTTTTCGGCCCAGATACGACCGCCATGCGCTTCGATGATCTGTCTGGAAATACTGAGTCCGAGACCGGAGTGATTTCCAAAATCTTCCGTATCAGGCCGCTCTGAATAGAACCTCTCAAAGATCGAACTGAGATTGTCTGGTGGAATGCCGGGACCTTCATCCTCGACCGCCACGCAGAGGCCACCCTTCTGAAGGATTACGCCGGTCACTTTGATTGTGCTGCCTTTAGGCGAAAACGACAACGCATTTCCCAGAAGGTTTGTGATAACCTGTGCCAGTCGGCCTTCCAAACCCTCGGCAAAGAACGGCACAGATGGAAGGTCGGTGACGACTTTGACTTCATTATCGGCGCCGTGCGATCGGGTGACATCTGCCAGCATCTCGATCAGTTCGCCCAGGTCAAAGGGCTCCATCCGCTCGCGCACCAGTTCCGCATCCAGACGTGAGGCGTTCGAGATATCCGTCACCAGCCGGTCCATCCGCTTCACGTCATTCTGGATCACATCTAGCAGTTTTTGCCGCTGTTCCGGTGTCTTGGCATAATGCATCGTTTCCACCGCTGAACGCAGCGATGTCAGCGGGTTCTTGATCTCGTGCGCAACGTCCGCGGCAAAACTTTCGATGGCACCGATCCGTTGATAGAGCGCTGACGTCATACGCCTGAGCGCCCCCGATAGTTCTCCGATTTCGTCCGTGCGGTGTGTCAGGTCCGGAATTTCGGGTCTTTCCGGATCGACAGGCCGGGCACCCGTCGTGCCTTCGGATTGTGCGGCTTTCGCCAGCATCCGGATCGGACTGGCGATCATATTTGCCAGTAGGATCGACAAAAGAACTGAAACGATTGCGGCCAGAAAGAAGATTTCTAAAACCGCTTTGCGTTCTTCCCGCAAAAATCGTTCGATGTCCCCGCCGACAGTCGAAAGGTGAAGAACACCCAGAATTGCCTTCAGTTTGCGGATCGGCATAGCGACGGAGATGACCGCCTCGCCCTGGCTGTTCTTTCGCGCGACGTGATAGATCTGTCCGCGCGAAGCAAATATGACCTCTTTGTCATTGCTGATGCCAGGTTGCGGCACCTCATAGTAAATTTCGAAGGGTTCGCTGAAGTAATTTTCGATCTGTGCGTAGAGCTGTTCGACCCGGGTTGTCAGTTCTGAAGAATTCCGCCGTTTCGACGGTGGTGGCAGCACAGTGACTTCGATCGGCGGACCTGCCGGGGTCAGATTATACGTATCCGCGGTCAGCCGTTGCGCGGCGTCATAAAGCCGAATGCGGACCCCAGTCGGCTGGGCCAGCCGGGCTAGAACCGTCTGGGCGCTTTGCGGGTCCAGCCGGGGCTGCCCATCCAGGTCTTCGCCTGCGGTTTCGGCAATAGCGATCGAGATGATCTCACCCTGCTTTCGCAGACTTTCGACATAGACGTCGCGCAGGTTCTTCTTTTCATTTGAAAGAAAGGTCATGCCGGCGACCAGCAAAGCCAGCCCGATCAGATTAAAGAAGATGATGCGTCTTTGAAGCGACGAAAACGGGGCTGATTGCTTCAGCCCCTTGACGATACGCTCGCGTGCGGAAGCGGGCCGCGGCCGATCATCCAGACCGACCGGACCCGTGTGCTCCCCATTCTGTTGGGTCCGATCAAGCACTTAGCACGTTACACCTCGCGGTATCGGTAGCCCACGCCATACAGCGTTTCGATCGAGTTAAAATCATCGGCTACATCACGGAATTTCTTGCGGATGCGTTTAATGTGGCTGTCGATTGTTCGATCGTCGACATAAACCTGGTCATCATAGGCGGCGTCCATCAGTTGATCGCGGCTTTTCACAAAACCAGGCCGCTGAGCCAGAGCATGCAGAATAAGGAACTCTGTCACTGTAAGTGTGACGCCGTCCCCTTCCCAAAGGGTCGAATGACGCAGTGGATCCATTTCCAGTTTACCGCGCTTGATCACCTTTTCAGCTTCGGCGCGTTCAGCAGTTGGTTCTTCCGCAGCTTCGCGACGCCGCAGGACTGCCCGGATACGTTCGACCAGAAGTCGTTGGCTGAATGGTTTGCGAACATAATCGTCCGCACCCATCCGCAGGCCAATCACTTCGTCGATTTCCTCGTCCTTCGACGTCAGGAAAATCACGGGCATATCCGTCTTCAACCGCAATCGCCTTAAAAGCTCCATGCCATCCATTCGTGGCATCTTAATGTCCAAGATCGCCAAGTCTGGTTGAGTCTGGGAAAGCGCTGTCAACGCGGAAGCTCCGTCGGTATAGGTTCTGACATCAAAGCCCTCGGCTTCCAGAACCATGGACACCGAAGTCAAAATATTTCTGTCGTCATCGACCAGCGCAATCGTAGCCATTGATTTTCCCCATCTTTTTTCGGCGCCAGTCTTTCTTTCGTATACGACGCCAGTGTGTCCGCCAAGCTTGATGATTCGCAAACGAATCGGTGTTGATCTCGGCTTCTCTTATCCCAAATCTCATAATAAATGTCAAATTGAAATTTAAAAACTGACCTTATCAGGGCGATTTTTTGATTTTTGGGACTTCCTGGCCTGCAGCCGCGCCACAAAGCTTCCAAATTTCCCAGAAATCAGAAGACATTCTTGGCTGTAAGCCGAGTGAAAATGCGAAGTTAAATCGTTGAAATGCATAACGCAGTCCGCGACAGACTAGGCTGTGGACGCGCCGACAAAGACACATTATTACGCCGCCACTGCTTTCATTGCAGGGTCCAGATTCTATTTGGCACGGCTTCGTTGCTGTTTCTGAAGATAAGAATTTAGGACTTGTAACAACATAAGGTATCTCTGATCAGAGATCACGCGTTGCCCCGTCGGGCCCGCCATGAATATCAGGAGTTCGCTTCATGGAGTCAGGTGTCTTCAACCCCTCGCATCGTGTGGAAGATGCGGGCCTGGTTGGACTGGGGCAGGTCCACTATAATCTTCAGAACGCGGCACTGGTCGAGCATGCGATTCGGCGCGATGAAGGTGAACTGGGCCGGGGTGGCGCTTTCCTCTGTGAAACAGGCAAACATACCGGCCGTAGCCCGCAAGACAAATTTGTCGTCCGCGAGTCATCCGTTGAAGACACTGTCTGGTGGGAAAACAACAAGTCAATGGACCCGGCGCATTTCGAGGTCCTGAAAGCTGACATGTTGGAGCACCTGAAGGGCAAAGAGGTCTTCGTGCAGGACCTTTATTGCGGCGCCGATCCAAACAACCGCCTTAATGTGCGGATGGTCAACGAGTTGGCTTGGCATTCGCTGTTCATCCGGCACATGCTGCGCCGTCCCGAAGTCGCCGAACTGGCCGATTTCAAATCAGAGTTCATGGTCATCAATTGTCCGTCCTTTAAGGCGGATCCAGAACGTCATGGCTGCCGGTCAGAAACTGTGATTGCCGTCAGTTTTGAACAAAGCCTCATCCTGGTCGGCGACAGTTCATATGCCGGGGAGAACAAGAAGGGCATCTTCAGCGTCATGAACTACATCCTTCCGGGCAAGGGTGTGATGCCAATGCACTGTTCGGCCAATCACGCGCCGGGCGATACCAATGACGCGGCGATATTCTTTGGACTTTCCGGCACGGGTAAAACCACCCTGTCCGCAGATCCCGGACGCACGCTGTTGGGTGACGACGAACATGGCTGGACCGATAGCGGCATCTTCAACTTCGAAGGCGGATGCTATGCGAAAACAATCAATCTAAGTGCCGATGCCGAGCCCGAGATCTACGCCACCACGTCTATGTTCGGGACAGTGGTGGAGAACATGGTCTATGACAAACATACGAAAGCGCTGGACTTCGAAGACGATAGCCTGACGCCTAATATGCGGTGCGCTTATCCGTTGGAGTACATCTCGAACGCGTCCGCCACGGGCGAGGCTGGCATTCCGAAAAATATCGTCATGCTGACATGCGATGCCTTTGGCGTGATGCCGCCGATCGCCCGGTTGACGCCAGCCCAGGCAGAATATCACTTCCTGTCCGGCTTCACGGCAAAAGTGGCCGGAACGGAAAAGGGCCTGAAAGGCGCACAGACAACATTTTCGACCTGTTTCGGGGCGCCGTTCATGACACGGCGCCCGGAAGTTTATGGAGCCTTGCTGCGGGAGAAGATCGCGCAGCACAGTTCCAATTGCTGGCTGGTCAATACCGGTTGGACGGGTGGAGGCTACGGCACCGGTTCGCGGATGCCGATCAAGGCGACACGATCGCTTTTGACCGCCGCGCTGAACGGCTCGTTGAACCAGGGAGAGTTCCGCACCGATCCTAATTTTGGATTCGAAGTTCCAGTTGAGTGTCCCGGCGTTTCCGCCGTTTTGCTGAACCCGCGCCAGACCTGGGAAGATGCAAGCGCTTACGACAGCCAAGCTGCCGATCTGGTCCGTATGTTCATCGAGAATTTTGCGCAGTACGAACCGCATGTCGGTGAAGAAGTGAAGGCAGCCGCCCCGAAAGCTGCCTGACGCTTTTGACCGGGTTCTCGCCCCGCCCGATCCCCACCACCTAATCGCCCACGGCGCAGCATTGCACTTGCCAAATCGGCAAGTGCTGTCCTGCTGCGACCTTTCTCGCGACATTATACCTATCAATAGATAGCCTTGACTCATGCGCGAAGATTTGTAATGAAAAACCTACCATGTGATAGATAGAAGGACTGCAGAGATGAAGATCTATGATTTCCCCGGATTTCCGAACCCGGTACGCGTTCGCATCGCGCTGGCGGAAAAAGGGCTTATGGATAAAACCGAGTTCGAAACGATTAACGTTCCGGAGGGCGAGCATAAGAAGCCTGAGTTTCTGGCCAAAAACCCTTCCGGAGCTGTTCCTGTTTTGGAACTTGCAGATGGCACCTGCATCTCGGAGTGCTCGGCGATCACCGAGTATATCGATCATCTGGACGATGATCCGGTTCTGACCGGCAAGAGTGCTGAAGAACGTGCCAAGATCGCGATGATGCAACGCCGCGCCGAGGCGGGATTGTTGGATGCGGTTGCTGCTTACTTCCATCAGGCGACGCCAGGGCTGGGCCCGGACATTGAAGGAGATCAGGTCCCGGAGTGGGGAGAGCGTCAAAAGCAAGTGGCGGTCAGGACAATGCACTATTTGGAGGGTGTGCTGCGCGAATCGGAGTACATTGCAGGTGATCGGTTTACCGTTGCAGACATCACGACCATCGCCGGTTTAACCTTCGCTGACTTCGCAAAGATCGAGATTCCGGTTGAGTGTGCGGCGCTTAGGTCTTGGCGGGCCAGGATGTCGGAACGGCAAAGCATGGCAGCGTAAGCGACCAGAAAGGGAACTGAACATGGAACTGAATGCTGACTTCAAAAAACGCGCGACGGTTCATGGTCAACAGACCGAATGGGTTGCCTCACCCATGAAGGGCGTCGACCGGCGCATGCTGGACCGGATCGGGGATGAGGTCGCACGAGCGACAACGATTGTCCGTTATGCGCCTGGCTCGCAATTTTCGGCGCATACGCATACCGGCGGGGAAGAATTCTTCGTTCTGGATGGTGTTTTCACCGATGACTATGGCGACTTCCCGGCCGGGACTTATGTGCGGAATCCGCCGACCACTTCCCACGTTCCATCGTCGAAAGACGGATGCACGATCTTCGTCAAGCTTTGGCAGTTTGATGAGGATGATCGCAACCAGTTCCATGTTGATACCCTGTCCGGTGAGTATGCAGTCGATAGCGCCCGTCCCGGCGTTAGCATCCTACCCTTGCATAAGGACGATCGCGAAGAGGTCGTCATGGAAAAGTGGGCCCCTGGCGCAACGGTCACGGTCAACGCGACCGGAGGGGCTGAGCTGTTGGTGGTCGACGGCGAGTTTTCGGAAAGCGTCGATGTTTTCAAGGTTCAGTCCTGGACCCGACTGCCGGATGGAGATGCCCTTACTGCAACCGCTGGACCCAATGGTGCGAAGGTGTGGATCAAGCGGGGGCATCTGATCGGAGAGATTTCAGCACCTGGCTGAGCCTCAAAGCCCTCGCAAGGAAATTCTGATTTTTTGCATCAAATGGAAATATTATTGCGGACAATCTGTTGACGGTTTGGTGGTGCGCAGCTACGTAGTCTCGCAGATGCAAAAAAACTTTGGCGCGGTGCAACATATCGTTGTGCCGCGCCGATCCGATCGGAGTTGACCTGATGACCCCCAATACTGCCGAAGCCCGGGACATAAGTGAAACTGATCTTCTGCCGATGACTGCTGATGCCGTGGCTGCAGCTGAAGGTTTGCTGGATCGCGCGCGGGAAGTTCTAGGCAGTCAGGTCAAATCCGATGGCAGAGTATCAGGCCGCCTGCTGGAACAGGCGCAATATGGCGCCCATGGATTTGCCTGGATGGCCACTTACTTTGAAGCGCTGCGTCAATTGCACGATTGGGCAACGCGGCTCGCCAATGATGGGGCGCTTGGCGAAACCGAGCAGTTGATCCTGCAAATTGGCTTCGGCGAATACCTCTGGCAGCTTTACGGCGGCATTCCGATGAGCCAGGGCGAAATCGTCCGTCCCCAAGATATTGGCCTGACACAGGATGATCAGCGCATGCTGATGACGCCGGCTGTGCAGTGGCTGACCCAGAATGGCAATTCGGATGCGGCGCGGATGCGCCTGGCGACCCTGATGACGGAACAGGAAGGTGCATCCAGTTTCGGGGCGACCGGTCTGGATGAAGAGTACGAGATGATTCGCGATCAGTTCCGTCGCTGGGCGGATGAGCGTGTCGTGCCTGACGCCCATGAATGGCATCTGAAGGATCAACTGATCCCAATGGCGATCATCGAGGAAATGTCAGAGTTAGGCGTTTTCGGCCTTACCATCCCGGAAGAGCATGGCGGCCTGGGTATGGGCAAGACCGCGATGTGCGTCGTGTCCGAGGAGCTTTCGCGGGGATATATTGGCGTTGGATCGCTGGGCACACGATCAGAGATCGCTGCAGAGCTGATCTTGGGTGGCGGAACTGAAGACCAGAAGGCCGAGTATCTGCCGAAACTTGCCTCGGGCGAAATCCTGCCAACGGCGGTCTTCACTGAACCCAACACCGGATCCGATCTTGGTGCTTTGAAAACCCGCGCAGTGAAGGATGACGATGAATGGGTCATCACCGGCAATAAGACCTGGATCACCCATGGTGGGCGCACCGACATGATGACGGTGCTGGCACGCACTGATCCGGACACCTCGGACTACCGCGGTCTTTCCATGTTCCTGGCGCCGAAAACCAGGGGTACCGATGCTGAGCCCTTTCCCGATCCGACCATCGCAGGTGGTGAGATCGAGGTCCTGGGATATCGCGGCATGAAGGAATACACTTTGGCCCTGGACGGCCACCGGGTGCCGGGAAATGCCCTGCTGGGCGGTGAGGAAGGCCAAGGCTTCAAACAACTGATGCGCACATTCGAAAGCGCTCGGATCCAAACGGCGGCCCGTGCCATCGGTGTGGCGCAATCCGCAATGGAGATCGGGTTGCGCTACGCCCAGGAAAGGATCGCCTTTGGCAAGCCTTTGACGGCGTTCCCACGCGTTGCGTCGAAACTGGCGATGATGGCGGTCGAGGTGATGATGGCGCGCCAGCTGACCTATTACAGCGCACGGGAGAAGGACCAGGATCGGCGCTGTGATTTAGAGGCAGGAATGGCGAAACTGTTGGGCGCCCGCGTCGCATGGGCAGCAGCGGACAATGGACTGCAGATCCATGGTGGCAACGGCTTTGCATTGGAATATCCGATTAGCCGGGTGCTGTGTGATGCGCGGATCCTGAACATCTTTGAAGGTGCCGCGGAAATTCAGGCCCAGGTGATTGCGCGGCGTCTGCTGGAGGGTAACTGATCACCCGCTGGCAAGGCGCCAATCTGATTAAAGTTCACTCTTTGTTCTTTTTTGCGAATCCTGTATCCTCCGAACATCAGAATCGGAGGAGAACCACATGTTTGACGAAAAACTAACCGCAATCGCCAATGCCCTGGTCGAACACTGCCGCAACGGGACCGAGGCTGAAGGATTGGCAACGATCTATGCTGAAGACTGCGTATCCGTCGAAGCAGCCAAAATGGAAGAAGGCGGCATGGGTCCGGTTTTCGAAGGCCGGGATGCTATAAAGGCCAAGCACGAATGGTGGGATGCCAATACCGAGGTACATGAATTTACGGTCGACGGCCCCTTCATGCACGGGCATGACCGGTTCGGTGTGATCTTCAGTATCGATGTGACCATGAAAGATTCGGGTCAACGCATGCCGATGAAAGAGCTGGGTATCTACACTGTTCAGGACGGCAAAATCGTGCGCGAAGAGTTTTATTTCTCGGCTTAACGGGTCAAAAACAGATGCCTTTGGCAATGGCCGGGCCAGTTCGAAAATCATAGGGTTGCCTGGGCTTATCGACCGGATTAATCGTCGCGAATGGCCGGTGTTGGCCGCGAGATCTGTTTGGCGATAAGAAAGTCTGCGATCTATGATTCAGCATTACCAGAACATCGTCTGGTTCTTTGCGATCATTGCCCCAATTGCTCTGGCGGCAAGATTTCATCCGGCCACGGCCAAGGCATTGGCGGCGATGACCAACGGCATTTGCCGGCTGTCATTGGCCCGGGGCGGTCTTCCCGGCAGCATCGATGAGATCCCAAAGTTTGCGGTCATCCGGATCATCTTGGGCTTGATCCTGCTGAACCGGGCGTACTGGATCGCCTACTACGCCTATCCCGGCGACTTCGAAACTTTGACCTTCGTCGTTGCGCTGGGCGTTTCGGTGCTTGTGTCGGTGATGTTGATCGTTGGCTTTTCCGTTCAGTGGGGCCTGATCGTCCTTTGTGTTTTTCAGTGGCAGGTGGGCGAGTCTTATCTGAGCTCTTCGACGCTTGGAAACGACATCGCGGCGATGTTGGCTTTGTTGTTGTTTCTGACGGGCGCAGGGCGGCGTATCTCGGTCGATTCCCGGCTTCTTCGTCGATGGCCCGGTTTGGCGGCTTGGATGTTGTATTTTGAATTGGATGATCAGTCCATCGTGCAGGCCAAGTTTCTGACGCTGACGGCCTATTGGCTTGTTTGTATTTATTCGCTGGTTCTGCATTTGGCCGAGCCCGCCTGGATGGAAGGCTTTGCAGGCCCACAGCTGCTGACCAACAACTTTATGAGCGCCTGGTATGCCGAATTCGAGACACTGTTCGTAGAGTATCCTGTCTCGATCTACCTGGCGATCGGATCGATGTGGGTGATGCTGCCTTGGTATGGCGGCGTTCTGCCATTCGTGCTGTTGGGAGGATACCTGCGTCTGTTCATCATTATCTGGGGACTGATGTTCTTCGCCGTCAGCCTGTTCGTGCTGAATCTTGGATGGCTGGCCGAGTTTGAGTTCCTGTTCTGGGCGGGGCTTTTTCTTTACCGTTCCGGCAAGGTTGATCTGATCTACGATGACCGGTGCAATCTTTGCGACCGGACCGTCAACTTGGTGAAACGCCTGGATCTGTTGGATACGGTGCGTCTGAAACCCATCACGCAGAACCTGGAATGGGCGGCAGGTCTTGGCCTGGACTATGACAGCGTACATCGTGATCTGCATGGCGTCGATGGACGGACAGGCGAGGTCTACAAGGGATATGATCTGTATATTCTGCTGACCCGCTCGGTCATCTTGTTGGCCGTGTTGTGGCCAGTGATGATCCTGGGCAAGGCGCTGCGAATTGGTCCTGCGATCTACCGGCGCATCGCGGACAATCGGATCAAGGTGTTCGGGGTGTGCACGCTACCAACTCCAAAGCCAAGCTGGTCCATCGGGGCATTGAGTGGTTTGCCCAGATTTCCGATTGGTGCCGTTGTCGTTGTGCACTTTATGATTTTTGCTGTTGGCTATGCCATCGCGATTCCGGCGCCGCATTTGGGATGGCCGGGCATTCAGAATAAGCTGACCCGATATGCGCATATTTATGGTGTCACGCCCATCAACGTCTTCAACAAAACTGATCTTCGGATGACCGAAAACTGGTTCACGATTGAAACTGAACAGGGCGATCTTCTGCCGATATTCAACCGGGATGGCAGCCGCGGCGCTTACCATCGTTCCGACAGGCTTTACTTCGGTGGGACGGTCTTGTTTCGCAGAGGCTTTATCGATCAGGGAGGGTGCTTCTACGAGGACCCACTGGTAACCAAACTGACCACCGGAATTGCAGGTGTCTACAATGGCCTGACGGGAGAGCCAGGCCCATTCGTCTACACGCAGTATTATCGAAAGATTGCTGATCCCAATGGGTTGTTGGAAATGCGCTTCCAGCAAAACGATGTCGAGATCAGATGCAAAAAATCATTCACGCTGTCGTCCATCGACTAGATTACTGGCGCATTTCGCCCAGATCCCAATACAGCCCCGCCATAATGCCCAAGGCGTCACGGCAGATCGGCAGCAGGATGTGTTCGTCCGGAGCATGTTGCGAGCAGCCAGAATAGGAATGAGGAATCCATATCGCCGGGATGCCGATAAGATCTGTGAACAGGTCATTGCAGATCGATCCTCCCATTTGCGGGATGACGACAGGCGGCGAACCCGTTGTTTTCCCGACTGATGACTGAACCCGTAAGGCCCAGGGATGATCAGGTTCTGTGCGCGAGGCCAGAAAACCCGCGTGATTGCGCCCGGTCGGGGGCTCGATCTGGACCTGATTAAACCCATGCGCATCCAAATGACGTCGCAGAGCCGGCAGGACATCATCGATGTCCGTTCCGGCGATATAGCGAAGTTGGCAATGCGCACGCGCGTTTGGCTGGATGGCGTTGACCGGTGCGTCGGCATTGCCCGATTTCATCGCCAGGACGGCGAAGGAGTTCCAGCCATAAACTTTCTCAGCCGTCGTCATGCCCGGCTCGCCCCATTCTGCATCAATCTTTGGACCATCCGCACCAGGGCTGAGTTCGACGCTCGCCAATGCCGCGCGGACTGCGTTGGACATCGGCGGCGGCTTCCATTCTGGGATCAGAATCTCACCGGATGGCGTGCAGATCGAGGCGATCGCATGGGCCAGGATCATCGCTGGATCGGCCAGCGCACCACCCCAGTTTCCAGAATGATGCCCGCCTTCGCGCAAATCCACGACCAGATCGAAGTTTTCGCCGCCTCGAGCACCCAGGGACACGGTTGGCTGATCCGGGCGCACCCGAGGGCCGTCTGAGGCAATAAAGACATCTGCCGAAAACGCCTCCATATTGGCCGCGATCACATCACCCAGACCTTGAGAGCCGTTTTCTTCGGCCATTTCGATGATGAACTTGGCATTGAAGCCCAGAGAGCCACGTACTTTCAGCACGGTGGATAGCGCGGTAATGTTGATCAGGTGCTGGGATTTATTATCTGCCGTGCCGCGGCCATAGATCCGGTCGCCATCACGGGCGGTTACCCATGGTCCCGCGCCTTTGGTCCACTGATCCTCTTGCCCGCGGATAACGTCACCATGGCCGTAGCCAAGGACCGTCAGGTCAGCGCCTTCTTCGCGCGTCGCCAGCAGGACAGGGCCGACGCCATCGATTGGGTTTTCGAAGATTTGATGGCTGAAGCCCATAGCCTCGAAAGCCGGGATCATTTGTTCCTGCAGATAGGTCCATGTGTGCGGCAGACCTTCGGGAATCTGGCTTTCCGTACGCACGGCGACACGATGGGCCAGATCTGTTTCGAACCGCCCGTCATCCAGATAGGCTTGTGCGTCAGCAATGGCGATGTCCCTTGTCATTTCAACTATCCCATAGTCTTTCAGCCATCACGCCTGCGCGCGCTTCGACCACTTCGCAGGCGTCCAGGATCAAGTCCTCGCGCCAGCGTTGCCCGATGATCTGCACCCCGATGGGCAGGCCGTCATGGAACCCCGCCGGAATATTCCCTGCTGGAAGGCCCAGATAGTTCATCGAATAAGAATAAATCGCGGCACCCAGAACCTCGCGGACGCCTTCTGCGCCTTCTGTGTCGCGGTCCCATTTGAACGGAGGGGTCGGCAGGAACGGCGTCAGGATCAACGGCCATTCCGCCAAGAAGTTCAGCCAGGCACGCACATACTTGGACCGCCGGGCCTGTGCCAGTTGCAGATCCTTGCCCATGTAGGGGTCGAACATTTTCGCATATTCTGCGAAGATCGCCTTGATGGTGGCCGAGCCGTATTTTTCGATGTCGCCGCCCAGCATCTCGATGGTTTCCCCGAACAGAACCTTGTTGGCCTCCTGTGCGGTCTCCCACAATAGGGGCGGTTCTATTTCCACCACGTCATAGCCTGCGTCTGACAAAGCGCCTGCGGCTGTGTCCAAAGCCTCGGCCACCGCAGGATGCAGATCATAGTCGAACATGTTCCTCGTGAACGCAACTCTCCTAAGCCAAGGCGGCGGTCCTTCGAATGGCATCGGGACCTGCCAGGGGTCGTGCGGTGAATACGCCATCATCGCCTTTGTGCCGCGCCGGACATCCGCGACGGTACGGCAGATCACGCCCTGGACAGACATCAATTGCGCCAGCAGCCCCCGTTCGGCAGGCGCTGACGGATTAAAAGCCGGCATACGGGCCAACCCGGGTTTGACTGTCGCCGCCCCGGTGCAATAGGCCGGAAATCGCAATGACCCGCCGATATCGTTGCCATGAGCAACTGCTCCCATGCCGGCCATGACTGCCGAGGATGCCCCGCCGGACGACCCGCCCGACGACACCCAATCGTTCCATGGGCTTTTGGTGCGGCCATAGAGTTCATTATCCGTGGTGGCGCGAAAGCTGAACTCCGGCGTGTTGGTACGTCCGATGACGATCGCCCCGGCGGCCTTCAGGTTGGTGACCAAGGGCGCGTCGGCGGTAGCAATCACGTCCTTGAACGCGGTGACGCCATTGGTGGTGGCTCGGCCTTCCTGGTCGACATTGACCTTGATGGTGACCGGAACTCCCGTCAGTGGTCCGATCGGACCGCGATCAGCAACGATACCATCTGCTTTGGCGGCGTCCGCCAGCGCCTTTTCGCCCAGATCGTCGACAACGGCGTTCAGATGCCCGTTCACCTCACGCATCCGATCGACCGCTGCACCCACCGCGGCCTCACAAGTCAGCTGACCTTGGTTGATAGCATCGGCAATCTCGCAAGCACCGGCCTGCCAAAGCGGTTTGGAGGAATCAAGCATCTAGGTCTCCCATGCTGGGTTCACTAAGGCCTTTAACGAGATCAGTTTAGGTCAAATCTTACGCATTATCCGATGTTGGCCAACCGTGATCTTTATGTATTTTCACGCAGCTTGCGCGATCTTGCCGGGTGGGAGGGCACTCGAAACATCTGAAGACTTCAAGTCGGAGCGTAGCCGGCGGGTTCGATCGACCGGAACCAACTGCAGGCACCTAAAGAAAGAGGGCGCCCCAAGGACGCCCTTTCAAAGTGCAGTGATGAGTACACTTACATATAGCTGGTCATCAGTTCGGCCATGCGCTCCGGCCCCAGGATCGGCGGCATGATGGTCCGCACTTCTCCGTCTTCGCCGACGAAGTAAATGAAGCCGCCATGGGCATAAACCGGGTTACCTTCCGGATCGTCAAAGATCTTTTCAGAGGTCACCTGGAAGGCGTTCCTGGCGTCGGCCAGCGCCTGATCAGATCCGGTCAGACCAACCAGTTTTGGGTGCCATTTGGCCAACGCGGGTCCCATCGCCTCGACCGTGTCCCGTTGCGGGTCGACGGTGATCATCAACGCAGCCACATTGTCAGCCTTGTCCCCCATCAGTTCTAACGCCTCGCCGAGCCGTGGCAGAGCAACCGAGCATATTGCCTCGCAATTGGCATAGCCGAAGAAGATCGCCATGGACTTTCCGGCAAACGAAGCCTCGGTCACATCGCGCCCGTTGTGATCGGTCAAGTCGAACTTTGCCTTGATCGCCACCGGAAACGGTAACGCCACTGAAGGCGCCGCTGCTAATTTCATCTCGGGGTGGGTTGCCGCCTGGGCGCGCGCCTCTTCAATGGTCGGTGCGCTGATCTGTTGGGCTATCTGTTGTTGGGCAAAGTCCTCACCGACAACAACGTACCCGACGATCAGCGCTATAACCGCCGCCCCCGCAAAACCTGCGAGGAAGCCACGCATCAGTAGTTCTCCTCGATGAACTTTTTGTCTTCCTCGGCACCCAGACCCAACCAGCCATCGCGTTCAATCTCGGCCATGATGTCCGGATCGATGCGGAACCAGCGGTTCTTGACGGCCTTCAACTCGTCTTTCAGATCTGGGTTGCGTTTGGTCCAAGCCCGGGTCCAACGCCGGGCTTTGCCCCACTTGTCCGACCCTTCGCGTTGGATGAGCTGGACCATGTAGTATCGGGTCGGCGTAAGGTCGGGATCGCCGACCATAAATCCATCCACGGTGACCATCTGATTGCAATATGCTGCCAGATCATGGGTCGCACCGTTGAATGTGGCTTGGGCGTTTTTGCCCGCCAGGATCAGCTTGCCATCCTTCTCCCGAAGGAGAGCCATCTGCCTATTGCCCGCGCCGCACTTGTCCGCGCAATCACCTGACAGTTCGCAAAGAACATCGACAACTTTAGCCTTGAAGACTGCCGGCTCCCGCCCCAGCAGGTTCTTCCAGCCTTTGGCCTGGCTGCCTTCCGAAAACTCACCCTCTGCTGCTGCAGGCAGGGCCATCAATGCGGCAAGAGCCGCTCCGATCAAAAAGCGCATGGATCAGCCTCCGGTCACAGATTTTGGAATGGCGAAACCGGGTACCACGCCCCATTCGTCATGATTTAAGTTCACGATGCCGTTGTCGTTGATGACTTTCTCGACAATCAAGTAATTGATGCCGTCACGTTCGTGCAGAATACCTTCGGCTTCGACTTCATGGGCCTGCACCTTCAGCAGATTTTTCCCGGCAACGTCGCCATTTCCTTCCCATTTGATCACCATGTAGACAGTGCCGTCCTCGGCCAGGATGCCGACGGGAATACCGCCCGCCGCACACCACATGGCGCATGTATGGTGGGCCGAGCCGGTGACAGCTTCAGGTCCACCCATAACACCGGAAAAATAGCACCACGTGTCAATGACTTCGCCGATGACTTTGATCTGCTGGCCTTCAGCGCTCTGGGCGGACCCGCCCATCAGCGCCAAGGTCGCGACCGTCGCGGTAGTCGCTAAGATGCGTTTCAGCATGGATGTCTCCCTGTTTCTTTCGGGAAATCATTACTTAATGGGCCATCGTGATCAAAATCACATTCTCGCGTGGCTTTGCAATCTAAGGCGTCTCGGGCTATGCGGGCGCAGAATTTGCCGGAGCCAGCCCCCATGATCCTTTACCCTGCGATCGACCTGAAAGATGGTGAATGCGTCCGTCTGGTCCACGGGGAAATGGACAGTGCGACCGTCTTCAACTCCGATCCTGCAGCCCAGGCCCGCGCCTTTCAGGATGCAGGATGTCAGTGGATCCACCTGGTCGATCTAAACGGCGCATTTGCGGGCGAACCCGTCAATGGTGCGGCTGTCGAGGGCATTCTTTCTGCAATCAGCATCCCTGCGCAATTGGGCGGTGGGATCAGAGACTTACCGACCATCGAGGCATGGCTGGCAAAGGGGCTCATGCGCGTCATTCTCGGGACGATCGCCGTCCAGGATCCGGATCTTGTGAAGGCAGCGGCGCGGACCTACCCGGGCCAGGTTGCTGTGGGTATTGATGCGAGAGGCGGATTGGTTGCTGTCGAAGGCTGGGCGAAGACCACGGACATCATTGCGACGGATCTGGCCCGCCGCTTCGAGGATGCAGGCGTCGCCGCGATCATCTACACAGATATTGACCGCGATGGCGCCATGCAGGGCCCGAATGTGCAGGCAACTGCAGATCTGGCAAATGCAGTTTCAATTCCGGTGATCGCCTCGGGCGGCGTCTCCTCGATGGCCGATCTGCAAGCTTTGAAAGACTGCGGGGCACCTTTGGATGGTGTGATTTCCGGTCGGGCGCTTTATGATGGGCGGATCGATGTTGCGACTGCGGCAAAGGCGCTGGCGGCCTGAGGGTGTCAACTGAGCGCCGCGTTTGATTTCGCAGTGAAGACGCGGATGTAGTCCCCCGGCGAAGATCCGGCCCAGAACACCCATAGCCGGTGCGGATCGTTTTCATCGACCCAGACATAGTCGCCCTGCTCCAGTCCGCGAAGCTCGATACTGATGTACGTGATTGCAGTGTTGGCCAAGAAATCTGTGGCCGCCATTGTGTCCTGGAAGGCTGCGATCCCCAGGATCGGTGCATCAAAATCGACATAACCCATATGGATGCCGGCCAGGCTGTCGAAGAACACATAATGGCTGGCGACAATCGTTCCTTCTGGAATAATACCCTTTTCGCCACCCCAGTCGACGCGGATCGACCGGTCCAGGGTGATGTTCTGATCCTCGTCAAATGCGTAAAGATTGTCATCGTCGAAGGTATCGGCCCCGACCGCAAAGGGCTTTTCGGTGGACAGCTTTACGAACGAGCCCTCACCATCTTGCCGGGTGATCGCACCACCCAGCACAAAGGCCGATGCCTGATTGGCCAGCATTGCGGCCACAACGGTCAGGATCAACATTCGGATCATGGTGCTCCCCTAAGGCTTCATTCAAAGCCCTACACTACTTGCTAGCCTAAGAAATCTGACAATTCCCAGAACGGCCAGCCTGATCATCATATTGTGAAGACGCGAAGCAAGGTTACATTCGGCTGCGCCTAACCTGATCGCGCTCATCTTGTCTGTTGGCGCTTGGCAGTTTAACAGGCGGCCATGTTGAAGACACGCATCATCCCCTGTCTGGACGTCAAGGACGGCCGCGTCGTCAAAGGCGTCAACTTCGTTGATTTAATCGATGCGGGTGATCCGGTGGAACAGGCCAAAGTGTATGATGCCGCCGGCGCGGACGAGCTTTGTTTTCTGGACATCACCGCCAGCCATGAAGATCGGGGTACGATCCTGGATGTCGCCCGGCGGACGGCGGAACAGTGCTTTATGCCGCTGACCATTGGTGGGGGTGTCCGCACGGTCGAAGATATCCGCGCTTTGCTGCTGGCTGGGGCGGACAAGGTTTCGATCAATACAGCGGCTGTGAATAACCCTGACTTCGTCGCCAAAGCCTCGGACAAATTTGGCGCACAGTGCATCGTCGTGGCCATCGACGCGAAATCCGTCGGGCCGGACAAGTACGAGGTTTTCACGCATGGCGGCCGGACAGAAACCGGTATCAATGCAGTCGAGTTTGCCAAGTTGGTCGAAGCCAAAGGGGCAGGAGAGATTCTTCTGACCTCGATGGATCGGGACGGCACCCGCGCTGGGTTCAACCTTCCTCTGACTCGGACGATTTCCGACGCGGTGTCGATCCCTGTCATCGCATCCGGAGGTGTAGGCACATTGGATCACCTGGTCGAAGGCGTGACGAAGGGCCATGCTTCGGCGGTACTGGCGGCCTCGATCTTTCATTTCGGCGACCACACAATCGCCGAAGCGAAGACGCATATGGCAGCGGCGGGTATCGAGGTCCGGTTATGAGCAATCCGGTATCTGACCACATGCGTGCACGGATCGTGGCGGATCTGCATAAAATCCAGTCAGAGGAAGGCGTGCAGATCCTGCTGGCAGTGGAATCGGGCAGCCGCGCTTGGGGGTTTCATTCGCCTGACAGCGATTACGATGTTCGGTTCATCTACGCCCAACCTATTGATTGGCATTTGACAGTCGATCCGGGTCGCGATGTTATTGAACGACCGATTTCGGACGAATTGGATCTTTCCGGCTGGGATCTGCGGAAGTCCCTCGGACTCATCCTGCGATCTAATGCGGTGGTATTGGAATGGCTGCAGTCGCCGATTGTATACCTGGGCGATCAGGATTTTCGCGCCGATCTGACCGAATTTGGCCGACAGACGCTGCGGCGCAAGCCTGTGATGTGGCACTATCTGCGTCTGGCCCAGCGTCAGCATGACCGGATGCGGGATCATGACGGCTCGATCCGGCTGAAGAAATACTTCTATGTGATCCGTCCGGTTTTAGCTCTCAGGTGGTTACGCCTGCGTCCCGATCTTTCGGTACCGCCCATGAACATGTCCGAATTGCTTGCAGGTGCTGATGTGCCGGTCGCAGCAAGGGATCTGATCGACGATCTAATCATTCAGAAGCGCTCGGTTTCCGAGCTGGGATCAGTCACTCAAGTGCCGCAGGAGATCGATGCGGTGATCGCTGAGGAATTGGATGCCGCGGTGGCCTTTTTAGGTGATCAACCGCCCGAACCGAAGTCAGCGCAGCGCAGCGAGGCAGATGCTCTGCTACGCAAATGGACGCGCCGCGCCGACCCGGCAGAGGCAGCGGCATGACGGATATCCTGTACCGTCTGGCCGCCACAATCGATGCCCGTCGCGATGCCGATCCGACCGCGTCGCACACGGCTGCAATGCTGGCTAAGGGACCGGCGAAATGCGCGGAAAAGTTCGGGGAAGAGGCGATCGAGGCAATCATCGAAGCTACTCGCGGTGACAAGGCCGCCCTGACCGCCGAGGCCGCAGATGTGCTTTATCACTTGCTGGTTATGCTGACCGCAAGCGGTGTGACTTTAGACCAGGTTCTGGTGGAATTGGAACGGCGCGAAGGAATATCGGGTATCGCGGAAAAGGCCAGCCGGCCGAGGGGCTGAAAGCATGATACCGGTCCTGGTCATCAATCGCGCAACGGACATTGACCGTCTGGAAAGCTTCACAACCAGCGCTGCCGACCTGAAAATCGAACCGATACGAATCGACGCGTTCGATGCGCATCTCCGGGGTTTTCCCTTTGGATTGTTCACTGATCTGATCGGTACGCATTTCTGGGGCGAGGACACGATAAAGACGGGGGCAATTGGCTGCTTCTTGAGCCACCGCCGTGCCTGGCAGCACGTGATCGACATGGGTGTCGAAGCGGCGCTGATTTGTGAGGACGATGTTGTGTTGACGGAAGATCTTGGGCGGCCGACATCAGTTGCTTCTACCGTCGCTGATCTGGATGTCTTGTTCGCAAATGATCGGCTTGGCGCCTGGGCCGAGGCGGCGTTCCCAGGACAGCCGGTTTCACCGGTGGCCGACGTGGTTGAAATGCTGGCCCGCACGGGCGGCCCAAAAGAGGCGGGCTTGAAACCGTCACCCGGCGCAGATTGCTATCTGCTGACGCGTCGCGGGGCAGAACGTCTGCTGGCATTGACCGAGGCCCAGCGGATCGTCTGTGGGGTCGACTGGGCACTGGTTTGGAACTCTTTGAACATTCCGAACGAAGATCTTTCGCCGGCATTCCCAGAATTGGAGATACTGCACGATACATCTATATCAGCTGATCAGCCGTTGAATGCACATGTTCTGGCAAAGCCTCTGTCCCGTCTGAACCCCGGCCCCAGCGCGTTGCAGCATTCGATCAAACGGAAGATTTCTGAACTGACCGCACGTGCCGCGCATCTGGCGCACACTGAATTTGTAGCGACGGTACATCTTGGGGGTGCGCAGCTTTGCTTTGCCGGTCGGTCCGGTCCGGACCCGGTGATGGAGATGCATCGGGCGGGTCATTTATGGGACGAAGCCGGCATCAGGTTGCTTCTGGAGAGATTTCCATCCGGCGGCACTTTTGTCGACATCGGGGCGCATCTGGGCAATCACACCGTTGCGATTGGAAAGCTGGGGGCGGCGCGCCTGGTTCTGGCAATCGAGGCAAACCCGGAGATCCACAAAATCCTGCATGCCAACATTGCGATGAACGGCTTGACCGAAGAGGTTGAAGTCGCGCCCGAAGCATTGGCGTTGGGTGCTTCAGCTGGAGATGCCTGGCTGCTGTTGAACCGTCGGCGGTCATCCGAGACCATGGTCAAACGCGATGCGCCGGATGAAAGCCAGAAGATCCGGATCCGTAGTGTAACTGGCGACGAATGGCTCAGCGGGCGACCAGTGGATGCGATCAAGATCGATACTTCGGGGACCGAGGTCGATATACTTCGCGGCCTTAGGAAGACAATCGAGGCGCAGAAACCGACGATCCTGATCGACCACTCTGAGGGTTCGCTGGAACGAATTCAGCGCTTGGCAGGTGAGTTGGACATGCGCGTTTCGGCAACTCGACCCTCCAGTCGGAAGCGTCGGGATAGCAGCCTGCTGATCCCGGTTTCGGGTTAAGAGCCGGAGTCGGTCTCTGCATTCACCATGGTTTCCGCATCGTCGCCTGTTTTCAAATGGCGCGACAGGAACGCCCCGGCATTGGCTACCGCGCGGTCTGCTTCGCCCAATCGGCCTACAAATATAGGCCATGCATGCGGCAGCCCGCGCCAAAGCTCCAACTGAACGTCGCCGCCGGCGGCACGCAGCCCCTCGGCTAATGCGACCGAGTCATCCATGATCGCCTCTGACCGGCTGGCCATGATCAAAGCGGGTGGTGGCGCCTCCCATTTTGCGAACACTGGCGAGGCCAGCGGATGGCGCCGATCCGCCGAGCCCAGATAATATTCCGCGACTTCGTCCAGCCGCCGCACCGGCAACATCACATCGCGATTGGCGTTCCTTTCCAGGCTTGCAGCCTCTCCCGTCAGATCTGCCCAAGGGGAAAATGCGGCTACGGCCGCAGGCTTTGGCAGCTTCCGCTTTTGGATCGCATAGAGCAACGCAAAGCAAAGACCGCCCCCTGCTGAATCCCCACCCAGGGCAATTTCGGACGCATCATAGCCGGCTTCCAATAGGTGCCGGTAAGACGCAATCGCATCGTCAACCGCGGCCGGGAACTGATGTTCTGGGGCTAGTCGGTAATCCGGTAAAACCGCACGAACGCCAGCCGCTCCCGCAAGGGCTGCGCCCAAATGGCGATGCGTGCGTGATGAGCCTGCCAAATATGCGCCGCCATGGAAGTAAAGAATAACCTTGCGACGATCCGGGCGACCCTTACTGGCCCAGATTGCATCGATCATTCCGACCTGGCGCGGATTTCCGGGCCTGCGGATCACGTCACTTACGAAATGTGCACCATCTGGGATCAGCATGAGCCGGGCGGTGTCCCGTTCCATGCGTTCTTTCAGATCGGCGGGATCCTTCATTTTCGCCAATCCGGATTTAACGACGAGGCGCAGCCATAAATTGAGCGCATAGAGGCGCAGGCCCATCGTATCAGGCCGCGCGGCGGCGTTCGATCGCCTCCCAAATCAGCGCGGCAACATTCACCCCGTCGAACCTTTCCAGTTCCTGGATGCCGGTCGGCGAGGTCACGTTGATTTCCGTGAGATTTCCGCCGATCACATCAATACCTGTGAAAATCAGTCCGCGTTCCTTAAGAACCGGTTTAAGCCGTTCACAAATCTCGATGTCCCTGTCCGTCAAGTCGGTTTTTACGGGCGTGCCACCGACATGCATGTTTGATCGGGTTTCTCCGGGCTGCGGGACGCGATTGATCGCCCCGACGACATCGCCATCGATCAGGATCACCCGCTTGTCCCCCGCCGAAACATCCGGCAGGAACTTCTGGATCATCAGGGGTTCACGATTGATGGCCGTGAACATTTCATGCAGCGAGGCCAGGTTGGAATCTGTGACCGGCAGCTTGAAGACACCCGCCCCGCCATTGCCATAGAGCGGTTTGACGATGATATCGCCTTGTTCTTCGCGGAAGGATTTGATGGCATCCAGCGACCGCGCCACCATTGTCGGCGGCATCAGGTCCAGAAATTCCAGTACCAGGATTTTTTCCGGGCAATTGCGCACCCAAAACGGGTCATTCACCACCAATGTCTGCGGGTGGATCATCTGCAGAAGATGGGTGTTCGTAATGTAAGACATATCGAACGGTGGGTCCTGGCGCAGCAGGACAACGTCCCATCCAGACAAGTCCACTGTCCGGCGCTCGCCCAAAGTGAAGTGATCGCCCTGGACAGCCTGCACGCTTAGATCATGGCCGGTTGCCTGGACCGCGCCTTGGCGCCAAACCAGGTCGTCGACATGATAATAGAACAGCTCATGGTCCCTGGCGGATGCTTCCAGTGCCAAGCGAAAGGTACTGTCCGCTTCGATGTCGATGGACCCGATTGGGTCCATCTGAATTGCTACTTTCAGGCCCATGGCCGACTCCTGAGCGCAGGTTAACCAGACACCCGCGACTCAGATGCTGTCGCCTGACGACGCGGATCATCGATGGTCAACACATGGCTGACGACTTTGGCAACCCCCGGCACAAGCGATGCGCGTTCGATTACCCGGCGCAGTTCGTTGTTCGAACGGGCGAGGCCGGTGATGTGAACCACCTTATCGACGGTTTCGACCGAATAATTTACCGAACTGACACGACCGTCCGCCAACAGGCCGACACGCAGTTGGTTGGAAATCCATGCGTCCTCGACATAGGCCAGCGCGCCTGAGTCCCCTTGAACCGTCAACTCGTCGGTCACTTGGGCCACGCCGGGCGTTTCCCAAGCCAGGCGCGTTGCGGTGATCTTGTTTTCACGGCTTGGTACTGATCCGGTCAGGACCACACGGCCTTCATGAACGTCGGTCGATACATCGCCGAATAGTTCGGTCGAATGTGTCAGGAACCGGTTGTTCAAGCCCAGTTGGATCTCTGTGTCCTCAATGGCATCCAGGGTTGAACGTTCTTGCAGAACCGTTCGCGTCACCTCTGTGCCCACGCCGACCAGGGTCGCCGCACAGGACGATGTTATGAGACCTGCTGTCGCCAGCAGGACCCAGGCAGCTTTGATTTTCATGTTTTAGGTCTCCGCCTGTTTTGTTTGCCTCAATGCTCGTCAAAGCCGCAGGCGTTCTCGTAGATACTCAACTTACCGATCCGATCCATAACAGCGACATCAAATCGGCAAGAAGGTTGGACGCCTGTCTCGCTAAGTATCGAAATCATATAGTGATTTGCAGCATTTTTCAATCTTCGCCATTGCTGGTCAGAGACTGGGCTATCCCAACCCGATTGACGTTGCTGCGCCTTCACCTCGACGAAAATCAGCACACCGTCTTGTTCTGCGACGAGGTCGAGTTCGCCATAAGGCGTTCTGACCCGACGCCCTAGGATCTTTGCACCCTTTTGCTGGTAAAGCTGTTCCGCCGATTTTTCTGCGGCCAAGCCCTTTAGGTAGGATGTTCTACCCCGGTGGATACGGCGGCGAGCCGGAAAAGTTGTCGCCTCGATCAATTGCGAGCCGGGGATTTCGATTGGCGTACGTGGCATCTTCCAAGCCCTGGGAAAGACCTGAGTTAATGATGGTTCTGTGGTCATGAATTTTCAATTAATCGGGCTCTGACCCCAATGCCAACGCGCGCGCATAGACATCACGCCGCGACAATCCAAGGCGTGTGGCCACTTCCCGCGCCGCGTCTTTGACCGAAAGGGTCTGCAATGCTGTTGCCAAATATCGGTCCAGTTCTGCATCGTCCTTAACGGGGTGCGCCAGCTTGGGAGGCGGTCCCACAACAAGAACGATCTCCCCTTTGACGTCGCCGTCTTGGTAGTAGTCCGCCAAGGCCTTCAGCGTGTCCTGACGCACATCCTCGAACGTCTTTGTTAGCTCTCGAACAATAGCAGCAGGCCGGGCGGCGCCAAGCACCTCAGCAAAATCAATCAGGGCTGCCGCAAGACGTCGAGGTGACTCGAAGAACACCAAAGTCGATTTCAGATCTTTTAGATCTTCCAATGCTCGACGTCTGGCCGATGTCTTCGGCGGTAAAAACCCAGCAAACAAAAACCTGTCGGTTGGCAATCCTGCAACCGTCAGCGCTGCAATGACCGAGGATGGACCCGGTGCGGTGTGAACGGCGTATCCCTCTGCCTTCGCGTCGGTCACAAGCCGAAACCCGGGATCCGCAATTAACGGCGTCCCAGCGTCCGATGCATACGCAACGCTGCCCCCCTTTTCCAGCTCTGCCAAAACCTCAGGCCGGCGATCCGCGCCATTCCGGTCATGATAGGAAATCACGCGTCGCCCCCGCAGCGGAATGTCCAGCAGATCCAGTAATCGCCTGGTGCGTCTCGTGTCCTCGCAAACCAGCACATCCGCGTCTCTTAGGACAGAGATCGCCCGCAGGGTGATGTCTCCAAGGTTGCCAATCGGTGTTGCAACCAACCAAAGGCCTGATTCGAGTGGCTGGTGTGCTACACCGTCGCCAACAGTGCCTGCGTTGATCATAGAGGTGCGTTTACTTTCGTTTTTTGCACTCATAATCTCCGGCCCATCTGACCAGGGGCGGGGGCACGATCGGGCAAAGCCCGTGACAGGATCTGAGGAGTCATCATGTTTCGCTTTTCTAAGGTGCCCGGGCTGCTGCTCGCCGTCACTGCTGCGATTGCAATGGCGGCCTGTACGCCGAAAGTTACCCGGACCGGCCAGCCTACGCCAGCATCACCTTCACAGTCAGGCGGTGTGTCGTCCGTAGATCCCGCGAAACCGGTCGTAATTGCGCTTCTAGCGCCAAGTTCGGCATCAAATCAGGGCGCAGCACAGTTGGGCCGGGCCCTGGTGAACGCCGCCCGATTGTCGGTTGGCGATGCCAACGATCCGCTACTGCAATTGCGCGTCTACGATACCGCCGGTGATGCTGGTACTGCGCAACGGATGGCGCAGCGCGCAATCGGCGATGGCGCGCGACTGATCATCGGCCCGCTTTTTGGTGCGAACACTAAAGCGATTCGCAGCACCGCAGCCGCTGCGAATGTCAACGTGATCTCATTTTCCACTGACAGCAGTGCGGCAGGCGGCCCGGTCTATCTAAGCGGGTTTCTTCCGGAAAAGGCAGCGCAGCGCATCCTGGGTTTCGCACGGACACGCGGCTACAATGCGCTTGGCGTTTTTCACCCAGACACACCGTATGGACGGGTTGCGCTGAAAGGCGCCCAAAGAGTTGGAGGCGCGAACCTCGTTTCGGTGACGGGGTATGAGCGAAGCCAACAAGGTATTCCACCCGCTGCCCAGGACTTTGCTGCGAATGCGAGAGCAACCGGTGCGCAGGCGCTGTTGGTTGCAGAAAGTGGTCAGGCGCTAAACTTCGTTGTTTCAGAACTTTCGCGGCAGGGGCTTACCGGAAGCCGGGTCAAGTATCTGGGCCTTGGTGAATGGAACTCCCGGTCCGTCTTTGAGTCGCCAGAATTGACGGGCGCCTGGTTCCCTGCCCCTGATCCAAACGCGATGAACGGTTTCGTGAACCGCTATAAGGAAGTGTATCAGGACATCCCGCCGCCATTGGCGGTGCTCAGCTATGATGCCGTGCAGATAGCGGCGCAACTTTTGGCGGAATCTCGGCGCACGCGGACCGAGCCCTTTAGCGCCAGGGCGCTAACGCGGCCCAGTGGCTTCCGTGGTATCGTTGGACCGGTGCAATTCGGAAGAGACGGCCTGGCGAACCGCGGACTTGCAATTCTGCAGATTGAAAGGACCCGGTTTATCGTCATCGACAACGCACCATCTGTTCTGGGGGCAGGGTCCTGAGCCAATCGACGCTGGAGCCGGTTGCCCAAAGGGTCGAGCCTGAACGAACTTTCAGCGGGCTCGCCCATTTCATCGCGGACCAAGCAACGCTCGCAGATCATCAGGATCTGATTTCAAAGATCGATGCGCTTGCTGATGATGCAGCCGACGTGGACGTTTTGCGCGCAGGCGCGCTCTCTCTCTTTGCCGAGGCTCTGGAAAGCGGCCGGTCCACCGCGATGCAGGCCTTCCTGAAAACTCCCGATGCCGGCTTGCGGTGCGCCCGGTCTTTGGCACATGTCACGGATTGCGTCGTTGCTGCAATCGTCCATCTAGCGACCGAACACCTGCATCCACTACCGGTCCGCACAAAGGGAGAATACCTTTCTGTCGTGGCGGTCGGTGGCTATGGGCGCGGAGAGATGGCGCCCTTTTCTGATGTCGATCTTCTCTTCCTGACGCCTTACAAACAGACGGCGTGGTCAGAAAGCGTAATCGAAAGCATTCTTTTTATCCTTTGGGATCTTAAGCTGAAGGTCGGACAATCGACCCGATCCATAGACGATTGCCTGCGGTTGGCGCGGGACGACATCACCATTCGAACAACGCTGCTTGAACAACGATTCATATGGGGCGACCGGGAACCATTTGATGAATTGGATCAACGCATCTGGCCCGAGCTTTTCGAACGCACCGGTCGAGAATTTGTCGAAGCAAAGATGGCCGAGCGAGACAGCCGCCACGAACGCCATGGCGGATCGCGATATCTCTTGGAGCCTAATGTAAAAGAGTCCAAGGGTGGCTTGCGCGACCTGCAGACGCTGCACTGGATCTCCAAATACCTCTATCACACAGGGACGGCTTGGGACCTGGTGGATATGGGCGTCTTTCATCACAACGAAGTTCGACGCTTCGCCAAAGCCGCTAAGTTTATCTGGGCCGTGCGCTGTCATTTGCACGATTTGGTTGGTCGGGCGCAAGAACAGCTGACCTTCGACCGACAGGTCGAGATCGCCGAACGCATGGGCTATAAAGATGCTGATGGCCGATTGGCGGTCGAGCATTTCATGCATCTCTACTTCCGGCATGCAAAAGCGGTCGGCGATCTGACCCGGATTTTCTCCGCCGCCCTGGAGACGCAGCAAACCAAAAGCTTGCCCCGGTTTTCCGTTCTTCTGCAGGCCCTGAATTTCAGAACGGCGCGCCCCAACGAAAACGAGCCCTTTGCGGTTGAAGGCGGTCGACTGACCGTGCGCGACGAAACCGTCTTTCAAAATGATCCTATTAACCTTCTGCGCTTGTTCTTTGATGCTGCTCGGATGGATGCAATGATCCACCCTGCGGCCTTGCGGCTGGCAACGCAAAGCTTGGATCTGATTAATGACGATCTCAGGTCCGACCCCGCGGCAAGCGCCTTGTTCATGGATATGCTGACCGATCCGCACCATGCGGAATGGGTTCTGCGCCTGATGAACGAGACCGAAGTCCTGGGACGTTTTGTTCCAGAGTTCGGACGCATCGTCTCGATGATGCAGTTCAACATGTACCATCACTATACGGTGGACGAGCATACGATCCGCACCATTGGTGTCCTGAACCAGATTGAGCGGCTCGAAGCAGAAGACGCTCACCCCGTCGCCACCGAGATCCTGAAGGGCGGCATCAATCGCCGGGTGCTCTACGTCGCGTTGTTGCTCCACGATATCGGCAAGGGCGAGGAACGGGATCACTCGGAACTGGGTGCAGAAATCGCCGAAACGGCGTGCCCCCGACTTGGCATGACCGAGGCGGAGACCGAGATGGTGGTCTGGTTGGTCCGGCACCATCTATTGATGTCGGATGTGGCGCAGAAGCGCGACATCTCAGATCCGCGCACAGTAGAAGATTTTGCAACGATTGTGCAAAGCCCGCAGCGGCTGCGTCTGCTCTTGGTACTGACAGTCTGCGATATCCGCGGGGTTGGCCCGGGTGTCTGGAACAATTGGAAAGCACAGCTTCTGCGCAATCTCTACTGGGATACCAGGAACGTCCTGACCGGCGGTGTTGAACAGTCCAGCCGCGCACACCGCGTCGACGCTGCCCGTGGTGCCTTGGATGGCTTCCTGTCGGATTGGACCGAAGTAGACCGAGCGGCGGAACTTTCCCGCCACTATCCACATTACTGGCTAGGCCTGGACGCAACCACCCACAAGATTTTCGCCGACCTGGCGCAGGAAATCGGCGCGGCGCATATGACCAGCCGCTTTCTGCAGGATGAAAGCCGCGATGCCACCAAGGCCTGTCTTTACATGTCAGACCATCCAGGGATCTTTGCGCGCATGGCTGGGGCCTTTGCGATTGCCGGGGCCAATGTGGTGGATGCGCGGAGCTATACGACAAACGACGGTATGGCGACATCGGTTTTCTGGATCCAGGACCGCGATGGCCATGCTTACGAGGCGGACCGATTACCAAGGCTGCGCAAAACGATCGAGCGGACGCTTAAGGGAGAGGTCGTCGCCCGGGTGGAAATTCGCGAACGCGACAAGCGCCGTGCGCGTGAAAGGCAGTTCGCGGTTCCGACACGGATTGTCTTCGATAACGAAGCCTCGGATCTCTTCACGGTCATCGAGGTAAATGCGCGGGACCGCCTGGGTCTCCTGCATGATCTGACCCGGACGACGGCGGATTTGAACCTGAACATCGTGTCGGCAATCATCGCCACTTATGGCGAGCACGCTGTTGACGTTTTCTATGTAAAGGACCTCTTTGGCCACAAGGTTCGATCCACGTCCAAGCTGGCGCAGATCGAACGCAGGCTGATCGCTGCTGCGGAAGGTTCCAGCTGAGTCGCATCGAAGTGATTTGGGTAAGCGGATCCGCCAAGCCGCTGCACAAGCTTTCCTGTTCCCTCAATCTTCCCGCTCGTCTAAATGCTGGCACGATGTATCGCGTGAAGACTATCCTATGACCGCCCGCCCTATCCGTTTGTTGCTGGGGTTTTTTACCGTCGGCAGTTGGACCATGGCCAGCCGTATCCTGGGTTTTGGTCGGGATATTCTGATCGCAGCGTTATTGGGCGCGGGCCCGGTGGCCGAGGCGTTCTTTGTCGCATTCCGTCTGCCCAACATGTTCCGCCGCTTCTTCGCCGAGGGCGCGTTCAACATGGCCTTCGTGCCGCTGTTTGCAAAGAAGCTGGAGGGCGAAGGCCAGGAAGCGGCCTGGAAGTTTGGTACTGAAGCTCTCAGCGCCCTGGCTGCGGTGTTGCTGATCTTCACCGTGATCGCGCAGATCGCGATGCCTTGGTTCGTTTATGCATTGGCTTCCGGATATTCAGGTGCGGACAAGTTCGACCTTGCGGTACTCTATTCGCGGATCGTCTTTCCCTATATCTTCCTGATATCACTGGCGGCGCTGTTCTCCGGTCTTTTGAATTCATTCGGCCGTTTTGCCGCCGCCGCCGCTGCGCCCCTACTTCTAAACGTAGCGCTTATTCTGGCTTTGACACTTGCCTGGGCGATGGGATTCGATGTTGGATTGGCTCTGGCCTGTGGCGCGTTGATCGGAGGCTTCGCCCAGTTGGGATTGCTCTGGTGGGCCGCGCACCGGCTGGGCATGGGCCTTGTTCCGGGCCGCCCCCGTCTGACCCCCGATGTGCGCCGCCTGATAACCCTGGCTATCCCGGCCGTTCTGGCCGGGGGCGTGATGCAGATCAATCTGGTTGTGGGCACGCAGGTTGCCAGCTACTTCGACGGTGCGGTCAGTTGGTTATGGCTGGCGGACAGGGTCTATCAGTTGCCTCTTGGCGTGATCGGTGTTGCCATCGGTGTGGTTCTGTTGCCAGAGCTTTCGCGCCGCCTGCGGGCCGATGATATCGAAGGCACACGGGAATCTATGAACCGGGCAACCGAGTTCACCATGATCCTGATCGCCCCAGCGACTGTCGGCCTGGTGATCATCCCGGAATTGATCGTATCAGTGCTCTATGAACGCGGCGCGTTCACGGCAGTTGATACCGCCAATACGGCGCTGGCGCTGGCGGTTTATGCGTTGGGGCTGCCTTCATTCGTGCTGACGAAAGTTGTGCAACCGGCGTTCTTTGCCCGCGAAAATACAAAGACGCCGCTGAAAATTGCGCTGATTTCGATGGTTGTGAACATCGGCTTTGCCATTGGCCTGGCTCCGGTCGTCGGGTTCCTGGCAGCCGCTATAGGGGCCACGCTTGCAGGTTGGGCGAACCTGATCTTGCTTTGGTTTGGCGCCCGCCGTCTCGACCCGGATTTGCGCCTGGACGATCGTCTCAGCCGTCGTCTGCCGCGGATCATATTGGCATCCATCCTTATGGGTGCCGTCGTCCTTTGCCTTGCAATTGCAGGCGAAGCGCTAATCCCTGACCTTAGATGGTTGGTCCTGCTGGTCACGATACTGGCGGCTATGATAATTTATGCTGGCTTGGCCATTGGTCTGGGTGCCTTTCGTCTATCAGACGTTCGGGCCGGTTTGCGCCGCAATCGAGGATCCTAAGATGCATCGTATTTTGACCATTGGTTTGATTGCATTCAGCCTGTCTGCATGTACCGGAGAGCGACTGCTATCGTCGCCGCCTGAACAGGTTTACCAGGCTGCCGTGGTCCCCGGGTTGCCCGGTATCCGCAGCTATGGTGACGTTGCTCCGTTGGATGCCGAACAGCAGTTGAAAACCATTCAGCAACAGATCGCGGACAGGTTTGCGGCGGAAGGCAAGCTGCCCAATAACGGTCGCGTCGATATCCTGGTCCTGTCGGGCGGCGGCTCTGACGGTGCCTACGGCGCGGGATTGTTGAACGGTTGGTCCGACCGGATCGGAAGACCAGAGTTCGCCCTGGTGACCGGCATATCAACTGGCGCGCTGATCGCGCCATTTGCATTTCTGGGATCCGATTACGATGACGAGTTGGAGCGGTTCTACACCAACACTGGAACTGACGATCTGATCGATCTGCAGATATTTTCTGCCCTGACTGGGCGCGTTCTGGGCCTGACGAATACCAGCAAACTGCGAGAAACTCTAACCCGGGTGATCAACCGGGATTTCCTGGATCGGATCGCCGACGAACATCGCAAAGGCAGGCGACTGCTGATCGGAACGACCAATCTGGATGCGCAGCGGCCAGTCACCTGGGATATTGGCGCAATCGCCGTATCCGATCATCCGAAGCGGCTGCGTTTGGTTCGGGACATCCTGCTTGCTTCAGCCTCGATCCCAGGTGCGTTTCCGCCGGTTCTGTTTAATGTCGCGATCGGAAATCGAGCGTATTCGGAAATGCATGTGGATGGTGGGGTGACACGGCAGCTGTTTGCGTTGCCGCGCGGCTTGGGGCTCCGCGAAACTGAAATTCCGGGCGAGGCGGCAATGACGCTGGGCACGATTTATGTCGTGCGCAACACGAAATTGGCACCCAGCTTTGCTGATACCGAAGCAGGAATTTTCCATATCGCCGCTCGGTCGATTTCCACGCTTATTAAGTCATCCGGGGTCGCTGATGTCGGAACAGTACGCGAGGTTGCGCGGGAGGAAGGGTTTGGTCTGGCTCTGACCGCAGTGCCGGAAAGTTTCGACGTTCCAGAACAGGATCTGTTCGACCCCGTCTATATGCGCGCCCTCTTCAAAGTTGGTTACGATCTGGCTTTTGAAGGCGAGCCTTGGGAGACCGTTCTAGAACCGGCGGAGTAGATTCAAATCCTTTGGTTGTTGGGGTTCACCCATTATTCGAATCTCAAGGTCCCGTGGCACTTCCGGCAATTTAAAACTAGCCTGCGTATCGGGGCCTAAGCGCCTGTTCCAGTCAATGCAGCTGCGAACTCTTCCGGATCGAACGGAGCCAGATCATCGATGGCCTCGCCAACCCCGATCGCATGAATCGGCAGTCCGAACTTATCGGCCAGGGCAACCAGAACCCCGCCCTTGGCGGTACCGTCCAGTTTGGTCATGACCAGACCCGTGACATCGGCGATCTGACGGAAGATATCCACCTGGGCCAGTGCGTTTTGGCCGGTCGTGGCATCCAGAACCAGCACCGTGTTATGCGGTGCTTCAGCATCCTTCTTGCGGATCACGCGGACGATCTTGGCCAGTTCCTCCATCAAGTCCGCACGGTTCTGCAGACGCCCGGCCGTGTCTATCAACAAAATATCCGCGCCGTCCTGTTCGGCCTGGGTCAGTGCATCAAAGGCCAGACTGGCCGGGTCCGATCCCTGATCAGCGGTCAGCACAGGAACCCCAGCGCGTTCACCCCAAACCTGCAACTGTTCGACGGCTGCAGCCCTGAAAGTATCGCCCGCAGCAATGACGACCTGCTTACCCGCGCCTTTCAACTGGGAGGCTAGCTTGCCAATGGTGGTGGTCTTTCCGGATCCGTTCACGCCGCAGACCAGAACAACCTGCGGTCGCTTGGCATAAATCGGTAAGGGTCTGGCCACGGGCTGCAGGATCTTTGAAACCTCCGCCGCCAGCGCTTGCTTGATTTCATCCGCTCCGACGGCACGCCCGAATCGACCCTCGGCCAGGGCGGCAGAGACCTTCAACGAGGTTTCGACGCCCATGTCTGCCGTAATGAGCAGCTCTTCCAGCTCTTCCAGCATGTCATCGTCTAAGACTCGCTTCTTCACCGTCCGGGCCCCAGTGATCGAGCCAAGCGCCCGTGCCAGCACGCCAGGTCTTTCTGGTTCCGGTGCATCGGGTTCAGCCGTCGGCGTAGATGCGGGATCTACAGATGGTTCAGAAGCCGCGTCTGCGGCTGAAGGGGCGGTTTCAGCCTCGGCAACTTCTTCGTCTACAGCATCGCCTTCGTCAACGATCGCCGCCAAACCCTCATCCAATTTGGACGAAGACTTGAACAGACGATTTTTCATCTTCTTGAAGAAGGACATCACCGCGCTCCGGATCTATGTCGAGGGGATGTAGACCGTCGCGCACGGGATGAAAACCCCGCGATGACCTTGTCCTTGCTATGCGACTAACTTCATCCCATCCGTGCCGGAGATCGTCTTGACCAGCAGATCACCGGGCGTTGCCTGGGTGCGCAGGGCGACTTCGGCAAAGGTTTCAGTTCGGCCCATGTCCGGACGCTCAATCAAGACGTTTGCGGACCGGCCGATCTGACCGGCCAGATACCGGTCTGCAGCCGCTTCGCCGGCATGGCGCAAGGCCGCTGCCCGTCGCTTGCGAACGGCCTTTTCGACCTGAGGCATCCGCGCCGCCGGGGTACCCTTGCGTGGCGAGTAGGGGAACACATGCAACCATGTCAGGCCGCAATCATCGATCAGGCGCAGCGAGTTTTCGAACATTTCGTCGGTTTCGGTTGGAAAGCCTGCGATGATATCGGCGCCAAAGACAATGTCCGGCCGTGCGGCACGGACACCTTCGCAGAATCGGATGGCGTCATCGCGCAGATGCCGTCGCTTCATCCGCTTCAGGATCATATCATCCCCAGCCTGTAGGGACAGATGCAGATGCGGCATTAGCCGGGCCTCACCGCTGATGGCTTCGATTAGTGCGGGGTCCGCCTCAATCGAGTCGATCGAACTGATCCGTAGTCGCGGCAAATCCGGCACCAGCCTGAGAATTCGCTGCACCAGATCGCCCAGCTTTGGCGTTCTGGGCAGATCGGCGCCCCAGGACGTTAAATCAACGCCGGTCAGAACAATCTCGTTGAACCCGTTGCCGACCAGCCGAGCGATCTGTTCGACAACCACTCCAGCGGGCACAGACCGGGAATTCCCCCGTCCATAAGGGATGATGCAGAACGTGCAGCGATGATCACAGCCATTTTGGACCTGGACATAGGCCCGCGCCCGGGTCCCGAACCCGTCGATCAGATGGCCTGCGGTTTCCCGGGCGGACATGATGTCGTCGACCTGAACCTTTTCCGTTCCGCCAATGAAATCTGGCGCCCAACTTTCGGGCCGCATTTTCTCTAGATTGCCAAGGACCAGATCGACCTCGGGCATCTCGGCAAATGTTTCAGGTTCCGTCTGTGCCGCACAGCCCGTAACGATCAGGCGCGCATCTGGGTGATCTGCGCGGAGGCGTCGGATGCGCTGGCGGGCCTGACGGACTGCTTCGGAAGTCACGGCGCAGGTGTTCACCACAACCGCGTTTTCCAGCCCGGCCTCCCGGGCCAGTCCGGTCATTGCTTCGGTCTCGTAGGCGTTCAACCTGCAGCCGAATGTCTCGAATACCGGCGCAGAGATTGTAGATGCGGTCTCAGGAGGGACAGTCATGGAAAGGATGGGTCGAAGACCCCCTCGAACACATAGGACACCGGGCCCGCCATTGTTACATGATCATCCGCGCGCCAGGTGATCTGGATGTCGCCACCATCAAGGTGCAATACAGCCTGCCGGTCCATTAAACCCCGGCGGACGGCGTTGACAACGACGGCACAGGATGATGATCCGGAGGCCAGGGTCACACCCACCCCGCGCTCCCAAACCCGCACGCGGGCATGGCCTGGATCCAGAACTTGGACAACCTGGACATTCGTGCGTTCGGGGAACAAAAGATCATTTTCTGTCCGAGGTCCGATGTTTTCCAACGGCATGGCGTCGGCATTATCCACAAAAAAAGTGCAGTGCGGATTGCCCATGGAACACGCTGCAGGGTCGCCACCCAAGGGCAGGTGAAGAGGATCGACATCGCGCGCCAAAGGGATCTGGTCCCAAGCCAGCAGCGGTGGACCCATATCGACTTCGATAATGCCATCCGCTGCGCGACAGGGCAGCAGACCCCGTTCCGTCCTAACGACCACCGCATCCTGCCCGGTTTCGTTCAGCAACATATCCGCAATGCAGCGTGTGGCATTTCCACAGGCCCCAGCGGTCGAGCCATCAGCGTTCCAGAAGACCAGATCAACATCAGCATCGCTACCTGGAAGAATCTCCACCAGCTGGTCGAACCCCACGCCGCGATGGCGGTCGCCTATTGCGCATACCAAATCAGGGCCCAGCGCCACTGCGCCATCCCTTTGATCGATGATTACAAAGTCATTGCCCAGCCCGTGCATCTTGTGAAAGCGCAGGGGGGCGATCGCCGCATCCTTCATGGCGCGCGCATATAGCGAATGTCGGGGATGAAAACCAGTCATCGTTCAATGGAATGGCGCATGTTCATTGCACTACGACATAGTTGCCCAAAATGTAACATACGCTACCAATAAAAACCGAATAACACCGCATTTGTTACAGATACTGATCCGAGAGCATGCCAATATATTTTAAGTAAAGAGGAAAGCTAATGCACATGGGCGTCAATTCAAAAGACTATTACATAAAATACTCCTGGCAGGTTCTATTGTGGCTGGCTTTGCCCATGCAGCTGTGGCCGGGAGTATTCACGTGAATTCGAGTGAAAGTATACTGCTCGAGGAATCCTCGAATCCGGCGATTCAAAGTAAACTAAACCGGGATTGTCCGAATCCTGCCGTGACCCTGTCTCGTTCTGATTTCGCGACTTACCAAGCGAATCTGCGACAACATTCGATCGTGCTGGACTGCGATAACCGAAAGGTCTCGATCCAGGGATTCACTGCGACCCGCCCGAGCAATCGGTTCTTTGTGACCTGCGACGAAACCAACAGCAACCAATGGTATGGCGAGTCCACGCCAACCTTCAAACCTTATGATCCGGGCATCCGCACCGTCGGCAGTCCGGCCAAGAACGACGGCCGCGTCAAAGACAACAGCGGCAATGTTGTGAACGCCCTGCTCAGGTAGCGGGGCGACACCAGGACCCGCGTTGCCCCTTGGCGCGGGTCCTGACTTTCCGCTCTCAGATCCCGCCGCGGGCTAGCAAGCAATCGCTTAAGAGGTTTGAGATTTTGGCAGCATCATCCACCAGCTGATCCCCTTCGACGCTTCTGGGCGCTAGATGGCGCGCGAATTCGTCGGTGATGTATGCCAGCAAGGCGGCATCCTTCGCTGGTAAGGTCAACTGAACGGGGATGTTCGGATCCTGCATCATCAGTCTTGCGCGGGCGCTGTCGACCGGGGCGTCCGAGCCATTATCACCGTGTAAAGCAACTACGTTCATTGTTCGGTACTCCCAACTCAACTTACGGCACTCACCGTTCACTCCATCTTGGTCGTTGCGGCCACGGCGTCAATTCACCAGGCGAGACTTTCCAAACAATACAACTTTCACGGGTATCTTGCGGTTAAAGATATGTCCTGGCGCGGGATTTCCGGACCATGCGGCGGCGGAAACAAGGCGATGATGCCACGATTGGCTATGCGCAAAGAATCGCTGACGTAGCGTCAAATCGCGGAAATTGGGTCGAAAACCGCCCTCTTAAGCGGCGCGGATCCCTTCCCGGGCCATCAGGCAATCGCGCAACATTCCGGAAATTATCGCCGCCGCACCCACCAGCGGGTCACCATCAGATTCATCCGCACTAGCCGACCTGGAAAAGTCCTCGGCTATGCTGACCAGGTTCGCGGCATCCTGAGCAGACAAAGTCAACTGCACTGGCGTGCCCGGTTCCTGAACCAGGATCTTCGCTTTAACACAATCCTTCGACGCCGCAGCTGCCGTTCCCTCGATCGGTACAATCGTATCAGTCATTTTTGACGTCTCCGCTAAAAAAACTTCGCCTCCACCTGGCTTGTGTTCGAGCATGAGCGTCGCTGCATTGAAGTCAATTTTGGCATCGGCGATCTTCGCAAATTGCAAAGTAATTTTCGTACGGGATCGCACTCCGCTGCTCGAAAAGCCCTGAAATACGGCGGAAAAATGGCGATCTCTCGGACGGGTTGAATACGACCCTTCAACCTCGCGTTAGATCGCAGGCATCGCGACTCAAGACTGCCAAGAACGGCCTCTAGTCAGCAATATCGCTCTGGTCCCATCCACTGCGTGTTGTTGTAGCGATCGCCGTGGGCCCAGCCGATCGGCAGCACCGCCTCGATCCGGGCCAAAGCCTCAACGGTCAGATCCAGCGATCCGCCCGCGGCAACCTCTTCCAAGTGCTTCACATGACGCGTGCCGGGGATCGGCAGAATATGATCCCCCTGATGGACCAACCAGGCGATAGCGAGGGTCGCCGCAGCGACACCCATTTCAGCGGCAAGAGCGCGGAAACCATCGGTAATAGCCAGATTTTCCGCATGGTTTCGGCCCATGAATCGGGGATTGGCCTTCAGGAAGTCCAGCTCCCCCGCCTGCTCGGCCGAGTGCGGGCGGTCCGTCAGGATGGCCCGGCCCACCGGAGAAAACGCGACCAGCGAAGCACCCAACTCTGCGCAGGTCTGCACCAGCCCCATCTCGGGCGAGCGGACGGACAGCGAATATTCCGACTGCACCGCCGCCACGGGATGCACCGCGTGGGCGCGGCGCAGCGAGGAGGGCGCGATCTCGGAAAACCCGATCGCCTTGGTCTTTCCCGCTTTGACGAAACCCGCCAGGGCCTCGGTCACCTCTTCAATCTCGTAATCCTGTTCCCGCCGGTGCACATAATAGAGATCCACTGCCTCGACCCCCAGGCGGGCCAGGCTGGCATCCAGCGCCTCGGCTAAGTGGTTGGAATCATTGTTAAACCGCCGCCCAGGCTCGCGCGTGATACCGCCCTTGGTGGCAATGGTGAAAGGGGTCTCGCCACCCCGCTTCTTCAGCCAATCACCAATCACCGTTTCCGAACGGCCCATGCCATAGACGTTCGATGTGTCGATATGCGTGATGCCCAGATCCACACAGGCGTCCAGCACTGCCATCGAGCCTTCGTCCGTCGCCGGACCATAGAAATTCGTGAACGACATCGCGCCATAGCCGACGACGCTGACCATCGGGCCGTCCTGGCCCAACTTGCGCTGTTTCATTGCAGGGATCCCCCGGGGTGGTGTGCGTTGACGGAACCGTTCCCCGCTGCGCTGCGGATGTCAATCAGGCCGTGCTCCGCTGTCTGGCCCGCCCTTGGCAAAAGTCATCACGCCCCCCCGTTCCCGCGCAGACATGTATGACGACAATTGTCGTCTAATTATCCGCTAATGCGATCTGAGACGACTTTCTTTGACGACATCGTGCGCGTTCTGGCTGACATCACCGCGCGGTCGTCGGCGCATAAACGCACCATTGGCAAGCGGGTCGGCCGCGCTAATTGATGGGTAGGAACAGGAGGACACCATGCCACTTTCATTCCCCACCCGCCTTGCCGCCGCCGCCCTTCTGACGGCTGGTCTGGCGACCGCAGCCCAGGCGGGCGTGACGGTCAGCTTTGTCGAGAGCGCGCCGAAGGACTGGTTCGAGATTGCCAATACCACGGGGTGTGAGCTGCGCGCCCTGCAGGTGGAGATTGACCTGACCAAGACCGCCGGGGGATTGATCTTCGACACCACCGGCACCGGCGCGGGGGTGGAGGTGTTCCAACCCTTCGAGGTCCGCGAAGGTCCAATCGCCTTGGCCTCGGGCCAGGTGCAGGATGGCGATCGGAAACTGGTGGTGTCCCTGGGCGCGCTGAAGGCGGGCCAGAAGGCGGCCTTCACCATTGATGTCGACGACACCCTGACAAATTCCGAGTTGGGCCAGATCCGCGTTTCGGGCGGAGAGATGCAGGGCGGCCGCGTTGCCGTGCAGATCGCGGACAGCACCCCGGTTCATGCGGTGTTTTCAGACGCCAATAAGGTGGACGTGCCAGTGACGGAGTGCCTGAGCTAACCCGTCTTCCGTGATCACCCGGCTTGTTCTGGTGATCTTCCGGCCACAGAGATGCCCCGGTCAAGCCGGGGCATGACGACCGCGATCATCGGACCACGAAGACCGACATCGGCGCGTGGCAGGCGACGTACCCGGCATTCGAGTGGAACACATGTTCCGCCCAGCCCGGCATGTGGCTGGCCATCACGATCACCTCCATCTGATGGTCCTGCGCGGCCTTGACCAAGGATGTCGCAACCTCGACCCCCACATCGTGGGAGTAGATCGGCAAAGACGACACCTTTCCGATCTGCGCATAGGGCTGCGAATGCGCGAAGCCGTCCAGCGCCTTGGCATATTCCTCGGGCCCATGCGCGACCGAGGATGGCGGTCCGCCATGCACCCCGGCGAAGATCAGCTCGCCGCCATTTGCCTCGGCCAACTGGCTTGCGACGCTGAGCGCGCCGGATAGCAACTCTGTATGTTCCAGGTCTACAGGGACCATAATCTTTTTGTACATGTTGGGCCTCCTTTCCCTGGTGTTGTGCCAGGGGCCGGAAGGCACGACCTTGATTTGGGTCAAGGACCTGTCGGGCGCCCGGGCCGCTATCCGGCGCCCCCCTGATCCCGGTAATTCGTGCTAGAATGCGGTCCCAGACAATGATGGGAGGGTACAATGAGGCTTCATTCAACACTCGCGGGCGGCATCTTGATGGTATCGGCGCTGTCGCCCGCCAGCGCGGCGGAGGTTGACTTCACATCGCCCGAGGCGGTGACCACGGCGATCTTCGAGGCCGCGCAGACGGGCGACAGTTCGGCCCTGGCGACCCTGTGCGACCCGAGGGGCGAAAACGACGGGGACACCCAGGAATATATCTGCGAGATGACCGCCGGATCGGCGAATTGGGATGAGTACGTCAGCTATTTCGCCAAGGGTAAGCTGAATGGCCCGGCCGAGGTGAACGGCCTGAAGGCCAAGGTCCCCTTCCTGTTCGGCCCGGACGGTACGGACAAAGAGACGATGAACCTGATCCAGCGCGACGGGAAGTGGTACCTGTCGAGTTTCTAGCGGTGCAGGGCCAGATCCGCGTGTCAGGTGGGGAGATGCAGGGTGGCCGCGTCACCGTACAGATCGCCGACGGGTCCCCCGTTCAGGCCGTGCTTACCGATGCCAACCGGGTCGATGTGCCGGTGTCGGAGTGTTTGAGTTAGTCTTGTGAGGTGGGGGTCGCCCCGCCGTCGGCAGGCGTTAGGTTGGAATGGAATGGGTTAGCACCCATGCTAAGCTTGCTTGATTTCTAATTAATCAGACTTATGTAGTCAGGTAATTAATCGTCGACTTTGTGATCGAGATCACAGTACCGGTGTTAGGGAAGTGGTAAGGAAGTTGTGGTTACGTCATTGTGATTGACAGAAAGCCGGACTATGCGGCAACAAGCGTATATATTAAGGATCTGACCAAACTCTGGAACCGCTTACGAGCTTCGGTTTAAACAGCATGGAGGCAACGATGACGAAGTACATCCCTATCGTTTAATCTTTCTGAATTTCACGACACAGTTTTCGGGCGTGCTTGAAGAGTCCTTCAGTCACGCCCGTTTCCTTTTCGCGCTCCAAAATATGCGGGCCGAAGCAATTTTCAATTTGGAGGACCGGGCCCAACAGGAGCTCCCTCACATCGTCTTTGTCGATGTACCCGCGATGAACCATCAAGCCAGCAGTCTCAAAAAAAGACATTATCGACATAATTGTTAGGTACTCCTCTTGATCATGTTGCCGCAAGCCACCCAATTTTTCTGACCATAATTTCTTCTGGGCGTCGATCCTGGATTGGTCGTTCTTGAGGGCATTATCCTTTCCAACGCTTTCGTTAATCTCTTCGCGAATTAGAAAGAACTTCTTTCGAGCTTCTTTCATGTCCTCAGAATCCCAGCGCTTATCAAGCTCCATCAGGAGAAGAGCGTTTGAATTATTGACGCTATGGTCAATTTGTTCACGCGCATGATCCAGTTGGGTTCGTGCGTAAAATGCGCCAACCACTAAGATCACGAGGGTCAAAATCTGAGATACCCAATAGAACACTTCGATGGTATGGGGTGGGTAAACTACCTCCAGCGCTCCAACATCCACAATAATCTCCTTTAACCTATGCACAAACAGGAGGAACTAAACATTCGCAGAAACCGAAAGCTACGATGAAGTTCAAATTTTCTGAAGTTTCTGAAGTCTAACTTGCGCCGCAACCTCCCTCTGAAGAATCGAGGGTGTGACTATTGAGCTGTCTATAGTTTGCTCTCACTTGCACAATACGCCTTTGAGAATGGGCCCCAAAGGGCCCACCCACTTTTTAGCGTTTCCCCTTTTTTCCTTTTCGGTCAGGTGCTTGCGTCAACGCGGAAGCAGCGACACTCTTAACCGACTTAGGGGTTTTCGGATTCGCAAGAAGCTTCGATGCTTTCGAAGCCACTTTTCGTGAGGTGCGCTCATTCTTCGCCATCTTGACCTCGATCAAGCGTGTTGAATGAGCTTCCAGGTCACGGCCTTATTGTCATAAGGCGGCATCCTGTTGCCCTTAGAGATTGGTGCAGTTGTCGTGGGTGTTCCAACGACTCTCCAAACGCCGCTTTCCGGGCACACTTCACCCGTCTTGGCAGTCGTGCCAACTGGGGCACGTTTCAACGATGTAAGTGACATTTCAGCTTTCCTTTACGTCAACTTCTGTTGTGACGCGGAATGCTAAAGCGTGACCTTCAAGACATACCGCGCCAATCACATCCATGATGGCGAATCGAGGCAGAGTCAATGGCTATTTGGTGGCTAGCACTCTGAAAACCACGAGCTGTAGCCCAACGCGCTAGATGTGGTTTCTGCTAGTCTTTGCTCCGAAAACAAAAAGCCCTCACCAAAGTGAGGGCTTTCCGTTCATGACAAGTATGTCTTGAAGGTCACAAAATCTGTTTGAATCAGCTGAATTGATTCTTCAAGAGTCAAGTTTGCCACACATGATGCTGCTAAAGCACACAATATAGTGTGGATACCTGTTGAACGCCTACAAAATGAAGTATCACCGATTCATCCGATTTTCAATCAGGTCATCCACAACCGCAGGCTCGGCCAGGGTGGAGGTATCGCCCAGGGACCCATAGTCGTTCTCGGCGATCTTGCGCAGGATCCTTCGCATGATTTTGCCGGACCGGGTTTTCGGCAGGCCGGGGGCCCATTGGATCAGGTCGGGGGAGGCGATGGGGCCGATTTCCTGCCGGACCCAGTTGCGCAGCTCGACCTTCAGGTCGTCGGTATATTCCTCGCCGCCCATCAGGGTGACATAGCAATAGATG
>JBCCHJ010000035.1:0-53384 GCA_039028795.1 Pseudomonadota bacterium
CCTAGGACAAGACTAACTGCCATGCAAAAATTACATCCATTTTATGAAAGGCTACAGGTATGCGTCACTATTACCCACCCCGAAGTACAAACTTACGCGCGCCGTACGCTTCGGTGCAGCGTCATCAAACTCGAACCCGCAGTATTTCTGCAGGATTTCCCAGTCACCCTCCTCCTTCAACTCATCAATGATGTTGTAGGTCGGGGCTGCCACGACGAGGGGCGCCTTGAACTCGACCTTGCCGTGTTCGGCTTCGAGATTGCGCAGCATCTGGGCGACGATTTTCACATCGCCTTTGTGAACCATGCAAGACCCGACAAAGCCTAGATCGACTTTCTTCTCAGCTCCGTAGTAAGAGATCGGCCGGATCGTGTCGTGTGTGTAGCGTTTGGATACATCGGAATTGTTAACGTCCGGATCCGCAATCATCGGCTCATCGATCTGGTCGAGATCCACAACGACCTCGGCGAAGTATTTCGCGTTATTATCTGGTGCCAGGGCAGGTTTCTCACCTGATCTGATCTCGGCGATGCGCTTATCCGCCTTCTCGATCAGGCCTGAAAGGACCTTGGCATCATTTTCCATGCCCTTGTCGATCATGATCTGGATCCGGCTTTTGGCGATCTCCAGAGATTCAATCAACGTTTCGTCCTGGGAAATGCAGATTGAGGCCTTTGCCTTCATCTCGGCCGTCCAGTCGGTGAATGTGAAAGCCTGGTCCGCCAGCAAGGTCCCGATATGAACCTCGATGATCCGGCCCTGGAAGACATTATCGCCGCACTGGTCCAACATCTGAGCCTGCGTGGCATGCACGACATCGCGGAAGTCCATGTGATCCGCCATCTTGCCTGTAAAGGTCACTTTGACGGATTCTGGAATTGGCATCGTTGCCTCGCCGGTGGCCAAAGCAAGCGCGACGGTGCCGGAGTCAGCGCCGAAGGCCACGCCCTTTGACATCCGCGTGTGGCTGTCGCCTCCAATGATGATTGCCCAGTCGTCCACAGTCATGTCGTTCAAGACCTTGTGGATCACGTCGGTCATGGAATGGTATTCGCCCTTTGGGTCGCGGGCTGTGATCAGACCGAATTTGTGCATGAAGGCCATCAGCCGTGGCGTATTGGCCTGTGCCTTTACATCCCAAACCGAGGCCGTGTGGCACCCAGATTGGTAAGCGCCATCAACCTTTGGAGAGATGACCGTCGCAGCCATCGCCTCCAACTCCTGGCTGGTCATCAAGCCGGTGGTGTCCTGAGAACCAACGATATTGACCTTGACACGTACGTCAGACCCGGCGTGCAAAACTGCGCCTGGCGTTACACCGACCGCGTTTGCGTTGAAGATCTTTTCAACCGCCGTCAGACCTTGGCCTTCATGGGAGATTTCCTTTGAAGGTGCGAAGGCCGACTTCAACTCGATGCCAAGCGCTTCGCACGCGAAAGTCTGAAGTTTCTTGCCGAAGACAACTGCGTAGGATCCGCCGGCTTTCATAAACTCGGTCTTTTGCGGGGTGAAAGCTGACGATACATCGACCAGCTCTTTATCGCCGGTTTCATCGTAGAGCTTTTTGTCCTTGGTGTTGATCTTCAGAACGGTTCCGGTTTCGACCGAATACTTCTGTTCAAGGATCGGGTTGCCTTCGTTGTTGACGATCGGTTTGCCTTCGCCATCCAACTTTTTCACCCAGTTCTTAAGATCAAGTCCGATGCCCCCGGTGACACCGACTGTTGTTAAGAAGATCGGAGAGATGCCATTCGTCCCCGCGACAACAGGGGCGATATTGACAAAAGGAACGTAGGGGCTGGCCTGTTTTCCGGTCCAAAGCGCCACATTGTTCACGCCCGACATGCGCGAAGAGCCGACGCCCATGGTGCCTTTTTCGGCGATCAGCATCACACGTTTGTCCGGGTGCTGGCGCTGAAGGTCCCGTATTTCGGCCTGAGCCTCGGGCGTGATCATACACTGGCCATGCAGTTCGCGGTCGGACCTAGAGTGAGCCTGATTGCCGGGCGACAACAAATCGGTCGAAATGTCGCCTTCAGCTGCAATGTAGGTGACGACTTCGATCTCTTCCTCGATATCCGGAAGCTTAGTGAAGAACTCAGCGTCGGCGTAGCTTTCCAGGATCTCTTTCGCGATCGGATTTCCTGCTTTGTATGCCTCGTCCAACCGATCAGTGTCCGCTTCGTAGAGAAAAACCTGGGTTTTCAGGACCTCTGCGGCGTCATTTGCAATCTTCGCGTCGTCTCCAAGTGCCAAGTCAAGAAGCACTTCTACGGAAGGCCCACCCTTCATATGTGACAGCAGTTCGAACGCGAATGTTTGTGTGATTTCTTCAACAATCGCGTCACCAAGGATGATTTCTTTCAAGAAATCTGCCTTCTCGCGCGCCGCGCTGGTCGTGCCCGGCAGCGTGTTGTAGATGAAGAATTCAAGCGAAGCTTCGCGGTGCTCATGCTCAGGATCTTTAATCTGCGCAATGATCTCGCTGATCAGATCATCGGCATCAATGGGTTTTGGGCTAAGCCCTTGTTCTTTACGGGTTTCGATCTCTTCAAGGTATGCTGTGTATAAGGTCATGGCAGCCCCGATGGATTGTGTTTTTTAACGTAGCTTGAAGTTCGCTTCATGAGAAGGCGCTTCATTGTATACAGATGTATACCGAACTTAGCCAGTGTCAAGTCATCCCTTGTTTGCATCAGCAATCCTGACATCAAAACGGCGTCACAAAGCGGTTACCTGGTGGACGGCGTCACACTCCGCATAACCCCAGGGATTCGAAACTCACTGCGAGCGAATTTTTTGAGAGTCACCTGCACATAAACCGCAGCGCGAAGGTAGTTTGTAGAGAGTATTACGCGGCAGTTCTAAAATTTCTGCTGCATCCACAACTCACATGGAATGCTCTCGTGATTGGGCAATGCTGACCTTGGATGCGGAGGTCTCAGGTATTGAGCCAATTGAAATTGCGCCGAACCATTCGTCCTCGGTTGGTACCTGCATGCAAAAGGCAGCAGTATGACGATGGATTATGGGCGCAAACTGCGAGTTGTTTCGGTCTGGAGTGGTTCACCAATCATTGCGATCGATCCGCGTCCGGTTGGAAAGTTATCGATGTAAATGAAGAATCCGAGACCCCGCGTGCGGGGCCTCGGAAATTTCCGTCAGGCAAACCACCAGCGTTCGGCTGATTTCTCACCATCAAAGCCCCAGTTTGAAGCGATCTGATCCGGCAGGCCGATCTTGATGCTGACGGCCTGCGTGTAGGACATCAACAGCGGGATCAACGCACCACCTTCGTCATGGACGATGCGTTGCATCTCGACATAGATCTCACGGCGCTTCGCTGGATCCAGCTCTACTTTGCCTTCAATCAGCAGCTTGTTGAAGCGCTCATGCTCCCAGAACGTTTCGTTCCAATCGGCACCTGCACGATAGACTTGACTGAACATCCAGTCTTCGGTTGGCCGGCCGCCCCAATAGCTGACCATCCAGGGTTTCTTCATCCAGACATTGGACCAATACCCGTCGTCAGGCTCGCGCACCACATTGATGTTAATGCCGGCAACCTTGGCCCGCTCGGCAAACAGGACGGCCGCATCGATCGCCCCCGCAAAGGCAGTGTTCGAAGCGCTCAGATCCACGGTTAAACTGTCCAGGCCCGCCTTCTTCAGGTGGAACTTGGCCTTATCCGGGTCATAATCGCGCTGTGGAATCTCATCCGTCGTCGCGCGGTATTGGTTTGCCGGGCCAAGCGGGATGTCATTGCCCAATGCGCCATAACCCTGGAGTATCTTTTCCAACCATTCCTGGCGGTCCATCGAATACTTCAGTGCAAGTCGAACATCATTGTTATCGAAGGGCGCTGTGTTCGTGAACATTGGCAGCGTGGCGTGCTGATTTCCGGTGGTCGAGAACACATTCACATTAGGATTGCGCTTGACCAAATCCACGGTCGACAAATCGACATTCTGCATCCCGTCGATATCGCCGGTCATCAGCGAGTTGGTGCGCGCCGTGGTATCAGCGATCAGCAGGGTCTCGATCTCATCGAAATGTGCAGTGCCTTCCTTCCAGTAGTTCGGGTTCCGCTTGGTCATCGTACGGATGCCGGGATCGAAGCTTTCCAGAACATAGCCGCCGGTGCCGACGCCCGATTGCCAATCCATTGTTCCGTCATCGTTCGCCGGGCAGATCCCGGTGTGATAATCGGAAAGCAGGAATGGGAAGTCTGCGCTGCCGGTGGACAGCGTCATAACGACAGTATTCTTACCGTCGGCCTTGATCTCGGTGATGTCCTGCAGGATCCCCTTGGCACCTGACTTTGAGTCTGGCCCGATATGATGCTGGATCGAAGCAACAACGTCATTGGCGTCCAGCGTCTTGCCATTGTGGAACTCGACGCCTTCGCGGATCTTGAAGGTCCAGGTTGCAGCGTCCGGCGAGGCTTCCCAGCTTTCCGCCAGTTCGGGACGCAGTTTATTGTCCGGGCCGATCTCTGTCAGGCAGTTGCGCAACTGCCCCATGCCCACATTGATCATATAGCTATCCAGGAAGGACGCCGGATCCAGGCTATCACTGGTCGCACCACCGGTCAGACCTTGCCGGAACCGCCCGCCTTTCTTCGGCGTCGCAGCTTGCGCCTTGTCTGCGATGGTGGTCGCTGCCGATACGGTTAGTCCCATCGCAATGGCCGACATCATGAAGTCGCGGCGGTCGATTTGACCCCTCGTCAGCTTTTTGCTGAGATTTTTCAGTGGTTTTCGCATGATCTCCTCCCAGAAAATCGTTTGACGGTGTGTCCTGACCGCCAGATGAGGAATCTGAGACCGAGTTTGCAGGAAATGCAAGGGGAACCGTGCTTTGGTGTGATCACCAGGCTGTGGGGTAGGGCGGGTTTAAGCCCGCCCTATGGGCATCTATTGCTGTTCCAACGCATCTGCGATTGCGGCCCGGCGGGCGAGGTCAACGAACTCTGCCCGGTATCCGAAGGGGTCGTCCCCAAGGGCGCCTTTCGCCAGTGCAACGACATCGTCATAGGAGTATTCGCCTGTGTGGCGTCCGCCTCTTAGCAATTGGCCGAAGGCAGCAACGGCGGCGGCAAAGCGGGCCTCGACGCCGGGTTCGACATCGCTGGCGGTGGTCACCGGCTGCGTGATCAACTGGCTTTCGTCGGCATCCGGCTGTTTGTACCGGATTTTGACGAAGGCGTATTCGTCGGCGAAGGGCTGTTCGGTAGTTGCCGTTGCCTCGGCTTCGTAGCGCGAAGTGTCCATCAGGCGGGCATCGGAGTCCACGGGCGTGATTTCATATAGAGCCGTCACCGAGTGGCCCGCGCCGATCTCGCCTGCATCGATTTTGTCGTTGTTGAAATCCTCGCGGTTCAGGATGCGGGTCTCGAAGCCGATAAGCCGGTATTCGCCGACCGTGGCGGGGTTAAATTCCACCTGGATCTTCACGTCCTTGGCAATCGGGAACAGGGTCGAGGACGCCTCTTCCACCAGCACTTTCCGCGCTTCCTGGATCGTGTCGATATAGGCGGCGTTGCCGTTGCCATTCTGGGCCAGCGTCTGCATCAACGCATCATTATAGTTGCCCTGACCAAAACCCAGGACCGACAGGAACACGCCGGTATCGCGCTTGTGCTCGATAAAGGATTTCAGTTCCTCGGTATCGCGGATGCCAACATTGAAATCACCATCAGTGGCCAGGATCACCCGGTTGATGCCGTTTTTATCGAAGTTCTGTTCGGCCATCTTGTAGGCCTGCCGGATGCCTTCGCCCCCTGCCGTTGAGCCGCCCGCCCGCAACCGGTTCAGTGCGGCCAGAATGTCATCGCGGTTCTTGACCTTGGTCGGCGGCAGAACCGTGCCAGCCGAGCCCGCGTAGACAACGATGGAAACGGTGTCGTCGTCGTCCAGATTATCGACCATCAGCTCAAACGACTGGATCAGCAGGGGCAGCTTGTCCGGGTTGTTCATCGAGCCAGAGGTATCCAGCAAGAAGACCAGATTACTGCGCGGCTTTTCTTCCGGTGCCAGTTCATAGCCCTGAATGCCGATGCGCATCAGTTTCGTGCCGTCGTTCCATGGCGTCGGCATCACGGTCACGTCTGACGTGAACGGCACATCGCGGCTTTCAGGCCGGGCGTAGTCATAGGGGAAGTAGTTGACCAGTTCCTCGATCCGGACGGCGTTCTTCTGCGGCAGGACGCCCTGCATCAGAGCGTTGCGCATGAAGGCATAGGACGCGGTGTCCACATCGACCGAGAAGGTCGAGACCGGGCTTTCCGACGTCACCACCACCGGATTCGGAACGAACTCGCCGAACTGATCGCGGCCCGTATCGACATCGGGTTGCTGCCGTTGGTCGACGAAGCCGTCGGCAGGGGCTTCTTCATCGAGTAGATCCCATTCTTCCTCAAGTTCTTTGATTTTGCGCTTAATGGCCTGTGATCGATCTGTGTCCTGTAACACCTCAGATTCTTGACGACGGCTCAGTCCGGCGGCGTCCTGTTCTGCAGGTGGATTAGTACCTTGCAACCGCTGCAGCTCTCTGTTCAGCGCGCGAATTTGATCATTCATGCGTTCGGTTCGCTCTCGGAGTCCTGCTCGTTGCCGTTCTGTAGATGTCCGATTGCCTAGATAGACTTGCGGTGTACGAGCTGCCGGCGCGAGCGGCTTGTTCGAAACTCTAGGTCCCGAAGCGGCCGCACCGGCTGGCACCTTTGCCACCGGGGATGGAGCGGCGTCTGCCGGTGCTTCCGGCTCACTAAGCCTTAGACCGCCTTCCGAGTTCTGCGATTGATCCGCAGAGGCTGCCTGTTCCGAAAGCTGCGGCAACGGAGATCCCTGCGGTTGCGCGGCAAGCTGCTCTTCCGCGCTCTCAGCCAACTGGCCTTGGGCCATTGGTTGGATTTGCGGTGTGGCTGAACCGGACGCTGTCGCTTGATCGCCAGAACGGGCGTCCTGCCGCGCTTCCTGGGGTGGCTCTGGGCTGCTGATGACTGGCGATGGGGCGAACCCATCGTTCAGATCCATTGTCTGCACTGCCATGATCGCGATCACGAAGACCGCCAGGGAAGAGCCGCCCAGCATCATCGTGCGGGTCGAGGGAAGGGTCATGTTCATCAGGTAACTCCGTACTTTGGACATCAGGCCTGATTGCCTGACCCTTTGACGGACGGGGTCGGAGGTTCCTTGGTGGACGGTTGAAGTTTTTTCAGCCTCGGCATCGAACGCAGCCAAAGCGGCCTCTTTCGCACGGGCGCGGGCGTCCGGCGCCGGGTGGGGCGGCTGGGCGTCGGCCAGCAGTTGTTTCAGATCGTCATGGTCGGTCATGGGATCATACTCTCTTCCTGGGTCCGCAGCGCTGTCAGCTGCTTGCGGATCTCCATCAGCCGCCAGGACACGGTGGAGGGCGCGATCTCTAACACTTCGGCGGCCTCGTCATGGCTGAGCCCTTCATCCAGAACCAGCACGGCGGTTTCCCGCAGGTCCTGTTTCAGCCCGGCCAGGGCCTGGCGCAGCCATTGCGCCTGGGCCTTTCGTTCGGCATCTGCGCCCATCTCTAGATCCTGCACCTCGGCAAAGGTCTGGGTTGCCTGGGTCCGGGTCTTTTGGCGCCGCATTCCATCGCGGGCTGCGTTCAGCACCACCTGGTAGAGCCAGGTCGTGAACTTGGCGTCGCCGCGATAGGACGCGATCTTGCGCCCCAGCGCGGCGCAGATATCCTGAGCCAGATCCTCGCTGTCGGGCGGGCCACCGGTGAACCGCCAGGCCAGCGCATGAATACGGTCAAAATGCCGGTCCACAAGCCGCGCAAAGGCGGCCCGGTCCCCCTGGGCGGCATCCAGTGCCAGCGTCTCATCAACGGTCTGGTCCAGCATCTCCCCCATTTTGACGCGCGCCGGTTGGGATTCCTTGGGACATTCTGGAAAAAATATTTTGCGCAGCAAGTGGAGCTCTGGCACCGCAAAGGTATTGGGCGTAACGGCGGGTCAAAACGGGCTCAGTGATCCCGCAACAAACGGCCAAAGCCTGGGATCTTATCATTGATCCCTGCCAACCTAAGCGCGTCCCAGGCTAACGCCTGATTTGAAGTGATCACGGGCTTACCCGTCCGGGCTTCCAAGTCTTCGATAATGTCTATCGACCGAAGCGCGCCGCAAGAAATAAAAATCGCATCTGCCGCTTCCCGGTCCATTCCCGCTGCCATATCCGCCAGATAAGCGGGCGCGACACGAACCATGTCGCTATCGCGTTCCAGGTTAAGGCCTTGGATGTTCTGGACTTCAAAGCCGCGGGCGGTCATATAGTCCCGCTCTGCCGTGTTGATTTCGTCCAGGTATGGCGTGACTACGACGATCTCTCTGGCCTGCACGGCCTGCAGTGCCCGTAGCACGGCCGCGATGATCGAGGATGGCTTGGCGCCAGGGTTCCCGGTGCTCAGCAGGTCCTCGACCCGTTCCTGACCAAGAACAAGCGAGCCCGACGTACAGGCATAAGAAACCACATCGAGCGAGCCGTCCGGCAAAAGGGTCGCCGAAGCCCGTGTCAGTTCTGGCGCGATGGCGGCGAGCGTCTCATTCGTAATCACGTCAGCGTTTTGTACCCGGGCGAAATGCACACCCACGCCGTCTGGGCAAATGCGCATCATATCGTCCTGCACGGTCTGTTCTGTTGCCAACAGCACGAAGCCCAGCTTACCCCTTGGATGGCGGCCTTCATCAAAGACCGGAGTGAACGTATGGGACTGAACGTTCATGTTGGTGCCTCATCGTTCAAGGGGGTAGGGACATTTATCTGCCAGGACACACCGAAGCGATCCTTTACGAAGGAGAAGCGCAGACTGAAACCATAATCATCAGGCGGCATCAGGAATTCTCCGCCCTCTGACAGTGCCGCCACTACGTCCTCGAAACGTGCAGCTTCTAGGTCGATGAAGATCGAGGTGGACGGTGTGAAATCGAACGCATGTGGAATTGGGCTGTCAAAGATCTTCAAGCGTTGGCCGCCAAAGTCTACGTGCACTACTTCGACCTGATCTTGGCCGCCCGGCGTCGTTTGTCGCTCTCTCAGGATGACTACGAACTCATCAAAGGTTTCTTGATAAAGTGCCAGGGCGTCTTCGGCGTTGCCTTGAAACATTAAGAACGTCGAGACCGCGATCATGTTTTAGCCTCGTTCAAAGCTCAACCAAATCAAGCGGATGTCGGGACAGGCGTTCGACACCGTCCTTGGTGCACAAAACCGAATGTCCGCAACACATCCCCAAGCCGGCATCAGAATCCATCAAGATCATGTGCAAAAAGAATGCCTGATTTTCCTGAATCTCAAGGGGATTGCCCTCATAGAACATTGGGAATTCCACCCAGATGGGATTGTAGGCAATCCCCATTCCATAGCCACAGGCCTCTAGCCGGGCATGTTGCAGTCCATGAGCGTCGAAGACCTTAGCATGTGCTGCAAAGACATCGCCCATGGGCGCGCCGGGACGGATAGCAGCTTCGCAGGCTTCCAGTGCCTCCACGGCGGCGGCGTGCATCTTTTTCTGCGCGGCTTTGGCCTTGCCCGTGATCAGCGTTCGCATCATGGCAGCGTGATAGCGCGCATAGGCGCCGGACCACTCCAGGGTTAATTGATCGGTCTTGTCCAGCTTCCGGCGGCCCGAAAAGTACCGGCACAAAAGCGCGCCTTCACCGGATCCGATGACAAACTCGTTTCCTGCATAGTCGCCGCCACCCTTGAAGACAGCGCCTTGCATGGCAGCCAGGATATCACCTTCGAACGCACCGGCCTCTGTGATCTCTAATGCTGCTTCCAGGGCATAGTCTGATAGACTGGCTGCTTTCCGGATCATCTCGATCTCGGCTGGTGATTTCACCCGGCGCAGTGGTGCGATCACGTGCGAAGCGTCCTCACACCAGGGGCCAAACATATCGTGCAAGGGCGCCCAGTTTCGTGCCGATAAACCCGGCGTGTCCATCTCGATACCCAATCGGGATCTGTGAAGCAGCCGGTCCTCCAACAGATCATGCAGCGCGCGTGTCGGTTCGGCCCCTTCTCTTTCATGCCAGATATGGATCTGGTCGTCGGACAGGGTCGACGTATGCCGGGCCTGGCGCAGATCGGGCGCACGGGTCAACAGGTCGATGCGCCCGTCCGCATCCAGAACCATGGCCTGGAACATTGCAAACCCGAACGTGTCATAGCCCGTCAGCCAATAGTGACTTTCAGGTGCAAACAGAACCACGGCGTCCAGGCTGGCCTTGCGCAGCGCAGTAGCCGCCCTGTCCACGCGGGCTTGAAATTCCTCTGGCGGAAAATGAATTGGCATAGCGGCGGCCTCCCTTAGGCACGTGTACGCATTGCAATCACCACTCCCGACACTGTTATCAGGACCGCTCCCGTCCAGTCCGCCATCGTAAGCCGGTCTCCCCAGATCAGCCAACCCAGAAGTGCGGCCCAAATGATCGCAGAATATTTCAAACATGAAACGGTAACTGCGCCTGTTCTTTGGAACGCAGCCGTCGTCATGGCCAGTGAAATCGTCATCAGACTGCCGGTGACCCAGATATAACCCCATTGCAGAGCATCTGGAGTGATGGCGGCATAAGGCAGGGTCGCAGCACCCGCGACTACGGAAAAAACATTCGCAGCAAAGACCAGCGCCAGAACGCTTTCCGCGGCAATATAGCTGCGAGTCAGGACGTCCCTTAAAGCCACGATCAACGCAACAATCAACGGCACCAGCATAACCCATCCCGCGTCCGCTCCGCCGGGATCAATCACCAGCACTGCGCCGAACAGACCCAAAAGAATGGCCATCCAACGTCGCCATCCAACTCTTTCCTTCAGCATCCAAGGTGACAGCATCGCGGCTAAAACTGGGCTGAGTGAGACCAGCATGATCCCATCTGCGATAGGCATCCGCTGGAGCGACCAGGGAAAAAGAAAAAGCGCAATCAGCAATAACGAGGACAGAACAGCAGCATTTCGGAGGGATCTGGGGCGCAGCGCTTCAAGCCCACCCAGCCAGGGCGCAGCGACAATCATGATGGCGCAACCTGCTGCCCCGCGCATCGCTACGGCTTGACCCAAAGGCATTCCTGCAACCAATAACTTCATAAGCACATCATTGATCGTCAGCAGAGCCATGCTTGTGACAACCAGAAAGACACCGGATACGCGAACGTGTCCGCCCGCGCTCTGGGTCGCAGCTTGAAGGCTCATCCCGGCCGTTTGACCCAGAAGAAGATCGCGTAGAGACAGGGCGCGACCAGCAGGGTCAGGAAAGTCCCCACAACTAGGCCGCCCGAGATCACAACCGCCAGATCATAGAACAGCACATCCTTGGCGATCATAATGGGCGCCAGGCCCAACGCTGTGGTGCAGGTGGTCATAACGATCGGGCGCAGTCGGCGGACGCCGGCCTCGACAATCGCATCGAAATGGTCCCGTCCAGCGGCGACTTCGATGGCAATCCGGTCCAGCAACACAATCGCATTGTTGATCACGATCCCGGCCAAGGCCAGGAAACCCAAGATCCCCATGAAGCTGAAATTTGCACCGGGGAAGATCAACAAGCCGGCAGCTACACCAGTTATGACCAGTGGGATCGTCAATAGGATTACCACGGGTTTGCGGAAGCTGTCGAACTGCCAGATCAGCACCAACACCATCATCGCAAATGCCAGCGGCAGGAACTTGAACAAATTCCCTTGAGCCTCGGCAGATCCTTCCAACTCGCCGCCCTTCTCGATGTCGTAGTCCAAGGGTAACGAGGCGCGGACCGCCTCGACCTCGTCGGCGGTAGAGGCGTCCAATTCCTGGGCAGTCAGCGAGGTGGACTTTCCCGACACGGTCATAACCCTGCGTAGATCGCGGCGCTTGATCCGTGAATAGCCAGGTCGTCCGTCAAAGCTCGCCACTTGCAGCAGCGGCACGGGGGTTGAGCCCGCCACAGCTATGTTCAGTGTGCGCACCCGGTCTAGGTTGGTGCGTTGATCGCCCTGTGCGCGCATCACGATGGGAATAGCCACATCGCCCACGCGGTAATCGGTGACTTCCACCCCTGCCAACTGGCTGTTCAGGGCATTTGCGATGTCCTCCGACGAAACCCCAGCCCGTCGCGCAGCGTTCTGATCGACGATGACTTGCAGGGCGACTGTTGGGGCCTCCCAATCCTGCTTTATGCCCGAGGTGTCCGAAGCTTTTCGCAGCGCGGCCATTATCTTATCCGCCGCATCCGTCAGGACTTTTTCATCTGGCCCGATCAGTCGGAACTCAACAAGCCCGGATTCTGAGGGGCCAAGAGACATCTGCTTTGGCGTGACCCGGGCCTCTGGCATGTTTTGCAAAGCGAAGACTTTTACCCGTTCACGCATCGGGACGACGTCTTCCGGCGTTTTGACGTTCACCAGCATGTAAGAGTTGTTCGGGAATCCATCGACCGGGTCCAATGCCAGATAAAACCGCGGCCCGCCCGAGGCGATATAGGCGGCGGTCGAGACGACCTCTGGGTTCACGGTCCGATCCAGGAGCCATTCGTTCAACCGATCTACATTGGCGATCGTAGCATCCGCGTTCGAGCCCACTGGCAGTTCAACAATAACCTGCAGCTGTGTGCGTTCCGACGCCGGGAAGAAAGTCTGGCCGACGAATTGGAACATCCAACCGCCCAGAAACAAGGACCCAATCGCCGCCGCAACCACCAGCCAACGAAACCGCAAGGCACTACGCAGGATTGCACGGTAAACATGGTAGAAACCGCGATCGTACGCGGCCTCTTCCGCTTTGTCTGGATCTTCCGCCTTGTCTGGATCTTCGGCGGGATCATCCGCCTTCATGAACCAGATGCAGAACAGCATCAGGATGGTCAACGCCACGACCCAGGACACCGCAAGCGCAATAGCGACCACCAGAGAGATCGAGCGCGTGTACTCCCCCGCACCCCCTGGCGCCAGCATCAGCGGCATGAAGGCAAGGATGGTCGTCAAAGATGCTGCCAATAATGGCAACATCAGCGCCGAGCCAGACTCGATCGCTGCTTGGGCTCGGGTCTCGCCTGGTCGCAGGCGCCGGATCCGGCCCAGCATGTCCTCGGCGACGACGATCCCATTGTCGACCAAGAGACCCAGCGAGATAATCAGAGACGCCAGTGACATGCGTTCCAGCTCGATTCCCGTCTGACGCATTACAAGCGTCGAAATCAACATCACCAGCGGCACCATCGCCCCGACAATCAGGCCAGTACGAAGCCCCAGGAAGGCCACGACCACAACCAACACAACCAGGATCGTCTGCCAGAGGTTGTTCAGGACCGAGAAAATTGCGACGTCAATATCGTCCTGTTGGAAGGTTATGAAATTGAGATCGATACCCCAAGGCATCTCGGCTTCGAACCGATCGACCAGCAACTTAATCGCATCGCTGAAAAGTTTTGAATCCACCTGATCTATCATCGAGACCGAAATCACGACCGCAGGTTGGCCGTTGAAGTAAGCCGGCTGCCCCGGTGGTTCTTCATAGCCGAGCCGAATGTCCGCAATATCGCGCAAATAAAGGATGGTCGGCGGGTCGCCTTCAATGCGGACGGACAGACTGGACAAATCATCCAACTGGCCGAAATCACCCGTTGGCTCGATCATCAAGGTAGTGCCATCCACCTCGACGCGGCCCCCGGGCAGGATCACGTTTTGTCGCGTGATCGAGTCAACAATGCTGTTTGGATCAATGCCCAATTGGGCCAGCCTGATATTGTCGAATTCAACAAACACGCGCTGCTCTTCCACGCCAAAGAATTCAACCTTTCTGACACCGGGGACCTTGGCATAGATCAGACGGCGCATCTCCTTTGCCGCCTCGCGCATCTCGTAGTTCTCGAATCCCTCGCCGGTCATCGCAATGGTAGCCATTGCGACATTTCCCTGGTCGTCATTAACGATCGGACCAATGGTGCCGCTGGGCAGTTCGGACTGGACGTCCTCCATCTTGTTGCGCAGATCAGCCCAGATTGGTCCCATATCCACATACTGTTCGCGCACCTCGATCACGACTAGCGATTGACCCGTGGAAGAGGTTGAATCGATATGCCAGACCTCGGGGATTTCTCGGATCTTTTCTTCCAGCTTGGTCGTGATCAGATCCTCAATGCGTTCGGCGGACATACCCGGGAACTGCGCAATCACACGAGCATTGCGAATGGTGATAGAGGGATCTTCCCGCGATGGATGGCTCAGAAAACTGAGCGGTCCCATCAAAAGACAAACCAGCATAAAGGCGATCACAAGCGCCTGATTGGACAGCGCAAAACGGGTCAGCATTACCTTGGTTCCCTAACGCAGGCGCTCAGGGTCAAACAGGGCGACCCGCATACCATTGTGTAAGAAGCTAACCCCGGCTGTGGCGATGATCTCGCCTTCTTCCAGCTTGCCGACGATCTCCAGAGCGTTGTCTTCGACATTGGTGATGGTCACAATGCGCTCATCCAAAGTCTTATTTTCCGGGTTGAAGACAAAAATAGTCGCGTCTCCTTCGTCACCCAGCGAAGGCTTGACGGCCGCCAGAGGCACCAGAAACGCCTTGCCTGTGGTCTCGGTCGCAAAGCGGAAGGTCAACTCGGCGCTCATGCCGGACCTGAGGCCTGGCGGCGCATTTTCCACGGACACCTCAATCGGGTAAGCATTGGCATCGCCCGTAAGCGGCGCGATTTCATCGACCTTGCCGGTCACGGTGACGCCGCCCAAGGGCGGGAAACTGACTTCGACTGTGGCACCCAAAGACACCGCGTTGATCATGGTTTCAGGCAGGGCAGCCTCGATCTTGTCTTCGCCATCCGTCTGCATCGAATAGATCGCCTGCCCACCGGACACTTCTTCGAAAACTTCGACCGACTGCCTGGCGATGACGCCCGCAAAGGGCGCTTTCAGATCGGTTTTCTTCAACTCACGTTTTGCCAGGTCCAACTGGCTCTGAGCGACGCCGACAGCGCCTTCGGCGTTCTTCAGGGCCGCTTCGGCAGAATCGAATGACGTTCGGGTGGTAAAGCCCTGATCCAACAGCCGTTTTTGCTGAGCAAACTTCTTTTGGCTGTCGTCCAAAGTAGCGATCGCCTGGGCCAAAGAGTTTTCCGCCTGGCTGACCTGCAGACTATAGGGTTCGGGATCCAAACGGGCGATCAGTTCACCTGCTTCGACCCGGTCACCAGATTTACGCAGTAGTTCGACAACCTGACCCCCGGTTTCAAATGCGACGCTCGAGGTAATGGCGGCCGTGACAACGCCCGCAATCCTACGGGCCTGAAGACCGGCGCGTTGATCCAACTTGGCGTACTTGATGGCGCGAGTGACTTCGCCTTTGTCCTCGACCACCTCTTCATCGCAAGCAGCGAGCGATAGGATCAAACACACGCTGAACAGCGATCGGAAAATACCTGGCATCGGGAATCTCCACGGAAGGGGCCTTTCAGATCAGAGTGCCCGTATTTTGAGAGATTGGCCAGCCCGATCCGCCCTGTAGTTGTGCAAACCTTTCGTGCGCAGAGGACATGGCTGACGCATGGTCAAGAGAAGCGCTTACCGCGCCGTTGAGGATTTTAGCTGCAGGATACCGCTTTGGCTGAAGTCGAATCCAGGCAGTGGGCCGACCGTAAATGTCGCGGTTGCATCGCCGTCTGCATCGATTGCCATAGTCATCGACCACGTGGTGTAGATGCCGGGCTGAAATCCACCCGCTTCTAAATCCGACAATGTACCCTGAAACTGGAGGCACTTCATGCGCTCAGCGCAGCCATCGATGGCGCGGCCAATCGCCCGAAATGTGCCAACCAGTGACTTTCCGCCAAAGGTGCCCTCGGTCTTAACGATCTCGGCCTTGGGGGTGGTCACCCACATCTCAATCGTGTCGTAAAGACCAAGCGAGACGTTCATGGCGATACCGCTGAATGGGATTTTCACCGGGGGTGGGGTGTTCTGAGTGAACGCGGGCGCGGCTGCGATTATGAAAAGGCCGATGGCGGCAACGATGGACTTCATCATAAGTCGGCTTTTGCAGATGGATGGCACGTTAGATTTGGCAGTATGCCATGTCTGGTCAGAGTTCGAAATGCCCGTATAGGTCCAAGCGACCGTTTGATACCCATGCGCGGAAACGCTGATTGGCAAGTATGTAGATCACTCAGGCGAAGACCTCATCCGATTGCGTGCGTTCCTGCTGATACCCCGTGATATCTTTCATGATCCTAAGAAACAGAAATGCAGAGATGATGGCGAACGGTACAGCCACCAGATCAAGCGCAATCGCGAACAAGAGGCCGTCTTCACCTGCAGGCCAAAAGACACGGTATGAAACAGCACTTGCTAACCAACTGATCGTCCAGCACCCCCACCAGAGAGCAAACTCTTTAGAAACCGGCGCGTTGATGTCTTGTGCTATCCCAGAAGAGCTGTGCCAAACCTGCTTCATCGCGCGATAAGGCATCCATAAATTGGCGATAGGAATTAGGAACCAAGCGACCGTCCAGGCAGGCCCAATCCGCGTTGGGTCCGGATCGATTTTGGCCGCATGAAGGCTGGCATGATAAATCCAAAATGCGTTTACCGTGTAAGCAATAACAACAATAATTTGATGGGTGGAGGTGACCACCCAGTAGGCCGAATACACTGTCTCTCCTGATACAAGCGAAGCGATTGCAGGGATTGGCGCTAGGATGCCGTTGACCCATAGCCAAGCCAAGGCTCCGAAACTTAAGACAATCAAGTAAGCGACGTTTGCCGCCGCGAAGATCCAAGTTATCGGGATGCACCAACGCAGTATTTTTTTTGAATTGTTCATGCCAATGCCAATTGTGAAGATAAGAAATTTTTGAGCGCAAATATTAAAATTCAACGGTGCCTCAGTTTAAAAGCTCAGTCAAACGAAGATGTGCATTTTCATGGATCTGATCACAGAACTAGCAGATCAGTTATGACCGCCTGTCGGTGTTGCGTCGGTAAATTAGCCGACCTGGGTCTTTCGCCAAAACTTCAACAGGCAGGCTTCGCCCGTCTGAAATAAACAGCAAGCCTGCGTTGAAAACCTAGGTGCGTAGGGTGAGCGGGCAGCCCACCCTGGGTTTCTTACCCAGCCAGGGCTTTATTCAGGTTCTCGTCGACCTTCTCCAGGAAGCCCATGGTGGTCAGCCACTTCTGATCCGGACCGACCAGCAGGGCAAGGTCCTTGGTCATCTCGCCTGACTCCACAGTGGCGACGATCGTCTGCTCCAGAGTTGTCGCAAAATTCATCAGCGCGTCGTTGCTGTCCAGCTTGGCACGGTGCTTCAGCCCGCCGGTCCAAGCGTAGATCGAAGCGATCGAGTTCGTTGACGTTGCTTCACCCTGCTGATGCTGTCGATAATGGCGGGTGACCGTGCCGTGCGCGGCCTCGGATTCCACAACCTTGCCGTCCGGCGTCATCAGGACCGAGGCCATCATGCCAAGGCTGCCGAAGCCCTGAGCCACGGTATCCGACTGCACGTCGCCGTCATAGTTCTTGCAGGCCCAGACAAAACCGCCCGACCATTTCATGGCGCAGGCCACCATGTCGTCGATCAGACGATGTTCGTATGTGATGCCTTTTTCTTTGAACTTGTCCTCGAACTCGGTCTCATAGATTTCCTGGAACAGCTCCAGGAACCGGCCATCGTATTGCTTCAGGATCGTGTTCTTCGTGGACATATAGACCGGCCAACCAAGGTTCAGCCCATAATTCATCGAGGCCCGGGCGAAATCACGGATAGAGCTGTCGAGGTTGTACATCGACATGAAGACGCCTGAGGACGGGGCGTCATAAACCTCGTGCTCGATGACCTCGCCGTCTTCACCGACGAACTTCATCGAAAGCTTACCTGGTCCCGGAAACTTGATGTCGGTTGCCCGATACTGATCGCCGAAGGCATGACGACCGATAACGATCGGCTGGGTCCAGCCCGGTACCAGGCGCGGCACGTTGGAACAGATGATCGGCTGGCGGAACACAACGCCGCCCAGGATGTTGCGGATTGTCCCGTTCGGGCTGCGCCACATCTTCTTCAGGCCGAATTCCTCAACCCTGGCCTCATCCGGCGTGATGGTCGCGCATTTGACGCCGACGCCGACTTCCTTGATCTTCTCTGCCGCGTCGATAGTGATCTGGTCATCGGTGGCATCGCGGCTTTCGATGCCAAGGTCATAGTAAAGAAGGTCCACATCCAGATAGGGCAGGATCAGCTTGTCCTTAATGAACTGCCAGATGATCCGGGTCATCTCGTCGCCGTCGAGTTCGACAACCGGGTTTTCTACCTTGATCTTGGACATGAGGTCTCCTCGTGCGTATGCATGGATCGAATCGGGCGCGAACTTAGGCGCAATGCCGCGTCGCAGCAACGGCGATGTTGTATTCAATTGTATGCAGTAACGAAGTGGCCCACTTGGCCCATTCTGGGCCAATGCGAGAGCTCTGCTCTCGCGCTTTCGAGGTATTTTGGTCAGTGTGAAGGGAAAGAGAGCCGGGAGGACAGATGGGCGGTTGGGACAGATGGCGGCAAATGGGCCTCGAAACCTTACAGGCGGGCAGGGCGCAGGGGTTCTTCACGCCCTACCGCTATGCGGATCGGGTCAAGGCGCCCGCCGGATATCCGGAACTGGAGACATTGTTCAAAGCCGCCGAGTCCTCGATGGAACACGTCCTGAAGGATATCGATTTCTACGCGTCAGACTTGGCCGCATTGAACGGCCCGCCGCCGATTCCGCGCTGGGACCAAACTTGGTTTCCCCGGCTGGATGGCGCGGCAGCCTGGGCGATCGTGCGCTCCCATACACCGGAACAAATCATCGAGGTCGGGTCAGGCCATTCGACCCGCATGCTGGCCCATGCACTGGGCGATGCAAGCCGGATCACGTGCATCGATCCGGAACCGAGGGCAGACATAAAGGCGCTTGGCGTGACCCATCATGCGCGTGTGCTGTCGGCCGATGATGTGGGAATGTTCGCGCCATTGGAGTCGAACGATATCGCATTCTTCGACTCCAGCCATATCCTCTGGCCTGGTACGGATGTGGACATCACTTTGAACCGGATCATCCCTGCGCTGAAGCCCGGTGTGCTGATCCACATCCACGATATCCTATTGCCCGATCCTTATCCCCAGGAATGGGAGTGGCGCGGCTACACCGAGCAGAACGGGGTCGCACCCCTGCTACTCGGGGCCTGCGAGATCGTTTTCTCCAGCCACTACGCGCTGACCCGGATGGGCGCAGCGACACGGCCAGGGGTCAAAGCCTTGCCAATCCCAGACGGTGCGTTCGAGACCAGCCTCTGGCTACGCCGGCGGTGAGTTCATTTGACGAGAAGTAAGATGAATAGTGTCGCAAAGAACCGTCCTCTCCGCATCCTGATCTGGATCATTTTGATCCTGGTCGCCCTCGTCGTACCGGTCTATGCGATCGGTTTTGAGTGGCGGCACACGGCGAACTGCGCACCGGATCCGCCCCAGGCGGCGTTCGATCAAACCCGGATCATCGCGCTGGCGACGTGGGGTGCCACGCTGATCACGGTTGGCGCTGTGACCTGGACCTCTCTGCGCATGTTGGCCATTGCAGGTGGGGGCATTTGGCCGATGTTCGGCTTTTGGAAAGCCACTTCATTGGGATTGGGCTTGGTCGCTACGCCAAGTTGCTTCGAAAGCTATGCCTATCTTGCGGACCGTATGCATTCGCTCGAAGAACCGCTGGCGTGGTTGACTCTAATATGCTGGGTGGCGCTGCTCTTGGCGATCGTACTTCGGGCCCTCACTGTAACGCCGTTCCCTGACAAGGACTGACCCGTCTGTCGACAAAGGACGCCGTGCTTGCTCTGAAGACGCCCGCCCGCTAGACCCCGCGCCCATGTCAGGAACCGACCATTCCAACCCGGCCGAATGGATGCCAGAGGGACCCGCATTCGTTCTGGTCGATCCGCAGATGGGTGAAAACATCGGCGCGGCGGCGCGCGCCATGTGGAATTTTGGGCTGAAGCGTCTCTCCATCGTCAACCCAAGGGACGGCTGGCCGAACCCGGCCGCTGTGGCGATGGCCAGCGGGGCAGGGCGCCTCTTAGAGGACGCGCAGCTTTTCGACACCAGCCGGGACGCCGTGGCCGAGGCCCACGTGATCTACGCCACCACCGCCCGTCCGAGGGAGATGACCAAGCGCGTGCTCACCCCCCAAGCCGCCATGGAAGAGGCCCGCGCGCTGACCGCCCAAGGCCAGAAGACCGCGATCCTGTTTGGCCCGGAACGGGCGGGCCTGGCGAATGAGGACGTGACCCTGGCCGATGCCATCATCTCGGTTCCGGTGAACCCTGCCTTTGGGTCGTTGAACCTGGCGCAATGCGTGCTGCTCTGCGCCTATGAATGGCGCCGGCTTGGCGGCGCGGACACGACCGAGACGCCCGACCGGGTCGAGGCCGCCCAGATGACCCGCCTTGTCGATTACATGATCCAGGAACTCGACACGGCAGGCTTCTTTTGGCCGGACCACAAGCGCGAGTCCATGGTCAGCAATCTAGAGAACATGTTCCGCCGGATGCCCCTGACCGATCAGGACGTGCGCGTCTTCTTCGGCATGATCCGCAAACTGGTCGAGGGCAACAGGCGCGATTGAGCGCCGTGCCGCCTGTGCTAGACTGGCCCGCATAGGGGCAGCGCATGTTAGACAAACGCAATTACTTCATCAGTTTCAACTCGGCGGATCTGGACCATGCCACGGCGATCAACAAAGCCCTGCGCGCGGCGGGCAAGACCACCCACTTCCACGCTACGGATATCGAACATGCCCAAAGTATCATGGGCTGGATGCGCAATGCCTTGCCTGCCGCGGAACAGGTCATCGGGATTTGCTCGCCCGACTATTTCAAAGAAGAAGCTGAGTATTCCGAGCTTGAGCGCCTGGTCACCCAATGGGGCGATCCGCTGGGCTGGCAGAAAAAGCTGCTCTATGTCGAGGTGCAGCCCTGCGACTATAACCCGTTCGATGACCATCTGAAGCGTATCACCGAAACCTCTGGCATGTTACCTGACGCTGCAGCAGAAAAGCTGCTGGAGGTGCTGGATCAGGCCGAGTTCATCCAGCAGGAAAAGAAACAGGCCATCGCAGCGTCCCTGCCTGAAATCCACAACTTCCGCCGCCCGCGTACGCTAGATTTCACCGGGCGGGATCAGGCGCTGGCGGACCTGCATAAGACACTGTCCCAAGGCACCAAGGCCGCGATCACCCAGGTTGTCGCAGGAATGGGCGGTGTCGGCAAAACCACCCTGGCCACGGGATACGTCCACCGCTTTGGCACCCGCGCACATTACGGCGGGCTGTGGTGGATCAATGCAGAGGCCGGGCCAACGGCTGACCTCGCCGCGCTGGCCACGCGGGTCGGTCTACCGGAAAAGCAAGACGTCACGGAATTGGCGACCGATGCCTTGCTGTGGTTGGATGGGCAGACGGACCCTTGGTTGCTGATCTATGACAACGCCGTCAATCCCGATCAGGTGCAGAACTGGCTGCCCCAGGGCGATACGCGGGTGATCATTACCTCCCGCTGGGATGATTGGACCGATGTTGCCAGCAGCACAGCCCTGGAGGTCTGGGACCGGGATACGACCATCGACTATCTGCTCGCCCAAACCGACCGTTCGGATCGCGATGGGGCAGCAGGGCTGGCGGAGGTGTTGGGCGATCTGCCCCTGGCCGCCAACCAGGCCGCGGCCTTCCTGCGTGACAACAAGCCGATGACGTTCAAAGATTATGCTGCTGAGATCCAGGACCGGATCGATGAAGAGCGGCCCGATGGCAAAAAGGGCGTTTACGAAGAAACCGTCTATGCAACCCTGGCCAAAAGCATCGAAACCCTGCCGCAAGAAACCCAGGACCTGCTGAGCCTGATTTCTTGGCTGTCACCGGATGGGGTGGAGTTGGAGTTGTTGCAATGGGGAGCATCGAAAGAGCGTTCTCGCGAGTTTATCCCAGACCCGTTGGGAGACGCCCTGCGCGACAAGTATAAAATCGGTCCGCTCGTGGCTGCGGCGGAACGTCTGTCGCTGCTGCGAACCTCTGGTGAAGGACAGGACATAACCCTGATCACCCACCGTATCACCCAAACCGTGCTGCGCCGCTGGCAAGAGATTGAAGGTCGTGCTGGATGGGACGCCCGCGCAACGGATCTGGTGAACGCGACGTTTCCGTTCGTTGAGCCCGCGACTTGGGAACTTGCCGAAAGCCTGATGCCTCATGCCATGGCTCTGGCCCAGTATGGCCCTAGAGCGGGGGAGCCAGCAAAGTGGTTAGACCGGCTTCTAAACCAGGCCGCAATTTTCCGTCAGGCGCGCGGTGATACAGACGCTGCCATCACTTTGCTTGAGGAAGATGAGAAGCTGGCAAAAGCTATCTATGGTGAACGGCACGAGAGCTATACTACGACACTCTCCAACCTGTCTGGCCGGTACTCAGACGCCGGGCGTTATGACGAGGCAGAGGCAGGTTTTTTGCAGGTTTTGGAGATCGAGGAGGATTTGTTCGGCAAGGACGCGGCGACTGTCGCAATCACCGTGAACAATCTGGCCGAGGTCTATTGGAAACAAAAAGACTTCGCGCGGGCAGAGCCGTTGTTTCAACGTGCGTTGGCGATCGGTCAATCTGCCGAGAATGACGGAACTTACAACGTCGCTGGTGGCTTCGGTGCCCTTGGTGCGCTCTATGATGATTGGGCAGAAGAAACCGGGAGCGAGGATCATCGCGCCCGGGCGCAGGGTTTGAAGGAACAGGCAATCTCCTCCGCTCGGGCGGCGCTGGGCGAACGGCATCCCGACGTATCAATCTATCTGCACAATCTGGCACTCTTTTTTTATCGCATAGGTGACTCAGAGAAGGCAGCGAGTCTGGAATTGCGCTCTCTAGCAATTCTGATCTCGCTTTGGGGTACTGATCATCCAGAGATAAATGAAAACCTTTCAGTTCTATTGCACATCTGGGACCGGGCGGGGCAGGGTGATCGCAAGGACAACCTCTGGGGCCATGTGATCCCAGAGGTGCTGGTGGTCGAAATGGAGATGACGAAATGGGTCAACGAAGATCTGGACAATCGCCATTTCGGGCCGAAGTCTTTCTTTGCCGATAAGCCCAACGAGCTTGAGTTCGCCAAGAATGCCCTTGGGATCGAGGCGGACATCGACCTCCCCGGCGTCGAAAGTTAACGCCGGCCAATCGACTTTCTGTACATACAGATGGCATACGCATGGCATACAGATGCTGCACGGATGCCATACGCATGGCGTACGCCCGGAATCCCAGCGCCAAGCGGGTTAATCCGGCTCAACGCGCATCGGCGCTTTGAGCCTGCCCGACAGCAGATTGGCCTGACAATCTGCGAAAGGGATCCCCGCGCCAACCCGCCGCTTGCCGTCCCCGCCCCGCCAGATTACGTATCGCGCCAAGGCAGTGGAGACCCAGATGAGCGCAAGGTCCGTATTCGAAGATGTCGGCGGCACCGCCGATGATGTGGCCAAGGCCCAGGCAACAGCCAAGGGCCCGGGTCCGGCGCGAAAGGGCATCTTCGTCTGGCTTATGATCCTGGCGGCATTGGTCGCGATAATGGTGCTGGTCGGCGGGGCAACACGGCTGACGGATTCTGGACTGTCGATCACCGAATGGGCCCCGGTGATGGGGGCGATGCCGCCTCTGTCCACCGCAGATTGGGAAGCGGCCTTCGCTGCCTATCAAGAAACCACTGAATTTAAACAACAAAACAACTGGATGACGCTGTCAGACTTCAAGCCGATCTTCTGGTGGGAGTGGGGGCATCGGTTCCTCGGCCGGTTCATCGGGTTGGTCTGGCTGGTCGGATTTCTGTTCTTTCTCTTCACCCGGAAGATCCCCGATGGCTGGACCGGGCGGTTGATTTTACCGGGGATCCTCGGCGGTTTGCAGGGTGCGCTCGGCTGGTGGATGGTGGCCTCGGGTCTGGTGGGCCGGTTGGACGTGGCGCCCTATAGGTTGGCCGCGCATTTGGGCCTGGCGTTCATCATTTTCGCGGTGGTGATATGGCTGGCTCTGCGGGTTCGGAAGGATTCCGTGCAGGTTCTGCAGGCCAGGCGGCAGAGAGACACCGGCTTAATGCGTTGGGTCAACTTATTGGGGATATTGGTTTTTCTGCAGATTTTACTCGGCGCGCTGGTGGCTGGGTTGGATGCGGGGCAGGCCTATATCGATTGGCCCCTGATGAGCGGCGACTTCTTTCCCGGTGCAGCTTTTGATCTGAGCCCCGCCTGGCAGAATTTCTTCGAAAACCCGGCGCTGACGCAATTCAATCACCGGATTGCCGCTTACTTTGTAATCGTCGCAACTCTGTTTTTCTGGTGGCGGACGCGGAAGTCTGGCCATGCGAAGATCAAAGCCTGGGGCGGGCGCGTCCTGATGGTCGTCTTGGCACAGGCAGTTCTGGGTATCATCACGTTAGTACATGCCGCGCCTGTGGGATTAGCTTTGATCCACCAGGGTTTAGCCCTGGTTCTTACCGGCGCCCTGGTGCACGCAAGATTCGAGATCGCCTATCCCTCAGAACAGAAGATCACCGCATAAGTTTCCTACCCGCCGGAACCAAAAGTTTGCCGCATCTTTGCCAGTCCCGCCGGTTGCGAGCGCCTGGTTTTGTTACTCCTGAGTGAACAGATTCCGCCAGGCTTTTTCCAGGAATTCCGGCCGAAGTTCGGGCGCCACTCCCTTATAGGTGCAAATCGCCCTTGTCTGTTCGATCAGGAACCGCGGATGGAACGCGTGCAGTTCAGCACCGGGCGTCTGCTCGTAAAGCTCGAAAAGGATGAAGCCCAATATTTCTTCGGTTAACTCCATCTCGAAAGCCCAGGCGGTGTTCGCGAAGATCTGCAGATAGGTCTGCTGATCCGGCTGGTCGACCAGAATTTTGTATCTGAGCCGACGAAGCGCGGCGTCATCCACCAGTTCTTTGGGCGGGATGTTGGTCGAGAAGATCGTCAACGCATCAAAGGGAACTTCAAATTTTCGCCCGGTCATCAGCGAAAGATAATCGATCCCCTTTTCCAACGGGACGATCAGCCGGTTGATCAGTTCCTGCGGGCTTTGGCGCTGGCGACCGAAATCGTCGACCACCAGGACACCACTTGCGGCCTTCATCTGCATCGGTGCTTCGTAGACCCGGCTGACAGGGTTATAACGCAGATCAAGCATCTCCAGAGTTAGCTCTCCGCCGGTTTCGACTTGCGGACGCTCGCAACGGACAAAGCGCCGGTCAAAGCCGCCTTCCCCGCGCCTGATACCGTCCTGTCCCTGAGGTGCATCGTCGTCGACTGGCGTGTGCACGGCAGTGTCGAAAAGGGCGATGATCTGTTTGTCGACCAGCACGGCATGCGGCAGGTAGACATGGTCCCTAAAGGCTTCGCAAATTGCTGAGGAGATCGATGATTTCCCGTTGCCCGGCGGACCATAGAGCAAGATGGAAGCGCCCGAGTTCACAGCCGGTCCAAGCTGATCCATCAGGTCCGGGGCCAGCGTCAGTTCGTTAAAGACCTCGGCCAGCATCTGCTCCGATAGGACTCGTTCGCGGATTGATTGGCTTTTGGTCTGGGCGTGAAACTTTTCCAATGTTATAGGGCAGGGGCCAACCCATTCTGATTGCGCAAGCGCCTCTGCAGCCCAACCCTTACCCTTTTCAGTCAGCGCATAGCGCATTTCCGCAGAGAAAGAGGCGCCCAACTGACCCATGGACTCAATCAGCTTCGCTTCGCGCCCAAGAAGGATCAATTCTTCGATGATCGGTCGCACAAGGCAAAGCGCCTCGGCAAGCGCGGTGGCCGTTTCCTGATTCTGCCGGTACATCGTCTTGACAAGCAGGTCCAAAAGAAAGCCTTCATCAAGACCTGTTTCGTCGATATAGCCTGGTGCCTGCGGCATCGGCACACCTGACGCAGGTTGCTTATCCACCTTTGACTGAGCCGGATTTCGCAACACCATCGGCGCGGGTTCTTCGACGGTTTCGGACGTTGACTGTACCGGGTCGCGCAGCACTAGCGGTTCGGGCTCTTCTACGTCGTAGGGTGCAGACGGTACTGGGTCGCGCAGCACTAGTGGTTCGGGCTCTTCTACGTCGTAGGGTGCAGACGGCACGGGGTCACGCACCACTAAGGGCGTGATTTCTTCCATGGCGTCTGGCGTTGCTGGTATCGGATCACGTAGCACCAGCGGGGTTTGTTCCAAAGCGTCAGATGCTGACACGACAGGACTGCGTAACACTAACGGCGTGGCTTCTTCCGCGGCTTCCCGTGTTTCAATGTCGTAGATTGTTTCCATGATCTTACCTGAACCCCAAGATTCTTAGATTTTTGAATCACCCAGTTTCTTCTTGGCGCAAATTGCGTCTGAATCTGGGCGGGTCTCATTTAGGTGCAAAATTTACTGCAAATTGCAAAGAAACGCGCGGTTCGACGTTGGCGAGCGCAAACAGGCCTGCTTCAAGGATGCAATCTGGTTTTGCCGGACGTTCTCGAACCGACGGAAAATCCGCTGTATTTCGCTATCAGTTCGGCCAGACCAATTGCTGACCATCCATCATGCGAAATGGTTCTGCCTCGATGCCCGGGCCGGTCCAGTATAAGTTCCCATCACGGCGAATGACGCCCCAGGCTTCCCAGCCCGACCCTTCCCACCAACTTTCGTAAAGATCGCGAGATGCATCAACACGCCACTTGCCTAATGTCGACCGCCCAGTTCTGGGTGCATAGATCGTCGAGCCGTCCGGATCGAAGAACTGCCGGTAGGGCGTGCCCTGCCATGTCCCGATCGCAGTGCGACCGCGCAGCAATTCTGCGATCTCTGTCGCCGTCAGCGGAACATCTTGGGCGAAGGCTAACGGGGTAGCAGCCAGAATTCCAAGCAAGAAGACCGCTTGCCGGCGGTTCCATGGTGTGCGTTGCCTAGAAGGTTCGATCATCTCATGCAGTTCCTGCGATTACATGCGGCTGTTCATAGATAACTGGGTCTACAGGCGCGCCATCGTTCAACATCGCGTGCTGGCGAAAGGTTGGCACGCCCGATGGGATGACTGTGCCGGGTAGGGCGCTGTCGAGGAAGATATGTTTCAACGGTGCTTCCGAAGCATCGATCCAACTTGGATCGTCATAGCCGCCGGCATAAATACCAATCGTATCGTCGAACCGTTCGAAGCTGAGCCAAAGTTTCCCGCCACAATCCTGGCAGAAGTGGAGATGCACCGCCTTGCCGCTACCTGCAGAGATGACCGTGTGCACGCTTGGGGTGCCGTGAACCGTATCATGATGCATCTTTAAAAACAGAGGCTCGACCATATAGGCGCTGCCCGTGGCTTTCTGGCAGAATCTGCAATGGCAGATGGTAATACGTGCCGCGTCACCCTCGGTCCGAAACCGCACGGCACCGCAGATGCATCCGCCATCTTGAATTACCATCATGCCGGGTCGGCCACCTTGATCAGTGTCTTACCGAAGTTTCCGCCTGATAGCATGTCAATGAAGGTTTGCGGGCCGTTCTCGATCCCTTCGACAATGTGCTCTCGGTACTTGATACGGCCATCACGGATGTAGCCGGAAACCTCCTCTAGGAATGCACCAAACCGATCATAATGATCAGTGATGATGAAGCCGCGCACGGAAAGCCGATTAACCAGAATGGTGCGCCAGACCCTCGGCAACTCGTTCACACCGTCTTTGCCGCCACCCATGCCCATACCCGGCAGATTATACTGGCTTATCATCCCGCAAATCGGAATCCGGCCATGCACATTCATCAGACCGATGACGCCTTCCAGTGTTTTGCCCGCAATGTTTTCGAAATAGATATCGACCCCGTCTGGGCATTCCGCAGCCAGTGCTTCCTTCATGGCACGACCATCTTCATGTGCGTAGTGGTCGATGCAGGCGTCAAAGCCAAGTTCATCGACGGCATAGGCGCATTTCTCCGCACCGCCTGCCACGCCAACAACGCGCAGTCCTTTGATCTTGCCCAACTGTCCAACTAACGTTCCGACCGCGCCGGTGGCCGCGCCCACGACCAGAGTTTCACCCGCAACAGGGCGGCCATGGTCCAATAGGCCGACATATGCCGTGATCCCCGGCATTCCCAAGATGCCCACAGCGGTTTGGATCGGTGCAAGGCTCGGGTCCACCTTGCGCACTCCCTGACCATCGACCGCGGCGTGGCTGGACCAACCAAAGCGACCCTCGACGATATCACCTTCGGCGAATCTAGGATTATCCGATCTCATGACCTGACCGACGCAACCGGCCTCCATCACGCCGCCGATCTCTACTGCTGCGGCATAGGATTTCGATTCGTCCATACGCCCCCGCATGTAGGGGTCCAAAGACTGCCAGAGGACCTTTATCAGAATGCCCCCCGCTGGCACTTCAGGCACTGGAGCGTGCTCGATCCGAAAATCCGACAGCTTCGGAGTGCCCTCTGGTCGGGCGGCCAGGACAACCTGGGTCATTTGATCGGTCATTCTATCCTCCTGATATCTTCAAGCGCAGCCTGACAGCAGAATTTCACCCCTCGCAAGTCGAAAATCTGTTGTTAAGGTGGGAAAAAATGCACCACGCCAGGGAGGCCCCATGCTGCAGGGCATGATGATGCACCAGCCATTGCTGGTAAGCCGGATCATCGACTATGCGCGCGATATGCACCCCGATGCCGAGATTATCTCTGCCACTCTAAAGGGCGGGATCCATCGTACAAGCTACCCGGAAATTCATAAGCGGATATGCCAGTTGGCGCATGGCTTGCGCGCAATGGGGATCAAACCCGGCGACCGGGTTGCGACGCTGGCCTGGAACGGATACCGGCATTTCGAGCTTTACTACGCAATCGCCGGCATCGGTGCGGTCTGCCACACGATCAATCCGCGCCTCAGTGCCGATCAGTTCACCTATATCGTCAATCACGCCCAGGACACAGCGCTTTTCTTCGACACGACATTCACGCCACTAGTCGAAGGTTACGCCCCGGATTTGCCGGCCAGCCTCCGCTATGTTGCACTCTGCGATCAGGACCGGCTGCCGGACAGCAGCCTGGACCTGACGGCATACGAGACGATTCTGGATGGTCATCCTGAGACCATCGAATGGCCGGACTTCGACGAAGATACGGCCTGTGCGCTCTGCTATACCTCCGGAACGACTGGCGACCCAAAGGGCGTGCTCTATTCCAATCGCGGCATGATGCTGCATTCGATGTGGGTCACGATCTTCCAGCGCACGACCTTTGCGCCTGGGACGCGCATTCTGCCAGTGGTACCGCTCTTCCATGCCAATGCCTGGGGCCTTCCCTATGCAGCCGCGCTGACGGGGTGCTCGCTTATCTTTCCAGGTGCCAAATTGGACGGAGAGAGCATCTTCAATTTGATGGAGGACGAACAAGTCTTTTCTGGCTGGGGTGTTCCGACAGTCTGGCTGGGCGTTCTGGCGGAAATGGACAAGCGGGGCCGGAAGCCATCGCATCTGGGCGAGGTCCTGTCCGGCGGGTCTTCGGTGGCACCGTCATTAATCGAACGTTTTATGAAGGGTTATGGCATCGAGGTCTATCAAGGCTGGGGCATGACCGAGATGTCGCCTGTCGGGACGCTTTCGTTGATGACGCCGGAGATGGCGGCACGGCCACTTGAAGAGCGTATGGAATTAAAGGCACTGGCGGGCCGCAAAATTTTCGGCGTGGACATGAAAATTGTCGACGAGGGCGGCGCAGCCTTACCTGAAGACGGAGAGGCCGAAGGCGAACTGCTGGTCCGCGGCAATGCAATCTGTTCAGGATATTTCGAGAATCCCGATGCATCCAAAGCAGCTATAATGGATGGTTGGTTCCGTACCGGCGACGTCGCGCGCATCGCGCCGGATGGGTGGCTGTCAATCACCGATCGCGCGAAGGATCTGATCAAATCTGGCGGTGAATGGATAAGTTCGATCGATGTGGAAAACACCGCGCTTGCACACCCCGGTGTGGCCAATGCCGCTGTGATCGCTATCCCACACCCGAAATGGGACGAACGTCCCTTGCTGGTGGTACAAAAGGAGCCAGGAGCAGATCCTACATCTGAGGAGCTGCGCGCCCATGTCGGGGCGCATCTGGCGAAGTGGCAGGTGCCCGATGCAGTGGAGTTTGTCGACGCCTTGCCGTTGACGGCCACGGGCAAGGTTTCGAAACGTACTCTGCGTGCGCAGTTCAAGGATCATCCCATTGGTGAAGCATAAAGAGTCTGTCCCACGCGAAGTCAGCGCGGGTTGTTCACCTTAGGTGTATGCCACCGACCCGCGCATGGTCCTGCGCATAAGTGAAGGAGAGAGTTCATGACCAAAACGGTGGAGCTTTGCTTCGATGTCATCAGCCCGGCCGCGTATATCGCCTGGAATATCCTGCCAAAAATCGCAGAGGCTGCAGGGGCTGAGATCCAGTATACGCCGATTTTTTTGGGCGGGGTTATGCAGGCAACGGGCAACCGGCCCCCTGGGACCGTGGCTGCCAAGGGCGCCTGGATGAACCGCGATTTCGCCCGTTGGTGCGAGATGTATGAACTGCCGTACAAACGCAATTCGGTTTTTCCGCAGATGACACTGACCGCGATGCGGGGTGCGGTGGCTTATCAGGAGCAGCCGGTCTTTTTGGATTACATCACTGCGCTTTATCGGGCTTTGCACGAAGAGGACCGCGACATTCAGCAACCCGAGGTGATGGGGGAGATCCTGGGTGACCTTGGCATAGATGGTACTGAATTCATGGCCCGAATTGGCGATCAGTCGATCAAGGACAAATTGAAGACGAACACAGAGAACGCCGTCGAGCGCGGCGTCTTCGGTGCGCCGAGCTTCTTTATCGGTGACACCATGCATTGGGGCCAGGATCGGCTCTTCATGGTGGCTCAGGATTTGGGTACCTCGATCCATGATGCGCTCGCGGATTGAGCAATGAATACGCCCTATATGTCTGTGCCCGTCGCCGTCGATGCACTGATTGCAAAAGAAGGCCAGGAAATTGGCGTCACACGATGGTTCCACATGAACCAGGACCGGATAAACGCCTTCGCAGACGCGACCGAGGATTGGTACTATATCCATACCAATCCGGAAAAAGCGGCGGCGGAAACGCCTTGGGGCGGCACTATTGCCCACGGGTTTCTGACAGCCAGCTTATTAAGCGCTATGGCCTATGACGTGATCCCGCCGATCGAAGGCGTCGCCCACGGTGTGAATTACGGTTTCGATAAGTTGCGGTTCGTCTCTCCAGTCCCGACTGGCTCGAACGTCCGCGGGCGCTTCACGCTTTCGAAGGCAGACATGACAAAACCGGGAGAAATCACGCTGACCTATGGCGTAACAGTGGAAATCGAGGGCCAAGAGGTTGCCAATGGTGGCCGTCCCGCACTGGCGGCGGACTGGATCGCGCGGCAGTTTTTCGAGTGAGGACATCGCGTGAGGCACAGCAAAACGCCTTTTGAGAGCGTTTAACCCGCAATCTGGCCGCGAACATGACGTTTGCCGCGCGACCAAGCTTGCAAGCGTTCAACGGTCGGACCTAGGACCGGAGATCTTTTTCTGGCTGATCCAGTCTTTGCGATCGATTTGACAATTCTGACCGTCGCGACCGCATTGGACCGGGCACGGCGGCTGACCCTGGCCTGTTATGGGACCGTGTCCGCCCCTGGAGCGAACGGAACGCATCGGAAAAAGCCTAGTGGCCCGAACCGTGCTCTGCCATTGCGGCAACTCGGGCATGTTGCTCTGGGTTCAAATTGCTTTGGTAAACTTGGCTCATGGATCTGAACTGCTCTTCTGCCACCCTGTTGATTGTAAGACGGTCCATATTCAGAACTCCGCGAACAATCTCTGCCGCAGCATCGCAGGCGCGCCGGATCGTCCGCTTGTGCCGCCACGTCGCGGTGGCGATCCAAAGACGGCCTTCGTAGTAGCGCTTGCAACCGTCCTTTGTCGCCAGGGTCAGGCCACGTGCGGCCTCCATCGATGCGTCGTTGGCATGGCTGACCGGCAGACCAAGTTTCAAATAAGGTAACACCCGGTTGTGGTTCGCGAACGGGCCATCCGGATTGGGAATGGTCACCCACGCATGGACCATGGCGACGCTGGACCGGCCGTCGTTGCGCATGTTGTCATCCAGCCAGCCATTGGCCAGCCAGCGCAGAAGCGGGCGCTCTTCGGTCGCCGCCATCATCGCCTTGTCGAAATCGTGCACATGCCAGATGTCCGCCCTGCCCGCGAAGCCTTCGGGGACAGGCTCTCCGGATGCGATCCGGACATTGAACGATACACCGGTCAAAACCCACCTATCGTCGATTTCCGAGTACATGAGATTGGAGGGCCTCGTGTAGTCTAATGTGTCTCCGCTGATGTATTCGCCAGGGCCGTCTTTCAGATGCCAATGCTGGCCCATCAGAGGCTCGTCCCCACCGAATGCCTTCCACCCTTCGGCTTTGGCGACCGCGATATCCTGATAGCGCTGTATAGCGTTGCGGACGATGTTCAGTTGCTGCAAGGCTTGAGGCGGAGGCATCATCGTATTTCCGACATGTCCGCTGTGCGATCCATGGTTATGAGCGCCCTCGGCGACCGAAATCGCAGGTGTCATGGCGGCAATCAGGCAGAGTGCAAGCAGGCGTTTCATCTGTACCTCCGTCGCTGAGTGTTCCGTTGATACGCAAGACGCTGCAGACTCCTACGCGCGTGGACAGATAAAATCGTCTTATGGCAGGGTGTTTCACCAAGCGGCAGGGGAGACGCATATGAAGTCTGCAACTTTGGTCACCGGAGGCTCGAACGGCATCGGTGCCGCTATCGTCGCCGCGCGGGCCGCTTTGGGTGAACTGGTGGTCAATCTGGACAAAGATCAGCCGGAGGCAGGCGCGCATGGCGAGACTTTCCGCGCCGATCTTTCGGATAGGGAGGATGTCGCGCGCGTGATGGCAGAGGTTACTAAGGCCTACGCGGTGACACGATTGGTGAATTGCGCTGGTGCGGTGTTGTTGGATCCTATCGAGGATCTGAAGGCAGACGATTTCGCCAGGACAATGGATTTGAACGTGCTGGCGCCTGCGTTGATTGTTCAAGCATGCTTGCCTGCGATGAAAGCCGCGGGCTTTGGACGGATTGTCAACATCACAAGCCGTGCGGCACTAGGGGCCAAGACCTTGCGTACGGCCTATGCCGGTTCAAAGGGCGCGCTGAACTCGGCAACCCGGGTGTGGGCGACGGAACTAGCCCGGCATGGGATTACAGTGAACGCGATCGGTCCTGGGCCAATTGAGACGGAGCTTTTCAAACGGGCGAACCCGCCTGATAGTCCCCAGACAATCGCCACCCGCAATAGCATCCCGGTCGGTCGAATGGGACGACCAGAAGACATAGCCCATGCCGTCGACTTTTTTCTGTCGGATCAGGCAGGTTTCGTGACTGGTCAGACGCTCTATGTCTGCGGCGGGCTCACAATAGGCGCCAACACGGTCTGAAGCCTATAGCTCCTCAAGTCGCGCCAGGACATCCTCGGCGCTATCCCGATAGGCAGCTTGCGTCTCAGGCTTCATGCGATCCCAAGTGCGGAACACAGGGCCCAGCCGCGGATTGCCACCTAGCATCCGGCGATTACGCACAAGGAAATCCCAATAGAGCGGATTGAACGGACAGGCATCTGGCCCCGTTTTCTTCTTCACATCATATCGGCAAGAGCCGCAGTAGTCTGACATGCGGTCGATATAAGCGCCGCTGGCGGCATAGGGTTTTGAGGCCAGAACGCCACCATCGGCGAATTGGCTCATACCGATGACATTCGGGGCCTCGACCCATTCGTAAGCGTCGAAATAAACGGCAAGGTACCATTCATGGACTTGAAACGGGTCAACGCCCGCCAGCATGGCAAAGTTACCGGTAACCATGAGGCGCTGTATGTGGTGGGCATAGGCCAATTCCAACGTCTGACCGATGCTGGCCGCCATACAGGCCATGTGGGTTTCCCCGGTCCAGTAATAGCCTGGCAGCGCGCCGGTCGCGTTCAGGTGATTACGTCAGGTGTACTCGGGCCCCTCATGCCAATAGATCCCGCGAATATATTCCCGCCAACCGATTATCTGTCGGATGAACCCTTCGACCGCATTCAACGGCGCATCGCCGGATTGCCAAGCCGCTTCTGCCCTGCGGCAAAGATCGATTGGATCCAGCAGCCCCACGTTCAGATAGGCCGATAGAACCGAGTGGTAGAGATAGGGCTCGCCCGCCAGCATCGCGTCCTGGTAGTCGCCGAACAGTGGTAAGCAGGCATCAATGAAATGATCCCGCGCAAGTTCGGCATCCGTGCGCGTGGCGGCGTATGTGAACGGCCTTAGGCATCCTGGATGTTCGGGAAACTGCCGCTCGATCAGATCAAGCACGTCTTCGGTAATCTTGTCGGGTTCAAACATCGGCAGACGTGGCATGAAAAGGTCAGCGCTGGCTGGTTTGCGATTTTCCGCGTCGTAGTTCCACTTTCCACCAGCGGGTTTGTCGCCTTCCATCAACAGTCCTGTTTTACGACGCATCTGGCGATAGAAGTATTCCATCCGAAGTGATTTGCGTCCTTCAGCCCAGTCTTCGAATTCGGCGTGTGTGGCAACAAACCGGGTATCTTCGAGCATATAGACCGGTAGGCCTAGGTCCTCAGCCCAGCTTTCCACGTCTTGTTTCAGGCGCCATTCGCCGGGTTCAGTGATTTTGACACTTGTGGCGCTGTGTGCTGCGGCGGCGCTATGGACGGCATCTTTGAGCGACCTGAAACCCTGCGCCGGATCGAGCTTCCGGTAATCAACAGTCCATCCCACCGTTCGCAGTTCTTCGGCAAAATGGCGCATTGCTGAAAAGACCAACGCCAACTTCTTCTTATGGTGCCAAGCGTAGGTCGCCTCTGCGCATACCTCGGCCATCAGGATCACACCCTTCGCAGGATCTGCGCAATCAAGGCTCGCCAGTGTGGGGGTCAACTGGTCGCCAAGCACCAAAACTAAACTGCGGTCGGTCATTATGCTGGAGCTAGTGCAAACACTGCCAAATCACAGAGCTTCAAAACGGCAACACAGAAGCAACCGAACCAGGGTGCGCAATGCGACTGACGATAAAACGCACGGGTGGCGGTGCAAACCGGAAAATCTCGGCCCTGAGACCACTTGGAGAAAGAGCGTCGCAATAAGGCGTCTATGTTTGTGATGAACGACTTTGAGGCCCACGGCTTAGCAGCCAGAGTTTTGCGGAAAGTTCAGGGGACACCGATTTGAAGCGGAGTTTCTGGCTGGGGAGCCTGGATTCGAACCAGGACTAACGGAGTCAGCGTCCCAAGAATTCTTTGAATTCATTGATCTTTTTTCCCCAAATATGATGGGGTAGGCACCTTATTTTCCAAAGGAAATTTTGCACCGTTCCCAATGCCGATCGTCCCTGATTTGCAGTCCGCCTATCTCCCGATCTTCCGGGCCAATCAAACGGGTTCTGCGTCCCCTCAATGGCCCGGTTGATGGCGTCCACTATTTCGACGGCGTTGGTGCTTTTGAAGTTCAGCTTGCCTAAATTACTGCGTAGATCACTTTGCTGTGGAAGATCTCGATGTTTCAGTTGGTTTGGATATCGGATTCGACCATCAGGCCGATAACGGCTACGAAAATCAGAAAGAAAACCCAAGAACCTATTTGCTCCCACTATGGTTTGTTTTTCTTGGCCCACCGATCTCCTCCCTCACTTCCGCGTTGGCCATAGGGCCTGTCTGCCCTGTGCCTGGCCTCCTCGATGTCGAGACAGAGGCCCAAATGCGATGACAGCGGCTAAGGCGGCTGTCTTCATAGCGATCTGGCACAGTCTCTCTGACGGCCGGAAGCGTCACAACTTCGATTGGTGCAACAAACAGTTGAATCCTAGCGTTGGCCGAGTTTCCGATAATGCCGCTGGCAACTGACGTCTATCTTAGCGACACAATACACCTTTCAACACTCCAGCACGAGGCAAATCTGCTCCTGCTAATGAGCATGTGGCGGGCGGGCGGAAGGTTGCCCAATGACCACAAAAAGTTGGCAAAAATAATAAATGACCAACGCTCAATTTAAGAAAAATTGGCCAGAACTAGAGGACTTTTTTTTACGTTTCAGGCGGAACTTTGAGAAATGGAAAAGTGGTCGATTTAATCAATGCTGTCAGACAGAAAAAGAGTCGTCGTCAATACGCTGCTAGCGTTAAGTCGTTGAATGTAAAAGAAAGGAAATCTGCAATGCAGGTGCAAAGCAGTTGCAATGCAGATGCAACCATAAACCAAAGGGGCGACACAGCTGCTGTGATCGATATCAGGGACACAAAAAGGCTAGCTGCAAATAGCAGCGATTTTGCTGGGGAAGGGGGTAATGAATGACCCGTCATCGCAGCGGTTCGAAGAGTGCGGGAAACCCCCAACCTTCTCTTTCCCAAGCATCTTGCGCAACGCCGGATCAAGAAAGCCAAGAAACCACTGAGCCTTTCAACGCACGATGCTCCGCACTCGTTTCGCATGATGTTGGTGATCAAAAGTGCCGGACACGAGAAGAATTCAAAGCCTGGTCAGAAAACCTTGGCCATGAGAACCCATCCACGACGGTCTCCGCGTACATGCCCGTATCGCCAGCGCGTCAAAGGGGCATACTACGTGCGTTCTCAATTGAGCAATGAACGGGACCTTGCTGACATTCAACAGGACAGGCATCAGGCGACGGAAGATTCATGTTTGGAATGATCGTCCCGGCGACGCAATGCGGTGGTCAAACGATGCCCCGCGTTCTTGACGTGGTCTTCCGCCAGCTTATCCGCCGCATCCGCCTTGCCGGCCAAGATCGCGTCGGCAATTGCGTTGTGCTGTTCCCAGACGACCGTCGCCGGTTCAGCATGCATCAAAACTTCTGCCATGACGCGTCGCAAGTACCGCCAATGAGGTTCGACCGTATCGCGTAAGACGGTGTTATCCGACATTCCGTAAATCAGCTTGTGAAAGCCCTCGTCGAAACGGATCTGATCCCGGACGGACTCGCGTTCGATGGCATCTGCGCCCGCCCGGAAGATTTCGTCAAACTGCTTCCTGACGGTACCGACGTCAATTCTTCCAGCGTTGACTCCCTCGGCGGCGCTGCGGGCCGCATATCCATCCAGAAGCCCGCGAATATCATAGTGGCATCGCATACGACTGAGGTCCAACTGAGCTACCGTCAGCCCCCGTCGCCCAACTTCCTGGACCATCCCATCCGATTTCAGCAAGGCCAGGGCCTGCTGGATCGGCTGGCGGGACACGCCGAGGGTCGCGGCAAGTTGCTCCTGCACCATATGCTGGCCAGGCTTCAGCTTGCCGTCCAGAATTTCGTCCACAATCGCACGGTACACCTGCTCGGTCAGACTGGGAGTAACATTGAGTGTCTTCATCGGACATCCCTTATTGAATTCAGAATTCGATAGATGCAAGGCTAGGGGTGATCAAGACTGCAGGCCCCACGGCACGGTGGAATGTGGGACCGGCTAAAGTGGAAGGTCAAGGCCGCAACGGCTTTGGGAGAAGAATATGATCGCGCTACAAGAACGGCCGAATGCCAGCGCAACCGGGGATAGAAGATCTGTGCCGTGGGGGCTATACTGCCCGCCATTCGATTGGCGATTTAACTTCAGGCAAAGAGGATGAACGAGGCGTCGATCAACGCGCCGGCGACGGATAAGGTCCACGAAAGGTTTGTGACCCTCCGGGAGATTATTTGCCAACGTGTCGTTGGTCAGCAGCGCGCGGTGGGTCTGCTGTTGATCGCGCTTTTGTCCGAGGGACACGTCTTGCTGGAAAGTCCGCCGGGGCTGGCCAAGACCCGGCTTGCCCGGCTGGTCGCGGCCTCGATCGAGGGGACGTTCAAGCGCATTCAGTTTACGCCGGACCTGCTGCCGTCGGATCTTGTCGGATCGATGCTCTATGTTCCCGAAGACGGCCGCTTCGAATTTCAACGCGGCCCGGTCTTCGCGAATTTCGTCCTGGCGGACGAGATCAACCGTGCCCCGGCCAAGGTTCAGTCGGCATTGCTAGAGGCAATGGAAGAACGGCAGGTGACCAGCGGCGACAGCACCTATCCGCTGGACTGGCCGTTCTTTGTGATCGCGACCCAGAACCCGATCGAGCACGAAGGGACCTGGGACCTGCCTCAGGCGCAACTGGACCGGTTCCTTTTGCAGATCCAGATCGATTATCCCGGCAGGGCGAATGAACGGGCGATTCTTGATCTGGTAATGGGGGAGGCGGGCAGCGACGCCCCCGACTACGATATCATGGCCAGCCATCAGGATCTGGGCGCGGCACAAAAGGCGGTGCGAGAGGTCTATGTCTCTGAAGCCATCAAGGATTACATCGTGCGCCTGATCGCGGCGACCCGGAACGATCCTGATCCCCTACCAGGAGTGGGGGAGCATCTCGTATGCCCGGCCTCACCCCGCGGGACGATCATGCTGGCCCGGGCCTGCCAGGCCGCGGCGTGGCTGGCTGGGCGCAATCATGTGGTGCCAGAGGATGTCTCGGAGCTCGCCCTGCCAGTTCTCGGCCATCGCCTGATGCTGACCTATCGCGCCGACGCAGACGGGATCGAACGGGGCGTGATCATCGCGGCGCTGCTGGAGCAGGTGAATGTTCTTTGAACGCCGCCCAACGCCCGAGAAGGAAGACCCGACCGGCCTGACGTTGGAAGAATTGATTGCCATCCAGCCCCGCCATGTGCGCGGGCGTCTGGTGCCTGGCCGCCGCAGGCCGGAGGGCGAACGCCCCGGGCGAGGCAGGTCTACCAGCCTGGATTTCGACGGGCTCAGCCCGTACCTGCCTGGTGACGACGTCCGGGCGATCGATTGGCGGGCGACCATGCGGTCGGGCCAAACCACCGTCCGGCGTTTCGCGGCGGCGTCCTATTGCGAGCACATGCTGGTCGTCGATCTGCGCCCGGATCTGTTCTTTGGAACCGCCGACCGGCTGATGGCCAAGACTGCGTGCCTGGCCACCGCCTGGATGGCGTGGAAAGCCTTGGCTTTGAATGAACCCGTTGGCATGATCGCCGGGGCCAAGGTGATGACCCCCCTGCGTGGGCGCAAGCACGTGCTGCGCCTGCTTGACTCCCTGGTCGATGCCTACGAACAGGAGAATGGCCCCGGGCTTCGCGAAGACGATTTGGAGACCGCGGGGGCGATACTGGGTCAGCGCGACGAGGTGTGCGTTATCACTGACCTGCCCGTCGATCCGCAAGCGATGGTGGCGTTTGGGAGTACGATGGCCCGGTCCCGCAGGCTGCGCTGTGTGCTGGTCGAGGATCCGATGACCCGGCAGCCGCTGCCCGCCGGACGCTACCCCGTCCGCCGCCCGGATGGACAACGACAGGTGATCCGCGTCTCGGGCGGTCGCCCCGCAGAAGGGGTGGAGGAAACCCGGCTCAAGGATGCCGGTTGGCTGGTCGATCGGGCGCTGGATCTGCTGCCTCGGACGAGGCCATCGTGACCCCCGAGGAAGTCTTCGAGCAGTTGCGCGATGTGCATTTGCCCGAGGTCGATGCCCCCACGGTCGGAGGGATGGATCCAAGACCTCTGATCGTTTTCGCGGTGTTCGTGGCGGTGCTATGGATCGCGCGGCTTTGGCGGCGCAACCATACGAAGATGGCGCGGCTTGAAACCGACGCGTCTTCTCCACCTTCGGACCAACGGGACCAGATTGTCCGGGCGGTGCGCCAGGGTGCAATGCGCAACCCGGCGGTGTCCGTTCCACGAGCCGCTTTCGCCGAACCCTCTGAGGTGACCGAGGCGTGTGTCCACGATCTTCGCACCTGGGCGATCCGGAGGATAGGGTGATGGAGCTTGCCCATCCCTGGCTACTGGCACTGGCGCCCTTGCCAATCCTAGCATGGATTATCCTACCCGCGGCGCGGGAACGTGGCGCGGTTCGCGTGCCGGCAAGTGTCCTCGCACACCTGTTGACCCAAAGCGCACAATCGTCTGGCTCTCGCGCCGTGCGACCGGGCGAACTCGCATTCAAGACTATCGGCTGGATCGCCCTGATCCTGGCGCTGGCTGGGCCGTATCTGAAACGTCCGGCAATCCTTGCCCCGACGGGGCGGGACATCATCATCGCCTTTGATCTTTCGGCCAGTATGGCCGAGAAAGACATGGTCATCGCCGATCGCAAGGTCGCGCGCATCGATGTTATCAGGAACCGACTGGGCTCGTTCATCCAGAACCGGAAGGGGGACAGGTTCGCCCTGATCGGGTTCGCCTCGGACGCCTATCTGATTGCGCCGCTTACCTTCGACGTCACTGCGATTGCCGAAATGCTGGACGAAATGACAATCGGACTACCGGGGCGGAAGACAGATCTGGGACAGGCCATCGGTTTGGCCGTGAAGCTGCTGCGGCCAGAGCCGACGGGTGAGCGGCTGCTGATCCTGATCTCGGATGGCGAGGTGAATGCCGGCGAGTTGGCCGCCACTGATGCGGCAAAGCTGGCAAAGGACATCGGCGTTCGGATCTTCTCGATCGGGTTCGCCGAGGAGATCAGCGCCAAGAACGCCGCCCATCTGGCCGATCTCGCGAACATCACTGATGGCGCCTTCCACGCCGCCAGCAGCACGGGCCTTATGCAGAACGCGCTCGCCGATATCGAAGCGCTGGCGCCCATTGCTCCTGGGGAATCGGCGATCGAACGCCGTCAGGATTGGCGCTGGCCGCTGCTGCTGATCAGCCTTTTGTGCCTGATGGCCATCGGCTGGCAGGAGTATCGGGACCCATGAGCTTTGTCTTTCCAATGGCGCTGGTGCTGTTTGTTCCGTTGTGTGGGCTGCTGGTGTTGGCTCGGCAGACGCGATCCCGGGCTGTTAGCCGCCTGCCTGGCGCATGGCATGGGCTGATCGTCCCGGACTTGCGGTCCTTCACCGCGCTACGGTCCAATCTGGGGCAGGCTGCGATGCCGATCCTGTGTTTCGTGGTTGCGCTGCTGGTCGTCATCTCGCTGGCGCGTCCGGGGCTGGATCTGGAGAACGACGAAGCCTTCGGCACGCTGGCAGGTCGCGTCGTCATCCTGGATGTCGGGTCTGACCTGACACGGCATCGGCACGTGGTGGATGATCTTTATCGCGCGGATCCCGGCGTCTCGACGGCTGTGGTGGCCGTGTCCGGGGATGCCTATCGGATCGTGCCCTTCACCATCGACAAGGCGCAGATCGACCGCTACCTCCGGGTCCTTACATCCGAGATGATGCCGCAGCACGGCCAGAACGCCCATCTGGGCCTGGCGCTGGCGGAAAAGATGCTGGCCGACGCAGGCTTCCCCGTTCGTCAGATAGTCCTTTTGTCCACGCGTGCCGCGCCAGAGGTCCTGGTGGAAATTCCCCTTGCCGACAGCGCGCGGATCGTCATTCCTTTGGCGCCCGGCGGCGATTGGTCCGACTGGACCATAGCTCAGGGCGGCACCGTAGTATCTGACCAAGCCTTGCCGGGGCTCACCATCTCGTTGCGTGCCGAAGCCAGCGAGATCGCCAGGGCCGAACTGCCCACTGCACGCCAAGAACTGACAACATGGTTGGTCGGCCTTGCCGCGATGCTGTGGCTGGTGTTGTTCCGGCGGCGGACCTCGTGATGCGGGGCCGGCATATCCTTCTGGCAGCTGGCGCGGGCGCAGCCTTAGCAATGTCCTGGGTCCTGCCACGCGTCGAGGCACCGGTTGACCGGTTCTCGATTGCCATGAGCCTGATCGCCGATGGACGGGCCAGCGATGCCGTGCATTTGCTGGACGACCAGACCTGGCGCGGGATCGCCGAGTTCCGCGCCAACCGTTATCGCCGTGCGGCTACTGAGTTTGTGCAGGCCGACAGCGTTGTGGCGCTCTATAATCTTGGGACGACCTACGCGCGTCTTGCAGAATGGGACGGGGCCCGCGCCGCATTGGAGAAAGTACTTCGGCTCGATCCATCGCACGAGGATGCGGCCCACAATCTGTCGCTGGTTCTGAAGGCTCAGGCACTTCAGCAGCAGGAGCAGAAGGAGCAAAGTCAGACCCGATCGCTGGGCACCGAAAAAGGCGCAGATGGCAAAGGTGATCAACAGGAAACCGCACCAGGCGACAAGGCGACCACCGATGCCGCGCTTCCGTCCGATGACGCAGCCCCAAGCCAGCAGGATGCAAGCCGTGCGGGCCAGATTGCACAGCAAGGCCGCACCGGGGATCAGGCGCGCACGCAGGATGCGGCAGCGGGGCGCGGGGCGGTGACGGAGTCCGACGATCAGGAAGCGGCGGGTCAGACAGGCGCAGGGGCGGTCCGCATTCTGACCAAAAGCGCACAGAACATCGAGGTTCTACTACGCGGCATAAAGGACGATCCGGAACGGGTGCTCGCGGCGCGCCTGAGGGCGATCGATCGGATACGTAGGGAGAACGCGCAATGAGGCGTGCACTGATCTTCCTCGGTGCGTTGGTGGTGCTGGTTGAAGCCGCGATTTCACAGAGCATCGAAGCGCCAGAGAAGCCAGAGCTGACGGTCACAATCACGCCCAACACCGCGCGCCAATCGAATGGATACGTCCAGGGCCAGATAGTCCTGAACGTGCAACTGCTGTCCCGCCATCCGTTCGAGACCCTGAATCTGACGATGCCCCAATTCTCAACAGCGCATATCGTCGAACTGCAACGACCGCGCACGCGCAAGGTCACCAGCTACGCGGGTCAGGGCCATGTGTTCGAGACTGCGCTTGCAATTTTTCCCCAAACGAGCGGTGTTCTAGTCATCCCGCCGGTCACGGTGGTGGGACATGTCGAGCCGGTGAGAGATCAGGAGCTGAACTTCGATCTGTCCTCGGACCCCGTCGAGATTAAGATCGCGGGTATCTCCCCGCATTTCGACAATCCCTGGTGGCTTGTCAGCGGCCGGGTCGAGATCGATGAAAGCTGGTCCAGCCCGCCGGAGGAAATTAGAGTTGGAGAGGTTATACAGCGTACTGTTAACCTGCGAGCCTGGGGTTTAGCGGCCGAGCAATTGCCGGAGATCAAGCACAGCCGCACGCGCGGGGTGAAAACTAGCCTGGCGCAATCTGAATTGAAGACCGAACGGGGCCCCGATGGCCTAATCGCCCATGCGACCTACACATGGGATCTGATCGCCGAACCCCAGCAAGTGGCATTTATTGCTCCGCTGAGCTTGGACTATTGGGATCCTCAGGAGCATCGGCAGAAGAAGGCTGGCCTACCAGGCTTGCGGCTGGAACCTTTGTCCGAGGACAGCGAGAAGATCGCGATGGCGCTGATGCAGGAGGCAGAAGGGCGCCGCAGCCAGTCTAATGTCATTGGACTTATCCTGATCGCAATACTTTGCTTGCCAATTGTCTTATTTGCAGGTGCGTGGATCAAAACCCAGGTGCCGACGCGTGAGGATCGCCGTCTTCGGGCGGCCTTGTATGGAACACCCCCCGAGCAACGCTTCACCGCGATGGATCGGTGGTTGGTCGACTCTGGGTGGACAAAGGACATGTTCGACCGTGAGAACACTAGCCGCCTTGCGCTCTCAAACCAGTTGTTCGGACAGGAAGAATCACCTGGACCGGGACCTGATGCACTTCTTTCCGATGCGCTTGGATTTTCCCGAAGGTTGCGGTCAAAGCGACTTTTCGACCGGTTATTCAGCTTTTGGTATAGTTCGTAGTCAGAGTTCCGCGTTATTCCAAGTGTGATGCAAGCTGGCCTCTGTGCCGAAAAGCTTGTCAGAGAGTTCCATTTTTGCAAACGATATTGAACTCTGAATTCAGAACGCAGTGCCGAGTCAAAATTCGTTACCAATCACCGCCGGAAAAAGGCGGCGTTCGGGAGGAAATTGTGGCTGAAGAGCGACGCAGCAATGCGAGTGTAAACAAACATCCCGCACCGCGGAATCGTAGGGATTTTTTGGCGGCGGGCAGGGGTCTGCTGTTCGGGGCTGCGATAAGCGTGTCGGACGAGGCCGAGGCCGCCAAACCGCCAGAGAAGCTTCCGACCCAGCCCGGGGACCGAATCCAGATCATCAAAGGTGATCTGAAAAATCAGTTCGTGAAGCCGGAAATGCTGGAAACCGGCGCCCGGCCGATTGAAGCCTTTCCATTCGATATGGAAAACGAAGTCATCCGCAGGAAGAACCGTCTGAATCGCCTGCTGGTGGTACGCCTGGACCCCGCAGAGATGGACGAAGAAACCCTGGGACGGAGTACCGAAGGCGTTCTGGTGTTCTCGGCGTTGTGTACGCACCGCAGTTGCACCATCAAATCCTGGAAAGAAGAAGAGCGCGTTCTGCGCTGTCACTGTCATCTGTCAGAATTCGATGCCCTTTCGGGGGGCAGCGTTCTGAGCGGACCTGCACGCAGGCAACTGCCAATGGTTCCGCTCGGTCTGGACGATCAAGGTTTTGTCGTCGCGTTGGATACGTTCACGCGAAAACCTGGAGGCGCCAAAAAATAATTACGGCGCCATTCATGCCGGCATGCCGGCCAATAATGGGAGGAATGGATGCGTAGATTTACAATCAGTATAGCGGCCATGACCATTGCAGGGGCAGGAACGTTCGCGCTTGCGGATGGCTACAATCCCGTCACCGATGCGAGGCTTTCCAACCCGGAGCCCCACAACTGGCTGACATGGCGCGGCAATTACGAAGGCCACGGCCACAGCCCCTTGAAGCAGATTAATGACGGCAACGTCGGCAATCTGGTCCCGGCGTGGGTGTTCTCGACCGGCGTTTCCGAAGGTCACCAGGCGCCGCCGATGGTGAATGACGGGATGATGTACGTGTCGACGCCACAAGGTCAGGTAATCGCCCTGGATGCGCGAACCGGGACCGAAATTTGGCGCTATCTACACGAGATTCCGGAAGATCTCTTCCAGTTGCATCCAACGAACCGCGGTGTCGCGCTTTATGGCGACAAGGTTTACGTGGCCTCCTATGAAGCCGGGGTTGTTGCTTTAGATGCTAAAACCGGTGCGAAAGTCTGGGAAACCGTCATCGCAGACTACACCGATGGCTACTACTCGACGCTGTCATTGCTGGCAGCCCAAGGCAAAATCATAACCGGAGTATCAGGTGGTGAGTACGGGATCCGCGGACACGTCACCGCATTGGATGCAGAAACCGGCGCGGTTGCCTGGCAGACCTATACGATCCCTGCACCGGGCGAGCCTGGATCGGAAACCTGGAAAGGTGACAGCTGGAAGGTCGGCGGCGGGTCGGTCTGGATGCAGCCGAACTATGACAGCAATACCGGCATGATCTATGTTGGTACAGGAAACGGTGGTCCGTGGATGCCGGACACCCGTCCCGGCGACAACCTTTATACCACCTCTGTAATGGCATTGGATATCAAGGATGGCGCGATCAAAGGCCACCACCAGTACCACTGGAACGATGCTTGGGATTGGGATGAGGTCTCTGCCCCTCTGCTGATGCCGATCGAGCGGGATGGCCAAAAGGTCAATGGCTTGGTCCATGCCGGCCGTAACGGATACATCTGGACTATGGAAGCCAAGGATGATGGATCGATTGGGTTCATCGCGGCCGACAAGTTTGTCCGTCAGGATGCCTTCGAGTCGATCGACCCGGAAACCGGACGGCCTTCCTACAACGAAGCCAAGACGCCGGGCACCAATAAGACGGTGACGTTCTGTCCGTCACTTTGGGGTGGAAAAGACTGGCCGCCAGAAGCGTATAACCCGGACACCGGGCTCTTTTACATTCCGGCGCATGAGAACCTTTGCTCGGAACTGGGCGGTGTACCGATCGGCGAGCGTGAGCCCGGCGAGCTATACATCGGTATTCCGATCGATGTGATCCTGTCCTCCATGCGCTTTGCTGAAGGCATTGATCCATCCAAGCCGGTTCCAATTGGCCAGCTTCAAGCCTGGGACATGAACAAGGGCGAGATGGTCTGGAGCCACAGCTTCAACGACACGCCGTTCTGGGGGCCACTGCTGTCGACCAGTGGTAACCTGATCTTCACCGGAGGCACGAGTGACCGGAAGTTCCGAGCGTTCAATGCGACAACAGGCGACGTGTTGTGGGAGTTCCCGACGAACTCTGGCATCACCGCGGTCCCCGCGTCCTATGAAGTCGATGGCACGCAGTACATTGCCGTCCAATCCGGATGGGGCGTAGATGCCGAACGCATGCAGGGCCTGCTAAAGGACATGCTGCCTGAAGGTCGTGTTCCGGACGTGCCACAGGGGGGCGCTCTCTGGGTCTTCAAACTGGCCGACGGATGAGCAGCCTGCTGACAAATGCAACCCGGGGGCTTATGGCCTCCGGACTTGCGCTTTCGTTGATGGTGGGTGCGGCCCAGGCCGCGTCGATGCCGAAGGACAAGGAAGAAGTCCTCGAATACATCCGCACCGCCATTGAAAACAAAGACTACGAGATGCTGAAGGAGATGGTGTTCTGGAAGGACACCGGAAAGATCAAGAAACGCATCGTCCGATTTCACTTGGCCCGCAGTCTGGGCCGCCCGATCAAAAGCATCAATTGGGAGCCGTTTCCAGAGAACGGTTTTGACGCGGCGATCGCAACTGGCAAGCTGGCGCCCAATATGGACGTGTCCCATGCGGTGCGGGTGATCTTCGATGAAGACCCCATAAACGCCACAGGCAAACTGCCGACGGCTGTGTTCTTGGTCGGAAAGCGCAAGGATGTTTATCGGATTGGATTGGTCAACAGAGCGGGGTTTGATGACGACGACGACTAATCACATATTGCCGCCCGCCCGGCGGCCCTAATCGGGCGCGAGCCAGACCTCGAGCCCAGCACACCTTAACCCAGGCAGATACCCAGGAGGGTGCAGATGGCAACTCTAAACGTAAATGGTTCGACCGTTGAAGTTGACGGTCCAAGCGACACCACGCTGTTGTGGGCGTTGCGCGACATGGTCGGTCTGACCGGCACGAAGTATGGATGCGGCGTCGGTCTTTGCGGCGCTTGCACGGTCCATCTGAACGGCGTTGCGACGCGGTCCTGTATGCTGACCCTCGAGGACGTCGAGGGAAGCGAAATCACCACGATCGAGGGTCTGTCACCCGATGGGGATCACCCCGTCCAAACCGCCTGGCGCGATCTGCACGTTCCCCAATGCGGCTTTTGTCAGTCCGGCCAGATCATGCAGGCGGCCAGCCTTCTGTCCGAGACGCCAGACCCGTCCGACCAGGAAATCCTGGACGGCATGTCCGGCAATATCTGCCGTTGCGGCTGCTATCAGCGCATCGTCGCAGCGGTCCGGCAAGCAGCGACGGGGAGCTAAGCCATGTTACATTTTCTTGAACAAGCGGCCCGTGGCCGTGCCAAGACGGCTGGAAAGCTGACCGTTGCCCACGTCTCGCGCCGCGGGTTCATGGCGACGGCAACTGCGGGATTTGCCCTGGCCTCTTTCGCAGGGGATGCGGGTGCTTTCGCCCGGTACAAGACCGGCGGCGATTCCATGCCGCATGGGTTGCGCTATGATCCACACCTGTTCGTCGCGATTGATGCCGACGGCACAGTGACACTGACCGCGCACCGCTCGGAAATGGGCACGGGATCGCGGACGTCGCTGCCAATGATCCTGGCGGATGAAATGGGCGCCGACTGGGCGATGGTGAAGATCATCCAGGCCCCGGGGGACGAGCCCAAATACGGCAATCAGGACACCGACGGGTCGCGCTCGGTCCGCCATCACATCCAGGCCATGCGCCAGATGGGGGCCTCGGTCCGGCATATGCTGGCCCAAGCCGCAGCGGACAAGGCCGGCGTTGATGTGAAAGACGTGCAAGTCGGCGTTCATGAAGTTACTGCTGGTGGCAACACCATGGGCTTTGGCGACTTGGCCGAGGCGGCCATGCAGGTGCCGGTGCCGGAATTCGAAGCGCTCAGCTTCAAGGACGAATCCGAGTTCCGCTACATCGGCAAGCGCAACATCGGCATCTATGACCTGCACGACATCACGACGGGCAAGGCTGTCTATGGCGCCGATGTCAAATTGGACGGCATGGTCTACGCGGCTGTGGCCCGGCCTCCGGTTCACGCCGCCAAGCCGCTCAGCTATGATGCGACAGAAACCTGGGAAGTTCCGGGCGTTCAGCAAGTCATGGGCCTGCCCATCGCCGACTTCCCGGCGAAGTTCGCGCCGAAAGGTGGGATCGCTGTCATCGCATCGAACACCGATGCGGCGATCAAGGGCCGGGATGCGTTGGAGATCGAATGGGGCGACAGCCGCCACTCGGACTACAATTCGGACGCCTTCATTGCCGAAATGAAGGAAACCGCGACCCAGCCGGGCAATGTCCTGCGGGCTGTCGGGGATGCTCGTGCGGCCATCGACGGTGCAGCGAAGACCTTCAAGGCGCAGTACGGCGGCGCCCACATGGCCCATGCCATGATGGAACCGCCCGTAGCCGTGGCTGACGTGACGGACGGCAAGGCGACGATCTGGGCGCCTGTCCAATCGCCCTTTGGTGCCCGTGGTGACATCGCGGCAGCGCTGAATATGGACATCGCAGATGTCGAGGTTCTGGTCACGCTGTTGGGTGGTGGCTTTGGCCGCAAATCCAAGTGCGACTTTGCCATCGAAGCGGCATTGCTGAGCCAAAAGCTTGGCAAGCCGGTGAAGGTCCAATGGACCCGTGTCGATGACATCCAGAACAGCTTCTACCACACGACTTCGGTCGAGGAATTAGAAGTTGGTATGGACGAAAACGGCAAATGGTTGGGCTTCCGCCATAACTCGGTCGCACCGTCGATCCTGTCGACCTTCGCGCCGGACTCGGGTCATCAGTTCTTCATCGAAAGCGGCATGGGCCACCTAGACAATCCGTTCCAGGTCCCGAACGTGTCGATCGAGAACGGCAAGGCCATGGCCAAGACCCGGATCGGCTGGTTCCGCGTTGTGTCCAACATCCCACGGGCCTGGGCACAGCAAACGTTCATGTCGGAAATCGCTGCGGACCTGGGCAAGGACGAACTTGAGTACATGCTCGACGTTATGGGCGAAGACCGCGTCATCGACATCAAGGCCGAAAACTATCCGGACAATTTCTGGGATTACGGCGAGGTCTACGACGAGTACCCGATGGATGTGGGCCGTCAGAAGAAAGTGCTGCGCATGGCCGCTGAAAAAGCCGGATGGGGGCAATCGCTGCCCGCTGGCGAAGGCATCGGCCTGGCATCGCACCGTTGCTTCGTGACTTACATCGCGGCAGCAGCCCGGGTGAAGGTCGTCGATGGTCAGATCCGCGTCCCGCAGATCGACGTCGCCCTTGATTGCGGCTTCGTTGCTATGCCGGAGCGGGTCGAAAGCCAGATCCAGGGTGCCGCCGTTCAAGGCATGACCGCTGCTCTCTATTCAGCGATCAACTTTGAAGATGGTGTCCCACAGGAAGAGAACTACGACACCTACCAGATGGTGCGGTCGGACAACTTCCCTGAAAAGGTAAACGTCCACATCGTGCCGCATCCGTTCTCGGTACATGCCTCTGGCGCGGGCGAACCGGGCGTCGCCCCAATCGCCCCTGCCATCGGCAACGCGATCTTCCACGCCACCGGCAAGCGCTTCCGCGACATGCCCTTCGGCGACACGGTCTGACGACTTAGAAGAAGCTCCTTGAAGGGCCGGCCACGCGCCGGCCCCTTTTTTGAGTAACAAACCTCAGCGTGTCAAAGCATCGGGACAAAGATCTCTTGACGCAGTCTCAATAGAATAGAGTCTTACCTGTTCGACATGCGGCGTTTTATAATCCTATTTCCTCATTAAATTTGGCCTCGTCGGAAAATCCTTCGAATTCGTTTACAATTGAGATTTCAACAAATACTTCGCACGAATTTGTTCACATCATGCGATAACAGACCGTCATGGAGCAATCGCGGGCCATCCCTTCCCTGTATTTTAGCTCGAGCGAGATGAACTTCGGCGGCGCAACCGATCGCCCGCTGGTGTCCGACATCATCGGCGCGCTTGACCACATTCTGGAGCATGGCTCTGCCCCGGGCGAGTTCGGTGTGACCGACATGACCTACCTGGAGAAATCGCACCCGGCGCAGCACAAGATGGTCATGAACTATCTGGCCAGCCTGAAGTGACGCCTGCCGGCGACGTAAAGCTTCCCATTGCCGCCACGACCTAACCGATGCGCTACGGCGACTACATCGCCGCAGCGCATTTGCCTTCCAAAGTTCGCCTGTGACGTGCCCGTACAAGCGGTTGGGAGTGCGCAACAGTCTATTCGTTTTTCGAATAATCGTTAGTGATTAGGGTCGCCTACATTCAAAAAAGTCAGACGTCTAAGTTCGGTTGAGAACAAACAACTTCACGCCCTCAACTCAACCGAAAAAGGAAATCCGATGACGTCTTACGCCCCCCACACAATCGAAAGTGCCCCCGAAGCCTCCAAGCCGGTCCTGACAGCCGTCAAGGCGAAGATGGGCTTTGTGCCAAACCTTATGGCTGCGATGGCAGAAGCGCCGTCTTGGTTGAGAGCTATCTCACTCTGATGGGTTTGTTCGACAAAACCGAACTGACCGAAACCGAGCGTCAGATCAATCTAATGACGAACAACCGTCTGAATGGCTGTTCCTATTGCATGGCCGCGCACACTGCCGTCTCAAAGATGGCGGGCGTCGATGAAGATGTGATTGCGGCGCTGCGGAGCGGCAAAACGCTGGCTGATACCAAGCTCGAAGCACTGCGGACCTTCTCGGTTATCGTGCACGAGACCCGTGGGCACCCGACCGAAGCGCAAGTCGATGCACTCCTTGTAGCGGGCTACACCAAGCAGACAGTGCTCGAAGTGATCGTCGGCACCAGCCTCAAAGTGCTGTCGAACTACACCACGCCAATCGTGAAGCCAGAAGTGGATGCAGGTTTTGCGGCCCTGGCTTGGTCTGCTGAGGAAGCCACCGCCGCGTAACGGCACGCACGCAGCCGGGCATATACGCAACCACAAGTTCTTACGGTCTGGCGCCGGAGAATTGCTTGCCGGGTGAGCGCGTCTGCCCACCACAAAGAGGAGAATTCCAATGACCTACGATCTTGCCGGCAAGACGGCTCTTGTAACTGGCGGTGCGCGTGGCATCGGCGCTGCCATTGTGGAACGGCTTGCGTCAGAAGGCGTGAAAACCGCATTCACCTATGTAAGCAACAAAGAAGCTGCAGGTGGTTTGGCGGAGCGCCTGGGGGATCATGCGATAGCAATCCGCGCTGACGCGGCTGATCCAGAGGCGACAAAAGCCGCGGTCGAAAAAACCGTCGAAGCGTTCAGCCATATCGACATCCTGGTGCACAATGCGGGCGTATTCCGTACGGGCTCGATCACCGAAGCCGATTTCACGTCGTTCCGTCAGCAGATGGCGATCAACGTGGATGGCGTTTACGCAGGCACGAACGCCGCCGTCCCGCACATCCCTGATGGTGGACGAATCATTGTCGTCTCATCTGTCAATGCAAAGCGGATGCCGTTTGAAGGCTTTGCCGGGTATGGCTCGACCAAGGCTGCCATCACCGCCCTGGTGAAAGGCTGGGCGCGGGACCTTGGTTCTCGCAATATTCTGGTGAACGCAATCCAGCCCGGTCCCGTCGATACCGACCTCAACCCTGCCGCTGGTCCGTTCTTCGAGCCAGTATCTGGGCTGACGGCGCTGAAGCGTTACGGAAAGCCAACGGAAATCGCGAACATGGCGGCGTTCCTCGCCAGCGATCAGGCCAGCTACATCACGGGTGCGGCAATCGACGTAGACGGCGGCATGTCACTTTAGGGGGCTTTATGGGGTGGGTGCCAAGCATCCACTCCTCACTCTTCATAGCCGCGGAACGACGCAACCAGAAAGTCTGCTAGTGCCCGGGCAGATCGCTTGGCCGACTGGCGGTTTGGCAGCACCGCGTTGACCTCGATTGTTCCCAAATCCCAGTCTGGCAAGAGTTGCACAAGTTTCCCGCTATCGAGTTCCGCCTTACAGCCCCAGTAGGCCGTCGAGATTATGCCCATACCAGCGACGGCGGCGGCGGTTGGCCCCTCGTTCACAGTGATCATGATCTGACCGTCAACCCGCACCGAGGTCGTCTTGCCGTCTTTCTTGAAGGTCCAACCAGTTGGTCCGACGCTCGAAGGACCCAGAATGACCTCGTGCTTTGACAGATCGGACGGGATTTTTGGAGTGCCTGCACGTTCCAGATACTCCGTTGACGCAGCAATGACCCGTCGCGGCGCACCGAGCCGGCGGGCGACCATGGTGGAGTCTTTCAGCTCTCCGTACCGGATGGCAACGTCGATCGCTTCGCTAATCAGCTCCTGGCGCGAGTCCGTCAGCACCAGATCGATGCGCAGGCCGGGGTGTTCTGCCACAAAACCTGGCAAGCGGGGGATGATCTCGCGTGTAGCGAAACTAGTAGCCACGCCCACCCTTAGCCGACCGGTGAGTTCTCCGGTTCCGCGGGCGATGTGCTCGGCTTCTTCGAGTGCGCCCAATAGCGGTTCGATCCGCGCCAGATAGTCGTCGCCGGCCTCCGTCAGCTTCACGGCATGGGTGCTTCTGACAAACAGAGCCGCCTGCAGCTCCTTCTCCAGGTTCGAGATGATGCGAGAGACTGAAGGCTGAGAAAGCCCGGTTTCTTTGCCTGCAGCGGTGAAACTGCCGGTTCTGGCTACACGGCAAAAAAGCTGCAGGGAAGAGATGCGTTCAACCATCTGGAATTCGAATAACTGTTCGCGTTTGAGTGACGCTACAGATCGGCTGCCGAATAAGCAACTTTCCTCCCTACGAACGCTGAACGCTCAGGTTTGGCGCAGGCAAACGTTATGGAGTGAAGAAGATGGCCCAGACCACCGATTACATCGATGCGGAGATTTCCCAAGCGGATCGCCCCATCATTCTTGAGTTTCATGACAACGAATGCACGCCCTGCATCACCCAGGAGCGGCTGTTAATGCACGCCTCCGTTCACCCGTCCTTTCCGGCGCACGTCATCGGCGTGAACGTCGAGGAGGCTCCCGAGATTGCCGATCGCTATGCGGTCTCAACCGTTCCATCGATTGTGCTGTTGCGTGAAGGCAAGACCGTGGCGCGCTTCACTGGTCTGGCCGACGCCGGCAGTGTGATCTCGGCGCTGGAAGCAGATCATCCCGCCGGGGCGTAAGCTTCAAAGCACTGCGCTCAACGACAACGCACGACGTCCACTCTGTGGACGAGAACGAGCCCGCTCATTGCGGGCTCGTTTTGCTTTTGGGCGCTTTCAGAAATCGATGGCCACCTAAAAAAGCCTGAGTTCCAGGGCTCTAAGCGCCCTCAACCCGC
>JBCCHJ010000036.1:0-52905 GCA_039028795.1 Pseudomonadota bacterium
CGATAACGTGTCGTTCGAGGCGACGCTGATCTCGCCGATCGCCATGGAAGACGGTCTGCGCTTTGCTATCCGCGAAGGCGGACGCACCGTCGGCGCAGGCGTCGTATCCGCAATCATAGAGTGATTAAGGGCGGCCCTACTACCTATAGAAAATTCAGCGCCGCATCCTTAGGGTGCGGCATTTTTCGTTTCATGTACCCAGCGAACGGTCGCGAAGCCCTAACCCTTCGCGTCCGGCAACCAGATCGTCGTACCCCCCGGCCCGCCGGGGACCCGCGTTTCTCGATAGCGTGCCAACTCTCGTCGGGCATAGTGTTCCGGCTCTAGATGCGCGAGATGCGCCTCAGCCTGGCTCAGCAAATCGGTTGCCTTATCATCATTCCCATCGCAATCAGCCAGCCAGCCGCGGAGCAGCGCGGTCTTGCCCATGAGCAAGGGATTTGTGTTGATACTGTATAACAGTAAACTCTCCAGGGTCTGCTTTGCCAGTTGTGGATCGCCATTCTCCAGAGCCGCATGAGAAAGAGCGCATTTACTTGTTAAATTTCTTGGATGTTCGGCTCCCTGAACCCTATCAAGCAGCGGGATCAGCGCCTCAAAGGCTTCGACAGCTTTCGCCGCCTTTCCCTGATAGATTAGGGTGCGGGCATGCTCGTGGCGGGCTGTCAGCGTGTCGGGATGGTCAGCGCCTTGAACCTTCTCCCGCAGGAGAATCAACTCCGCAAGGAGTTCAGAGGCTTCGACCGCCCTGCTCTGATCGAGCAACGCGTTGGCATAGTTGTGTCGGGCTGTCAGCGTATAAGGGTTCTCAGCACCATGAACCTTCTCCAATAGCGGGTTTAGTCTCGCAAAGGCGTCGGCGGCTTCCTTCGACTTACCCTGTTGGTTTAAGGCGCTAGCGTACACGCTAAAGGTTATCAAAGAATCGGGATGCTCGGGCCCCTGAACTTTCTCGCGCATCGGAACTAGTTTGGCTAAAGCATCGGCGGCTTCGGCGACCTCGCCTTGGTTGAGTTGGGCGAGCGCAATATTGTGACGCGCCGTCAAGGCGGTAGGATGGTCTTCACCAAATGCTTCGACAAACCCCTCATACGCCGCTCGGTATAGTAGTTCAGCCAGATGGTACTCTCCAGCATCTAGTTTTGTTCTCGCGAGTTCGCGCAGGTCATTGGGACCATTCGCTAGTTCAGCCGCCATCGCAACCGCATCAGATATCCGCATGTAGCCGTCGGGCGCATGTGGTGTAGCATGCGGTTCAGGGCGGGCTTCCCGCGCTGTATCCGGAAGGAGGTCGCCCACAGCGTCAGCAATCTTTCGCAGGTCGTTGATCTCGTCCTGCGGGTCTTCGCGCAGCGGTGTGGTTTGGCGCTCGAACAGCGGGTGTAGGCAGGTGGGGAGATCGTCGTGGTTACGGGGCAACTCAGCATCGTCAATCAGGACTGGGGTGACGGGAACACCGTTAACGAATGCATGGGTCAGCTCGGCGCGGACCCAATCATTTTCGATGTCTAGGCGATGCCGCATACCTTTGCGGGCAGTCAGCCATTCTTCGTTGATCAACGCCAGCAGGACCACGCTGTCCTCGAGCGCTGCCCTGATCCGATCCGGCCAGTCGGCCCCAGCATCAATCACGACACCGTCGTTGAATACGTCGGCGGATGGGAAGCGATTTGTAATTTCTCGCCGGATGGCGCTGGCGACGCGGGTGGCGCTGCCCCGGCGATAGCTGATGAAAACACCCTTCTTTTCCGTCATCGAAATGCTCCCCGGCCCACTATGGATACAGTTTGCCAGAGCTTTGGCGTCTTGTCAGCAAAGGTGGGCAGGCCGGGCCTGACAGCCCCTTTTCTTTTTCACCTGTCCGATTATGAAGGCGCCAGAGGTGACCGATGGCGGATGACAGACTTCTGAAAGCGGCGCGCAAGGCGTTGGGCGTGGTCCGCGATGCGGTCGACCTGCCCATGAGTGTCCGGCTATGGGACGGCTCGTTGGAACCGCTCGGTGCAAATGCCGGTGATCTTGCCATCCGAATCGAGACGCCCGGGGTGCTGCCTTCATTGCTGCGCCGTCCAACCCTGGACCGAGCCATTCGCCACTACGCCCATGGGCGCATCGACATCGAGGGCGGGTCCTGGGTGGATATCGGCGCGCCCTTCGCCTTAGACAACACCTACAAACGCCGTGCACGGAAGATATCGAAGCTGAAGATGGCCCGCATTCTGGCGCCTCTGCTGGCAGCGAAAGGCGACAATCCAGATGCTTCTCGCGGATACGAAGGTGATGCAGACGGCCAAGGCCGGGCGACGGACGAAAATAAGGCCTTCATCCAGTTCCACTACGATGTCGGCGACGATTTTTACCGGCTCTTCCTGGATCCGGAAATGCAGTATTCCTGCGCGTATTTCCCCGAAGGTGTCGAGACCCTCGAAGATGCCCAAGTAGCCAAACTGGACATGTCCTGCCGCAAGCTACGGCTGACACCTGAAGACACGTTGCTGGATATCGGCTGCGGGTGGGGCGGGTTGATCCGACATGCCGCAAAGCACTATGGAGTTAAGGCCCATGGCATCACCCTGTCCCAGGCCCAGGCCGATACGGCACGGGAACGTATGCAAAGGGATGGCCTCTCAGAGCGCGTGACGATCGAGCTGATCGACTACCGCGACTTGGAGGGCCAGTTTTCAAAAGTTGCCTCCATCGGCATGTACGAACATATCGGCCTGAAGAACATTCCCCATTACTTTGCCAAAGTTCGCAGCCTAATGACCCCTGACGGTGTGTTTCTGAACCACGCCATCAGCCGCGGAGCGAAGCGCAAGAAGGCCCGGTTTTCCAAACGTCCTGAACAGCGCGCCCTGCAGAAGTACATCTTCCCAGGTGGAGAGTTGGACGATATCGGCAACACGGTCGCCGAGATGGAAAAGGCCAAGCTGGAGGTGCATGACGTCGAAGGCTGGCGCCGCCACTACGCCCGGACCACCGAGATCTGGTGCCGCCGCCTGACCGAACGCCGGGCTGAAGCAGAAGAACTCGTCGGGGCCCAGACCTACCGACTATGGGCGGCTTATCTCGGCGGCTGCTCGCTGGCCTTCACGCGCGGTTCGGCGCGGATCTATCAGACGGTGGCCAGCTTTTCGGCCAAAGGCATGCCGCCGCTACCGCCTTCGCGCATGGATCTTTACCGCTGATGGCCAGGCATTACTTCGGATATGGCAGCCTTGTGAATGCAGGTACGCGTCAGCCCGGTGAAACCGCGTTCCCATGCGTCTTGGAAGGATGGCGACGGACCTGGACACATTTCTATCAGGCGCCGCGCGATCCCGGCCGCAGCCTATCCATCCGCGAAGAGGCGGGCCATCAGATCGCCGGGGTGGTCGTTGAATTGCAGGACAACGCACTTGCTAGATTGGACGAGCGCGAACGCGGATATGAACGGCTCGAACTGGATGGCGCCTTGTTCGATTTGGCGGGCGGGCTGTGCCCGGACAGCGTATATGTCTATCGGTCGCTCTCGACGGTGCCGGAGAACGGCCTGCAGACCCACCCGATTCTACGGTCCTATATGGACGTGGTGATGCAGGGCTATCGCGATAACTTTGGCGACCGCGGTTTGGAAGATCTGCTTGCCAGCACCGATCATTGGGCAGGTTCCGTCCGCCAAGATCGCGATGCGCCGATGTACCCTCGGGCTGTCACATTGCGCCCTGGTGAAACGGCGCTTTTCGATCAAGCACTTTCAAAGGCGCAATCTGCGGAACTGGCTCGAACGCTATCGCACAAGGTGCCGTAGCATCTAGGTAGCGTAAAGTTTGCAAATTGCGATTCAATTCACCGTTTTTCGCGCAATTCCTTCAGGAACCAGATAAGCTTGGACTGGGAGTAAAGTCTGAGTCTGTAGTTTAGCCGTACCTTACCCGTAAGTAGCCCCGAATCAGGTTGCCTGTAGTATTACAGTCAGAAGGACGAGGGATGGCGAAGCCTAGGCAACCCGTATTGACAACGCTGATCCGCGAAGGACGCACGTTCGCGGTGCACCGCGGTGTGATGCCTGACGGGCGCCGGGTTGTGTGCAAGTCAGTTGCGGCAAAGGCCCAGGGTATCTCCGCCAAAGCCCGTCTTGAAAACGAATACCGGATCACCCGGGCGCTGAAGCACCCGAACCATTCCCGCGCCATCGACATGATCGAGTCCGAGCGTGGACCGATGTTGTTGTTTCCGGATGACGGGTTGACGTCCCTCGATCTGCTCGCAACCGGTCCGATGGACCCGGAAGATGTCCGGATCGTCGCTGGCGCGGCGGGGGCAGCCCTGGCAGATCTGCACAATCAAGGCATTCTGCATCGGGATGTGAAGCCTTCGAACATCGTTGCCTCTGCTGATCTTCGCATCATCCGCCTGATCGATCATTGCCTGGCTGTTCACGAGGATGAACTCGACGAAACCTCGTTGCATTCAGGCCACGGCACAGGCGCGTTCATGGCCCCTGAACAAAGCGGCCGAATGAACCGCCAGGTCGATCACCGGGCGGATCTCTACTCGCTGGGAATCACGCTTTACACCTTGCTGACAGGACGTCCTCCTTTTGAAGGATCAAACCAGGCCGAACTGGTTTTCCGGCATATGACTGAAGTGCCTCCGGAACCGTCAGAGGTGAACCCGGATGTTCCCGAAGTCATGTCCCGCGCGGTGATGACGCTCATCGAAAAGAACCCGGAAGACAGGTTCCAGCGGGCAGAAGATTTCCTGATGGAGATCAGATCAGGCGGCAAGTCTCCTACGATGCGGCTGGCGCTGCCAGATCAACTCTATGGGCGCGATGATCTGATCAGGCAGGTGTCGAAGGAAATCGCAGGAAGCCTGCGCGGAAAGTCCCGGTTCATTCGCATCGCCGGACCATCCGGGATTGGCAAGTCCGCCTTGATGCAGGCAATTCTTACGCCGACGGTCGCGGCCGGTGGCACCGTGCTGCATGGCAAGTTCGATCAGCTGGAACGGGCAAAACCCTACAGCGCCTTTCTGCTGGCTGCTAATCTTTTGCTCCGCCGTATCCTTGCTGGGCCTGCTGAAGAACTCGACGTCTGGCGCCAACGCATCATCTCGGCGGTCAGCCCAAATGGGCAGGTCCTTTTGGAAATCCTGCCCAATTTTGAAAGCTTGATCGGCGCGCAGCCGCCGGTCGCAGAATTGGGTCTTAACGAAGCCCGGATTCGCATGGCTTTGGTGTTCCGCCGTTTTGTGAGGGCGTTGGCGCGCGATGAAGCTCCGCTGATCTTGTTTTTCGATGACCTTCAATGGGCGGATGCGGCGTCCCGCCAGTTGATCATGATGCTGCTAAGCGATCCGGAGATTTCCAATCTGACGATCATCTGCGCCTATCGTGAGAATGAGGTTGCCGCCACGCACCCCGTATCGGAAATGTTTGTCACACTGGAGGAGAACGGTGTCCTTGAACCCGCAATTCGGCCGGGCCCACTGAACCAAATCCATATCGCCCAGCTACTGAGCGATACATTGGATCAATCGGAAGAAAGAGTTTCGGGGCTTGCCAGTCTGATCAACGCAAAAACCGGCGGAAATCCGTTTTTTGTTCGCCAGTTCATCCTTGCACTCTTACGAAAGGGCTTCATCGAGTGGGATGCACAGGGCGATGTGTGGCGCTGGGATTTGGCCACGATCCGGTCCCAGGAAATTACCGATAACGTTGCTGACTTGGTGAGCGAACGGCTGTTAGAGTTGCCTTCGGAAAGTCTGCGCGTGGTGCAATTGGCTGCGTGCTTTGGTAACTCGTTCGAAACTCAGGTTCTGGCCTTGGCAGAGGACAGATCCGCCTACCAGATCGCGCAACTTCTGAAGCCAGCCGTTCAGGCAGACATCATCCGCGCGACTGATGACGGGCAAAGCCGGGACGGATGGCCGCTGAGATACCGGTTCCAGCATGACCGGGTTCAATCTGCCGCCTATGAGGCATTGTCTGAAGAACAGCGCAGCCAACTGCACGCCCGGATCGGTGGGTTGCTGCTGAACAGAACGCCCGGCAGATCGATCGACACCTGGCTGATCGAAATCACCGACCATTTGATTGCAGGACAGAATAGTCTTGATGCACCGCTGCGCCTTTGTTTGCGGGACCTGGCGTTGGCCTCTGCCCGGCGCACCCGGCAGTCTAACGCCTGGGATTCATCACTGCGCTATCTTGCCGTTGCCGAAGATATGCTGGGGTCCAAGGGCTGGGAGATTGATCCCAGCTTGATGTTCGACGTTACGCTGCAAAAGGCGGAAGCAGCTTATCTGCAAAACGATACTCAGTCTGCATGGGAGATAACCGAAGCATTATTAGAGCGCGAGATCCCGCTTCTGAACCGGGTCCGCGTGCTGGAACTGCAGATCGTGATCCAAACCTCGAAGCTCGAGTATAACGAAGCGTTGAAGGTCGGCCAACATACCTTGTCACTGCTGGACGAACATCTTCCAGACACTCCTTCTATTTGGGCGTTGATCAGGTACTTCATCAAAACCAAAATTTCACTGAGCGGGCGCAAAGAAAAAAGCCTCCTGCATCTTCCTATGATGCAGGACCCGTTAAAGCTGGCCACGGTCCGTGTGCTGGGCCTGATGGCCGCACCAGCGTATTTTGCCCAGAAGTACTTGCTGCCGATGATCGGCCTTCGGATCATAGATCTGTCCATTCGACACGGTAATGCCCCGCATTCACCATACGGCTATGTCATCTATGGAATGTTGCACTGCGCTGCGTTGGGACGCCCCGAACAAGGGACCAGGTTTGCAGAATTGGGCCGTCAGCTTGCGGTAGAGATGGGCGCTCAGGACATCGAAGCGCGTGTCCTGGTCGTGTTCGGCGGTTTTATTCAACATTGGACCTCGCATCTTTCGGACACACTGCCCATCTTCGAAGAAGCTTGGGAGAAGGCCATCGCTGCTGGCGATTTAGAGTATCATGGCTACGCCCGTTATGGGCACGCATCCTACTCTTTGATGGCGGGACACTCACTGCCGCGTGTTGCCGGAATTCTGGATGGTCACCTTGCGGCGATCACTGATAACTATCACGAAAAGACGCAGCGCATCATGATCATGGCCCGGGCAAGCATTGCCAGGATGCGCGGCCTGCAACCGGACCAGAGCCGGCCCTTCAATACATCTGAAAACTACAAATTATGGGTCGAGCAAGCGGACGCGACTTCGCTGGCATATTTTCACAAGTTTGCCATGCTGGAAGCGATGATGGTCGGCGACTATGAAGGCGTCCTGACCCACACGCAATCGATCTCGGAACACCGCAATGGTATCGTTTCGATGGCCTACCAGGCCTATTATCGATTCTACGAAGCTTTGGCAGCAGTCGAGCTTGCCCGGTCTGAGCGGTTTTTTGGAAGCATGCGGCTCAGGTGGCGAGCCCGTAAACTGAAAAAACAACTCCAAAAACTATCGCAAAGAGGGTCAAGCAGTCAGGAACACCGTGCCGTTCTATTGCAGGCAGAACTTGACGCCATCAAGGGCCGGCATCGCAAGGCCGTGCGCGGGTTCGAGACTGCGATCAAGCAGGCTCGGTCGGTCAACGCACTGCACGATCTGGGGCTCTTCTATGAACGCGCTGCGCGCTATCACATGTCGCAGGGCGCTGAAGCTGCTGCAGCAGCTTATCTGACGGAAGCTCGTGCTGCTCATGAAATGTGGGGCGCTGCCGGTTGGATCACGCACCTAGACCAGCGCTTCCCGGGCATAACGCCGAGCGAAAGCTTGAGAGTCCCTTCAACAATCTCTGCCAGTGCAGCTGATACGACGTCCGGAAACGGGCAGATCGTCGACAGCTCCAGTCTGATCTCGGCGGCGACCGCACTGGCTCAAAAGACCTCGCTGTCGGACGTTGTGGGTGAGGTCATGCGTGCGATGGTCATGAATGCCGGGGCTGATCGCGGTGTTCTGTTGCTGCGGGACCATGACGACATGCGCGTTGCGGCGGAAACCTATGGCGATGACACAAGGATCATTGATCTGGAAACGGCCTATGATTTCACCGCCGTTCCCAGGTCGGTCGTCAACTTCGTGAGGCGGGCCACGACGCATCTGGTTTTGGATGATGCAAGTGTTGACCCGAGTTTCGGCGAAGATCCCTATATCCAAGCTGCCCGGCCAGCATCGGTTTTGTGCGTGCCATTGTTGGCGAAGGGTGATTTGACCGGCGTCGTCTATCTAGAGAACGCAAAGGTGCGTGGGGCGTTCACACCTGAACGTTGTACCACAATCACCGTGTTGGGCGCTCAGGCGGCTGTGTCGGTGGAAAATGCCCGTCTCTTCGACGAACTGCGCGGTGCTCTGAACCGGCAGGTCGAACTGACGTCGGCGCATGCGCGGTTCGTACCGCACAGCTTCCTGCAGGTTCTGAACCGGCCTTCGATTGACCAGATTGAACTCGGCGATCACGTGTTGTCCGAGGCCTCGATTCTTTTCTCGGACATCCGCGGCTTCACGGCCCGGGTCGAGTCCATGGGCGCTGCAGAAGCGATCGAATTCATCAATGCTTATCTTTCCAGGATGGAACCGGCTGTCCAGGACGTAGGCGGCTTCGTTGACAGCTACATCGGTGATGCGTTGATGGCAGTCTTCGACAGGGGCCCGGAGCATGCCATCACTTCTGCCCTAGCGATGATCCGCGGGCTCCGGGCCTGGTCCCGCGCCGATGACCCAGATAATCCAATTAAGATCGGCATCGGCATCGCCACTGGCGAGATCATGTTCGGCACGATCGGCGCAGCCAATCGTATGAAATGCGGTGTGATCGGATCAACCGTGAACCTGGCGTCCCGTGTGGAAGAAATGACCAAGCGCTATGGCCTCGGTTTGCTGATCACGCAGGGCACCTATCGCACGCTCCCGAACCCGGACTTGTTCCAGATCCGAGAGGTGGATCTGGTCACTGTTGTCGGGCGGGAAGCTCCGGTTCGGTTATTCGAGGTCTACGATGCCGATCCCAAACATCTGCGCGAACAAAAACGGCGAACATCCGACGCCGTGTCGCGCGGCCTTAGAATGTATCGCAGTGGCGCAGTGGATCAGGCGCTTGAAATCTTCGAACAATGCGCTTCGATCTCGCCGGACGATCCGCTGATTCCGGTTATGCTGGACCGATGCCGCCGGGCCCGTGGCTTGGCGAAAGATCCCAAATGGGATGGCGCGGATCGGGCGGCGGAACGGTAGGCCTGGACTTACGTTCCCGGAACGAACCGCTGCAGTGCAAGCGTTAGCAAAAAACCCAAAACCGCAAGGCCGGCCAGAATTGTTGCGCCGACCGACGCAATCATCACAGCATCAAAAAGCGCAATACCCGCGATCAGGCTGACAACAGCGCGGGGAACATCGCCGGGTTTTCGCCGGAAGAGATACCTCAGCGCCCATAGCATCCAGGCAGCATAGGCGGCGAGCAAGGCCCAAGCCGTAACGTTCACGAAAAGCGGGTGATGGGTCAGCCACGCCCCAATCAAAACCGGTACGGCCAGCACTGCCAGGGGCCACCACGCGCCAATCTGGTCATAGGCCTCTTGCTTGGCTGCGTAAGTCAGTCCAACCACATGGGCGAAAAGACCGATCGCCCCGATCAACACGGCCGCCGGCAGATCCCCTGCGGCATAGGCTGCCATGACATAGGTCAGAAACCGGCACGCCCCCATGATCATCGGGCTGAGGACGGTCTTCTTGTGCAGCCAATCATACAGCACCACCGAGCCCGCAAGGCCCAACCCGGCAAGCCCGGCCTTCCAACCCAACCAGAAGCCAAGGACAGACCCGACGATCAACATCAACCAGCCCATGACCCAGACTTGACCGACCGAGATTCTGCCGGTTGGAATGGGCCGATTGGATCGCTCTGCCGCATCGATTTCGGCATCGAACGCGTCGTTCAGATACATGCCGCCCAAGTAGAACAAGGACATGGCAACCAGCAGGGCGAACAGCTCCCCGTTCGACATTCCCGGAACAGACATTGACAGGACCGTTCCAGCCAAAACATTGGTCCAAACGGTTGGAAGGTTCGAAACGCGGCCCAACACCAGATAGGTTCTCAGACTTGCCATGGGGGCCTCCCGTTCCGTTGGCCGGCAACCTAACCGAGTTTTTGTGGGAATACCTAGGTTTGTCTCTGCCTGGTGGGCGTAGGTGCAAGAGGCATCCAATGACCGTCATCTTCTGGACGCGCCGCACCTGAAAATTCTCGAAATTCTCGCAGCCCTGCCCATCCACAGGGGGGCGAAATTGATATATTAAGTCATGAAGGCAGAGTTTTTGGTGATGATCACCGGCCGAAGGAAGTCGTTCGAATTTGACTAAATTCGTCCAGCAACCGATCAAGGGCATGAAAGGGGTCGACACCTATGGCCAACCTAAATCGCAAATCCCGTGACCTGATCGAAGGGCGTCCAGCTCTGATCGTCATCGATATCCAAGCGGGCACTTTCCTGGACCAAAGCACGGACAACCGGGCCATCGACCATATGCCGGATTATGCCGACCGAATGCTGAATGCCCGAACCGCCATCGACAAGGCGCGGGCCTGCGATATTCCGGTGATCTTCATCCAGGAAGTACACCGTCCTGATCACGTTGATTTTGGTCGCGAACTGGACGGAGACGAGGACGTCCACTGCGTCGAGGGCAATCCGAACACAGAGATTGCGGTCGAAGAGATGGGCTTTCGCCCCGAAGACTATCTCATCCGTAAACGGCGCTATTCGGCATTCTTCGGCACAGACTTCGAGATCCTTCTGAAGGGCCTGAAGGTTGATACTCTTTTGCTGACCGGCGGCCTCACGGATGTTTGCGTCCACTACACATTCGTGGATGGGCACCAGTCAGATTATTTCTGCCGTGTCATCGAGGATTGTGTCGCAGGGTCCAGTCAAGAGGCGCACAACGCCGCCCTAAACGCTATGGAATACCTACAAACTGGCGCCCGGCGGTCGTTGGATGAGGTGTTGGCAGCGATGGAGAGGTACTTGGCCAGCCCTTGCTAAGGCCCACCTAAAACGGCGCTTTGAAAATCACCGCCCATTGGGGCTTCTTCTTTTTTCCAGCATTATCATTCACCATCACCATCCGCGAATGATCCAAAGTGTAATCCAGACCTTCCCAGTTTGGATCTTCGAAATCACCCCATTCGTCCTCCAACTTAAACGGCGGAATGCTCGGATCAGGATCGCCGTCCAGATCAAAAACCTGTAACCACGTGTGCAGATGACCTGCACCGGTGCCGGGTTTTCCGGAAGACGCGAGAAGCACGGTCAACGACGTCATATCCTTGCGCCATGCGAGGTCTGGCGCGCGAAAAATCTGCCCGTCGGTGATCTCTAGACTGTCCAGCTTCAGTGGGAAGGATTTGATCTGCGTCAGGCTCAAGTCCTCGGGGTTATACTTGAAGATAACCACGTTTGGGATCGCAGATACGGCTGGTCGCGATGTTCCAGCCTTGCACTTGCCCGGTTCATAATACCCGCCTTCCCACAAAACCGCGATCAGCCACGCATCGTCTTTCCATCCCAAAGAAAGACCTTCCGCGCCGCGTCCGCAGACTTCCTTGAATGTCTCGTCAAGTTTGAAGTTTTGGCCGTCCAGCGTCGAGACGGTGCGATTGTCCTCGCCCACGACAACCCAAAAGGACCGCCCGTCAGGAAGAAAGCCAACATCAATCCCCTCTGGTCCTAGTGCCGCGCCAACGTCGTCGTCCGCTTCGTCCTTCTTAGGTAAGTCTTGGTCGTCAGACGCACGCGGCAGCGGGAATTTTCCCCTGCCGGGGATCAGTCGACCGTCAAAGTGATCTTCATCCCCGACAACGGCGAAACTGCCATACTCGGCCCCAACGGCTGCAACGCCGCTGGCCTCCTGAGGATCTTTGAACTGGAAAACGGTTGTATTCTTCGGGGGCAGTGGTTGGTCAGCCAAGGCCATTGTCCCGAATGCAATGACTGATGCTGAAACCAGAAATCCTTTGCCAATTCGAAGCATTTTGATCGCCTCCGTCTAAAATGTCCCCAGAAACTGTGGCTTGCTTATACGCCGCAAACAACGGGGATGCCTGTGCGGAAACCCACAATCGGGGTATTGTGGCCCAAGTGCCGTTATCCACGTTCCGCTTGACCAGACTTGACCCAGCGCCCCCAATAGCGGCATCCATAGGGCATGCCAGCTTACGAGGCCCGCTATGAATGTCTTTAATCAGCTAGATCCAGTCGCCGAATTGAAGGCCATGGTCGCGACTCCGTTCGAGACGTCCAGTGCCATTCCCAAATCGGCCTATACGTCCGAGGCCTTTCTGGATCGGGAACTTCAAGACATCTTCAAGCAGGAATGGGTGTGCGTCGGCCGCACGGATCAATTGGCGAAACCCGGCGATTATCTGACCTATGAATTGGCAGGACAACCCGTGTTGGTGGTGCGTGATCGCGATGGCGTGCTGCGCGCCATGTCGAATGTCTGTCTGCATCGGATGTCGACGATCATGGAAGGATCGGGCAGCACGGCAACGCTTCGATGCCCTTACCATGGATGGACCTATTCCCTGGACGGCACGCTGCGCGCCGCGGCAGGCATGGGATTGAACGACAGTTTCGACAAAAATGACTACTGTTTGCCGTCGGTCCGGTGCGAGGATTGGCTGGGCTGGATCATGATCAGCCTAAACCCGAACGCCACCCATCCCGGCGAGCACTTCGCCGAAGTCGAAGAGATGATCGGCGATTTCGACATGCCGGGCTATCGCAACCTGTTCCACGAAACCCATGTCTGGAACACCAACTGGAAGGTGCTGGCCGAGAACTTCATGGAAAGCTATCACCTGCCGGTCTGCCACGCGGGCACGATTGGCGGATTGTCAAAGCTGGAGGAAATGGACTGTCCGCCGGGCCTGCCGACCTTCAACTATCACTACATTCTGAAGGACGAATCCTTCAAGCTGGCCGTGGCGCATCCCGACAACACCAAGCTGAAGGGCGATTGGCGGCGCACAACGATCCTGCTGGCGATCTATCCCAGTTTGCTGATCACGCTGACGCCGGGCTATTTCTGGTATCTGGCACTGCACCCCAGAGGCGTCGATCATGTGCACATCACCTATGGCGGTGGCCTCAGCGCCGACTTTATGAGCGACCCAGAGGCGGAAGAGATGTTCCGTAAGACCAAGCTTTTGCTGGACGATGTGCAGGTCGAAGACCAAGGTTGCACCGAACGGGTCTACAAAGGCCTTTGTTCCGATTTTGCACGGCCCGGACATCTGAGCCACCTGGAACGCCCTATCTATGATTTCGCCACTTATCTGGCGGAGCGTATTGGGTGAAGATCACACCCACTGATGCGGTGATCGGGGCGCGGGTTGAAGATGTCGACTTGCGCACTGCCCCGGATGCGGCATTGGTTGAAGACATCGAAACTGCTCTCGAAGAATACGGCGTCCTGATCTTTCCGGAACAAGACATTTCCCCGGCCGAGCAGATTTCCTGGTCTGGTGCCTTCGCGGATCTGGAGAAAACCGCACGGATCGAGGCGCGTCTGGACGGCCACCCTGAGATCTTCGTGGTCGGCAACACCGGCAAGGAAGTCGTGTCCTTCGCCCCGATCGACGGGTCAGACGATATCGAATGGCACGCCGATCATATGCACCTGAAGGTCACGGCGCGGGCGTCGATGCTCTATTGCCTGGAATGCCCACCAAGCGGTGGCGATACGCTGTTCGCCTGCATGTATTCCGGCCTCGCGGCGTTGGCGTCTGAGGAACAGGCCGAAGCAGAGACGCTGACGGCCCGCCACTCGGTCGCCGGACTGACAAAGTTTCTTCGCGAAAAAGGCGCGCCTGGTGCCGGTGATCAGGCCTATGAAGTCGATGAAAGCCTTGTCGTGAAGTATCCGTTGGTTCGAAGTCACCCACGGACCGGACGGAAGGCGCTCTATTTCGGATCAAAGGTCACGATTGGGATCGAAGGCTGGGACCAGCCTCGGGCCCATGCCTATCTGACCGATCTGGAAGCCCGCGCCACGGCGCCCGATTTGCGCTATGCCCATAAGTGGTCACGGGGCGATGCGGTGCTGTGGGACAATCGCCGGGTGCTGCATGCAGGAACCCCGTTTGATATGCGTCATCGTCGATGCATGCACCGCACGACATGGCGCGAAGATCAGCCGGTGGTCTGAACGGGATGTCATTCGCGCGAAAGCGGGAATCTCATAAAGGTCAGAGATCCCCGATTTTCCGGGATCACACTACTGCGCCTTAAATGAGTTTCATCAAATTTTAGGAAAATCTCGGTAGAACCCTTCCCGTTTCGAAACACCGGGCCGTTGCCGTCAGCAACAATCGTGAAGGCCCGGAAGAAAACCCGCCCACGACAAGGGCAGCGGCAGTGTAAGTCCGCACTTATCTTAATGCTGTTTGGTCGCCTTAATGGCGGCGCTGGCCCAGCCCACACCAGGCATGACGCGGCCACCTTTCCGAACGAGTCAAACGCTCCCGGCCAAAACCACCATTAGTTTGCGTCGCGGGCTTTTGCTTCGTGATACCCACGCAGACCATGCATCCAATACGATCGGGCGTTGGGTATCTCGTCACCGTCGGTGAACGTCTCGCCGTCGCGGGAATGATTCAGATACTCAAACCAAGCCGTGGATGGGTGCTAAAATGTCACAGACGCGTGGCATATCGGTGACGCAGCGGAAATCAACTATTGCATTGACCACCTGATTCCCCTGATACGGCGCGTCCCTTTTTCGAGGTGCCTGAGCCCATGCGGTGGGAGTTGAGACCCTCCCCCGGTGCGCGCCGCTCTGCGGTTGGCGTATGCCTGGGTCGGTTGCTGACAGGAGGGGTGGGATGTAGCTCAAAGGTAGAGCACCGGTTTTAGGAACCGTCGTTGCAGGTTCGATTCCTGCCAACCCAGCCATGATGTAGCTCATTGGTAGAGCAGTAGGTTTACACCCTACGGGTAGCTGGTTCGAATCCAGCCATCACGACCGTAAACCAAACGGTACTGCCACAAGAGTGGCTCTAAAATTGGGTCTTGGGGCCGGCTTGCAGCGCCGGCGATGGCAACGGATCGGAAAGGGCTTCGGCCCGGACGGACCCCGCGCCAAAACCGGCACTGCCCGGCGGGGCGGACCGGCAACGGATGACGGCCAAAGCGGGCCGGGATCAGGCAAGGGCCAACGGGTCCGACCCTCGCCCGGTTCTCCAAAGCTCTCTCTCCCACGCCCGTCCATCGCGCCGCGTCGCTGGCCCCGAGGCTTCCGAAATTCCGCGCCAGGAAAGGGGCGCCCCGCAATCCCCACTTGGGGAAAGAGTGGTTGGCCATGGTGGCCGACCGAACCGACGAAGGAGACTGACCATGACAGACCAGGTTTTTCACTGGTGCAATCTCGCCAACGGGGACAAGAGGACCTGTGGGTACATTGAGGCGCGTGGCGCCAAGGTCGGTTCCCAAGTCGAGCTGGTCGACCTGGACGGAGAGATGTGGGATGTGCTGACTGTCGGCGACCCCGTCCCTGCCGACCGGGTTCGCGCGAATGAACGCAAGTTCAAGGCCTTCCAAGCTTCGTTAAAAGGCAGTGGAACAGCCTAAGCGACCTCATCGGACCCGGACGTTTGCCGGGATTCCCATGCACCGAAGACAACACCAATGGCCCTGGGCATCTTTCCTGGGTCGGTTCCGGTGTTGCACGAACCGCGCCATCGGGCGCCACAGCATCCCGGCAACGGGACCCAAGTGCGGCACGTTTGGCCGCCCAATCAAGGAGGTTTCTCGAACGAGAGACGAAGAGAGAAGGACGAAGATGATGTTTACATGGATGATCAATAAGATCTTGGCACGTACCAAGATCACCGTCGCAGAAAACGAACGTGTGCTGGTCCTAAGCAAGGGTCGGTTCGCGGGTATCTTTGGACCGGGACAGGACTATGTCCCAGGCCAAGGCGCTGATTTGCTGATCGAAAAGCACGACCTCGTCCGGCCACAGTTCGTCTCGAAGTACGAGAGGGCATTGTTCCGGGAACAGCCTGATCTGGCTGCCAAGTACTTCACCGTGCTGCAGGCGGAAGATGGCGAAGTCGCCGTGGCATTCCGTGATGGCGCGCTGTTCGATCTGAGCCGCAGCCCGAAGGAACGTGCGGTTCTGTGGACCGACGCGGGCCCGTGGGACATCCAGCGCTTCGCTCTGGCCGATGATATGCGCATGCCCGAAGAAATGAGGGCGCATGTCGAGGCGGGAGGGTTCAAGGACCAGGTCGCCAAGGCGACTGTGGATCGCGGTCAGGTCGGCTTGCTGACAATCGGTGGACAGTTCATGGGTCTGCTGAACGAAGGCCAGCATCTCTTCTGGAACACCGGTCGGCAGATCAACGTGAAGCTGATCGACACGCGGTGGCAGAGCCGCGACGTGACGGGTCAGGAGGTGCTGACGGCAGATCGTGTAACCGTCAGGGTCAACATCGCGGCAGATGTCCGTGTGACGGATCCAGTGAAGGCGGCGACCGAGGTGAAGGACTTTGACGAAGCCCTGCACCGTGCACTGCAGTTTGCTTTCCGCAAGACGCTGGGCACCCGGACGTTGGACCAGTTGCTGGTGGAAAAGATCAGCGTGGATGCGGAAGCAGCCGATCAAGTCCGGGCCGAGATGGCCGCAATCGGGCTGGAGGTCGGGCAGATCGCCCTGAAGGATGTGATCCTGCCGGGCGAGATGCGCGAGATCCTGAACCGCGTGGTCGAGGCTGAAAAGGAAGCCGAGGCCAATGTGATCCGACGCCGCGAGGAAACTCAGGCAACCCGGGCATTGCTGAACACCGCCAAGGTGATGCAGGAAAATCCGGTGATGCTGCGGCTGAAGGAACTGGAGGCGCTGAAGGAGCTGGCCGGTAAGGTCGATAAGCTGACGGTCCACAACGGGACCAGTGGCTTGCTGAACGATCTGGTGCAGCTGCGCGACTAGGGCCCATGCGTAAAGGGCCGTCCCCGGCAGGGGGCGGCCCGTTTCTTTTTGCACTTCGCTTGACCCTGGTCGCTGCTCGTTGCAAGGGTTCCTAGAGCGCCCTGATGTGCAGGTTCCGATGACCCCTGATCCAGATCTCCGTGCCCGCTTTCTGGCAGGCATGAGCCACGCTGCAGCGACCGTCAATGTGGTCACCACCGATGGCCCAGCGGGTCGGTCGGGCGTCACGGTTTCGGCCATGTCGTCGGTCAGCGCCGACACGCCCCGCCCCAGTCTGTTGGTCTGCGTCAATCGCGAAAGCTCTTCAGCCGCCGCAATCAGACAAAATGGCGTTTTCTGTGTGAATGTGCTTAGAAACGATCAATCCTATATCTCCGATACGTTCGCGGGCCGGTTCCGCGAACAAGTGTCGGACAAGTTCGACTGCTCGAACTGGGTCACCATGGAAACCGGCGCGCCCCGCGTAATCGACCCTTTGGTGGCCTTCGATTGCGAGATTGTTAGCCAGGATTTGGTCGGCACCCATTACGTCTTCATTGGCGAGGTCGCGGATATCTTCATCGCCGCGACCGGATCGCCATTGATCTATGCCAACCGGGCCTACGGGGCGACGTCCCGGATCGAAAGCGTCGGCTCAATCGAAGCCGGTCGAGAGGCAGCGCAGAACCGGGTGACACTTGCCTGCTTTTACACGATCAGCGCCTTTGCCTTGCCCGGCTTGTTTCGCCGTGTGCAGGACCAGGCGCCTGAAACGTCTGTGACGCTGATCGAAGGGGATCAGTCGCGCATTCATTCAGCCCTGGCCGCAGGGGAAGCCGAGCTGGCGCTAATGTATGACGAAAATGTCGCGGAAGGGCTGACGAAAGAAACTTTGGTCGAGCGGGAGCCCTACGTCTTGCTGGCCGCCGACCATCCACTGGCGGCAAAGGAGCAAATAGCAGCCGCCGATCTGGACGGCTTGCCAATGGTCTTGCTGTCGACCCCGCCGAGCCCCGACTATTTCCTGCCATTGCTGCGCGATCAGGGGGTGGAACCCCAGGTTGCTTGGCAATCCGGTGCGATTGAAACCGTGCGGGGTATGGTGGCGCAGGGCTTGGGCTATACTTTGTTGGCCAGCAGAACGCACTCTCCCGTCAGCTATGACGGTAAAAGCGTGGTGGCGCGCCCCTTGGCCTGGCAGGCCAAGCCGAGCCGCGTGATGCTCGTGCATCGGAATGATGTTCCACTAAGCCCCGCAGCGGAACGATTTTCGCAGCTTTGCCGGGATGAGATTGGCCGCCGTCTGGACTAGGAATTACCATGACCCATACCCGCATTCGCCCGTTTAATACGAAAGACACGTACCCGGAACAGAACCTGGACAATGATCTGGCTCAGGCCGTGGTGGCCCGGGGCAGCATGGTGTTCCTGCGCGGTCAGTGCCCGCAGGAACTGGATGGCGGCGCCAATGTTGGGGTCGGCGATCCAGAGGCGCAGGCACACAAGGTGATGCAGAATATCATGCAGCTGCTGGAAGAATGCGGCGCCAAGCCCGAGCATATGACCAAACTGGTGGTTTACCTGACCGACATCCGCAATCGGGAAACGATCTATCGCGTGATGGGCGAGTATATCCGTGGTGTGCACCCTGTATGTACCGGACTTGTGGTGGTGGCGCTAGCCAGACCGGAGTGGCTGGTGGAAATTGACGCGACTGCGGTGATCCCGGATTGATCGGCACAGATCACGATATCCCTAGGTCGCCAGAGGGAACAGCATGCGCAAAGTGAATTCAGTTGTCCGGGTCAGCTATGCTGGCGGCTTACTGGGCCTGATTGCCGGGAACGCCAGGGGCAAGATCGAAAAAGTGATCGTGCAACAAAATACCGATGGCTGGAATGTCGCCGAGGTAATTGAGGACAGCCCGAACTTATTGATATGGGTGCTGAGGTTACTGCTTCTGATCTGCACACTTGGCCTTTGGACGCTGGGCAGCAGCCAACTGATCATCTTTGAGAAACCGGCATGACCTTCGCTTGTCTGGGTCCGCTGACAGAGTTTACGCCGGTTGCGTTCGACATGCCGGCTGGCGCGACGGACACGCATAGTCATGTAATCGGATTGCCGCCAGAATATCCGTTTGTGCCGGAGCGGTCCTATACCCCGCCAGAAGCGTCTCTGACCTCCTATCAGGCGATGCACTTGGCATTGGGGATCGAGCGTGCTGTCATCGTAACCCCATCCTGCCACGGCACGGACAACCGCATCACCTTGGAAGCGATCGCGGGCTATGGCCCGAATGCGCGCGGCATCGCGGTGGTTGAAGAGGATATCAGCGACGCGGAACTCACCCGTCTGCACGAAGGTGGCATGCGGGGGCTGCGCCTGAACGTGTTGTTCGGGGGCGGCGTCGGGCTGCAGGCGTTCCGGCCATTGGCCGAACGGATCAAGGATATGGGTTGGCATGTGCAATTGCTGATCGATGTGACGCAAAACCTGGAGGCCTTGGCCCCGGATATCCGGGCCATGGGCGTGCCGATTGTCATCGACCATATGGGCCACTTTCCGGTGGCGATGGGGTTGGAAAACGCCGGGTGCCGCTTGATGCTGGACCTGGTGCGCGACGGTATTGCCTGGGTGAAGCTCTCGGGCTGCGATCGGATTTCGGAAAAGCACCCGGTCTACGCCGACGCAGTGCCGTTGGCGCAGATGCTGATCGAGGCTGGGCCTGAGCGGATGGTTTGGGGGACGGACTGGCCGCATGTCTCGAAGGCCGCGAACATGCCGGATACAGGAGCGCTGTTGAACCGGTTGGTGGACTATGCGCCAGACTCGGATGTGCGCCGCGCGATCTTGGTGGACAACCCAGCAAAGTTGTATGGTTTTTAGCGGCGAAGGTATTGGTCGGCGTCGCTTTATCGATCGTCCCGAACAGTCCCGCACACCCTCTGAGGGCGTTTCTGGCGTTTGAAAGCTGTACACAGGGTTAAACGCTGAACCGCTGCCTTCGGGATTATCTTTCGCATTCGATTAAAAATCCCCCTAAGCTACCGCAAAGCTTAACTGACTGGGTCCCAGACTATGACCTTCTCCATCGTAGCGCGCTGTGCGGAAACAAGCATGTTCGGCGTGGCGGTATCGTCATCTTCGCCCGCCGTCGCGGCGCGTTGCGCCTATGCCCGCGCGGGCACCGGCGCGGTGGCCAGCCAGAACGTCACCGACCCGACTTTGGGACCGAAGGCGCTGGACCTGATGGCCCAGGGGGCCAGTGCCAGCGAAGCCGTTGCCATAGTCGCGCGCACAGCCGCCTACCCGGAATATCGTCAGGTTCTGGCTGTCGATGCGGCAGGGGATACGGCGATCCATTCCGGGCCGAACTCCTTGGGCATCTGGACCGATGCCCAGGTAAACGATGTCGCCTGCGGCGGTAATCTGCTGGCAAACGATGGTGTGCCCCAGGCTATGATCGACGCGTTTCAGGCATCCAATGGCCATCTGGGCGACCGACTGATAACGGTGATGCAGGCCGCGCTGGCGGCAGGGGGTGAAGCAGGTCCGGTTCATTCGGCGGGTATGAAATTGGTGCGAGAGGTACCTTGGCCGGTGGCCGACTTGCGTGTCGACTGGACCGAGGATTGCCCCATCGCCTCGCTTGCGACGGCTTGGGACGTCTATAAACCGCAACTGGACGCCTATGTAACCCGGGCGCTGAACCCAACCGAGGCGCCCAGTTACGGCGTGCCGGGAGACGAATGATGGCAGATGTCGCAATCGCAGGCGCGGGGGTCTTAGGGTCGGCAATTGCCTGGCGCATGGCCCAGGCCGGGCACCGGGTCCGCGTTTTTGACCCCACGCCTGGCGGCTTGGCCTCGCCCGGGTCCTTCGCCTGGCTGAATGCCAGCATGGCCGAGGATCCGGTCTACAACCGCCTCCGCCATGACAGCCTGTCTTTGTGGGAGGCGTTGAAGGCCAACGACCCCACTGTCCCGGTGAAGTTCCCCGGCGCGATCCTGTGGGAACAGGACCATTTCGATCTCGATGCGATTGCCGGATCGCAAAGTGATCTGGGCCGGCCAGCTCAGATGCTGGACGACGCAGAACTGGCGGACAGGGAGCCCGACGTGTCTAATCTGCCAGAGCGCGCATTGCTGGCAGGTTCGGACGGCTATGGCGACCCCGAGGCGATCACCGCGTGGTTCTTGGATCAGGCGAAGGCGGCGGGCGCAGAGTTGATCCACGCGGGTATCACCGCGATCAATCACGACGACGCTCGGCTGAAATTCGTCACCGCAGCAGATCAATCTCATCCGGCTGACTATCTGATCCTGGCCGTTGGCACGAAACTCCCGGCCATGCTGGCGCTGGTAGAGGAAGACCTGACGATGAACAACACACCGGGCTTACTGGCACGGACGTCCCCGGGTCAGGGTCAAATTACATCGATGTTGGCGACGCCCAATGTCCATATCTGGCAGCGCGAAGACCAGGGGTATTTGATCGGGGCTGATTTTGGCGGTGGCCCGCCGATCGAGGACATGGATGCCGGGGCAGAGGACGTGCTGCAAAAGCTGCAATCGGTATTGGCGGGTACGGAAGACTGCCGGGTTGAAAACATCACCGTCCGCGAACGCCCGATGCCTGCGGACGGGCGACCCGCCATCGGGCCTCTTGGCCCGGAAGGTCTTTATGTGGTCAGCACTCATTCCGGGATGACGCTGGCCCCGGTGATTGCAGAGATGGTGACCGCTGAAATTGGCGGGCAACCTGACGCCCGGCTGGACCCGTACCGGCCGGGGCGGCAAACGCTGCAGAAGTCCTGAACACCTGAAAGACCCGCCATCACATCGGGGGGCGTGCTGCACCCTGCAGCACGCCTGGCAAATTGGCGGCACGGGAGACAAAGTGCTGACGGTCGCCTCCACGGTCAACTGGACGATTCACGAGACCTCGAAAACAATCGTAAAGAACATCTGATCCGCTGCAGCGGTTGCTGACGCGAGGTCGCTTACAGAACGTCGCGCAAAGTTGCGACCACTGCACGGATTTCCTCGGACGCCTTGGATCGTTTGGAAAGTTCCGTGACCCCAAGACCCTTCATGAAGGCTTCGGTGAAAACCGATCTTGCGCCAATGCCTGGGTCGATCACGGGCGCGCCCATCACGGCCAATTCAGCGGCCGCGGCATCGGCGGCGTTTGAACGGGGCGGCACCCGGTTCAGCACCACGCGGTGATCCATCCGCTCTTTCTCCAGCAACTCCAATGTCTGGCGGCAGGCCCAGACATCGGCACCGGACGGCTGGCAGGGCACCACGCAGAAATCCGCGGATCTCAGCGCCACCCGCCGCAGGACCTCTGCCGTGCCGGGGCTGTCGATCAGTGTCAGGTCCGATGCCTTGGCTGCCCGGCGGATATCGCCAGAAGCCCGCCAGTTCACGCTTTCGAACAGTTCCACGCCGCCATCACCACCCAGCCGTTCGACCCGGGCTTCGTGCCATTCCGATGCCGACCGCTGCGGGTCCAGATCCACAATCGCCACGGATCGGCCCGCCTGCGCTTCGGCAACCGCAATCTGCGTCAGCAGCATTGTCTTGCCAGCGCCACCTTTTTGTTGGGCGAAAAGGACGATTCTGCTCATGCTTACCTCCTGGGTGTCGCGGATAAGCTAGCCAACCCCGTTCCTCAGGCCAAGATTAGGCTTGAACTTCGTGGGCAGCCGGGTTTCGTAGATCAGGTGCATACCAACACGGCACAAGGGAAGGGCGATGAAGACCGTCTATACCGAGAAGCACAAACTGCGCGATGCAAAGACCGAGCTTTTCGGCGGTGAATTAGTACCCCCGTTTGAATGCCCGGTGCGGGCTGAGTATATTCTGGACCGTATCCGCAAGGTCGGCCTGGGATCGGTGATCGAACCAAAGGCTCATGGTTTGGACCCGGTCCGAGCAATCCACGATGCGGATTTTATCGAATTCCTGGCGAATTGCTGGACCGACTGGGTCGCCGAAGGCATGAAGGGTGAGGCGATTGCAACGACCTGGCCTTCGCGGCGGATGACCCGGTCACAACCGCCACGAAACATCGATGGGCGCATTGGCTATTATTGCCTGGCGTCCGAGACCTCGATCTCGGATGGCACGTGGGAAGCAGCCCAAGCCTCTGCCGATGTTGCCCTTACCGGGCACGCACTGGTGGCGGGTGGGGAGCGCGCGGCATTTTCGCTGTGCCGTCCGCCTGGGCATCATGCCGCGCAGGACATGTTCGGCGGCTACTGCTTTTTGAACAATGCGGCCATTGCCGCCCAAGCCTTCCGCGATGGCGGGGCCGAACGGGTCGCCGTTCTGGATGTCGACTTCCACCACGGCAATGGCACGCAGGCGATCTTCTATGACCGCGCCGACGTCTTATTCCTATCGCTGCACGGCGATCCGGAAGATGCCTTCCCATACTTTCTGGGTGAGGCAGATGAAACCGGCGCGGGTGCAGGCGACGGCATGAACGTGAACTATCCGCTGCCGCCGGGATGTCTGTTCGACAAATGGGCCGAAGCGCTGGAAGATGCGTGTGCGCGGATCACAAGCTTCGAGCCCGACGCCCTGGTCGTGTCCCTGGGTGTCGACACCTTCAAGGAAGACCCGATCAGTTTCTTCCGTTTGGAATCAGAAGATTTCCGAACCTATGGCCGCCGGATCGCCGGTTTGGACTTGCCGACGCTTTTCGTCATGGAGGGCGGCTATGCCGTCGAGGAAATCGGCATAAACACCGTGAACGTGCTGGAGGGGTTTGAAGATGCTTGACCGTGACCTGACCGCGATGCCCGCGGATCTGATCGCTGAATTGCGCGGCATTGCCGATGGCTTGGCGGATGAGCCGCGCTCGATGACCCCGGCGTTCTATACCAGCCCCCAGGTTTTGGAGATCGAGGAAGACTCGGTCTTCTTGTCGTCGTGGATCTGCCTTGGCCGTGAGGACCAGATACCTCAACCGGGTGACTTCTTCACGCGGGATGTGGTTGGCGAACCGCTGATCGTCACCCGGGACAAAGCAGGCGAGATCCGGGCTTTGTCCAATGTCTGCCGTCACCGCGGCAGCCGCCTGGTCGAAGGCGACGGCCGTAAGTCACGCTTCACCTGCCCCTACCATGCCTGGACCTATGGGTTGGATGGCCGCCTGATGAAAGCGCCGATGATTGAAGGCGATATGTCGAACTGCAACCTGCCCAGCTTTCCGGTGGAAGAATGGATGGGCTGGATCTTCGTCAATCTGGATGGATCGGCGCCGTCTTTGGCGAAGCTTACCCAGGACCTGAACCAATATGTTCAAAACTACCATCCCGAAGAAATGGTCACCCATGATGCCAGGATCGAAAACTGGGGCGTCAACTGGAAGGGCCTGTCTGAAAACTTTATGGAAGGCTATCACCTGACGCCGGTGCACTTGAAAACCCTGCACCCGATGACACCGACGCGGCTGTGCGAGAAGGTACCGGGCGGCGCGGGATGGACGGTTTACAAGGCCCATTATGACGAGAAGTTCGAGGGCCGGTCCGAGGTACATCCCGACATGACGGAGGAAGAATGCCGCCTGTCGATGATGGTCTGGATTTATCCCAGCTTTGTCATGGGGCTGGGGCCGAACTCGGTCACCTTCATGAGCATCCTGCCGGACGGGCCGGACCGGGTGAATGTCCTTTGGGACACCTGTTCGCGGCAAGGCATGAGCCAAGAGGGTGCGCAGCATCGTTGGGACTTCTCCGCCAGCTTCAATGCGGAAGACAAGGTCCGGTTGGAGGATATGCAAATGGGCCTGCATTCTCGCTTTGCGACGGGCGGGCCACTGGCGCCCGCAGATTACGAGGGCACGATCTGGGACTTCTACCGTTGGATCGCACCGCGCTTGCTGGGAGAAAGTTCATGAAACCGATCGCCGCCGAAGACCGCAAGGTCGCGAATATCAACACCGGAACCTATGAGCCGTTCCTTTCGGATAACGGCACCCCTGATGGCGATGTCCTGCAGGTCAACCCGAACAACAAACGGGGCTATGGCTTTCATGTCTACCGGATGGAGCCTGGGCAGACGACGGTGGCGCACCGTCATGACGGCGATGAAGAGTTCCTGGTTCTGGAGGGTGAGCTTTTTGACCATGATGGCTATCGCTATGGACCGGGTGATCTGGTCTGGTTACGCGATGGCACGGAACATTGCTCGACATCGCCGGGTGGCTGTTTGCTGGCGGTTTATCTGCCGGGAACCGGGGCAGTCGGTACCGAATAACGTCTCGGCACTCTCACGGCTGAGTATCCAGAAACCTGCTTCGCCAAAAAGAAACGCGCGAGGGAAAACCCCCGCGCGTCTTGTCGTTAGGCAGAAGCCGTTTCAGAACTTAGGCAGGAACAGCGCCACGGCGTCCGTAATAGCCAAGAACTCCGAGCCCTGCGAGAAGCAGGAAAATCGGCGCTGGCAAAGGAACGGCAGACACATCGAACGCGACTTCGGACAGGTTCACACTACCCGCTCCGTTGTTGCTTGAGATGTCGAAACGAACGTAGCGGCCAATGCCTGAAATCGCCAGCAACTGAGCCGTCACTGGGTTTGTGTCCGCAAGCACGAAGTTGCCAAGCAATGCAGCTGTCGCAAACGACGCATCAAGCGACGAATAGACGGCCAAGTTCATGATGCCGAAACCCTGGAACGAATTCCAAAGAGCCCCACCGTTGATTTGATAGTTTTGACCAAGATCGAAATCGATAGACCCCGGCAAGTTCGAAACAGGTGTTGACCAAGCATTACCTGCATTTGGTGTCGCATGCAGCGGATTGCCGGCGATATAGGCTCCGAAGTCATCAACGCCGCTCACAAAATTTGTTCCGAGACCGGATTGATCGATTGTTCGGGCGATGTTCCCGGCGCCTGTCGGCAGATTCGCCACCACTGAGTCTGGCGAGATGATAACCGCTTGAGCACTACTGGCTGCAAACGACATCACCAAGCCAGCTACGAGCGACGTAACTAACTTCATTCTCATAATTAAAGTTCCCTCTAGTTGCTCCCGAACCCGAAATGCCATTTTACACCAAAATCACGAATTCGTGTCCTATTGTTTTTATCTTTATTTGACAGGGTTTTAAGTTGGTTCTGAAGAAAAAATGCTGCTTTGATGGACAGGTCCGTAAAAGACGTGTGGGGATCTGGAATGGAAATCATCGACCTTTCGATGCCGGTGGACCAAGGCCATTTCCGCTGGCCTGTGGATCGCGGCAAGAAGGGCGACTTTGCCGAAGGTAACGTCTTCGAGGCATCGTGGCTCAGTACCTCTTGCCATGGCTTCACCCATATGGATGCGCCGCACCAGATGGTGCCGGGCGGCCCAACTTTGGATGATCTGGACCTGGCAAGGGTTGTCGGCCGGGCCGCTGTGATTGATCTCAGCAATATTCAGCCGAATGAAGAGATCACCGCAACTCGGCTGGCGGCTGCTGCAGACCATTTGCAGCGCGGAGAGATCGCGCTTTTCCGAACGGGTTGGGACCAGCACCGGAACTGGCATGAAGAGGCGTTTTGGCGCGATTCGCCGTACATGTCCCGGGAGGCCGCAGAATGGCTGTTGGACCGAGATCCCACAGCCTGTGCCTTTGACTTTCCGCAGGATTACACGATCCGACTTTTGCTGGATGGAGAGGTCCGGCCCGTGGAAGAGCACGTCACCCATGATGTGTTGCTCCGGAACAATGTGACCCTGATCGAGTATTTGGTGAACACGCTTGCGGTTCCAGGGCCGCACACATTTCTGTCCGCATTACCGATCCGGATGACGGGATCAGACGGAGCGCCCGCCCGCGTGATCGCGATCGAGGGTCTTTAACCGCCCCGTGACGACGTTCGGGCTATCGAAAATCGCCCGTCGCTGACGACCAGCCGGGTCAAGCGACCCGGTCTACAGGCCGGACTGAAAGGCCGGTCTCTGATCTCGTTTCAGCGCGACACTGGGTGTTGGCACCTGTTCGCGCTTGGCTTGAACATCAGGGCAAAGTAGAGGGGGTGGCCCCGAATCCGGAGACCCCATGACGCCCGCAACCGATTATCAGCATGAGTCCGCTCTTCGAAAGGTGCTGCGCCACGCGTGGGACCTGCTTGGACTGGCCTGGCCGGTCATGCTGTCCCGTGCCGGGATTTTGGTCATGGCATTTTCGGATATCGCCATGCTGGGCCGCTACAGCACCGATGCAGTGGCGGTTTCTAACCTCGGCATCGCCATTTTCGTCCCGGTCCTGGTGATCGCAATCGGATTGGTGTCCGGGATGGTTCCGGTGATCAGCCAGGCCTATGGTGCAGGCAACTTCCAGGAATGCGGGCGCGCCTGGCGCCGGGCGATGTCCTGGGCGGTCTTCGTGTCGATCTTCGCCATGTTACTGGTCTGGCACGGCGAAACCTGGTTGTTGCTGTTCGGTCAGGATCCGGCGCTTGCAGGGGAGGGTGGCGCGGTTGCGATCGCGTTGACGCCAGGCCTGTTGGCCCAGGTGGTTTACGCGGCCTGCGCTTTCTATATGGAATCCACCCGGCGCCCTATCGCCGCGCTGATCGCCATGGTGGTTGCAAACATTCTGAATGTGGGACTGAACTGGATCATGATTTTCGGCAATCTCGGTTGGCCTGAAATGGGAGCGGTTGGCGCGGCCTGGGCCTCGACCATTGCCCGGTTCCTGGCGATGGGCCTCATGCTGTGGATCATTCTGAAGCAGCGGGATGCCATTGCCGCCGGAGTTCGCGGGCACTATGAGACGATTTGGGGACCCGGCGGTTGGCGCAGCGGAACCATGATGCGCAAGCTTGGCGCGTCGGCCGGGCTGTCGAACGGTTTCGAGACCATCGGTTTTGCCGCGATGACGATGTTTGCGGGAACGTTGGGGGTGGCGGCACTGGGCGCTTACTCGATCTCGCACAATCTTGTTTCGACGGTCTTCATGGTCGGACTTGGCCTGGCCGTTGCGACCGGTGTCCGCGTTGGACAGGCCACCGGTGCAGGCGACGCCCGCGAGGCGGCTTTCGCTGGCTGGACGGGGTTGCTGGTTGCATTTCTGATCATGGGTGCGCTGGGTGTCAGTGTTCTGGTGTTTCGGAACGACATCGCTTGGGCTTATACGGATGATCCTGATCTGGCGCTGCGGGCCGCAGCAGTCTTCGTGTTTTCGGCGTTCGTGTTCATGCCGGACAGTCTGCAGGTCGTGATGGGCCAGTCCCTGCGCGCCTTGGGGGATGCCTGGGTCGCGGTTGCCGGCTACATCTTTAGCTTCGTCGTGCTGATGGTGCCCTTGGGATGGTGGCTGACATCGTTCGGCGGATGGGATGAGCGCGGCCTGATCTTGGCGGTGATCTGCGGTTGCCTGGTGGCGACGGGGCTTTTGGCCTGGCGCTTCCGTGTTCTGACAAAGGCCAGGACATGAGCGAGAGCTATTTCCTTGCGAAAGATCGGTGGACCACGCGTGCAGGCGAATGGTGCCTTTATGCCATTGCCTGGTCGCTGCGCTGGCTAACATGGCCGCTGCCGACACGATGGTTGACGGCAATCGCCGGGCCAGGTGGCGGGTGGTTGATGATGATGGTTCCATCCGTGCGCAGGCGTGCCTTGGAAAACCTTGCCTTGGTCTGGCCGGAGAGGCCGATGTCTGAACGGCTGACGATCGCAAAGAAGGCCGCACAACAATTTTGCCGACTGAGTGCGGAATACGCCCGATTGGATAAAGTGATCCGCGAGGTGCCTGTCGACGTGCAGGGTCTGGACGTTCTGCATGCCGCCCAGCGTGCCGGAAAAGGTGCTGTCTTGGTCACCGCGCATTTTGGGAATTGGGAGGCCGCCCGGTTAGCCGCGAAGCAGGCGGGGTTCGAGACGGGGATCATTTATCGAGCATTCAACAATCGCTACCTGGATCGTTTCACGATGAATCTGATCCCGTGCGTTGGGACGCCGGTCCTGCAGAAAGGGCAGCGCGGCATGCGCCGGCTGGTGACGCATGTGGCGCGCGGCGGATTTGTGATGATCCTGGTGGATCAGCGAAACTCCGGCGCTCCGTTTCTGAATTTCTTGGGGCATCCGGCGGAAACGGTTACGGCCGCAGCGGACCTGGCGCATCGCACCGGGGCTGCGTTGATCCCCACCCGCGCGGTGCGCAATGTCGAGGCAGGTCGCTTTGACGTGACCTTCGAGCCGACCATTGACGGGGACGATCCATTGCAAATGATGCAAGCGGTCAACGACCGTATCAGTGATTGGATCAGGGAATTCCCAGATCAGTGGTTTTGGTTTCACCGGCGCTGGCGGTCGACCATCAGGTCACGGCCAAGGCCGGACGAAGATCCTGGTCAGGAGACTATAATCGGCGAGTCCTCCTGATCAGTATGTCAGGTCGCGCGATGCCAGAATACTGATCCGATCCTCCGGTTGGGTCAGCCCTCGATATAGCTGGCTGCCAGAATGCGTCCGGTCTGATCCTCTTGCAGCCAGATCGCCGTGCCCTCGCCTTCATCGGGTTTCGGCAGAGAAACATCCTGGGTATCTTGGCCCTGCCACGGGCCGACCTTCATCAACTCGTCAACGACGTTATGATAGGTGATTTCGCGCCCGGCATTCTCGCCGCGCTTGATGTAGACGGTGGCTTCTTTGGTGTAGGTGGCGATCCAGATCGTTCCCGGCTGGCTGACGATCTGAGCCGAGATGTTTGCCTTCAGCATACCGGCGTCGTCACCGATCGTGATCGATGCGTCTTGATTTGCCGAAGCGATCTCCTGGATCGTCGCTTCGATCTGACTGGGACGATATCCGGGCACATCTACGGTGCCTTGGATAACCATTTGAGGGGTATAGACGACGCGCGCACCCATATAGTCGCGGTAGGCGAATTGTCGGTCCGTGTGTTTGCGCTGGGCGAAAGTATCGCGCCAGCCAAGATAGTCCCAATAGTCGACATGCATGGAAAGACCGAGAACACCGTCCAGGCCCGCCAGATCACCAAGGTTCTTATCCGCCGGCGGGCAGCTTGAGCAGCCCTGACTGGTAAACAGCTCTACCAGGACGACGTTATCGCCAGCGTGTGACGGGGCCGGAGCGGTCGCCAGAGCGATCGCGCCGAGCATTGATGCAAGCAGTTTTTTCATCCTCGGAACATAGTCTTTCGAGTTCTGACACGCCAATCAAGCTCGCGTGACGTTTTTACAGGCTGACAGCGTAATAAGTAATTTATCAGATTCTAAGTAAATCTGTCTTTCAGGCAGATCTTGCGGCTGAAACCTTCGCATTTTGCAGCGGATCGGCGCCAAATAAGCGCTGCATTACCGACTTTTTGACGGGCTTCTTTAAAAGATGTGTGAAGCCCGCGGCCCGGAGATCGCGTTCCTGTGTTCCCCGACCAGACTCGGCAAGCCCGATGATCATGCAATCGTCATTGCAGAGATCAGTTTTGATCTCGCTGATTCTTTGAGCCGTCTCCATCGCGTCGGCGGCCATCGACTTAAGATCGATCAGAACCGCGGCAACATCGGGGGTCGCCATCATCGCGCGGATGGCTGCCTTTCCATCCCGTGCCACATCGGTTGAAATTTCGAACTGATCCAACACCATGGCAATTTCGGATTGGGATTCGGAACTTCCGTCGACCAGGATAACCGTCCGTTCAGATGTCTCGCGGGCGATAGCCGGCCTTGGTGCATCGGCCTTTTCCAGAATTTCAGTGATTGCCGGTGGCATCGGTTCCATAACGGCGGCAGTGCTGGCCGATGCGTCGACCGATATGCGGTCGTTCACCGAGGGCGATTCATCCCGGTGTATGCTGGAGATCGTGAAAAGTTGGACGGCATTCTGATCGAGCCCGGGTGCGTGCGTTTCCGGGGGGCTATCTTTCATCACCGTCGCACCTTTCGGTGCAGACGCAGGTCTAAGGAAACCGGGTCTGCCCGTACGACTGATTTTCTGATCCGTCAGGGACGCTGACTGTGCATGAGTTACGATGTACGCGCGATCTGGGGTTGATGCCGGATCTGCAATTGGTTCATGCAGCACCTCTTTCGTCCCGGCTTGCAGCAGCGCTGCGCACAAATCAGCCGGGACGACGGGTTTATCCAAAAGACGCGCAGTTTCTGAAATTCCGTCTGCCAACGCGCTGGGCTCGGACAGGACGATCAGGCGCGGACACCGGTGATCTTTGTGCCGGGTCATCAGCCGCCGAAGATCCGCCAGACCGAAGTCGAATCCGGCGGGGTCATAAACCAAGACATCAATGCCGCTGCCTGTCGTTGCGTCCCCAGCCATGACTTTTATCGCCGGATCTGCGGAACCTTCATATCTTTCCGTCAGCCCGAAGCTCTCTAAATATCCGGCCAGAATATCGCGTTGCTTTTCATGTGCCGCCAGCACCATGACGCGTAGATCGGAAAATGCGCCAGAGATCGGCGTCGCTGTCAGGTCATAAGGCGAAGCCATGGGCAGCTGCGCAATGAACCGGAAGGTCGACCCGGACCCGAGTTCGGATTCAACGGCCAACGAGCCGTTCATCGCCGAGGTGATCCGCTGACATATCGCAAGGCCCAGGCCTGCGGCGGTTTGTTCTTCCCCGGCGGACTCGAAGGCTGCGAAGATCTTGTCCATACGTTCAGGTGAAATGCCGACACCTGTGTCGGAGATCTCGATCTGGACCGAGGCCGCGCCTTCGTCGACCGGCACGACTTGCAGATCGACAATGACATGTCCTTCATCGGTGAACTTTACGGCGTTGCCGACTAGGTTCAGCAGAAACTGGCGCAGCCGTGCAGCATCCCCTATGACCAGCGGGGTCTCTGGCGGCACACGCGTCAATAACTCGATCCCCTTCCGCATCGCAGCGGGCATCATCAACCGCGTGACGGATAGCGCGATGTTCGACAGGTCGACGGGTTCCCGCTTCAGGTGCATTTGCCCGGCCTCGATCTGCGAGAAGTCCAGAATGTCGTCCAAGAGGCCCAGTAGAATTCGTCCAGAATCCGCGATTGCATCGAGTTGACGTGATTGCAGATCAGACGTCGCGCCGTCGTGGATCAGATCCGTCATGCTCATCATGTTCGTGACAGGTGTTCGGATCTCTCCGCTCAGATTTTCAAGGAATTCTGCTTTGGCAGCGGCGGCCTGCTCAGCCGCTTCGCGCAGGTGCAGTTCACTTTCATGGGCAGCGTCGATATCATCCGCCATTATGTTCAGGCTGGTGCTCAGATCGCTCAGCTCGCGAATGCGAGGGGCGCCTGGGCCAGAATTGGCAAACCGTTCCGTCCGATCGCCACCTGCCATCATCCTGGTCTTTCGCTCGATTCCCGAGACCTGGTTCGAGATAAAGCGTGCAATCAACAAACCGGCGAAACCTGACAGGCACAGCGCAAGGGCAAGAACCGCCAGCCCTTCCTGTTCAATCTTGGTGGCAGCGCGCTGCAGATTGGCAATGGGCCGTGGAATGAAAACGCCCCAGCCCGGGCCATCGACCACGGCGAAACCTGCAATCATATCAGAGCCATCGCCGTCCGAACGGACGCTTGCCGCACCGATATTCCCAGCGAGGATCTGTTGCACCGGTTCAAGATATCCCAAGTCCGTTGGCACGTCCTGCAACAGTGTCACCGGGTGCGCCAGAACATGCCCGGTTTGATCGACAATCGCGGTGTATCCGTCATCGTCAGCGTCAGATGCGGCCCGCAGATCCTGGAAAAACTGCGTGGAGATCGCCCCGACGATCAAGACATCGTAAGCCCGCGTCGCCATGTTAATCTCGGCAGGGCCATTCACCGCAAAGGCAACCGGAGACATTCCAACGCCAGCATTCCCGGCCAGATCCACAAACATCTTGCGGCGCGATTCAGAGTACCAATCCGGACAACCGCGGCTTTCCCCCAGGAAGGACCGTGTCACGGCGCCAGTGTCTGGATTGACCACGCAAATCCGGGTGAAGTGCAGTTTCTCAAGACTGGTGCGAACCTCTTCGCCACGGCCATCGGCGATCAGTGGCGCAAAGGATCGAAGTGCTGTGACAAGGTCGTCATGATAGGCCCCCATCGTGGCTGCAAGATTGCGCGCCAACAGGGCCTGGCGATTGCGGACTTCATCCATTTGGAATGTCTGGAACGAGGTTTGCGGCCAGGCCCAAAAGAGCGCCAGGGGTAGTCCTGCTGCCAGCAAGAAAGCGCCGACAAGAATGGTACGAATACGCGGGACAAAAGGCATGGGTCACTCCGCCTACAGCACTTAAGCGATATTTCGGACAGGTTGCGTTTCTGTTAACCACGATGAATACGTGCGATCAGATCGAGGCTGAAAAGAACTTTGACGCCCATAATCCTGGCGGTTGTCGCATAGTGAATGTCCGGTTTGGTCCCTTCCGTCCTATCCGAGCTATAGCCAGCGAGTGTCTGCAAAAGTGACCGTACTCGCAGAGTCTGCGGGCCAGAGCCAAAGTTCGCAGCGGGCCGTCAATCCTCTCACGTGATTCCCGGCATTGCTTGAAAATGCACACGCAGACTCTCAAGGAACGCCTCAAGTCGCCTCGGCTGGTTCCGCGCCGGAAGAAAGGCCAGGTTGATCGAAAGCTCTTTCGCCCGCCATCCGGATAGTGCGTCAATCAGATGCCCCTCACGAAGCTCTTTCGCAATGAACCACGTTGGCATAATAGCGGCACCCGCGCCCAGAAGGACAGCACGCAAGATTGAGACGATATTGTTGGTCGTCATCCTTGGACGCAGGGAGACCTGGTGGACAGCGCCCTCTCGATTGGTGAGTGTCAGGTTCCCGCCCTCAAAAGGTGCCAAGGCGATAAAGGGGACATCTTCCAACTCTTTGGGGTCTTTTAGGCTGCTCGGTAGTAACCCGGGGGCTGCTACAATCAGCCGCTCGACTTGGCCTATGCTTCGAACAATCAATGTGTCGTCCGGAACGGTACCGATCTTGATCCAACAATCACAGCCGCGTTCCGCGAACCGGATCGGGTCGTCCTCCAGTTCCCACTCCAAGGTGACATCTGGATGGTCCATCAGGAACCGAGCCGCCATGTCGATAAGATGCGTCTGGCCCAGGGCTACAGGTGCAACGACCTTCAGCGGCCCACGAACCGTGTCACCCTGTGCAGAATGACGTTCCGAGAATGCATCCCAATCGGCGATCAGAGCCCTTGCATCGGCCAGGGCTGCGTGACCCGCCGGTGTCAAAGCGAGCGAATGTGTTGTGCGCCGGATGAGTTGCATTCCCATCCGATCCTCCAGTTCTCGTAACTGACGGCTTGCCGACGCTTGCGAAAGCCCGAGGTCCCGTGCGGCCGCGCTGATCGATCCCCGGTCGGAGATCCTGGCAAACGTCTCAAGCAGGCTTATTCGATCGAGGGATTTGCTCATGTGTATTATGCATAACAGTTACCCTTGTCAGCTTTCTACCGTATTTCGGCTTGTCGGCGCATCTTCTGACCCACGCACTCACCGAGGAGGAAGAAGATGACCAACAGAACTTTCGCACTGGGCGGCGACACGACCGTCAATCGGATCGGCTATGGCGCGATGCGACTCACCGGCCAACCGAGAAACTACGGTCCTTACGCGGATTGGGACGGCGGCCTGAAGCTTCTGCGTCGAGCTGCGGCTCTCGGCGTTAACTTCTTTGACAGCGCCTGGTCCTATGGCCCGGAAACCGCCGATCAGATTGTAGGCGAAGCACTTACCAACAAGCCCGTGGTGTTGGCCACGAAGGGCGGTGTGGACAAGCCCGCACCCGACAAGATCGTCGTTGATGGCTCAAGGGATGCGCTGCATCGTCAGATCGACAAGTCGCTGGTCAATCTACACCGCGATCAGATCGATCTTTTTCAGCTTCATCGGATCGATCCGGCAACGCCAATTGAACTCTCCGTGGCTGCCCTGGCAGAAGCTCAAACCGACGGCCGCATTCGGCACATCGGTCTTTCAAATGTGACCCGTGCCGATCTGGACAAAGCATTGTCCATCGCACCTATCGCGAGCGTTCAAAATCGCTTCAACATGGCAGAAACCAGCGACGGTGACTTGGTCGACTATACCGCCGAGCGTGGCATTGCCTTTATCCCATATGGTCCGCTCGGAGCGGATCCGATGCAGCAAGGGGCGAAGCTGTCCCCGCAGGACGCGCTTGCATGGCTGCTGCGTCGGTCCCCCAACATCATTGTGATCCCCGGCACCACCTCGATCCAGCACCTGGAAGAGAATTGGGCAGCCTGGGACCTCGTCTGAGCCATCAACGAACATCGAAAAGGAGAAACACCATGAATTACGCCGATTCCGGCACCGCAGCACTTGCGGCATCTGATCCGCAGGTTTCAAATGCGATTGGCCTGACCGGGTACGATCACATGTCCATCAATGTGGGCGACTTCGACGCAATGCTGGTCTGGTACGCAGATGTCCTTGGACTTGAACTTGAAACCGCTTGGGAAGTTCCCGCGCTCGATGGCAAGCGGCTGGCCTACTTCGCTCTGAACGGTAGCCGTGTTGTTGAGATCGTAGCCGCAGACCGCAATGGTAGGGGTCACAGACGTGACGCCACCTTCGCGCAGCACTTCGGTAGAACCGGTTTTGGACATCTGTGCTTTGCGACCGACAGCGTCGATCTCACCCTGGAAAAGCTTGAAGCCCGCGGCGCCAAGATCTTCGTGACTGCCAAAACCTACCCGCTCGACGGTACGGCCTTCGAACGCCGCGTCGGGTTCGTACAGGATCCGGAAGGCAACGTCATCGAGTTTGGCAAACCGTTGCGGAGGACCGCGCGATGACTGGCAACGGTGCCGCAACAGTCGGATCTCAGACGCTAAGCCGACATCAAACCGCCCTACTCACCTGGGCAGTCGCCTATCCGCTGATCACCACGCTCCTGGTGGTTCTGGAGCCATTGGTTGGCGGACTAGCCCTACCGCTTCGCACCTTCGTTCTGACCGCATTGATGGTACCGATCATGGTTTACTGGGCCGTTCCCTTGGCGATCAGGACGTGGACGAGCAGGCTCACCCTTGGTAGGGCGAGGTCTTCTACGTCCAGCAGACCCTCATTTTGAAATAGGCAGCTAAGTGCCAACGGCCGCTTCGGGCCGTTGTGAACGGCCCTACGAAAGACCATCCTCAGCCAAAAGCCCTGAGCATATGATCACAGTGAGCGAAAGGAGAACAATGCCGCGCGACTGGGCGGCTCTGGCTGATCTCGTGATCGAGCGAAATCCAAGCGAAGTCGACCAATCGGTGCCCGGCATAGGTGTCGGTCACCACCTAGAAGACGCATCGGCCGATCAAAAATTCATCAGCGTGAGGTGGAAGATGAACTGGGCGATCCGCGACACGAAACTCTCAACTTCAAGCGAGAATGAGGTGCGCGGATCGCTCAAATCTTACCCCACGTCTTTGTTGCGGGGCGCCTATGGCTCAGCTTTCAGGCAACAAGCTGATGATCATAGGCGTACCAACTGGACGGATCGAGGACTTGTTCAGGTGTCAGCGCAGCTCCGATCACTGCAAACATGGTGCTGTCGATCCGGTGACCCTGAGGTCCACGGTTTCTGCCAGGCGCATAGTTCTGTCCGTGACGGCCCATCCAAAGCTCCCATATACGGTCCACATTGCAATGGTTCAGAAAGAAAGCTGGATCATTCGGCGACGTCCCCGGGCCCATATCTCCACCGATCCATACGTGGACGCGATTGTGGAGCTGCGGCCCCTGAACCCATCCTTCCAGAACATTTCGGTGGCTGATCACGCTCTGGCCCCACGGGCTGCGATCATATTCGCCCTGATCGAGGGCGATATCGACATGAGCTTCGATCGGCAATGTCCGAACGCGCTGATCCATCCCGCTGGCACGAATGATCCGGCGCGGATCAACCGAGATTAGTTCGCCAGTCTGCGGGCTCTGGACAAGACGAACCCGCATCTGCGCGATCTCTCCAGAGCGAACGCGACCGCGGGCTTCGCCGATATAATCCGATGACCAGAGATCAGTGCGCCACTGATCTTGAACCGGCAAGGCGCCATCGGCCGCCCAATCCCAATAGGGAAGGCCAAAATCTGGGTTGCCTAAGACTTGCTGACACATCTCCTCAAGGCGGATCATGTACATCCGATGCCAAGGTAGAAAAATCGGGCCGCTGTGGGCGGCATTCCCAACCGAGAGCGGAATGGACATCGCCAGGACATGCCAGAAGACGAAGATGTCGTAGATCGACATTTCCTGTTCCCGGCCACGCATGATCAGCGGCAGATTGTTGGCCTGGAGATAACGCGCCAAATCGCTCGCCATAATGCCGGAATTCGGCTCGTCGAGGGCGACCATGGCTTGAAGGAACTCGTCTCGTACCTGGGCGCTCACCAGGATGTTTTCGCGGATACCAGCCATCAGTGATCTCCCCCATGTGTCGGATTTTTAGAGCCGTGATGGCCTGAGTTGTCTCCATGACCGCAATCAGCGGGACCGATATCATCGGTCTCGTAGTGCGCCAGACGCGATGCATCAATTATGGATTTGGCGAGGTCGATGGCGGACGGGAAAGAGTAATTCGGTAAGCCATGACAATGTACCGTGCCGTCATCCATCACCATGGTGTGAAGCATAAGCGGTGAATCATCGATCTCGATCCGATAGGTTGTCTTGATCTTGATCTTGCGGCCACGGTGATGCGCTTCACGTGTCGAAGTGAAGCTCTTTTGATGACCATGATGTCCGCTGCTGTGTTTGTAACCGCTTGGTGGTTGAAAACTTCCAGGAACTAGTGAGATCGCTGGTCGATCTCCGCCGTCATAAGATTTTGTCATTCTATCTATCCTCCCAATACACCTATCTACAGATCGTCATTTTATGCTCTTCGTGACGGTAGGGAAAGCGCACACGTCAAACGCGAACGTTTCGCTTGATATTCTTGACTTCGCTCATTCGGGACCCTCAGGTTGAGGCCCTCGCGTGTTCGAAGAATCCCACTGGTTGATCGAATCAGGAAGGCTGGAAGCAATGGGCATCGCAGCAGCGCTTCTTCGGCTTGTCTCAAACGCTGAGGGGGCAATTCCAGACGAGGCTTCGAAGCCTGAAGATCGCTATGCGTACAAGGCCTTCATTTCATACAGTCACTCTGCCGATGGCAAGCTCGCCCCGGCCGTTCAAAGAGGGCTGCACCGTTTCGCCAAGCCCTGGTATCGCCTGCGGGCGATGCGGGTCTTCCGCGATGAGACAACGCTTTCGACCAGCCCTGAGTTGTGGCCGTCCATCGAGTCGGCACTGAGCCAGTCGGAGTATTTCTTGTATCTCGCCTCTCCCGAGGCGGCTGAGTCCTTCTGGGTTCGCAAAGAGTTCGAGTACTGGGTCAAGCATCGGTCGAAGGACCGGATGCTGATCATCCTTACAGACGGCGAACTGGCTTGGGACCGTGACGCACAAGACTTCGATTGGGCTAAGACGACGGCGGTTCCGCGCGATATTGACCACAGTTTCCAGGACGAGCCACTGTATCTCGATCTGAGATGGGCGCGCACCGAAGACCAGCTATCGCTGAGCAATCTCAAGTTCCGTTCGGATATTGCGGACGTCGCGAGCACATTGCTGGGCCAATCGAAAGACGCACTGGTTGGCGAGGACGTTCGTCAGCACCGGCGGACCAGGAAGATTGCCTTCTCCGCTATCCTTACGCTTGCGGTTCTTGCAATCGCTTCCGTGCTGGCGGCAGTGGTTGCAGTTCAGAACCAACGCGAGGCCGAAAAGCGCGGTGCTATCGCGCTATCGCGTCAGCTCGCGACTCAGGCTGTAGCGCTGGCCGGATCCGATCGTGGCGATCTGGCAATACTGCTGAGCCTTGAAGCCATCAATGTGCACCCGACTGTTGATGCCAGGAACGGCCTCCTTTCCGGTCTAACCCGCGATCCCTATCGGCTCTTTCATCTCCATGGCCACATGGGACAGGTGCAGAGTCTGGCGTTCAGTCCCGACGGTGACGAGCTGCTATCGCTTGGCTGCGAGGGTATCGACTCGCTGGGGCTGTGCGATCACTTCGGCGTACGTCGCTGGGACGCAACGAATGGCAACCCAAGCGGACAGGCGATTTTGCCCGGGGCTAATAGCTGGACCATATTTGACAGACCCAGCGCTGGCGGGTCGCTTTTGGCCCACAATCGCGGGGCAAAAAGCTGGGATCCGGTGACCGGGCAAATGCTCGGAGATGCGCGCTCCCTCCTGAAGGCTAGCCAACGTGGAGACGTGTACCTTGGACGGGAGCGCCGCGATCTGGTGCTGCGCGAGACCAAGACCCGGCGGCGGCTCTTAGCGCCGTTTGACCGCGAGAACGAGAAGATCAGAAGTGTCGCCTTCCATCCGAGCGCACCCCTCGTCGCGATCGGAGGATCAATGGGGCAGGTGCGGTTGTGGGATACCGAGGCCCTGCGGAACGGATCTCTAATGCCACGCCGCGATCTCGATGCCCACGACGCGGCGGTGATCGATCTCGACTTCAGCCCTGATGGCCAGTTCCTCATTACATCGAGCCGCGATAACTCGGTGCTGATGTGGGAGCTTGAGGCCGAGACGCCAGCGCGCCGGTTGGTGGACGGAGCAAACGTGTCGTCGGTCACCTTCTCTCCTGATGGGCGCCGGTTCGTCATCGCTACCTCTGTGGGCGAGCTAGGGGGCGAACTTCTGCTCTGGAACACGGATCACTGGCAGCAGGTGCGCACGCTTGCGGGCAAGCAACCGGTTGCGTTTCATTCGAATGGCCGCCTTCTCGCAAGCGCAGGCTCCGACGGCGCGATCATTGTGCGTGATCTTGATCGGGACCGGCCGCTTGGAACGAAGCTTGAGGATCCCGGCGATCCCGTGAGCCTTGTATTCCTTGATGGTGGGCGGCGCCTGATCGCCGGAGGCCGGGATCAGAGTCTACGGATCTGGAATGTGGAGACTGGGCGGCTCGAGCAAACGCCGATTGCCACGGACCAGGGTTGGATCAGCGCGCTTGCTGTCCATCCCGATGGCATGCGGCTTGCCTCGGGTGGCAACAACGGTCAAATCCTGCTGTGGGATATCCAGAATCTCGCCAAGGGCCCAACGATAACCATTGCAGGTCACGATGAGGCACCGGTTGCCGCCCTCGATTTCAGTCCCGACGGTGCACAGCTTGTCTCGGGCGGGTTCGACAACACCCTACGTTTCTGGGATCCAACCACAGGAGACCCGCTTGCACGAAAGCCAATCGACACCGGGCACGACGTCTATGTCGCCAAGTTTGATGGTATTGGCTCGCGGGTCGCCGCTGCGACCGAGGACGGATCGATTCTGCTTTGGGGGTTGAGCGAAGACGGTGCAACAGGCAGCGTCATCGGCACCCATCTGCTGCAGACCGACGGCATGACAGGACTCGATTTCGGGCCTGAAGATCGTTTCCTTGTTTCTAGCAGCCTAGAACAAACCCAGATCTGGAGCCTCGAATCCGGAACGCCTCGCGCGCGAACACCGATCGAGGGCAGTTTCGTTGCTCTCGGCCCAGACGGAGAGTGGCTCGCCCTTGCCACCGACAATGGCGAGATCCGGCTCGTCGACGTCGACAATTGGCGCGTCTTCGACGCCACTCTGGGTCAGCAACGCGATCTGGTTTTCGGCTTGGCATTCAGCCCCGATGCCAAGCGGCTCGTGTCAACTGCAGAGGGCGATGTCGTCGTGTGGGACGTAAGCATCGAAAGCTGGCGCGAACGTGCTTGTACCCTGGCAAAGCGCAATCTCACGCCCGAGGAATGGGACCGCTATCTGGGCGACCGACCCTATGCAAAGACCTGTCCGGATGCAGTGGATCCACCTTCGATCCCGCTGGACGCTGAGCGTGCCCTAGGCCTCGCCATACGCGCGGCTAAGTTGGGCGCGACCACCGAGGCCCAGCGGCTATTCACGGAAGCTGCAAGTCTGGCCACCAACGGGGATGCGGCGGAACTCGCTAACCGGATTTGCTGGTTTGGGACCTTGCACGATGCTTTCTCTCAGGTGATGAGCGCATGCGAGCGAGCTGTGGAGCTTGATCCGGACAATGCTCGCTACCGCGATAGTCGTGGTGTTGCCCGGGCCCTAGCGGGTGATGTCACCGGTGCCATCGAAGATCTGCGCGCCTATGTCTCGAGTGTGGAGGATCGGGGCAAGCTGGCCGCCCGCAGAGACCGCCGGCAGATTTGGATCGAAGCACTAGAGGCAGACCGGGAACCCTTCGATTCTATGGAACTTCATCGATTGCGCGGTGAAGGCGCATTCCGTTAGGCAGGATCCGCGGTCGGTCGTCGATAAAGAAAACCACCCGCGCATAAGCGCAAAGCAATCGTTGCAACACTAGGCAGGGTTAAGTGCTACGCGTTTTGCTGACCCCTATCCTTCCACATCGACCGTGATCTTAAGCTGTCGCCTTCAAAGCGAATACTAAGACTGTCCCATCAGCAAAGAGACCCAGAGATCTAAAGATGAAATATTCTTAATGTGGCGTCCATGCCGTGTCCATCTGGCGGCATAATCTTAGCCTCGTAGTCTTCTCAAAACGAGGCAAGTCATGAAGCTCAACACAATACTAAAGCGGACCGTCCTTGGACTGCTTCTGACCACTTCGGTGGTGGCGTCGGGGTTGGTCAGTGCCAATGCAGCAGGCGATGCGACTTCGAGTGGCGCCGGCGCATCATGGACGCAACCTGCCCAACTGGCAGATCTGATCGAACAGGTCAGTCCTTCCGTCGTGCTGATTAAGGCGAAGGATGGCGATGCAACTGCGCGGTCTGACCATCGCGCAGTTCCCGAGGAATTCTTCGAAGGACCGATGGGCAATATGATGCGCCGCTTCTTTGAAAACGATCGCTCGGTGCCTCGGCACCGCGGGCCCAAAATGGGCGGTATCGGTTCAGGCTTTATAATCGCCCCGGACGGCCTCATCGTCACCAATCACCACGTCATCGACAGTGTGGACCAGATTACCGTGACCCTTTCTAGTGGTGAAGAGATCAGCGCTGAGTTGATTGGATCCGACCCAAAGACGGACTTGGCCGTGCTGAAGATCGAAACCGAAGAACCACTTGTCGCCGCCGGCTGGGCGGCCTCGGATGATGCCCGCGTTGGCGATCCGGTATTCGCAATCGGTAACCCGTTTGGATTGAATGGATCAGTCACCACTGGGATTATTTCAGCCCGCGGGCGCAATATCGGTGCCGGTCCCTATGACGACTTCATTCAAACGGACGCCTCGATCAATAAAGGCAATTCGGGCGGACCACTCTTCGACCAGTCTGGCCAGGTGGTCGGCGTTAACACAGCGATCTTCGCGCCGAACATGGGTGGCAATGTCGGTGTTGGCTTTTCGATCCCAGCCAAGCTTGCGCAATCGATCGTCGAGGACATCATCGAAGACGGTGACGTCGACCGGGGATGGTTGGGCGTTTCAATCCAACCCGTCACATCTGAGATTGCCGCCAGTCTGGGTCTTGAAGAAGCGCGTGGTTTGATTGTTGCAGATGTCATTGCGGGCAGCCCTGCCGAGGCGGCTGGGATCAAGGACGGCGACATTATACTGCGCTTCGAAGGCAATGCGATCGAAAGAACAGGGGATCTGACCCTGATGGTCGCTGAAACGGAAGCAGGTGAGGAAGCTGTGGTAACAATCCTCCGCGGTGGCGAAGAACAGGACTTTAAAGTCGAGATCGCAGAACTTGTGCTGGAAGATGAGAAATTCGCCAATCTGGACGCCGAGCCTGGACAACCGAACGACGGAGAATTGGGAATAGCTCTGACGACGCTGGATGGTGCCGTCGTGGTACAGGGCGTGCGCCCTGGCAGCACGGCAAGCAAAGCCGGTTTGCAGAAAGGCGACAAGATTCTCTCGGTCAATCGGATTGCAGTCGGTTCGGTCGACGACATCGTTGCTGAGATCGACACGGCCAGGGAAGACGAGCGCACTGCGATCCTCTTCCAAATCGAGCGTGACGGTCACGCGCGGTTCATGACACTTCCCCTGAACGACGCCTGACCCAATCCGCCGACCGGCCCCGTTTCCCCCTCCGCGGGGCCGGTCAATTTCACCACAGATCACAATGCTTAAGTTCCAAAACCATGCATTTTCTTTATAAAGGCAGCATGAAAGTCCTGATTGTCGAAGATGATATCCCGACAGCCGACTATATTGAAAAAGGTCTGCGTGAAGCAGGGCACAGCCTGGATCGAAGTACGTCCGGCAAGGACGCATTGCTGCTGCTGACCGACAGCGCCTACGATGCCGTTGTCCTCGATAGGATGCTACCAGAGCTCGACGGTTTGTCCGTTCTGAAAATGCTACGCGCTGCCGGAAACGATACGCCGGTGCTGTTGCTTTCCGCCTTGGGCCAAACGGATCACCGCGTGGAGGGTCTGCAAAGCGGTGCCGACGATTATCTTTCAAAACCCTTCGCTTTCACGGAACTTCTTGCCCGGTTGGAGGCCCTGCAACGCCGCCGTCTGCGCGAAACGCCTGGCGTGCGGCGCCTTGTCGCAGGTTCGTTAGAGCTTGATCTGATCACTCGGAAAGCATGTCGCGGAAATCGTGAAGTCGATCTGTTGCCTCGGGAATTCCAGATCCTAGAGTACCTGATGCGCAACAAGGGCCGCATCGTGACCCGAACGATGTTGTTGGAAAACGTTTGGGATTACCGGTTCGACCCACAGACGAATGTCACCGATGTGCATATCAGCCGGTTACGCAAGAAGATCGATGCCGAAGGCGAACCGCAATTGATCGAAACCGTACGCGGCGCCGGTTATCGGATGTCTGCCTAGCATGCATTGGAACTGGTTCAGCGGAACGGCTCGCCGTCTTCTGATCTTGCATTTGATGTCAGCCTTTCTGGCGGCAACTCTGGTGCTGGGGTTGCTGTATGGCGGAGTGATGTCTCTGCTCGAGTCGCAAACGGCTGCTGTTGTCGAAGCCGAACTGCGTGGGTTGGTTGAAGACTATGAGGTCAGCGGCCAACGCGGACTGCGTGATGCCATTGCCAGGCGAACATCGACACGCAACCAGCCGGATGCAGTCTATGTGTTCGCATTTGCGTCGGGCCGGCCTATCGCAGGAAATCTTTCCAGATTTCCGACAACGCAACTCGATGGGTCTTGGCAGACCATCGATCTGTTGCGCACGGATATCGATCGAGAGGTCACAGTCGGTGGCCGTGCTTTTCTGCTGCCCGGGTCTCGTATGTTGTTTGTCGGACGTGATTTGCGTGAGCAGCGCGAATTCCGGCAGCTTTTCATCCAGTTATCTATTGGGATGTTGGGGCTTTTCCTGCTGACCGGCGGCATTGGCGGGTACCTCGTTTCGCGCACGATCCTCAAACGGGTCGAAGAAATCGAAAACGTCGCTGCTGACATACGCGGCGGAAAACTGGAGCGAAGGGCGCCAGATCGCGGGACCGCAGATGAATTCGACCGTCTATCGGCGTCGTTGAACAAAATGTTGGATACCAACGAAGATTTGGTGGGAGAGTTGCGCACCGTCACGGACAGTCTGTCCCATGATTTAAGAACACCGCTCGCTCGCCTGCGCACGATCGTTGACGAGATTGCGGCGGATGACCCAAAGCTGTCAGAGAAGGTCGAAGCCGCAGAACACGAAATAAAATATGTCCAGTCCGTGTTTTCGGCGCTGATCGACATCTCGCGCCTGCAATCGGGATTGCCATCCGACCAGTTCCGGTTGGTCGATCTCCGTCAGATTGCTTTGGACGCCGCAGATCTGTACGAGCCGCTGGCCGAGTCGAACGGGCTTAAGCTGACATGCACTCTGCCAGCAGAGGCGCATGCCGAAGGGCACGGCCAGTTCCTGTCTCAGGCCCTGACCAACTTATTGGATAACGCGGTAAAGCACTCGCCGACCGGTGGCGACATTGAACTGGGTGTTACTGTCGAAAAAGATACCGCCCGTCTATGGGTTTCGGATCAAGGGCCAGGAATTCAACCGCAAGACTGGGGAAAAGCGGTCCAACGATTTGGCCGCCTCGATACAGCGCGTACGACGCGCGGAATGGGTCTTGGGCTGAGCATGGTTGAGACCATCGCCAAACTTCATGGAGGCTCCCTCCATGCAACAAAGACGGATGGCAAATTTACGGTCGAGCTAAACATCCCCGTTTCGTCGCAGACCAATACGCGGCCTTAGTAAAATCTGCTCACGCGTTTTCACTGCAGATTGGGATGGTTTGGCCTTGGTGCGCCTCGATGCTAGCGCCAATACGCAAAGCCATGTGTTCCTGTTTGGCCCGGGCAATGATCTGAAGGCTGGTCGGCAACCCGCCGGGCGTCAAATCGGTTGGAACAGCCATCGCGCACATGCCCAGATAATTCACATGGCGGGTGAAGTAGGCGGGCGATACGGCCTGGTCTACCTCTTTGACCAAGGGCGCAGCCGTCGTCATCGTAGGCGTTAGGATCGCATCGAACCCTTTCATCGCAGTCAGATAGGCAGTTGTCGTCTCTGCCCTGTCATCCGTTATTGCCAGGTAGTCTGCCGCTGATACGTGCTTACCCGCCAGCATCCGCGTGCGTACGTCTTCATCCATCGGCTTCTCAGGATCGTCATAGAGATGCCCATGGTGATGAAAACCCTCTGCAGCAATTAAGCGCCCGCTGGCTGCCGTAAGATCACCGTATCCACGCGGAGAATGAAAAACCTCTAGCACGGCGCCTAAATGCTGCAGGCGATCCAGCGCAGCGTCATATGCGGCCAAGACGTCTGGAGTGCATTGCGCCCGTTCCTGATCGTCCAGCGTTCCGAGACGAAGGCCGCGAACACCTTCGCGTAAAGCTGCGAATAGCCCGGTGCCATGCTTTCGATCCTGATCAAGACGCCAGCCCTCCATGCCGTCCATGACCAGAAACATCATGATGGCGTCCTCAACCGATCGCGCCAATGGCCCCGGCGTGTCCAAGGTGTGCGACAACGGCAGGATCCCATCCGTTGGTAAGCGGTTGGCTGTCACCTTCAACCCAGCCAATCCGCAGAACGCAGCCGGAAGCCGGACTGACCCGCCGGTATCTGTCCCGACCCCGCAGACGGCAAACCCGGCGGCAACACCCGCCCCGGTTCCAGCGGAAGACCCGCCGGGAACCCGATGCGCTTGCATATCCCATGGGTTCCAAGGGGTGCCCATATGTTGGTTCGTGCCCCACCCGCCCAACGCGCACTCGACGGTCTTGGTTTTGCCGATCAGGACGCCACCAGCCGAGATCAAGCGCTGCGCAACCGTGCCGGTCACGGGCGAGATCCGATCTGCCATCGCCTTCGATCCACCAGTCGTCACGCGACCCTCGACATCGCAAATATCCTTCAGACCGAAGGGAATGCCATGGAACGGACCGATCCGGTGACCGGACAAGAACATCTTGTCCGCGGCCTCTGCTGCCTGCATCGCACCCTCGACGTAAACTGCCTGGAATGCGCCAATCTTCGGCTGCAGGCGCTCGATACGGTCCAGATGCGCCCGGGTGACATCGCTTGGCTTGGTTTCACCGCTTCCATACGAGTCGCTTAGTGTGGCCAAAGACAGAAACGGGTCCTGCGGATCCAAAGACAAGGCGCTCTCCTCGATCATAACTGAGGGGACAATGAAAGCGGTTGGGATGCAGAAAGATAGTCCCAAATCGCATGGGTCAGCGCGTTGCCGGCGCCCGTCCGTCGATGAAGATTAATATCTAGCTTCACATGCCAAGCCACATCACCGGTCAAAGTCAGCTTGCCGCTTTCCAGATCCGGGGCGATCAGTGTTTGCGGCAACCACGCCACGCCGGCGCCATCCTGTGCGCGAATGCGAAGCGCTCCTGCCATGGAGTTTTCATAAACCACGCCCAGACGGCGATGAAGGTCATGTTTGACCAGCAGCGGCTCGATGTGCTGACTGATCGGCGCTTTAGATCCGAATTGCAGGTACGGAACCTGGATTGAGGTCTTTGGCGATAGCTGAAAAACCGGCCTGCCGTCGGCCTGCGGTTTACAAACCGGCACCAATACATCCCGACCGATCAAAACGGCTTCAGTTCGGCCTGCCTCATCGAGACCTGCAGAATAGTCACTGGAATACGCGATAACAAAGTCGATTTGCTGGCTCGCCAGATCGGCAATGCAGTTGGGCAGATCGTCCGCACGCAATCTGGACATTATCGGGCCGAAAGCATCTTCAAAGGCTTGCAGCCAAGTCGGATAGAACCGCCAACCTATTGAATGCTGGGCGCCAAAGGTGACAACATAGTTTTCGGGTTGTGCCTGGGCTTCCTGTATTTCGCGGCGCTCGGTTTCCAGTCTTTCCAGCGCCTGTTGACCGGCCTCCAACATTTGCGCCCCAGCACTGGTCAGCTTCACGGGATGCCGGGATCTGTCCACAAGCGCGACGCCTGCCCAATCCTCCAAGGCCTTAATGCGGCGGCTGAAGGCAGGCTGGCTGACATGGCTTATCTCTGCTGCGCGGGAAAAGTGCCCGGTATCGGCCAAGCGCCCAAGGTCCCGAAACCAGCCGAAGTCCACGCGATAACCCCCATGCGTTTTCTGCATAATGCTAGCGAAACATAGCATTGGTACTTGACGCGATGACTGAGTCAATGTTGCGCTGCAAAAAGGAAATGGGGGCCAAATGACCGTGACCGATGCCGTCCTGGAAGCGCCGACAGATTTGAACTTCGACCGCTTCCCTCAGTTTGCCCTCTGCCACCGGCCAACGCCGATCGAGGAAATGCCACGTCTCAGCACGGCCTTGGGCGGACCAAAGCTTTTCATTAAACGCGATGACTGCACGGGTTTGGCTACGGGCGGGAATAAAACCCGAAAGCTCGAGTTCCTTCTGGGCGAAGCCTTGGCACAGAACGCCGATATGTTGGTCACCCATGGCGCCGTGCAATCTAACCATGTGCGCCAGACGGCAGCAGCGGCGTGCCGGGCGGGACTAAAGTGCCATGCTTTGCTGGAGCGGCGGATCCAGGACGAACCGAGGGGCTATGCCGAATCCGGCAATGTCTTCCTGGATAAGGTCTTTGGTGCGACGCTGGAATACCGGCCGCCTGATTTGGACATGAACGCCGAAGCCGAAGCCGCAGCGGAACGCCTGCGCAGCGAAGGGCATCGGCCGTATTTTATTCCTGGCGGCGGCTCGAACGCGACAGGTGCGCTTGGCTATGCCCGGTGCGCGCAGGAAATCCTGGGCCAAGGCGAAGGGTTTGATTGGCTTGTCACCGCCACGGGCAGCACTGGCACCCACGCGGGATTGGTTGCCGGGCTGCATGCATTAAGGTCGGACCTGCCTGTGATGGGCATCAGCGTCCGCCAACCCAAGGACCGCCAGATCGCGGCCGTGCACGCACTGGTTCAGAAAACTGCTGAAAAACTGGGGGCGCCGGTTGTCCCGGTCGAGAAAGTCCTGGTCGACGACGGCTATGTCGGACCCGGCTATGGCATCCCAGCAGAGTCGACACTGGAAGCAATCGAGATAGCCGCAACCACCGAAGGCTTGCTGCTGGACCCGGTTTACTCTGCCAAAGGCATGGCCGGATTGATCGGACAGATCCCGCAGGGCTTCTTCAAGCCAACAGACAAAGTGCTGTTCCTGCACACAGGCGGGGCAACTGCACTATTCGCCTACGAAGATCTGGTCCTGCGCAAGGGAACTTGATCGAGGCACGATGAAAGAAAAAAGAACACGACAGGGCTCTTACCAACGGAGGTATCCATGAAGAAAACAGTCGTATCCCTCGGCCTGGCCACGGCGATGTTCGCCGCCCCGGCTTTCGCTGCGGAAAAAGTCGCCATCGGCGTGCCGTCCTGGACGGGTGCTCAGGCCATCGCGCACCTCTTGAAAGAAGTTGTGGAAAGCCGGATCGGTGGTGAGGCCACCTTGGTCCCAGGCAACAACGCCACGATCTTCCAGGCGATGGACCAGGGCAAAGGCGACATTGATGTCCACCCGGACGTCTGGCTGCCAAACCAGGAAAGCTTCACTAAGAAATACGTCGATGGCGCAGGCACAGTGCAACTGTCCTCGAACCCTTATGAAGGAAACCAGGGTTACTGCGTGTCCAAGAATTTCGGTGAAGCCAACAACATCACCGACATCGCAGATCTGGGGCGCCCCGATGTTGCCGCGCTGATGGACAGCGATGGCAATGGCAAGGGAGAGATGTGGATCGGTGCGCCAGGCTGGGCCTCGGCCAATGTAAACGAAGTGAAGGTTCGCGATTATGGCTTGATGGACTTCATCGAACCGATCCGCGCCGAAGAAAGCGTGAAGACCGCACGGGTGAAGGACTCGATCGCAAAGGGCGAGGGCTATGCCTTCTACTGCTATAAACCCCACGCCATCTGGTACCAGTTCGATGTCGTCATGCTGTCCGAGCCGACCCATGACCCTGAAAAGTACAAAATGGTTCAGCCGTCCGATTCCCCGAACTGGAAGGAAGAGTCGTTCGTCGCATCCAAGGATGCGCTAAAGAACGTGCAGATCGCGTGGTCAAAGTCCTTGGGCGATCGCTCGCCGGCAATTGCCGAATTCTTCGCGAACTTTAGCCTGACGGCAGAAGATGTCAGTGGCTTTGCCTTTGAAATTTCGGGCAACGGCCGGGACGCAGGCGATGTGGCCAAGGAATGGGTTGCCGCCAACTCTGACCGTGTGGACGGCTGGCTAGGCCTCTGATCCGCTCAAGCTAACGCAATCGCGGCCCCGGTTCAGGCCGGGGCCGTTCTTGGTTCAAACGCGGGGGCTGGCGTGACTGACACCGTCACAACTGGGGCCGATGAAACCGTCATCGAAATCTCCAATGTCTGGAAGATCTTTGGCGATAGGTCTGAAGAGGCGATGGCAGCCATCAATGCCGAGGGCCTTTCCAAAGCTGAAGTCCTTTCTCGCTATAACGCTGTCGTCGGCGTTGCCGATGTTAGTCTGGACGTAAATCGGGGCGAGATTTTCTGCGTCATGGGTCTCTCCGGCTCTGGGAAGTCCACCCTGGTTCGCCACTTCAACCGGTTGCTAGAGCCCACCGCAGGCAAAATCATGATCGAGGGCACGGACGTGATGGCTTTGCCCTCGAAAGAGTTGATGGCCTTCCGAAACAAAAAGATCGGGATGGTCTTTCAGAACTTCGCGCTGATGCCGCACCGCTCGGTTCTGGATAATGTCGCGATGCCGCTCGAGATCCGGCAGGTCAGCAAGAACGACCGGATGGCGCAAGCCTCGAAGATCCTGGAAATCGTCGAACTTTCCGCCTGGGGCAACAAGTTCGCGCATGAGCTTTCCGGTGGGATGCAGCAACGGGTTGGTCTGGCGCGGGCGCTGGCGGCGGACCCGGACGTGTTGCTGATGGATGAACCATTCAGCGCGCTCGATCCCCTGATCCGGCGGCAGTTGCAGGATGAGTTCCTGCGCCTTTCGAACATTCTGAAGAAGACCACAGTCTTCATCACCCACGACTTGGACGAGGCCGTTCGCATCGGCCACCGCATCGCCATCATGCGCGATGGCCGCGTCGTGCAGATTGGCACTGCCGAAGACATCGTGATGAACCCAGCGGATGACTATGTTGCCGATTTCGTTGCTGGAATTTCTCGCCTGAAGGTCGTGCGTGCCCATGCAGTGATGCAGCCCTTGAACGGCCAGGCCATTCCGGATGGCGCCCCCCGGGTCAACGAGGCTGAAACGCTGAGCACGCTGATCCAACTGGCCATCGACCACGATAACCCCGTGATCGTCGAAGATGGCGGCTCGGATGTCGGTATCATCCGGCGGCAGGACCTGCTGCGCACTGTGATTGAAGGGACCGAAGTGTCATGAACGACGGAACCGTCAACCCGCTGATCGAAACGGATGCCGACAAGGTCGCGGCGCAGGAAGCCTCCCGCCGCGCCGAGGTCAAGGAATTCGTCCGCACCAGTCCCGACTACTATGCCGATCAGTTCAAGAATATTGGCGCGGATGCGAAGTTCACGCCAACCTTCAACTCCTTCGCGGGTCTCTTCGGTCCGATCTGGTTCGGGGCGCGTGGCCTTTGGAAATGGGCGGTCGCCTTCCTGATCGTCGAAACCTTCGCCTTCGTGCAGATGGCCAGGGGCCTGTTTGGCGATCTTGGCGCCGAAGCTCGCGACCGCGTTGCGTCCATTGAAGGCACTTTGGAGCTACGCAAGCAGCAACTGGAAGCAGCAATAGAGAACAATAGCGATCGTATCGATCCATTGCGCCGAACAGTAGAGGGACTGGAAGGGGCCATCGAAGGCTATCGCGCAGATGCTCTGGCCATGGAAGCCCAGGGCATCTGGATCGCGCTGACCGGTTTGATCGTTTTGGTGATTGCGAAGGCGATCCAATCCGTAGTCGCGAACTCGGTCTTGGAAGCCAGGTTCTCAGACTGGTTGTCGGTCAATTCGCTTTCCTCGGGAATGCCCGCTCAGCACATCTTACTTTCTGGCGTCTTCTGTGTGTTGATCGCCGCGACGGCGATGGTGCATTACAGCTTCCCAGGCGCATATCCAATCCTGACAGAGTTCCCAACGGAGCTGGAAATTCGCCTGACGGCGGTTCAAGCGGTGGAAGATTTTATCGCATGGTGCGTGCGTAATTCAGAAGCGCTGTTTGATGGGATCACCTGGGCCATCCGATCCCTTTTGGATGCGCTGGAAGTGCTTTTTGTCCAGACGCCTTGGATGGTGATCGCTGCCTTCATCGTATTGGTGACATGGCTGACGGCGGGTGTTCAAACTGCAATCTTCTCCGGCGCTTTTCTGGCCTATATGGGCATTTTAGGCTTCTGGGAAAAAGCGATGACGACGTTGGCCCTGCTGGGTACGGCGGCGTGTTTGTCCATCGCCATCGGAATTCCGCTGGGCATGTTCTGTGCACGGCGGCCCCGACTGTATTCCGTGATTCAACCGATAATGGATTTCATGCAAACCATGCCGGCATTCGTGTTCATGGTTCCGGTGATCGCGTTCTTCGGCGTCGGCAAGCCCGCTGCGGTGATCGTCACGATGATCTTCGGCGGCACGCCTGTGGTGCGGCTAACCGTTCTGGGTCTGCGCGGCGTTCCGGAACATGTGCGCGAGGCCGCGATCTCCTTCGGGGCATCGAAATGGTACCTGCTGACCAAAGTGGATCTACCCCTGGCAAGTCCGTCCATCCGGGCGGGGATCAATCAAACCATTATGCTCTCACTGGCGATGGTCGTTGTGGCCTCTCTGATCGGTGCAAAGGGCTTGGGAGAGGACGTACTAGAGGCGCTGCAATACGCCAATGTTGGCCAAGGTATCTTGGCAGGCTTCGCAATCCTGTTCTGCGCTATGATCCTGGACCGGATTGTGCAGGGGGCGCGGAAATAGCGTAGATCTCGAACGGTAGCGTCCATAACCGTTTCAAGCAAAACGGCACTTTCGTCGGCTGGTTTTTTCTGACCCCCGTATCGACTACCACCGCTTCAGCAGAAAAGGTGCACTGCTGCTGGGACTCGCCTGAAAGCAGACGGTCCCGACACAGTGTACTTCTGCCGAACTAAGCTCCTGTCACAACACGAAATCTCCCGCATCCAGAGAGTTACCATCCGCAGTCGTCACATCGATCTCCAGATCCGCCGTGCCATCGCCATCGTTGTCAGCCTCGACGCGCCAGTCGTTCCCCGATGTATTCACGGCCCTGAGTTCCCCGGCCGTGGTGCTGAACGCCGACGCGCCGATGAAGCTGAACGCCTGATTGCCGGACGTCCCGGTATCCGCATCGATGCCTGATAGGCTGATCAGATCCCCACTGGTGAAATCGGTGATCAGGTCTGCCTCCGCCGGGGTGCTGTTGCCGACGGCGCTATAGAGGAAAGTGTCATCCCCGCCATTGCCGGTCAGCGTGTCTCCGCCACCACCGCCAGATATCAGATCCGCCCCCTGCGAGGCGTTGATCGTGTCGTTCCCGGCGCC
>JBCCHJ010000037.1:0-52903 GCA_039028795.1 Pseudomonadota bacterium
CAGCCCGCATCGACGGGGCATCGGGCTGGGCCGTGTTCCGCTATATCCAATTGCCGAAGATGAAGCGCGTTCTGACCATCGCGATCCTGCTGCGCTTCATGGACAGCTTCATGATCTATACCGAGCCATCGGTGCTGACCGGCGGCGGGCCTGGCAATTCGACGACCATGCTCTCCATCGACCTGGTCAAAAAGGCCATCGGAGAACAGGACCTCGGCAACGCCGCCGCGATGTCGATTATCTACTTCCTGATGACGCTGCTGGTGTGCTGGCTCTTCTACACCCTGACCATGCAGGGGGAGGAGGAGTGATGGGCACCTTTTTGTCTTGGTTACATCATCGCACTTTCGGTCTTCTTCCAAACACCACATTCTTTCGCGTTGTCTCCATATTAGTTTTCGTGGTTGGGACGGTCGTCTTAACATGGGGGAGGATGACTAAATGAACCTCCGCTGGCTGATCCCGACGCTCTATATTATCTTCTTGATGCTGCCGATCTATTGGCTGCTGAACATGTCGTTCAAAACGACAAACGAGATCCTCGGCGGATTCTCGTGGTTCCCGGCGAACTTTACGGTCGACAGCTATGTTACGATCCTGACCGATCCGTCGTGGTATTGGGGGTACATCAACTCAATCACCTATGTCGTGATCAACACGGTCATCTCCGTCTCGGTGGCATTGCCCGCGGCGTACGCGTTTTCGCGGTACAGGTTCCTGGGCGACAAGCACCTATTCTTCTGGCTGTTGACCAATCGGATGGCACCGCCCGCAGTCTTTGCCCTGCCGTTCCTGGAACTCTACTCGTCCATGCAGCTTTTCGACACGACCCTGGCCGTGGCCCTGGCGCATTGCTTGTTCAACATCCCATTGGCGGTCTGGATCTTGGAAGGCTTCATGTCTGGCGTGCCGAAAGAGATCGACGAGACCGCGTATATCGACGGCTATTCCTTCCCGAAGTTCTTCACCAAGATCTTCATGCCGCTGATCGCAAGCGGAATTGGGGTGACGGCATTCTTCTGCTTCATGTTCTCTTGGGTCGAGATGCTGCTGGCCAAGACCTTGACAGCAGTGCACGCGAAACCCATCGCCGCAGTAATGACCAAGACCGCCTCGACTTCCGGGTATGAACTTGGTCTGCTGGCCGCAGCCGGGGTGCTAACGATAATCCCAGGCGCCATCGTGATCTATTTCGTCCGTAACTATATCGCCAAGGGCTTCGCCCTAGGGAGGGTGTGATGCCGACGGTCGAAACATTCACACCTGAAGGCTCGGTCAAGCCGATTGGCCCTTACAACCACATCGCGGTTGTTGGGGACAACATTACCATTGGTGGTGTCGCCGGATTCGACCCTGAAACCGGGCAATTGGCCGGACCTGACGTCTGCGCACAAACCCGGCAAATCCTGAATTCGTTTGCAGATATGCTGGAAACGGTCGGATCGGATCTGAATCACGTGGTCCATGTGAATGTCTTCCTCAAAGACATCGCCGAGTTCAGCGCGATGAATGCCACTTATTCAGAGGTCTTCAGCGATCATCTGCCCGCACGGACGGCGTTTCAGGTAGCCGACCTGCCCAAGCCTGGTTTGCGCGTGACGATGAACCTGACGGCTGTGAAGAGAGACAACAGATGAAGCGACTGATCCCAATGCTGCTCATTCTGGTGCCGACGACCGGTCACGCCCAAAACCAGGTGGCCGAGCCCTTCCTTCAATGGATGGCCTGGACCTGGCAGACCGGCACGTTCTTCGCAGTGATCTCCGTTGCGTTGGTTTGCATGACACTTTGGGAGGCAACCCGCCCCGGCGGCAATCCGCGCGACCCCGGCATGTTGGGGATTTCGACAACCCGGGGTGACCGGCTGTTCATCTCGCTCCTCAGCGCCGCGTACATCCATCTGGCGTGGCTGGCGCTGATTTCCGGCCCGCTTTGGGGCGCAACTCTGATTTCACTGGTTTGGATGCTGGCAGTGTTCCGCTGGGTCTGAATGTAGGAACCGGTCCTTCGGGACCATAACTTGGGAGGAAGAAAGTGAAGAAAACACTTTTGGCGACGGCGGCGATCAGTCTGCTTTGGGCGGGTTCCGCCTGGGCGGACAGTGCGGCCGCCAAGAAATGGATCGAGAGCGAGTTCCAGCCCTCGGTACTTTCGCAGGACGAACAGATGGCCGAGATGGAATGGTTCATCAAAGCGGCTGAGCCCTACAAAGGCATGGAGATCAACGTCCTGTCCGAGACGATCCCGACACACAGCTACGAGTCAGAAACCCTGACCAAGGCGTTCGAGGAGATCACAGGCATCAAGGTCAACCACCAGCTTCTGGGCGAAGGCGAGGTCGTACAGGCCGTGCAAACCCAGATGCAAACTCAGCGGAACCTCTATGACGGGTATATCAACGACTCCGATTTGATCGGCACGCACTCGCGTCTGCAACTGGCCTATAACTTGTCCGACATGATGGCAGGCGATTGGGCGGCAACGACCAACCCTGGCCTGGACATTGACGACTTCATGGGCGCGTCCTTCACGACCGGACCGGATGGCAAGCTCTATCAGTTGCCCGATCAGCAGTTCGCAAACCTCTACTGGTTCCGCAAGGACTGGTTTGACCGCGAAGACCTGCAGGCTCAGTTCAAAGAAAAGTACGGCTATGACCTGGGCGTCCCGGTCAACTGGTCAGCCTATGAGGACATCGCCGAGTTCTTCAGCGTCCATGTCAAAGAAATCGACGGCGTGACGGTTTACGGCCACATGGACTATGGCAAACGCGCGCCAGACCTTGGCTGGCGCATGACCGATGCATGGCTGTCCATGGCAGGTGCCGGATCTAAAGGCGAGCCAAACGGCGTGCCGATCGACGAATGGGGTATCCGCATGGAAGCCGGGTCCTGCAACCCGGCAGGTGCATCCGTTTCCCGTGGTGGCGGCACCAATGGGCCAGCCGCGGTCTATGCGATCAGGAAATGGGATGAGTGGCTCAGGGCCTATGCTCCTCCGGGTGCGGCGTCCTATGACTTCTACCAGTCGCTGCCAGCGCTGAGCCAAGGCAACGTGGCCCAGCAGATTTTCTGGTACACGGCGTTTACTGCATCGATGGTCGCCGACAAGGAATCGGGCAACAACACGGTCGATGACGCTGGCAAGCCGCTTTGGCGGATGGCCCCGTCACCACACGGTCCCTACTGGGAAGATGGTCAGAAGATCGGCTATCAGGATGCCGGATCCTGGACCTTCCTGAAGTCGACGCCGTCGGATCGGGCACAGGCGGCTTGGCTCTATGCTCAGTTCGTTGTGTCGAAAACCGTCGACGTAAAGAAATCGGACGTGGGCCTGACCTTCATCCGCGATTCCAAGGTCAACCACCAGCACTTCACGGACCGGGCCCCGAACCTTGGCGGTCTGATCGAGTTCTACCGCTCGCCTGACCGCGTGCGTTGGTCGCCCACCGGCATCAACGTGCCGGATTATCCGAAGCTGGCGCAGCTTTGGTGGCAGCAGATCGGTGACGTGAACTCGGGCGCGTTTACCCCTCAGGAAGCAATGGATCGCCTAGCCGAGGAAATGGACACCATCATGGCCCGCATGCAGGCCGCAGATGAATCGTCCAATGTCTATGGTGGCTGTGGCCCACGCCTGAACGATCCGAAGGATGTCGCCGAGTGGATCGGTAAAGGCGGCGCCAAGGCCAAGGTTGATGAAAAACCTCAGGGGCAGACGATTGCCTACGAGGAAATCATCAAGCGCTGGCAGTAAGATAACTTAAGGGTGAGTTCGCACCCATCATACAAAGTTGCGCCGGGGGTTATGGCCTCCGGCGCTTCATATTGGCAGGTTCAAGGCTCTTTATGGTGTTTTCGGAGATGTGATCTCGCATGAACTACTTTTCAATTCGTCTTTTTAAATCTCGAATTTTCCTGAAAGTCTTTGCCATTTTTGCGGTCTTAAAATGTGCCGCATTTGCAGACATCCTTGAGGGACAAGAACCCATCTTTTCATCTGGATATTGGGAAGGTTACAATTTCGGAGAAGGCGAAAAAGAAATCTGCATGGCGACCACCCTTGCCAGGTACGACAAAGCCCAAGATGCGGATAAAAGGTTCATTGTATTTCTAGATTTTGGGCTCAAGGTCTTCACCACGTTAGATGAAGCAGAGTTCTTCAGGAACGGCGACGCAAATCTTTTCGTCTATCCAATTCAGATTGGTGACAACTCACTTTGGTCCAGCAAACGGTTCAGATTCATTTCAACTGGTGCCGCAGGCTTCGCAAGCACCGATTTCGATGAGCTACTAACTTATCTATTGGACTCAGAGCGCAGCGTCATTGAACAAAAAAGTGCATCTGTCGCGATTTACTCCGAAGGATTCAACGAGGTTTACGAAGCTCTAAAAGACCGGTGTGCTGAGTAACCTATTTTGGTTGCCAACCGCCGATACTGCGGCGGAAACGTCCAATGTCGATGGCAGCGGACCCGCGCCTTGAAGATCCAAGGAATGCAGCAGTGATCGGGACACGTAGTGCCAAAGCCAAAGTTGAAGAGAACCCTCAAGGGAAAACGATCGCCGACGAGAAAATCATCGAGCGTTGGTAGTAAGATGGCTTAACGAAGGGTTCACGTCCGTCTCGCAAGGTTGCACCGGAGGCCATGGCCCCCAGCGCCTGCACTTCCAGGTTAGGCTTTCTCGACCATCTACACGGTAAGTTGGCCGATCTTCCTGACCAGCTCAGTTCTATTCGCCGTATAGGTCTTGCGAAGAATTGACTTCAACTGGGCGTTTACGGTGTCGATGGAACGGCCTCTACGGCAAGAGATCTCGACGTTTGTAAGACCCTTGCACACCAGAAGACTGACTTCGGTTTCGGCTTGGCTCAATCCGTAGGCTTTGCGAACCACTGTCGAATTGATCTCGGCATGTCGTGATGTATCTCGTGTCGTTAATATATATCCGGAAGAATCACGGCAATGTGCCGAGGCAGTCAATTTGGCTCCTTCGATCCGCAAGAAGCATTCCGGTTGATCGAGCCCGATCGGGACAACAGTGGCGAAGCTATCCTTTCCGTTCGGAAAAAGGTCGAGCAGACTGGTTCTCCAATCACCGGTCACCAAAGTAAGTTGCCCTTGATAGCCTATGCTGAACGCTCGCAAATCCAAGCGCTGGCGCCGAAATTAAAGGTTCTCGAAGGTCACATATCCAGTGCGGTCGAGCAGGCAAATGCCAATGCCCATCTGATCAATTGCCGCGCAAAGTGTGTTCTCACTACCCGGAGCTGAAGACTTGATAACTTGGTGCAACATCGTCTCGGCCTCCCTAATTAACGTTCTAGGGAGCAGTTCACTGATCGACCGTGAGCCGAGCGTGATTTTGCCGTCAATCCTTGGTGACTTCTGAAGTCACCCATGTGATAGCTGATCGAGTGTTGCACAGAAAGCGCACCACAGGTGGCTGTTGTGCAATCTGCGCCAACAAAACGACAGCGCACGCGATCAAGACCATCGACCTCTGAACTGGTCACTCGATCAAACGGGTGCCGGCTCCTTGATTAAGTCCTAGCATTAACTATTACCGGACTTCGGTGAGGGGATCTTCAAAGCGGCGTATTCGTTCAGGTCGATCTTCTGTGCTACTCAATCGGGCAATAGACCGTTTGCAGGCCGTTTCTTTCAACGATGTAATCCGCAGCGTGAAGCCCCGGCCTTTCAAATCCCGATCCATAGCACCTGGAAAGAAACCGCCGGGGATTTCAGCCCCCGGCGCGCTATTGTTGTCGATTTTGATTGTCCAAGGTGCGTTTCCGCACCCTGGCAAACCTACTCGGCGGGTTGCGCCGCGATCTCCGCCTTATCCCGCAGACTGTCGCGGAACAAGGCCTTGGCCAGCGACACGCACATCAGCACCATGACCATTGTGAATGGCAGCGCCCCGATGATCATCGCGTTCTTCAGTGCCTCCAACGGATCCGCCGCTGCGCCGGTATTACCGGCGATAATCAAGGCGCCGATCACCGAGGTCAGGATAACGCCCCAAATGATCCGGTGCTTGATGCCAGAGTGCTGATCACCGCCGGACATGATGGTGTTCATCACCAAGATGCCAGAGTCCGCTGACGTCACCAGGAAGGTCATGATCAGGACCACGCACATGATTGTAACGCCGGTCAATAGGCTGCCGCTGATCATTTCGCCCAGGGTCACAAACAGCGTGGCCGTCGTCGAGGCGCCTGAGATGACGCCATTGGCATCGCCGTTCAGCTCTAGGTCGATCGCCGTGCCGCCCAGAATTGTCATCCAGGCAAAGCAGACCAACGCCGGAGCGATAACACAACCCAGGATGAATTCGCGGATTGTCCGGCCCCGGCTGATCCGGGCGAGGAACAGTCCAACGAAGGGCGAGAACGCGATCCACCATGCCCAGTAGAACGTCGTCCATCCTGCCTGCCAGCCGAATAGGCGCCCGCCGCTTCCGGCTGCGTAGACCTGAGCGGCCAAGTCGTCCGAGCCTTCGAGGGCTTTGAAGCTTTCCGGCAATTTCTCCTTAAAGCCGTCCAGCGATCCCCAAGCATTGGTCCCGCCGCTGTAGAGGGCGGCAATGTCTTCTTCAGGCAGGGCCTTCACAGCGTCCGGTAGGGCCGCTGCAAAGTCGGCTTGGCTTTGCGGGCTGTAGGCCTCGAACGATAGCGAGACGAAGTGGATGATGTAGTCCACCATTGCCGTGCCATAGGATGTCATCGCGAACAGGAAAGAGCCGAAGACGATAAAGGTCAGCAGCAATAGCAGCGACAGCACCATGTTGAGGTTCGAGAGGTACTTGATCCCGCGTCCGACCCCGGACACGGCCGACAGGATCGACATGCCCATGATCACCAGAAGCGCGGCAATCAGGCCAACCGTCGAAGGTGGTGGCGGCGCATCACCTTCGGCTGCTTTGACCAACCATTCCATACCGGTCACCGAATATACTCCGTCGACGAACTGGCTGACACCAAAGCCGATGGTAACGGAGACGCCCAGGATCGTGGCGATCACGCCCAGCACATCAACGACATGACCGAGGAACCCATTCGCCATACGCCCCAAAAGCGGCGTCAGCGCGGATCTGATCGTCAGCGGCATGTCGCGCGTATACGCATAGTAGGCCAGCGACAGTCCGGTAACCACATAGATCGCCCAAGCGTGGAAGCCATAGTGCAGGAAGGTGTAGCGGAATGCCGATTGCTGAGCTTCGGCTGTTCCTCCGGCCACAGTCCCGGCCACGACAACCGGGTTAGAGCCCCATAGGCCCAGCGGCTCGGCGGTTGCATAGACCATCAGGCCGACCCCAAGCCCGGCACCGAACATCATCGAGAACCAAGAGAAGGTTGAGAACTCTGGTTCTTCGCCCGGACGCCCCAGCAATCGCCGTCCGGTCGCGGGGATGGCCGCAACGATGAAGCAGAAGAACGCGAACAAGCCGACCGCGATGATATAGAAAGTGTTGAAGCCTTCCAGAAGTGACCAGTTCCAACTGGATAGTTGGTCGTTGGCACTTAGCGGCCAGACCAGGGCCCAAATCACCAGCAACGACATGATCGTTTTCGAGATCACGGCGATCGGCAGACTGTAGCCTTCGTAGAAGCCTGAAGGTTGCTTTTTGATTTCTAACTCTGTGAACGGTGGCTTGATCGCCATTGGGAAGTCCCCCCTGCATGTTCCAGATTTAATTTTTGATCGTAAACCATGACCCCGGGTTGCGTACGAGATCGTCCAAAAGCGACGTATCCACATTGTATACAGACATTATACAGATGCGCAACGTTAGATTGTGCTGATGCGCCAGGTTTGCGGCGCACATGTTCGGATCGTTTTATTGAACACGCGCCGCAGCATATTGCTTGTCAGGAAACGGCTGGCCATGCCGCCGATTGGACCGGCGGCGGCGGCAACCCGATTAGGAAGCTATGCAGAAAGCCAGGCCAACGCAGGACGCCGTCAAACCACGGCAGAACGCCGGGCCTAAGATCGTCGAAGTTCAGTGGGCCGCTCTTTCAGGGTGTTGAAGTTGCAACGTCGGGAAAGGCCGCGATCATCATACGGTTCCGCACAATCGCGACCTGAACAGCTCAGTCGATCACAAGGGTCAGCTTCAATTGTCCGCCATGGTAAAGAATGTCATCCGTTTGCGCCAAGGTCGTGGGCGTCGCCGTCGCCAGCACGTTCGTGGTGCCGAACTGCTCGGTAACGTGCAGAATGTCTCCGATCCAAAGGGCCTGATATCCGACCGATAGGATAAAGCCGGGCTGGATTTCGAATCCTGCCTCGATTCCGGCCTGGGCGAAATAGGTCGTCTCGTTGCTGTCGATCGCTGTATCCGCAATCCCTCCGGTGCCGGTTCCAGAAGCCGAGATCGTGCTGAAGAGCACACCACCGGCCAGTTCTAGTCCAATATCGAAGGGCCCCATCGCCTCGCCAACAAGCGGCCGCGCATTCACGCGCAGTCCAATCTGCGGCCCGACCAGCCTGTTATCAACGCGTTGGCTGATGGAAACCCCAGGTGCCCCTGGGAAGCCCATTGAAAGCGTTTCATCGATTGCATTTCGACGAAGGCCGGCAAAACCCTGGACACCTTCAAAGATCTTGTAGGTTGCGTTCACCTGCTGCGCGGAGAATGTGGATTCCCACTCGGTATCGACGGATGTCGCTGCAAAGGCAACGGCGGGTTCGGCGGCATTGATCAGCCCATTATCCGATGTGATGCTATCGGAAAATTTGCTCAGGAACGTGCCGCTGGCCTCGACACCGAAATACTGCGTCACATCGGCGTGCAGGCGGATTCTGAAGCCCGGCTCGTAGCCGGGATCTATGCTGGAAGCGTTCTGCAGGTCTGGTGTTGGGGCGAAGCCGAATTCCGATAGAATCGACTGGCTGGGCGGCGCTTCCCGCGTCATGTAAATAACTTTGGCGTCTACTTCAAAACCAAGTCTTTGTTCCTGAGCCAACCCCACCATTGGAAGCAATGAGAGCGCGACTGCCACGGCAACGCCGCGCAAGCGAAGCAGCATAGATTTTCCCCCTACTCACTCACCGTTTATGCATTTTGCAATAGTCTAACCGGAGGCTTGCTTAAATGTGAGTCCAAACTTCACCGCGATGATTGATCTTATGGATTTTGCAGATGCTAGATATTTGGTATGCGTGCTGTTGGCTCTCCGCGTATTGCACCTGGCGCTCAGCACGTCATAAGCGCGGGACGAATTACCTCGAACACGGCCTTTGCGGTCCTTTGGAGATCTGCGTTTGAAGTGTCACCAGAAAACGTGACGCGCACAGTCACGCTTTCACCGGCAGACAACATGCGCAATTTGGCCTGTTTCATTTCAAAGAAAGAATAGTCCTGAACAAATCCGATGAAGTGATCCGCTTCGATGATCTGTGAGTGGCAATCAGGACGTTGCGCCCTGCATTTCGCGTCGAGCTTCCTATCGGTGAGCCGGCCGTCGAGAAGCTGCACCTCTAGATCTTTGGCATCAATGCCAAGCAGAACCTCGACCTGCGAGAAGCCATCCTCAATATCGATCAACTGGGCGTAGCCCTGATCGACAATGTTCAGCTGCGCATTCGGACCAAGCATATCAGGGCTAAGTGGAAGATCTGATACATCGGTTGCGCAAAACCCCGCCTGGGCATTTTCAACGCTCAAGCAGAAGAGACAGGCCGCAGAACAGAAAAATTTCCCGGCGGCACGCACCGATTTCTGCGATCAGAGCAGTCATTTTCTATGTGCTTCAGGGCATCGGGATCGGCTGCGTCGGTTTCGGCACGTCATACCCCTTGACCGTCGCCGGACGTTCGGCAATCCGGACGTACCAGGCCTTCAATGCAGCGTATTCGTTCAGGTCGATCTCTTGCCATTCAAAGCGACTGATCCAAGGCCAGCACGCCATGTCCGCAATCGTGTATTCACCGGTGATAAAATCGCGGCCTTCAAGGCGCTCGTTCAGCACACGATAGAGCCGCTGAGTTTCGCCCTGATAGCGCTTCTCAGCGTATTCGGACGTGCCTTTGTTGAACTTTAGGAAGTGGTGGGTCTGACCTGCCATAGGGCCCAGACCACCCATCTGCCACATCAGCCATTCGATGGCCTTCAGTCGGTCTGTCCCCTCGCCCAGGAACTTCCCGTGCTTTTCGGCTAGGTAGAGCATGATGGCCCCGGTCTCCATCATCTTAACGCCGGTTTCATGGTCATGGATCGCAGGGATCTTGTTGTTCGGCGCGATGTCCAGAAAATGCGGCTGGAACTGTTCATCTTTCGAGATGTCAATCGCGTGGGTCGTGTAAGGGACGCCCAGTTCCTCCAACATGATGGACACTTTGCGGCCATTGGGTGTGGTCCAGGTGTAAAGGTCGATCATGGTGAGGCTCCGTGGTTCTGGGCGTAATCCTTAGGGCATTAGACCTCGTCGTCCCGCCGAGTGCAATGGGCGGAGCGGCCTCGTGGGCCCAGTTCAAGCTAAAGTTTGAGGACCAAGCCGCAGCTTGCCGATGCGCAATATCTTCACCGTCCTATTTCGGGTCGCGAATGCGCCGCAACAAAGTGAGAGGACCGACAGACCCCGCGAGCCGTTGGCAGATCTTTCATTCAAACACGTTCATAAAGCTCTTCGGTATAGCCCTGCTCCATCCAGTGCCGGAACCGGTAGATCCGTCGAAAACCGCCAACTTCTTTAATCAGGTCTTTTACCACTGACTGCGCCACGTTCTGATGGGGCCGCCCGCCTTCCTGATTGATAGATAGGAAACAGGGCGATACTCGCTTGATTTCCCTCAGATAAGAAAGCGCGGTCTCCCGGCCCATTTCCGGCAGCGAGTCACAATTGACGACCAGCCCCACCGCATCGTCAGGAATGTCAAAAATATCCTCGGGCTTGGCGATCCTCAGCAGCGCGTCGCGGCCCTCCCCAGTTGCAGCCACCTGACCCGCCCCCAAGACCCGCATGAGATACCCCATTTGGATGCACCCGACGAACGGCAGATCGATGATCGTCCAGTTTCGTATACCTGCCCGGTACGCCAACAAGGCCAGCATTCCATAACCGCCGCCGATCTCCAGCACCGGCATCTCCGGCTCAACCAATTGCCGCACGCGCCAAGCAACGTATGCATGGCGCAGCACATCTGGGGCCACGGGCTGCCCCGCCAAACGCAGCACCGTGGGCCCCCCGACATGGGGCATGGTCAGATCGAACCCCATGGATTGTTGAACTTTGTCCACCAATCCACTGTGATCCGCCTCCAGATGACGGACATGGTGTTCGACCCGCCACTGGCCATGCGACGGCACATTTCCGATGCCGTTGGCCTCCACCAGACTCAGCAGACAATCCAATGTCCGGTGCTGGAAGAACCTGCTCTCATATGGGCTACGTTTCGGATTGGTGAACAGGCTGTTGCCGTGGGACATGCCATCCAGCACAGGCGTTTGGAACAATTGCTGAAACTGCGCCGCAATCGCCGGGGCATCGCCATCTGCAATCGGCGCCAGAAACCCGGCACGGCCCTGTTCATGAGCATCCCACATCGAAGGTGTGCGCAATGTTTCTGCCGACTTAGCCGCAGCAAAGTACCGCGAGATCCGGGTGCAGGCGTCCGGCGCCAAAACATCCTGATCCGTCAGCACCTCGACCGGATAGGTTCGGCTGGCGAACATATACCGCGTATAGGCTGGGTGCGTCGTGCGTTTCGACCGCAACAGGCGCAGGGCCCGCGACCTGAGACGCTCCCAAGGTCCGGGCGAAGTGAAATTTGTGGTCACGGGATCATCTGTTGTTTGGTCCCGGCTAGACGTGTTGACCGCCGTTTATTTCGATCTCTGTCCCGGTCACGTACGAGCTTTCCGGTGTACAGAGATAATATATAGTGCGCGCCACTTCTTCCGGCGTTCCCAACCGGCGCAGAGGAATTTGCTCCACCAGTTTCTCAGTGCCCGGGGACAGAATATCCGTCTCGATCTCGCCCGGTGCGATGGCATTGACACGGACACCCAAGGGACCAAAGTCATTGGCCATTTCCCTGGTCAGGGCTGCCAATGCAGCCTTCGATGTCGCATAGGCCGAGCCTGCGAACGGATGCACACGATATCCCACAATAGACGTCACGTTCACGATGGCCCCTCTGGTCGCCTTGAGTTCATCGATCAGACCGCGTGCCAGAACAATGGCGGCAAAAAAGTTGACATGAAAAACCTGACCCCACGCTCTCAGATCTGTTGTCAGCGTCGTCAGACGCTCACCATCCGGCCCTTTTGGCGATATCCCGGCATTGTTGACCAGCGCGTGCAATTTGCCGCCCAGACGGCTTTTGACTTCCTCAACCGCCTCGATAGTCGATTTGGGATCCGCCAGATCCAGTTGCAGGTGGTCTTCAGGACCTGCCTCCCAAGGGCAATCTTCTGGAAAAGGTTGACGGGAACACGTGATGACCCGCCAGCCAGCCGAAGAGAACCGTTTAACGGTCGAATGACCAATGCCCCGGCTTGCGCCGGTCAGCAAAAGGGTTTTGCGCTCAGATCCATCGGCCATGCGGCCCCCAAAAAGGTCATTCGGTTAGAACATAGTCCCGGATCACCTGGCGTGCCGGATGCTTCTTCAGATTTATCGTATGCCCGCCTTCCGGGAATATCTCCAGCGTCAGGCGCCCCCGGTCGACAAAACTCGGAATGGTGTTGGTCATAACTTGCCGGTCATCATCCGCCGTCAGGATCAGAAGGATTGCCGGCTCTTTCGACACTTCGACGGCCATACCGTCATACTTGGCAATATCGTCGGCGGTGACGGTGAACGTTACTGCGCGGCGTTCGCTTTCCACCGTCTTTCCGTCGTACTTGCTCAAAATCTGCTTCGGCTCGATGACCGGATTAAGCAGAACGATCTTTTTTGCAGCGATACGATTGCCAAACCAATCCGCCCAGAATCCGCCCAGGGATGTCCCCAGAACCACAACCTCCCGTCCGGCCAAGTAGTCTTTGGCCAACGCATCCAAGTGCTGCATTGTGCCTTCGATGTCGAAATAGGTATAGTTGACGCCGATCACCGTATGGGTGTCACGGAGCAGTTTGTAGATCCGCTTGAACGTCCCGTTCGGGACCGCCGATTTAAACCCATGGAAGACAACTACCACACGGTCCTTGATCGGTTTGCCTTCGATTTCATCTGGAATGAAAAAGCTTGGGGCCTGATACGGGGCTGTGCCCCATTCCGGATTAAGATTGGCCTTTCCGGCAAAAGCGGGTGTTGCCAATACGGCCAACAGGCCCAGGCAGAAAAGCAAGCGCATTGTCAGAGTATCCTTGCGATCAACCGGTCACCGACAGGTTTGGTGTAGCGATAGCATAACCACGACAGCAACAGCGTCAACGCAGCCGCTGCAACGACCAGAATCAGAGGGTCCATCGACGCCCATGTCGGCTGATAGTTCGGGATCAGACTGTGGACGAAATAGATCAGACTGAAATGGAAGATATAGACGGGCAACGTGTGTCGGGAAACTTCGCGACACCGCGCCACCATTCGATCGGAAGGCTTCCAATGGATCAGGTATTTCGACCCCAACATCATCAGAAACAGCCCAGGTACAAGTAGCCATTGCCAGGCAAAGCGTTTCGCCATGCCCAAATGCTGGCGGTATTCATAGGACGCCCAGTCTTTCGAGCTCTGATAAACCTCATTGCCAACGCCGCTGAGTTCAATAGCCACCACCACGATCAGCCCAATGGCCGCATAAACCATCGCCCATTTCCGGATGAACCGGATCCAAGCCGGCGAGGGACGGGGCGTATCCGAATGCTCGATGATCCATGCGTTGTAGCAGGCGCGGTGAATCTCGAAACCGATGACCCCTGCCAGCCAAAGAGGTGACAGCAATAGGACCGTCGGGCCGGCCACCGCGATGCAGAGGACAATCGTCAAAACCCGCATGGCGCCGCTCAGCAGATAGAAGGCCGCCGTGATCACCACATAGGCCATGATGTATTCGACAGTCCAAAAGGACTGGTTGCCAAAGAGACCCTGGCTGACAGTATCAAGCCGCCAATACTCGCCGGAAAACGTCAGGGCCTCGAAGGCCTCCCGAAGGAACCGCAGGACAGAGTATTCATTTTCAAACTTGAAGTTCTCGATCAGCGGCGAGCCTTGATGGATCAGCCAAAGATCGATCGCAAACAGGATCAGAATGGCCGGGATCACGACGAAAAAGAGCCCGAGATACCGGCGCAGAACCTTCTTCATGAACTTGCCGCCGCGCGACATCGTCATTGCGGTCATATAGCCGCTGATCATCAGGAAGATTGGGATTGTCGCCCGGCCCACCAGCGACACATCTACATCCGACAGCATATCCGGACGGGTCGCATGGCCCAAAAAAACAGCCACCGTCGCAACGATCCTGGCCAGATCGAACACGACGGATTGACCTTCGGGTATGCGGTAATGCGCGCTCATAACCTGACTCCTGAACGGGACACTATCCCGATTCAGTCAAAGCTGATCATCACAAATTTCGACGTATGTCCCGGGCGGTTCGCTAAGGATTCAAACGTTGAACTGTCCAACTGTCGGTGTCCGGACCGATGCGCGTCCACCGAAAGCGGTCATGCAACCGGTTGGCCCCATCAGCCCAGAACTCAATCTCGACCGGGCGGATGCGAAAGCCACCCCAATGAGCCGGTCGCGGCGGGTTTATCGGATGGCGTGCCGCGATTTTCGCAACCTCGGCCATCAGAGTACGCCGGTTTGCAAGCGGCCTGGACTGCTTAGATGCAATCGCACCAAGCCGGCTCTGCAGCGATCGTGACTTGAAATAGGCGTCGGCCTGTTTCGGCGGAACCTTCTCGACCAAGCCCCGCACCCGAATCTGACGACGCAGTGATTTCCAGTGGAACACCATGGCGGCCTTCATATTGGCGTCCAGTTCGCTTCCCTTGGTGCTTTCATAGTTTGTGTAGAACACGAAACCGCCCTTTTGCGGATTTGCCTCGATTTCTTTCAACAAGACCATCCGGACGTTCGGCAGACCGGTCTTGTCCACCGTCGCCAGGGCCACAGCACTCGGATCATTTGGCTCTGCCGCTTCGGCCTCTGCCAACCAGGCCTCTGCCAGTTTAAAGGGGTCGTCGCCTGCAAACATTCCGCTTCTGCGTGAGGTTTCGGAAATCGTCGTCATAACCCAGTCCTTAGTCGTACTTGGCCGAATATGCCCGGAACATGGGACCAGGTCTACGGCAACTACCCGGGGTTGAGCCGGTGGTCCGGCTTGCCTGCGCCCTCAATTTAACCTAAATCGCGCAAAGGCAAGACCGAAACGGCGGGGGCGTCCTCAATGACATCCGGGTTAATGGCGGGAAAACGCGGGCTGATCATGGGCGTGGCGAATGACCGCTCAATAGCCTGGGGCATAGCCAAGGCAGCCCATGACGCGGGTGCCGAGCTTGCCTTTACGTTCCAGGGTGATGCGCTGGGTAAGCGGGTTGGGCCTCTGGCGGAAAGCGTCGGATCGGACATCGTCCTGGATTGCGACGTCACGGATGAAGCCTCGATGGATGCGGTTTTCCAGACCCTTTCTGACCGCTGGGGCAGCCTGGATTTCGTGCTGCACGCCATCGCCTATGCCGACAAGGCCGAACTGAAAGGCCGCTATGTCGATACCAGCGCTGCGAATTTCGTGCAGTCCATGAACATCTCTTGTTATTCGTTCACAGCAATCGCGCAGCGCGCGGAAAAGCTGATGCCGGATGGCGGCGCCATGCTGACGCTGACCTATTACGGTGCTGAAAAAGTGATGCCCCACTATAATGTTATGGGCGTTGCCAAGTCGGCTCTAGAGACATCCGTGCGATACATGGCCATGGATTTGGGGCCCCAGAACATTCGGGTCAATTCGCTGTCCGCAGGACCGATCAAGACGCTGGCGGCATCTGGGATTGGGGACTTTCGCTATATTCTGAAGTGGAACGAGTTGAACTCGCCCTTGCGGCGCAATGTTACCCAGGAAGATATCGCGAAATCAGGCTTGTACCTCTTATCTGATCTGTCATCGGGCGTGACGGGTGAATGCCACCACGTCGATTGCGGATATCATGTTGTCGGCATGAAGGCCGAAGACGCCCCGGATATAGACGTGACACGCGGCTGACGTCATTTGGCGGCGACGCTGATTCGCAAATCGCTACTTCTATGCATGGCGAAGGCGATGTTCGGTTATTTCCGAAAAATCGCTAATCGAAATACGGGTATTTTCAGGCCTTTTGATGTCATTTTGTAAGTAATCCATGGTAAGGGCCGATGACCAAAAGGCTTTTGTGCCTTAGTGTAGTGGCGTGCAGAGCCGTCCGTCGGCTCAGAAGTAGGGGAACAACCATGCATTCTCGATTCGTGACTTTCGGAATAGCCGGCGCGATGGCTATGGCCTTGGCGGCGTGCAACAGCGCCGGCCGCGACGTCGGCTTTGACAGCCATGATCTAACGACCCTTGCAGCAACCATCTGGGTGGACCCTGATGGATGCAAACACTGGGTGATAGACGATGGGCTGGAAGGCTATATGAGCCCCATCCTCAATGTTGATGGCACGCCGGACTGCATCTGACGCAGCCCCGCCCACAACACAGAGGAGACTTCAGATCATGAAAATTCTCACAAAGGCCACGGCCGTGATCGGCTTTCTTGCCTTGGGTGCCTGTACGGCCACGCCGGGCGAAGACTACGGGTTCGACAGCAAGAAACTGACCAGTTTGACCGCATCTATTTGGGTGGATCCGAATGGGTGTGAGCATTGGGTCGTTGATGATGGGGCCGAAGGCTATTTGGTGGCGCGCCGGGACCGCGGCGGAAACCCGGTCTGCCGTGGCAATTCCAGCACGCCTGACCTGCCGGTCCTTTCCCTTGCTTCCACGATCTGGACGGACCCGCGCGGCTGTCAGCACTGGGCGATCGACGATGGCGCCGAGGGCTTTTTATCCGAGCGCCTGGCCCGCGACGGCACACCGGTTTGCCCCGGCGCCGACAAGCCAGAGCCGCCCAAAACGTTCACGCTGGCAGCAGATGCGCTGTTCGACACGGACAAATCCAACCTCCGGCCTGAAGCAATCACCGAATTGAATGACTTCGGCTCGAAGATGAACCAGTTGGGCAAAAAACGCGTGTTCATCGTTGGCCACACGGACAGCCGCGCCTCTGATGCTTATAATCAAAGGCTGTCAGAGCGCCGGGCTGCGTCGGTGGCTGCGTATCTCGAAAAGAACTATGGGATCGTCAGCCAAACCGAAGGCCGCGGCGAAAACGAACCGGTTGGTGACAATGGCACGCGCGATGGCCGTCAGGCCAACCGCCGGGTTGAAATCACCCTGCTGGATTAAGACGAACAGGCCGGCTCTGAAGACCCGGTCTGCACGTCAACACATTGAAGACGCCTCGAACCACCAGTTCGGGGCGTTTTTGTGCGTGGCCGGGACAGCTCCTTGACTTGACCCTCGCCGCACGCAACCGTGCGGTTGAGAGGTTTCTATGACTACATCCAACCAACCCTCAGGCGCAGAAGCCATGGTCCGTCTTTTGGAGGCCCACGGCGTCAAGCATATCTTCGGCCTTTGCGGCGACACCTCGTTGCCGTTCTATGATGCGCTTGCGCGGCTGGATCATGGGATGACCCATATCCTGACCCGGGACGAACGGCACGCCGCCTACATGGCGGACGCCTATGCGCGCCTGACCGGGCAGGTCGGCATCTGCGAAGGCCCATCCGGCGGCGGTGCAACCTATATCGCCCCTGGTCTGGTCGAGGCGAACGAAAGCAGCGTTCCCGTGCTGGCCATTACGACAGACGTGGCGACAACGTCCGCTGGGCGGTATCCGCTGACGGAGTTGGATCAAGAAGCGCTGTTTCGCCCCCTGACCAAGTGGAACGGCGTGCTATCGGATGCAAATGCGCTGCCCCGAATGGTGCGCCGCGCGTTCCGGGAGATGACGACAGGGCGGCCCGGATCTGCCCATCTTGCGCTGCCCTTCGATGTACAGAAAGCCCCGGTGCCCGAGGATGAAATCTGGGCTGATCCGCAGTTCGGCCGATTCCCCGCCGAACGCCAAGTCGAGATTGCAAAGATAACCAGTCTGATCGAAATGCTGCTCGCCGCACAACGTCCTGTTTTGGTGTGCGGCGGAGGCGTAGTTCTGTCGGGCGCAGAGGCAGATCTGATCGAGTTCACAGAACAGCTCAACATACCAGTGGCAACGACAGTCAGTGGCCAAGGCGCAATTCCCGAGACCCATCCAAATGCCGCCGGCGTGGTCGGCTCGAACGGAGGGCGGCCCGGCACCAAGGCGCTTGTGGATGCCGCTGACTGCGTGATTTTTATTGGTTGCCGCGCCGGATCGGTAACTACCGAACGCTGGCGCAGCCCCGCACTTGGCACAACGATTTTACATATCGACTGCGATCCAGGGGTCCTTGGCGCTAGCTATCCGACCGCGGCTTCTATGCTCGGCGATGTTCGCGAAAGTCTTGGTGCCATGACAAACTATGTTGCCGCTAGAACCGAGCAAACCGACGGGGTCAATGTCAAACACCCAAACTTCGACGGCGCGGCTCGTGCCGCTGAAGCCCGCGCCGCTAAGGACGCCGCGTTCCGCCCGTTGGCCGACAGCATGGACACGCCGATCAAGCCCGAACGGGTGATCGATGCGCTGAACAGGTTGACCGATCCAGAGACAATTGTGTGCGCCGACCCCGGCACCCCCTGCCCTTACTTCAGCGCTTATTGGACCATTCGCAGGCCGGGGCGGCACTTCATCACCAACAGGGCGCACGGAGCGTTGGGATATGCATTGGGCGCATCCATTGGCGCGGCTATCGCACGGCCGGATGCTAAAGTGATCTGTGCCACCGGTGACGGATCGTTTGGCATGTCCGTGGGCGAGTTTGAAACGATCACTCGGTACCGTTTGCCAATCACGACCATCGTTTTTTCAAACTCGGTCTTCGGATGGATCAAAGCCGGCCAGAAATCCGGGTTTGGCGAGCGTTATTTCTCAGTCGACTTCGACAGGACCGACCATGCCGCCGTGGCCGCCGCCTATGGGATCAAATCCTGGCGGGTCGAAGACCCGGCCCAGTTGGACGCCATACTTAAAGAAGCACTGGCCCACGATGGACCTACCCTGGTCGATGTAATCGCGCAGCCATTGCAGGATGCCGCGGCCCCAGTCAGCGAATGGGTCGCATGATGCGCGATCGTGAAAGTTTAGCTACTTCCCCAGGGCCGTACTCGCAGGCTCTCAGACCGCATTCATGTCTGAAACGGCAAAAGCCGCCGCATAGGGTGAACGGGCTCTCAAGACCAGGTACAGACCCGACCACATTTTCCTGGGCGACCCTGCCCTGGGCAAACCTGCCGGTATGATCGAGCTTTTCAACACACCGTTTCGCGGCGCGGCTCTGGGCCTTGGCATCGTGGCGCTCTGGGTGCTTATCCTCAGCTACAGCGATTTCTTGCTCAGGATCTTCGATCAAAGCCCCAATCGCGCTGAACGAGACGCACGGCGCCAAAGATTCCGCAACTATGCCTTGTTGCTTTTGGCTGGCGCTATCGGAATGGTCATTCTGTCGAATCTTTTGGCCTGGGGGACAGAGTGAGCGCACAGAAAATTGCTGTTGTCGGGGCCGGGATTGTCGGTGTCTCTACCGCGGAATGGCTGCGCCGGGACGGCCACGACGTCACACTGATCGATCGGATTGAACCAGGACAGCCTGGCCAAACCTCCTTTGGCAATGCAGGTATCCTCGCCGCAAGCTCTTACATTCCGGTGCCGGTTCCGGGCCTCTTGTCAAAGGTGCCGAAGCTGCTGCTGGACCCCTTGGGACCGCTTCATCTCAAATGGGCGTATCTGCCACGCCTTTTGCCGTGGCTGATCCCGTTCCTCAGGCGCGCGAACGAAAAAGACGTTCGCGCTACGGTCAAAGCGCTGTCGACAATCACCGCCGACACCGTGGATCAACACCGGGCCCTGGCAAAGGGAACACCGGCTGAAGACTTCATCACCCCTGGCATCTATGCGTTTTTGTACAGATCCCGCCAGGCCTGCGAATCCGATGAGTTCGGTCATGCGATCCGCCGGGCCGAAGGCGTCGAGATCGAGTTTCGGGACCGGGACCGCCTGCTGCAAGACGACCCACACCTCGGCACCGAATACTGCTATGCGGCCTGTCATATGGACCATGGCTGGGTCACCAACCCCGGAGGCTATACCGCCGCCTTGTATGGGCATTACCGCAATGAAGGCGGGGGGTTTATGCAAGGTGAGGTCGACGACATCCGACCGACCATGGCAGGGTCGGACATCATCGTTGCAGGCCAAACCCACAGCTTTGACCAAGCGGTCCTGGCCGGGGGCGCATGGTCGGGGAAGCTGGCGAAAAATTTGGGGCATAAGCCGGCGATGGAGACCGAGCGCGGCTATCATATGGTGCTGCAGAACCCCAGCCATATGCCGCCCTTCCCCTATATGCTGACTGACGGCAAGTTCGTTGCCACACCGATGGAGATGGGCCTTCGCTGCGCCGGCCAAGTTGAATTCGGCGGTCTGACAGCGGAGCCGTCAGAGGCGCCGTTCCGAATCGTCAAAACGCGGATCAAACAGCTTTATCCCTCCCTCACCTGGGACGGAGAAGACCGTTGGCTGGGGCACCGTCCTTCGACGGTGGACTCTGTGCCCTTCATCGGCCCCAGCCCAAATGCCCCACAGATCCACTTTGCCTTCGGCGCCCAGCATATCGGCTTGACCACGGGGCCAAAGACCGGGCGTTTGATTGCCGATATGATCGCAGGACGCACGCCCAATATCGACATGCAGCCCTTCCGGGTCGGCCGGTTTGACTGAGCGCGGGCTAGGGCTGCGCCCGTCGCTGATCGGGACGCCTGATGATTAAGGCCCTTTCATGGTTGGGCGCCCGGGCGCAATGGGCCTTGGCAATCGGCGTCATTGCCGCCGTATTCATCCCCGGCCCCGGAAAACTCTTGGAAGGCTCCATCCCCTTTTGGGTCGTGGTGATGACCGGCCTTGCCATGACCCGCATTGACCTCGGCCAGGTGTTGCGCCGGGCCATCGGACCCCGGCGCATGGTTCGAAATCTGGCGCTGGCCGGAACGCTGATGATCGCCACACCGGTCGTTTTCTTCGCAATCGCATCAGCAACTGGCATCGCGGACTCTCACATACAGGCTTTGGTCTATACCGCGGCCGCGCCTCCGCTTGGGTCGGCGACGGCATTCTGTCTGATGCTGGGCCTCGACGCAGCTTTTGCGCTGGAAATCACCATACTGGGCTCTTTCCTGGCACCCTTCACCATGCCGCTGGTCGCCCGTCTTCTTTTGGGCGATGCAGTGCCGATCGAAACCGCAGAGATGATCCTGCGGCTCGGTATCTTGATCGGAACTGCCGCGATCGGAGCCGTCATTCTGCGCAGGCTGCTCGGGCCGAAAACCATCGAGCGGTACAGTCATGCCTTCGACGGCGTCGCCTCGATTTGCCTGGTGCTCTTCTTGTTTCCGCTTTTTCTCGGACTGACAGATCAAATCGCCGCTGCGCCGGCCTATGCCCTTACAACCGCGATTCTGGTGATAATCGTCAACCTTGGCGCACAGATCGCGTCCTTCCCGATATGCAGATTGGCTGCAGGCCGCGAAACCGGCGGGGCGACCTCGTTGATCTTGGGAAACCGAAATGCCGCCCTCGGACTGGCATCATTGCCGCCGGATCCGCTGCTGACCATTTATGTCGCGCTTTATCAGTTCCCAATGTATTTCACGCCGCTGATCATGCGCTTTGTGGTCGGTGCTCCGCATGCATCAGCGCGAAGTAATTAGATGGGTATTTTAACCATCTAGCCGCTCATGACGGCTTTTCGGAAATCTCGTGGTTACTTCTAGTGGTTAAGCAGAGGACGACCGAAAGTGACTCGAGGATTCGTCATGCACGTGGATTTTGAAGACTGTGGCGGTGCAGTCCTGATCACCTTCAACACAGCGCGCTTCGATACAACGAACGCCTGGGAAATTCGCGAAGAATTGCGCGACCTGCTTCGGGATGACCGTGACATCTATCTTTTTGACCTGACGCGGGTCGGGTTCATCGACAGTTCTGGTGTCGGCACGCTGATCGGCTTTGTGAAATATGCAGGCCGCGCGCGCAGGGTGGAACTCTGCGGATTGACGCCCAGCGTGACGAAGGTCTTTCGCCTGACAAACCTGCTCAGTTTCTTCACGATCCATCAGGATGCGGATGAAGGCCTACTGTCTCACCGCGCCATACGATCTGCCGTGAACCAATAACGGTGAACGGGAGGTCCGCAACCATGGAACAATCAACCGAACGGATGCAATTTTCCATCTCTTCCAGTTTCGAAAACGTCGCTGATCTGGCGGAACGCGTCAGCGAGGTCTGTGGAACCCATGCCGGGCAGCAGGCAGAATCGATCGACATGCTACGGCTTTGTCTGGCAGAGGCATTGAACAACATTGTCGAGCATGCCTATTCCGGCGCTACCGGAAAACCGATCTTCGCCGATGTCTCATTCTCTGATCACGGGTACGAAGTCCTGCTGATCGACGAAGGCCGGCCTATGCCGGGCGGGGCCCTGCCGGAATGCGACTTGGAATTCGAAGCGGATGATATCGACAATCTGCCCGAAGGCGGGTTCGGATGGATGCTGATCAAGAATGAAATGGACAAGGTGGACTACGAACGCCGCGATGGCTGCAACGTCCTGCGCCTTGAAAAATACATCACTTGACGAACAACCCTGCCATACCCGCTGGGAAAGTCATATGGACCAAAATCCAATAAGCACAGGCCTCTACGCCGCCCCATTGGGTGAAGACGCCGATCGAGAGTTTCGCCGACTTGTCGCTCTGGTTGTCGATGACTCGACTTCGCTGCGCAAGATGCTGGTCCTGATGTTGAAGAAGTGGAACTTCGACGTTCTGGAAGCCTCAGACGGCGACGAGGCGTTGAAGATCTGCACATCCCGCGAAATCGACTTCGTTATCAGCGACTGGATGATGCCGGGCATGTCGGGGCCCGAACTTTGCCGGGCCGTCCGCGCCCTGGATCGGAAGAACTACATCTATTTCATTTTGCTGACGTCGAAATCCGGCAAGAACGAGGTTGCTGCCGGTCTCGACGCAGGTGCGGATGATTTTCTGGTAAAACCGACGGACATTGGCGAATTGCACGCCAGACTACGCGCGGGCCAGCGTCTGGTGCGCATGCAGGATGATCTGGTCGATAAGAATCGCAGAATCTCGGAAGCATTCGATCGTCTCAATGCACTTTACGAAGGGATCGAGCGTGATCTGCGGGCCGCATCGAAACTGCAAAAGTCACTGATCCCGGATCGACAGACCCGGTGCGGGCCGGTGCCGATCGGCATCGCCTATCAGCCATCCGGCCATGTCGGTGGCGATCTGGTCGGCTTTTTCCAGGTCTCGGATAGCCGCATCGCCGCTTATGCCATTGATGTGTCGGGGCACGGCGTCTCCTCGGCATTGATGACCGCACGGCTGTCGAACTTCTTCACCCCCCAACATCTGGATGAGAACATCGCGATCCGGCGGCTGCCGAACGGCGAATATCACCCACGCGATCCGTCCTCGATCGCACGCGAATTGAACGAGCGTCTGCAGGACGAAGCGGACAATGACCAGTACTTCACCATGCTCTTCGCAGATGTGAATCTGGACACCGGCATGGTTCGGTTCTGCCAGGCGGGACACCCAAATCCACTGGTGATCCGGCGAAAAGGTGATGTCGAATTCTTCGGTGAAGGCGGACCGCCGATTGGGCTGATGCCGGACATGGCCTATGAAACAGATGTCCTTCATCTTGTTCCGGGCGACCGGTTCATGATCTATTCCGATGGCATCACAGAATGCGAAGATCCCAAAGGCGAGATGCTGGAAAATGAAGGCCTGGCTGAAATCCTGGTCCGGCATCCCTGCATGGGGGAAAAGGCGATCCTGGATCACGTGGTCAAAGATCTCGCGGCCTTCAGCGGCAACGAAAAGTTCGCCGACGATATCTCTGCCTTGATTTTCACGATGCCCTGATCTCGGCGGTCAGCGCCAGGATTGCCGGACTCACGCGATCAGGCAGCTTCGCCTGCGCGGTCTCAAGCAGCCTCAAGCAGCAGACTGTCCGAACCTGGTGACGAAGTAGTCTTTCACAGCCTGATATTCGGCCCGAAATGCGCTGTAGTCGTTCGCTGTGAAGCGGCCATTCTTCTGCTCCAGATGCCGGCAGAGGTCACCGAACCGCCGCGCACCAAGATTGTGCGCAGCCCCGGACAGAAAATGGAAGTGTTCGACACGGCTTTGATCAGGTTCGTCAGACAGAAGCTGACCCAAGGCCTCAACGACCTCCACCGATTCTTCCAGATATGCTTCGACGACCATTGCCAATCCGTCGGCCCCGAAATCTGACTCCAGATCCCGCAGCCGATGTTCGTCGATGGTCAGATCCGCATTCATGCCTATGCCCCGATTGCCTGGCCCGGTCGGGCACCTCTAGGACTACGGCAAATACGTTCAAGAACCGCTAATTGACTAGACTTCGATGAAGGAAATCGTGTGGCCGGACGAGACGCCGATCGCCTCTGTAATAAAGCCGGACGATACCGGTTTCGAGGACGTGGCATTGGCATCCGTTGTGATGCCCGGCGGACGAACAGTGTACCGCACATTGACGTCCGTCTCGACAATGGCGACCGTTGCCTGTTCGGGCGCCGGGCCACTGACGGTGGCCGTCGCCCCGACCGCGACGGTTTCAAAGCCTACTTCTGGCTCGGCGACAACGGGAATATCGTGATAGCGAATGTCTTTCACCGCGCCGTCGTGCCACCAGATTTTTACAGTTCCGGGCATCCGGTTCTCCTTCAATGCAAAGCGCCGAACAGAAGGCGCGATCAAATGGGGAAGGGCCGGGACCTGGTGTCAGGCAGCACGACCGCTCTCCCTGACAAGGTGGCCGATTAAAAACCGGCAACACAGGTAACCAGATGGATACGCCTTTATCGTTACCAAAAGGTTACCCAAACACGATTCTCACAAAGCTGGACCACCCACGGCATTTGCCATAACGATCAGGATTGGCAGGCGCAGACCGTTCCATTGGGCGCGAAACCCGCTGGTCACTTTCAGGCAAAAACGCCTGCCCACGAAGACTTATAAGGACTAAGAATGGCTTTGCCCTCGGAACCTCCTGCCCATTCAGCCTATGATGTGGTGATCATCGGCGGTGCAATCATGGGCTCCTCCACAGCGTGGTGGCTCAGCCGCAATCCGGACTTCCAGGGCCGCGTTCTGGTTGTCGAGCGTGACCCGACCTACGAGTTTGCCGCAACCAGCCTCACGAACTCGTGCATCCGGCAACAGTTCTCTTCCGAGATAAATGTCCAGATCAGCCAGTTTGGCGCCAAGTTCATTCACGAATTCAAGGACTTTATGCAGGACCCGGAAGCACCGGAGATCCTGCTGAAATCTTTCGGCTACCTCTATCTGGCGGGCACCGACGAAATGGCCGACACACTGATTGCCTCGCAAAAGGTGCAGGAATCCCTGGGCTCGGCCACTCGGATTCTCAGCCCGCAGGACATCGCCAAAGAATGGCCGTTCTACAGCACCGAAGGCATCATCCTTGGCAGCCACAATCCGGTGAACGAGGGCTACTTTGACGGCGGAACCGTCTTTCACTGGTTCCGCAAGAAGGCACGAGAGCAAGGCGTGGAGTATATCGGTAATGAGGTCACCGGGATCGACCAAGCCGAGGGCCAGGTCACAGCCATACACCTGAAGTCGGGCGAGCGGATCGAGGCCGCGAAAATCGTCAATTCCTCAGGCACAAGGGGGCCGAAGATGGCCGCGATGATCGGGGCAGACTTGCCGATCGAACCGCGCCGGCGCTACACTTATATCTTCACGACGGAAGAACCCTTGGGCCAAGACCTGCCACTGACCATCGACCCCAGCGGCTGCCATATGCGCTGGGACGGGGCGAATTTCCTGGCAGGCTGTCCGCCTTTCGAAGACCCGCCGATGGATGTCGAAGATTTCTCTTACGAAGAAGATGATATCTGGGAAGAAAAACTCTGGCCCGCCGTCGCCACAAGGGTCCCAGCGTTCGAACGTGTCCGCGTGCTGAATTCATGGGTCGGGCATTACGATTACAATATGCTGGACTACAACGCGATCATCGGGCCGCATCCGGATATCCCGAACTTCTTCTTTATGAACGGATATTCCGGCCATGGCTTGCAGCAAAGTCCTGCCATGGGCCGCGCCATGTCAGAGCAGCTTATCTATGGGGAATACCGTTCGATTGACCTCAGCCCCATGGGATATGAGCGTGTCATGACGAAAACCCCGCTTGTGGAAAAAGCGGTTATCTAAGCCTTCACCCCCGCCGCAGGGTTTCGTGTAGACCGGGCCTTAAGACCCGGCTGGTCGGCCGGGCTGACGCGGCCTTCAGCCTTTATAAGATTGGACAGCACATCCGTTGGGCACAGCGATAGACGCGGATGGATGTGCTGCAAAGACGCTGATAAGGCTGGTGGATGTCGCGCAGTCACTCCATTTTGATCCCGATCCTGGTCATAATGCTCGGCATCTTTCTTTTGGATTTGATGGGGGTCTTTATCCGCATCCTATCCGCCACCTATCCGGCGCAGGAACTCGCCGTCCTCCGAAACCTTTTCGGCATGGTGCCATCGGTGATCCTGCTGTGGACCCTGGCCAATTGGCACGAACGCGGCCGCCCGCTCCGCATCCGCCAGTGGAAACTGGCCTTTGCCCGCGGCCTCTTTGTCAGCTTTGCGCAACTCTGCTTCTACGTTGCGTTGACGAAGCTGGAGTTCGCCACGGCCACTACGCTCGCCTATGCCGGGCCGATGATCGTCACTGCGCTCAGCGTACCTGTCTTGGGCGAACGCGTCGGCCCATGGCGGTGGGCCGCAGTGGTCATCGGATTTGCCGGGATCCTCCTGATCATGCGGCCGGGCACTGATGCCTTCACCCTTTGGGCCCTGCTGCCGCTGGGGGCAGCGGCGGGCTATGCGGTGTCTGCCGTCCTTGTCCGGTTGATAGACCAGGACGTGCCCAGCCCCCTGGTCAACCTTTACGCCAATCTCTCGGCCATGGTCGGGGCCGCTGTTCTGACGCTGTTGATGGTCCAGCCCGTAGCGATCCAATCCTGGCATGATCTCGGCTTGATCGCCGCCATGGGCTGTTCCGGCGGCGCAGGCGTTCTTTGCCTGACCTATGCATACAGGATGACCCAACCCGCAATCCTGGCACCGTTTGAATATACCGGCATCATTTTTGCCTTCGGCCTGGGCTGGCTGGTCTTTAACGAAGCCCCGTTCGCGACATTGTTCCCAGGTGTGCTCTTGATTGTTGGCGCCGGATTGCTGATCGTCTGGCGAGAGCAAAAGTCGAATTCAGCTATCCCATATCCCCGTCCGTCTCGGAGGCACCGATGAACGGAGCACCGCTTCGCGGTATCTTATTGATGATCTTCGGACTTTCGATGGCGGCATTTTCCGGCGGGTTGATGAAGATATTGGCCGAGACGATGCCGCCGACGCTGATCGTCTGGTTCCGGTTCTCGCTCTACTTTCTGATCATGGTGCCGGTCGTGGCCGTGCGAACCGGGCGGGCGGTTTTTAACATCCCGCGGCCGGGCATGCAGGTCCTGCGCGGTGTGGTCATGGGCGGCTCGACGATCTGTTTCATAACCGGCGCCCGCACCCTGCCCTATGCAGATGCAATTGCTATCCTCTACGCTTACCCGTTCTTCCTGACCCTGGTGGCGCCGTGGCTGCTGGGGGAAAAGGTCAGTCTGGCCGCATGGTTGGGCGTGGTGGGTGGCTTTGCCGGGGTCTTGATCATCATGCGGCCCAGCTTTGACGGCGTCGGGATGAACGCCGTCTGGGTCCTCGCCTGCGCGGTACTGGTGACCACACAATTGGTACTGAACCGCAAATTAGGGGCGGTGGCGGACCCGTTGGTTACATCCTGCTACGGCGCCTGCGTCGCAACGGTAGTGACGTCCCTGGCATTGCCGTGGTTGTGGCAACCAGTACCGGTGTCCGACTGGGGCCTGCTAGGCCTTCTCGGCATCACCGGGGCGATCGCTCAAACTGCGATCGTCATGGCATTCAGCCGCGCGAATGCCTCTGATCTGGCGCCGTTCACGTATTCCGAGATTATCTCGGCCGTCGTCTTCGGGCTTTTGATGTTCGGAACCCTGCCCGACTGGCTCAGTTGGATCGGCATCGGCCTGATCGTCGCCTCCGGCGTTCTGGTCGCGCGGGCCATGGCCATGCGCAATATGCCCCGCCGCGTGCCCAAGATTTGACAGCCCGGGCGGGTGGCATCACTCAGAGCAATGCCACCAAAGCCGCGATGCTGGCCAGGATCAGCAGCGCAGCCCAGGTCCGCCATAGCAATCGAACGGCCTGATCGATATCGTCTGGTACCAGATCTTTTCGGCCAGCGGCGTTCACGAACGGATCATTCACCTCGACCCCGCCGGGATAGCTGCGGGGGCCGGCCAACGCGATGTCCAGGACATAGGCCAGGGCGGCCTCGGGCCATCCGGCATTGACGGATTTGTGCAAGGGCGCCTCACGGATAACAGCCGCCGTCCGGCCCAGGCCACGACCGATGACCAGAAACAGCATCGCCGTGATCCGCGCCGGAATCCAATTCAAAAGATCGTCCAACCTGGCCGAAGCCCAGCCGAAGTTTCGGTACTTTTCGGTCCGATATCCGATCATCGAGTCTGCGGTGTTCACGGCCTTGTAGATCGCGATTCCCGGAAGGCCCGCGATCAGAAACCAAAAGGCGGGGGCCACGACCCCGTCCGAGAAGTTCTCAGCCGCCGACTCGATCGCCGCGCGGGCAACACCCGCCTCATCCAGTGCGTCCGGGTCCCGCCCGACGATCTGCGCCACGGCGCCACGACCCTCGGTCAAAGAATGGCGCAGCGATGTCGCCACAGCCGCCACATGCTGCACCAGCGACCGGTGCGCCAACAGCACTGCGCCCAGCAGGATCTCGACAATCCAGCCGAAGGGCAGCCAGGTGATCATAAGTGTCGGGATCAGAACGCCCACAATCACCAGCCAAAGCGCGAACACACCGCGCCAGCGTTTCTTTGTGCCTTTGTTCAGCTCCCGGTCCAGCCAGGCGATCATATCACCGATCAGCACGACCGGGTGGCGCACCCGCGACCACAGCGCAGGCGGCTCACCAAGCAATGCATCCAGGATCAACGCGGCAAAGACCATCGCGGCCCGTCTTGGCGTGGTCGTCCCGCGCCGTCAATCTGTTCGGCGGCGGTCAAACACGCAGATATGCGCGCTTCACTCCGCAGAGACGATCTTGATCAGTTCAACCTTGAAGGTCAGCATCTCGTTCGGGCCAATATCGCCGCCTGCGCCGCGTTCGCCATAGGCGAGTTCCGAAGGGATAAAGACTTCCCAGGTCGAACCTTCCGGCATCAGCTGCAGAACTTCGACCCAGCCCGGAATAACACCGCCTACAGGAAACTCCGCCGGGGTACCCCGCGCGTAAGAGCTGTCAAAGATCGTGCCGTTCAGCAACTTGCCTTCATAGTGGACCTGCACTGTGTCCGTGGCGCTAGGCTTTGCGCCGCTGCCTTCAGTCAGGACTTTGTACTGCAGCCCCGATTCCGTGGTTGTTACACCTTCGGCATCCTTGTTTTCTGCCAGAAAGGCCTGCCCATCCTTCAGCGTTTTTTCTGCGGCGGCCTGGGCCGCGGCCTGCATGGCCGTCTGCAGTCCCAGCATAGCCGCATTGACCTGATCGTCCGTCAGCTTAAGTTCGGCCTCTTCCAGAACATCGCGGACGCCCAGCATCAACGCGTCGACATCCAGATCAGGTACGCCTCCCTGTTTGACGCTACCGCCCAACTGCGTGCCGATGGCATAGCTGTATTGCTTCTCTGGTGTATCCAGGGCCAAGGGTTCTTGCGCCATAACAGTGGCGACGGGCAGAAAGAACAGGCTGGCGAAGGCAGCCAGGATCATACGAGGCATGGAGCGGAACCTTTTTTCAAAGACCAAATGGTCGGAGCATGAAGGCCCGCCTATCGCGGGCCTAAACCCGGCATCGCGCCGGAATGCGGTGTTGTTATACCTAGTCCGCATAGGTTGAAAGCCCAACTAACCTGTTTGTGTAAGACGGGACATCCCGGCGTATAACGTGCGGGACACCAGAAACGGAGCGTACCCGCATGACCGACATGATCGATATCCATCCCCACGCCTGGGTCCATCCGTCGGCCAATCTTTTCGGCAAGATCACCATAGGCGCAGAGGCCTCGGTCTGGCCCAACGCCGTGATCCGGTCCGAAATGCATGAAGTCGTCATTGGCGAGGGCACGAATATCCAGGATTTCGTGATGATCCATGTCGGCTATGACCACCCGACCATCATCGGACGCATGTGTTCCGTCACCCATCATGCCACCATTCACGGCGCAACCCTGGCCGAAAATGTGCTGATCGGCATCAATGCCACGATCATGGACGGCGCCGTGCTGGGCGACAATTGCATCGTCGCGGGAAACGCGCTGGTCCGTGAAGGGATGGTCGCGCCGCCGAACTCAATTCTTGCCGGGGTCCCCGCCAAGATCATCGCAACCCGGGACAATTCAGCCGCAAACATCGAAAATGCCCGGTTCTACATTCAGAACGCGAAGGCCTATGCCAAAGGCATTCACCGCATGGCAGATTGGCCGCCTCAGCATTGACGCCGCCTTGACTTTGCATGCCGTCAAGCGCACGTCACAGGGCATATCACATAAGGGACCAAGGAAATGACCGACGATGCTTTCAACATGTCCATGCGCAAATTCCTGAAACAGGTCGGCGTGACATCGCAGCAGAAGATCGAGCAAGCGGTCCGTGAAGCCAATCCAACCGGTCCCATCAAAGCCCGTATGGTGCTGACGATCGAAGGCATGGACATGGAACACGTCGTCGAAGGTGAGATCGAGACCGGTTCATGACAGTCACCCGCGACGACGTCGTCACTGCGCTACAGGGCGTCATCGATCCAAATACCGGAAAGGACCTGATCGCCTCGGATATGGCGAAGGCGATCATGATCCAGGATGGCGTCGTGAACTTCGTGATCGAGGTCGATCCCGCCATGGGCGCCCAGGCGGAACCCCTGCGGGCGGCGGCGCAAAAGGCGGTCGAAGCGCTTCCGGGCATCACCAAGGTCAGTGCAATCCTGACCGCACATTCGGCCGAACCGGGGCCCAGCCGGGCACCGACGCCGAAAGGACCGCCCCCGGATTTGAAGATCGGGCGCCATCCGACACCCAACCAGCCCGCGGACAAGCGCATTCCGGGCGTGGACAAGGTCATCGCAATTGCCTCGGGCAAAGGCGGCGTGGGGAAGTCGACGGTCTCGGCAAACTTGGCCGTTGCGATGGCGGCGGCAGGCAAACGCGTGGGATTGCTGGATGCGGATGTCTATGGCCCGTCGCAGCCACGGATGATGGGTATATCGGGCCGTCCGTCCTCGCCCGACGGGCAGACCATCCTGCCCCTGCGCAACCATGGCGTCACCTGTATGTCGATCGGGTTCATGGTCGATGAAGGCGAGGCGATAATCTGGCGCGGACCGATGCTGATGGGCGCATTGCAGCAACTGCTGGGACAAGTTCAGTGGGGTCGATTGGACTTCCTGCTGGTCGATCTGCCACCGGGGACGGGTGATGTGCAGCTAACCCTCGCCCAGAAGGCCGAGGTCACCGGCGCCGTCGTCGTCTCCACCCCGCAGGACATTGCGCTGCTGGATGCTCGGAAAGCGCTGAATATGTTTCAGAAAACCGACACTCCGGTGTTGGGAATTGTTGAAAACATGTCCACGTATATCTGTTCGAAATGCGGGCACGAAGAGCATATCTTCGGCCATGGCGGTGCACGTAAAGAAGCCGAAACCCTCGGCGTGCCGTTCCTTGGTGAAGTCCCACTGGATATGGCGATACGCACCTCTGGTGACGGCGGCACGCCAATCGTCGCCGCAAAGCCGGACAGCCCCCAGGCAGGCGCATTCCGCGACATCGCAGAAAAGCTGATCTAGGTCGGACACGAACACAGTTTCCGCCATACGGGATTCGACCGGATTTGGCGGCGCGGGTATTACGGCATATCCGAAACAACGACCGCAGCGCGATCGGCCCAGAACCGGCGCAGCGGCAGATTTTGCGCGTTTTCGCGCTGCGAACGGCGGCGTTGGCGCCGGTAAGCACCGCGCTGAACTGGACGTTTCGGCACTAAAATTTATTTCTCCACTCAGACTGTTTCCAGGTATTGTCCACAAAAAGACGTATCAATGGGTGGAACGTAATGAGAAGGCGGGCGTTTTTGGGGTCTGCATTGGCTGCGGGCGGGTGCGCCGTGGTGCCACGGCAACCTGACTCTCAGCAGTTCAACACCTACGCACGCGATATCGACATTTCGCACCGTCGTCCGATTGTCACGATCCCGGGCATTCTAGGCTCGCGCCTCAGGGTGGGCCCGGGTGGCGAGTTTATCTGGGGCGGGCCGACGAAATTGTCCCTGGACACAACAGGGGCGGATTCGATCAGAAAACTGGCTCTGCCGATCGGCGACGGACAGCAACCGCTGAACACTCTGACCGACGGGATCGATGCCGCCGGAGTTCTGCGCCGCGCGAATGCAAGGATACTCGGCACCACTGTCGAAGAAGAACTTTATGACGGCCTTGTCCAGTCGCTGAATGCCGGCGGTTATCAGTTTTCGCGGACGTTGAAGGAAGAACGCGAACGGCGCGGCGCCAATCCCGGCTCCTTCGAATTCCCCTATGACTGGCGCCGCGATATCGTCGAGGCAGCCCAGGTTCTGGACCGGTTCATCGAACGCAAAGCCCAACAGGTCGTCCGGGTCCGCAAGGACCTCTACGACGTTACCTTCGATCCGGACCGGGTCCGCTTTGACTTTGTCGCGCACTCCATGGGCACACTGGTTCTGAGGTATTGGCTGATGTATGGCGGCGCCGGCCTGCCCGAGGACGGATCGCTGCCCGAACTGACCTGGGCCGGGGCACGGCGCGCGGCCTGCGCGATCTTCGTCGCCCCACCCAATCTGGGCTCGGTCTCGGCGATCACGTCGATCACCGAGGGCCGCGAGTTCGGGCCACTGCAGCCCTTCTATCCCCCGGCGCTGGTCGGCAGCCACGTGGCGATCTACCAATTGCTGGCCCGGACGCGGCATAACCGCATTCTGATGAACAGCATCGACGGCCCGCCGGCGGGCAACCATTTCGACGCTGCAATGTGGGATGAGTATGGTTGGGGACTGATGGACCCTGCCCAGGACGAAATTTTGTCTTACCTCATCCCGGAAGAGCCGAACCGAAACGCGCGCAAGCGCCGGGCGATGGCGTATCTGCAGCAGCTGTTGGACCGCGCCGAACACTTCCACCGTGCGATTGATCGCCAGGGCACGCCGCGCGGCACCGATATGTTCCTGGTCGTAGGCACGGGCCTGGACACCCCCGCAGCAGCAGTGCTGGACCCGTCAACGGGCGATCTGGATGCAAGGATCACCGAAGAAGGCGACGGAACGGTCCTGCGCGCCAGTGCGTTGCACGACGAACGCCAGGGCGGAAATGAACATAAAGGCCGCAATCGCCCGGTCCGTTACCGCACAACGCTTCTGCTGCCGGGCGAGCACGTGACGATCACCCGAAATCCGGTCTTCGCAGACAACCTGCTATACTGGCTGTTGGACAATCCGCGGATCCGCACAGGCTGAACCGCCATCAATCGCTGCAAAACACCGCCAAGGACCAAAAGCACAAGGGCCTGCTGACCTCATCGAAAGCAGGGTGCGAAACTGAAATTTTCCGATAGACTTGGCGCCCAGCCTGTAGAGAACTTGGCGCACCGAAATGTCGAGCAAAATGCCACGGCTTAAGCGTGATACCAGTAGGGACGGCCTCCACAATACGCTCGAGTATTTTGGCCTTTCGAACTTCAAACCGTTTTGGCGCCTGAACAATCGCGTAAAGCCGCTTGAAAAGTTCTGGAACAAGTCGATCATCAACAGCCTGCTTGGCAAAACTGCACCGCGCCCCTATCCGCTGAGCACCATCGCAGAATACACGACCTGGGATGCGGTGACCGACACGGACTGGTTCACCCGTCACCTGCCGCCCACCGATCAGTCCTCGCTGCCGCCATTGGACGATGTCCTGACGCTGTTTCGTCATGGCGACGTCGGACCAAGACCGTCCGAGACATCGACCTATCTTTTTCCATGCTTCGCCCAATGGTTCACGGATGGCTTTCTGCTGACAGATCCGGAGCATGGCCGCAAAACCTACACGACGCATCAGATCGACCTGAATGCGGTCTACGGGCTGCATCCTGATCAAACCCAGGCGCTGCGCCAACAGTCAGGAACGTCCGGGCAAAAGGGACGTTTGTTGACCGAGACGATCGACGGCGAGGAATTTGCGCCGCGACTGTTCCAGGCGGACGGATCGCGCAAACCGGAATTCGCCACCCTTCCGATGCCAGAGCGCCTGACCGACGAAATTCCCCTGGAACGCTGGCAAACGATGTTTGCCTTCGGCGGCAGCCGCGCCAATGCGACCGCCCAGACGGCGACGATCAACACGCTTTTCATTCGCGAGCACAATCGCATCGCCGCCATCCTGGAAGATGCCCATCCGGGATGGGATGATGAACGGGTCTTTCAAACGGCCCGTGTCATTAACATTGCCGTGTTGATCAAGATTGTCGTGGAAGAGTACATCAACCACATCTCACCCTACTTCTTCCAGCTTCGCTTTGACGGCTCGGTCGCGTGGAAGGCAGACTGGAACCGGCCGAATTGGATACCCGTTGAATTCAACGTCCTTTATCGCTGGCATTCCCTGGTGCCGGACCAGATCTCGTGGAATGGCCGGTCGATGCCGACCAGCGAAACGGTTCTGGACAACGCCATGCTGCTGCAGGCCGGAATGGCAGAAACGCTGGCGCTGACTTCGGATTGTCGCAGCCGCGAGCTTGGCCTGATGAACACGCCTGAGTTTCTGTTGGACATCGAACGCACGACCTTGGCGCTGTCCCGGCAGAATGAGATTGCACCCTATAACGCCTATCGAGAAGCGTTCAGCTTCCCGAAGGCCACTCGGTTCGAGCAAGTCTCAAGCAACCCAGCCATCATCGATGGCCTGCGCGACATCTATGGCGATGTAGATCGGATCGAGTTCTGGGTTGGCTTACTGGCCGAAGACCCGCGGCCAAACGCGGCGGTGCCATCGCTTCTCGGCCGGATGGTTGCCATCGATGCTTTTTCGCACGGTCTGACAAATCCGCTGCTGGCGCCGGGTGTCTATTCCGCCGAAACCTTCACTCACGAAGGGCTGGATATCATCAACGGCACCAGGACTCTGGCCGATTTGACCGTTCGCAATTCTTCCAAGCCGGTCGACCCTGCATCGATCACCATGGAACTCGGCCTTTAGGCCACGGTTTTGGCGTCGGCAATCGGAACTGAGGTTACACAAACGCCTTACCGGGACACCGGTCAGGCGATATCCATACCCTCAGCCTCTGAGTGGTCGAAGTCGATGTGAATATGGTTCCTGTCAGGATCCCACATGTTGACCTGTACGATCGGAAAGTCAGGGACGCGGCGCAGCGAGGTCTTCTCTCCCGCGGCGGCGGCCCGTTCCAGCAGCTCTTTCAACCCAGTCGCCGCAATGGCGAAATGTTCCAGACGCAGATCTTTTTCGTCTGCGCTGGGATCGGTGCCCTGCCCGACCAGGTGGATGATCGCGTCATTGCCGGCATAAAGCCAGGCGCCTGGGAAAGAAAAGCCCGGCCGCGGCCCGACCGTGAGGCCCAGCATATCCCGATACCAGGCGATCATCCCGTCCAGATTGGCGGTTCGGACATTCACGTGATCCAGGCGTTTCATCACCAGGGCCATGGCAGCCTCTCACCAGAAATTTCTTCCGGCAACGTGAAGCGATTGGTCCGGCCTGTAAAGTCCGGCTCAGGTACTTTTGTCGACCTTTATCACCCAATTGCGGATCAGCGCCCGCTCAAATGCCCGGGCCCGCCGCATCCAGCCTTTGTTGACGCGTTCGCCCCGGCTGGACCGGCGCGCCAAATCATTCGAGAACACCGCAAAGGCAAGACGACGCCCGCCCGGTGTTGCGATATACCCGGCAAGACCGCGCACATAGCTCATGGTGCCGGTCTTGGCGACGACCTCCAACCGGTCATAATCCAACGGCACCGCATCGTCCTTGACGTTGTGACCTTTCAAGTACGCGGCAATTCCGCCCGGCAGCCGATAGTGGCCCTTCCCAGGGGACGCCGCCCGCTTGGCCAGGCCGGCGAGAAACTGAACCATGCGCTGTGGAGAGACACGTCCATCCAAGGAAAGACCCGAATGGTTGGCGAATTTGAAGCCCGGATCTCCTGGCGCGAACCCGCCGATGCTGGCCGCCCAGGCGTTCATGACAGCAGCGGATTCCGCCAGCGTCGTGATCTTCAGACCCACGGACCGCGTCGCCGCCGTCCCGCTGACCTCGGCCGTCAGGTTCGTCGAAAACCGCAGCATATCCCGCAAGACGTCTCCCAGCGGACGGCTGCGATGCCGCGCAAGAACCTCGCCTTGCCCTGTCGTGTTCACCAACCGGGCGGGGGCAAGCTGGATGCCTCCGTCTGAAGCCAGGGTGCGGAACACCTCTCCAGCATAGGCCTCCGGCCGCTTCACCGGCAGCCACCGGGCCGACCGGCCACGAAATGCCTCTTTCGACATCTGCCAGATTTCACGATCGTCCTGCTCGCGCAGCGAAAACACTGGCTGACCGGGTTGCGAGGCCACGGCGACGCGCACGCCATCCACTTGAGGGCTCAGCCGCCGCGACTCTGCCTCGACCGACAGTTGGCGCTTGCCGCCGCGCGCGTCCCATTTCAGGTGAACGCGGTTGAAGTTCAAATTCAGACCCGATACCGACGGATTGTAAGAGGCGTCGACATTCTGGGTCGGCTCGATCTCGCGCAACTGCGGCAGCGCCGTGCCATCGACATAGAACCCACCGCGCACCGACCGCACGCCGCGCTGCGTCAACTCGTTGACCAGCGCCGGCAGGGCATCGGTGTCCAGTTCGGGATCGCCGCCCCCGACAAGGATCAGGTCGCCGGTCAGCTGGCCGCCCGTCACGCCGCCGGTGCCGATGATCGTCGTCTCGAACCGATGATCCGGGCCCATGGCATCCAGGGCGAAGGCCGCCGTCGGAAGTTTGGCGACCGAGGCCGGAACAAAGGGCGTCGTCCCACCCTTTTGGTCCAGCACTTCGCCGGTATCCAGATCGATCAGCATCCAGCCCGACTGCCCGGTCAGGCCAGCATCGGCGCGGATCGCGCCGCTGTCCCGGGCGGTAAGCGGTGGGCGGATGGTTTCTGCCGCTGTGCTCAGCGCCGTCGAGGCAAACAATATTGCCCCGGCTATCAGGAAGGTTCTGCGTCTGCCACGCATCTGTATTTCCTCGCTCTGACCCCACATCAGAATCTCAGATCATGCCCTCTCATTCAAGGGGCAGTTACATGGTTAGGATCACGTTAACGCCAAACACCTGAATTTCGGATCGCCGTTGACGATTCCTCGGACATCGGGCCCGGCAAAAGCACCCAGCGCGCCTCGGTTGTCCGGCCCAGCAGCCGGGATTGCGCCGCTGGCAGCCGCCTGTTGCGATACAGCCGAGCGGCCGGGCTCAGGCCGGCCTTCAGCTGCTGACCCGGACGGGCCAGAACGCCGATTGGAAAGTTCTCCATGATCCAGCGCCAGCCTTCCCAATGGTGGAAGCTTGCAAGGTTGTCCGCCCCCATCAGCCAGACAAAGCGCACGCCTCTGAACCTCTCTTGCAGATGCACCAGCGTGTTCGCCGTGAACGCATCCGGCAGATGCCGTTCGACATCCGACACCTGAATGCGCGGGTGGTGGATCAGCGCCCGGCAGGCAGCCATGCGCCGGTCGATGTCCGCCGGTCCATCCGACTTCAAAGGATTGCCCGGACTGACCAGCCACCAAACCCGGTCCAGACCGATCCGCCGCAGCGCCCGGCGCGAGATGTGCACATGCCCCATATGCGGCGGATCGAAGGACCCGCCCAGCAATCCGATACGTTGGCCTGGAAGCGCAAAAAGCTTGGTCGTCACGGAGTTTATTCTGCCCCTGTTCGCCGCCGCACCTGACGCGGGGCGTTCAGTTTATGCCGACCTGAGGCGGCTGTCGATGGCCACCGATTCGCACAACTTCGGTGCCAGGCCCAGTTGCTCTTGCCACATTTTCGCCACAACCCGCGGATGAAAGGCTGCGCCGCGCCTTAACTTCCGCGCTTTTTGAGAGATTCGGCAACATCGCTTTGCAAAACGAAATTGCCCGCCCGGTAACCTTACCGATCAGTGGCAATCCCGCTGGACAAGACCGCCCGGACACCGCACTCTCTCGGTATAAGTGGGGTTGTACAAACTACGGTGAACAATGACGCGGCTGACAAAGGCCGTCCCGGAGCATTTGCGCCGGGGCCGCAAGACTCTTGAAATCTGCACGTTCGCCTGCAGATCCGTCCCGCAGGTCACGACCCGGGCCCTACCCTATATCGGCCTCAGCCTGACCCTGCTGGTGCTCGGCCAGATCATGTCGGCATTCAACGGGACGGCCAGCCTCGGCTATTTCCTGAAACTTCTGGCCGCCGGCCCAGCGGTCCTGGCCGCGTTCTGGGTTCAATGGCAGGCCAGTTCCCATGTCGGCAGCGAAACCGATTTCGACCCCCAATGGCTCTACTTGCCGCCACGCCGCTGGATGGAAAAAACGCTGCCCCTGGCTTTTGTCCTGGGGGTCGGCCTGGTGCTGCTGCTGCCATTCGGCACCAACCTTTGGCCGACATCGACATTCGGCATGATCGTATGGCCGCTCTTCATGACGACCCTCGCGATGCTGGCTCTGCTGATCGCGACTGGCATCAGCAGCGTTGCAGCTGCGCAGGAAATCGATGCTGACACGTCTGGATATTCCAGGGCGGGGGGGCAGGTCTTTTTGATCAACTGCCTGATCTGCCTGATCTCGTTAACCGCGATCACGCTGGTTATGGGGCCACTGATGTTCCTGGTCGCCATCACATTCGGCATTGGCGAAGGCTGGACCCTTCCGTTCCTGCTAACCGGCCAGATTGTCTTTATCTGGGCCGCCGGATCGACTGCCGCCGCCTATCTTCTGGAAGACCGGCTCTGGCATACCGAGTTCTATAACTAGCCGGCCGCGCTGCATGGGCCCAGAGCCCATTGCGCACATCATCCTGCAGCGATAGAAGCCGCCACGGTTCGCACAGCAAGCAGGCAGTCCAATGGCATCCTATCAATACGTCTACCACATGGACGGCGTCTCCAAGACCTATCCCGGCGGCAAGAAATGCTTTGAAAACATCCGGCTTTCCTTTCTGCCCGGCGTGAAGATCGGGGTCGTCGGCGTCAATGGCGCGGGGAAGTCCACGCTGATGCGGATCATGTCCGGCCAGGACAAGGACTTCACGGGCGAGGCCTGGGCCGCAGAAGGCGCCAAGGTCGGCTATCTACCGCAGGAACCCGCGCTCGATGAAAGCCTGGACGTGCGCGGCAATGTCATGCTGGGCGTTGCGCCAAAAAAGGCCCTGCTGGACGAATTCAACGACGTCTCGATGAAGATGGCCGAGGACTATACCGACGAGCTGATGGAGCGGATGACCGAGCTGCAGGACCAGATCGAGGCGCAGAACCTCTGGGATCTGGACGCTCAGGTCGACATCGCCATGGAGGCGCTGCGCTGCCCGCCGGACTCATCGCCCGTGGATACGCTATCGGGCGGGGAACGCCGCCGCGTCGCGCTCTGCAAGTTGCTGTTGGAAGCGCCCGACATGCTGCTGCTGGACGAGCCGACCAACCACCTGGACGCCGAAACCATTTCCTGGCTGCAAAAGCACCTGATCGACTACAAGGGCACGATCCTGATCGTCACCCACGACCGCTACTTCCTGGATGACATCACCGGCTGGATTCTGGAACTCGATCGCGGCCGGGGCATCCCGTACGAGGGCAACTATTCCTCCTGGCTGGAGCAGAAGGCCAAACGGTTGGAGCACGAGGCCCGCGAGGATAAATCCCGCAAGAAGACGCTCGATCGGGAACTCGAATGGATTCGCCAGGGCGCGAAGGCGCGGCAGGCCAAGCAAAAGGCCCGGATCAACGCCTATAACGAACTGGCCGGTCAGTCCGAGCGTGAAAAGATCTCGACCGCCCAGATCGTCATCCCGAACGGGCCGCGCCTGGGATCGAAGGTGATCGAGGTCAACGGCATCAAAAAGGGCTATGGCGACAATCTGCTGATGGAGGATCTGTCGTTCTCCCTGCCCCCCGGCGGCATCGTCGGCATCATCGGCCCGAACGGCGCGGGCAAGTCGACCCTGTTCCGCATGATCACAGGGCAAGAGGAACCGGATGCGGGCGCGATCGAATTCGGCGACACCGTGCAGCTCAGCTTTGTCGACCAGTCCCGCGATGCGCTGGATGGCGAAAAAACGGTGTGGGAAGAAATCTCCGACGGTCTCGACATCATCACCCTTGGCGACGCCGAATTGAACTCCCGCGCTTATTGCGGGGCGTTTAACTTCAAGGGCGGCGATCAGCAGAAAAAGGTCAAGCTGTTGTCGGGCGGCGAACGCAACCGCGTCCACATGGCCAAGATGCTGCGCACCGGCGGGAACGTGCTGCTGCTGGATGAGCCGACCAACGACCTGGACGTCGAAACCTTGCGCGCGCTGGAAGACGCGATTGAAAGCTTCGCGGGCTGCGCCGTTGTGATCAGCCACGACCGGTTCTTCCTGGACCGGCTCTGCACCCACATCCTGGCCTTCGAGGGCGAAGCCCATGTCGAATGGTTCGAAGGCAACTTCGAGGACTACGAGGCGGATAAGATCCGTCGCCTAGGTCCCGATGCCGTGGAACCGAAGCGGATCAAATATAAGAAATTTACGAGGTGATCACTCTATTGATCGCTTCATTTTGCGGAGCAGTATTTCCAACCAATCCGAAATGTCCTCAAAACTTTCGGCCGAGAGTTTCTTAGGCCAGATCATCGTCACACTTCCTTCTTCAACTGTGAAGACGTCTTGCCTTAGAGAACTCGAATCCGTCGAAGAGTTGTCCTGCCCGGGATTAGCCAGCGCGCCGACTTCCACCAACTGCGAAATTTCACTTACACCTTTATCGCTTGGTTGGCCGTATTCCAGACCCGAGGTAGGGCCGGTGGTTTCTTCCCGAGCCGCCTGTTCACCTCGAACAAACTCCATGGTCTTCACAAAAGATCGAATCACAGGCGATAGAGCCCTGTCTAGAAAACCTTTTCGGAGTAGAAACGCACTTAGGTTCTCCTCTGAAGGCATATGACCTTCGAACTTCTCATTCAATTCTGCAAATAGCTTCGGTCCATTCGCCGCAATTTGAATCGCTTGGCTACGATCCAACGGCGATTCTGGGTAGAGAATGTCCACTGCAGTTTGCGATACTTTCACCTGGCTTTCCGGAAGTTTGTCGAGCAAACGGTACTGAAGCAGCGAAGCCAAAATACTCATTGAACGGCCCGTAAGGCCTGAGAATCCCATATTTTTTGCCGCTACTTCTCTATCAATCGGATACGATCTGTCTGCGTCAAATACCTTTCCAACAAGATCAATTGCGTCTCTCAGGTCGACGCTTGGGTAGGATGGGCTTGTGCGTCTCTTTTCTACCATGTCTAGCGTTCTCCAACTGCATTAACAATATTTTCTACTGCAAACTACAGAACATATCAACAACATAAAAGATTCATACGGCATCAATGCGCTTGATGAATGTCTAAAGGTGCGCTAACCTTCCGTCGCGATGCCTGGATGTAGAAACGGCTCGAGCCTGCAACGCTCGAGCCGTTAAAGCAACCAGCGCCCCTCGGTCTTCAACGTGTCAACCCGAGGGCGAAGGTCTACATATGACTATATGTCCTTGACCCCGAGATCGCAAGCGGCACGCAAATGATAGGAGTCCAGATGACGGCGAAAGCATGTCATTGGGTCCGCCCTTACGAACGCGTCCGCTTCGGTCGTCGTGAGTTCGTGTGCGGATACTGGCGCTGCTGTTGGTAGCAGTAAGTGTCAATTCCCAACTGATTGCTAAGGCATAGCCAGTGATCGGTGCCTGGCGTCGGGGACACTCCGGCGCACTTATCAGCAAGCGTAGGGTGGGGTTAAACCCCACCCCTCGGGCGAACATAAATCACTCGCCGGTCTCCAACTCCAACACCTGACCGTCCCATCCCGCGGGCACCCGTCCCATCCGCAAATCGCGGTGGAGCGAGGAATATGGCCAATCGGCAGGATGTTTCACCAGCCCGTGTTTGACTGGATTAAACCAGCAGTATCGGATGTGGGCGGCAAGGTCCTCGTCATTGCGGATATGATGCTCCCAGAACCGGCGCTGCCAGATGCCGCGTTCCCGCTTGTTCTCGCGTAGGCGGGGCTTCAGCCCGGCATACCGGCCTGATTTCACAACCGGCAACTCGGTGGGCGGGCTGAAGCCCGCCCTACGCAAACTCATCGTGAAACGGGATTTAATCGCACCCCATCGAACGGGGAATTTGCGATCCCCGACGGGTAACCGCCATATGCAATGGAGATGATCCGGCAGGACAACCCAAGCGATGATCTCGAAAGGACGATCCGCTTTGGTTTCCCGGACCGCTTCGCGCAAAACATCAATCTGCCGCACCAATAGATCGCTTCGGCGGTCCGCCAAGGCAACCGTGAAGAAAATGGTCGCCCCGGTGACCTTTGGTCTGATGTAGATCGACATCAGCCGATCCAGGCACCAAACGGTTAAGAAATCGTAGGAATGCGGGGTCGGTGCGAACACCCATGTCTGCGCTGACTTTGGTGCGACCGTTCCGGCGCATTGACCCCGTAAGCACCCGTGCTACCGTTCCCGAAAGCCCAGCGCGGAGGTCCCGGATGAACCGATTGCTTGCAGCCATCGTTGTCTCACTCAGCATGCTCCCGGCAACGAGCATTTGGGCGGCATTCACCCCCGCCCCGGTCAAGCCTGCGGAAGAGGTTGATGCCGATTTCACCGCAGCGATCCAGGCGCGAAACGACATGGATTGGGAGGTCATGATCGGATCGCTCAACAAGGTCATCTTACGCAAGCCCGCGAATGACGATGCCCATGCGCTGCTGGGTTATGGTCATCGGAAGCTCGGCGATTTTGAAAAGGCGCTGTTCCACTACCACCTTTCCCTGAACTTGAACCCCAACAACCGGGACGCGCTCAATTATCTGGGCATCGCTTATCTGCATATGGAGCAGATCGAACTGGCCGATGCCACATTGGAAAAGCTGAACGCGGTCTGCCAGGCACCTGCGGAAGGCACCACCACAAGTGAATGCAAACAACGCGATGACCTTGCCAGCGACATCGCATTCTTTCGCGAAAACGGCTATGTCGAAGAACGCTGTCCGGACGACTGGCACTGAGGCCTGACCGATCCGGGACGGGGTTCAAGCAAGCATTGCTGGGGTCACCGCATCCAGCCGCAATCCTCCAAAAAAAACGCGCCGCTTATCGGATTAACGAGGAATTAGCGGACAATAGTCGTCCGCGATGTCGTCAAAGAAAAGTCGTCACAGAAGCTCTCTCTAACCCCTCAATTCATCAGCCGGTTTTCCGGGCTGTGTCCATCGCCGCGCTAGCTCTTCTGTTCAGCAAGGGGACGCCTGCGAGGCCACCAGAGGATCATCGCGCTTCAAATAATCGTTGGCCTTCAAGGTCTTCGATGATCGCTCGGGATTGCCGGCAGTTGGCAAGCCCGGGCCGCGTGACAAAGAAGATCGGGCGGGCACTGTTGGCGAATTCAATCGCCCGCTCGGTCAATCCGCCATGTCTGGTTTGCACGTCCAGCAAAAGCGCATCCAGATCATTGCTCCAGATCAACTCGACATCTTCCGTAACCAGCGTTTCGCGGACATACGCGTCCAAGTGCTGGAATCGCCTCGGCCAACCCCTAGGCAGGCGATCTACAAGGCTTTTCGCAATACCGATGCTCAGCTTGCGCCCGTTCAAGGCTGGCGCAATCCCTTCGGTCGCCTCGGTCAAAATATCGAACGCCTCCGAAATCCGAGGCAGGTAGGTATGTCCTTCCTCCGTCAATAAGAGCCCCTGGGGCAGGCGCCGAAACAGCGCAACACCCAGCGACGCTTCCAGCCGTTTTACCTGCTGGCTCACGGCGCCAGACGTGACGCCGAGTTCACCAGCGGCGGCCCGAAAACTAAGATGGCGGGCTGCAGCCTCGAAAGCCTTGAGCCCGTTCAAAGAAGGAAAACGATAGGTCAACTCTGTTACCTCCGACCCACCGAATAGCACGACATCGACTTCTGGGAGGCCGAGATTTTCTATCCCTATCGTGCAGTTTTTATCGTTTGAAGACGGCTTCGAAGTCGTCGAAATGGCATCTGAACAAAATGACAAAAGGATGCCTGAAATTGACGATCCGATTTAATCCGCCGAATGGTTGGCCGCAGCAGCGTCGGCCCTTTCATCAAGGGGTCGTGGAACCTGAGGGCAAGACTCTCCATGTCACCGGTCAGGTCGCCTGGGACGCCGAAGCCAATGTGATCGAAGTCGGAGATTGCGAAATGCAAGCCCGTAAGTGCTTCGACAATGTGGAAGAGATACTCTCGGCGGTCGGAGGCCGGTTGGACGACATCGTCTCACTGACAATTTTCTACGTAGATCCTGCCGATCTGCCCGTTATCCAGAAAGTCCGTGCAGAGCGACTCGAGATCAAAGATGGCCCTGTCAGCATCATGATCCAGGCCGCCGGTCTGATCACACCGGAACACTTGGTCGAGGTAGTTCCGATCGCCGTGATCCCAGATGAGAGGTTTCACGAACCGCGCTTCTGAACCGAAACAGGCTGCTGCAGGAAGGCCCATCGAAACCCAGAACAGCAATGGACCAATCGATCAGGAACTGTTGCGCCTTACAGTTCGGCGGTTCCCAAGAGCTCCACGCGCGGCCTGCCTTCCTCGAGCATGATCTCAACGCGGACGCCGTACATTTCAGCGATCCGTTGTTCAGTCATGGTCTCGGCGGGCGTTCCGGCGCTCAGCACCGCGCCATCTTTCAGGCAGACAACACGGGCTGTGAACCGTCCGGCGAGTGAAAGATCATGCATCGCCATCACGACGACCAGCCCCCGGTCACGCGCGTCCTTGGCGACCGTCTCCAGCACCAGCATCTGGTGCCGGAGGTCCAGCGCCGCAGTTGGCTCGTCCAACAGCAACACCTTTGGGCGCCGCATCAGCGCCTGGGCTAAAAACGCAAGCTGGCGCTGGCCTCCGGACACATCGTGCAAGGGGCGTTCGGCCAAACGGGCAAGCCCAAACCGGTCCAGCAGGTTCGCTGCCTCATGCACCACATCCTTCGGCGTGTTCCAACCAAGAGATCGCAAGCGGCCCAGCATCACAGTCTCGAGCATCGTCAGGCCAGAGGCCGCCGAGGTGTCTTGCGGCATATAGGCAACATCCCGGCGCGGGTCCGCCACCCTACCATCAATCGTGACTGCACCGCTGGAAGGCAGCAGCCCGGCGACTGCCTTCAGCAAAGTCGACTTGCCCGAGCCGTTCGCACCGATTAGGGCCGTCAGGTCACATGCCTCTGCGATGAAGACTGCCTTCTTTACAACGACGGCGCCCGAGTAGCCCGCGGAAAGGTCTTCCACTTTCAGCATCACCAATACCGCCGTCCGCCGCGGATAAGCAGCGAGAAGAGAAACGGCACCCCAATCACGGCCGTCACGATCCCGATGGGAATGATCCCGCCGGGCGAGAGCGATTTCGACAGGATCGATGCCCCCGCCATGATCAATGCGCCGATCAGCGCAGACATCGGCACCAGGAATCGCTGATCCTCGCCGACAAGCATGCGGGCCACATGGGGGGCGACCAAACCGACAAACCCAATTGTGCCGACAAAAGCCACCGCCCCGGCGGTCAGCAAGGCGACCACGGCGAAGATCTTCAGGCGCAGCCTTGTGACGTCGACGCCCATGGCCGCCGCACGATCATCACCCAGGCGGAGCGCCGTGAGCCGCCGGAAGTCGAACACGATCAACAGCAGGCCAAAAGCAATGATCGCCGAGGCGATGGGAAGATTGGTCCAATTGGCCTTCCCCATTGACCCAAACAGCCAGAAGACAATTTGCCGTAGAATTTCCGGAGCGGCGAGATACTGAATCAGGGATTGCAGTGATTGAAAAAGAAACAACGTCGCGATCCCGGCCAGCACCATGATCTCAGCGCTGGCACCACGCAGGCGTGAAATCCCATAGACAATGAAGGCAGCCAGGGTCGCAGCGATGAACGCTGCCAGGGGAATCGTCAATTCTGGCCAAATCGGCAGGGACACACCGGTCAGGATTGCAACCGCCGCGCCAAATCCTGCCGCCGCAGAGAAGCCCAAAGTATAAGGGCTGGCCAGCGGATTACCCAAGATCGTCTGCATCAGCGCACCAGCGGCACCAAGCCCGGCGCCAACGGTTAAGGCCATCAAGGCCTGCGGTAACCGGATTGCATTGACGATCGCTGCAGTTCGGCGCTCGACACTGTCCGGATCAAACAGCGGGGCGACTACCTCGCCCACTGACAAAACAGCCGGTCCAGTCAAGATATCGGCGATCAGCGCAGCCACTACGGCGACACCCGCAAGCAGTACCACCGCACCGCGCCGCAGCACGCGCCGCGCATACCCGGCATAGATTTCATGCGCCCCCGTTTGGGGGCGCTCGGCTTCGATGGTCATGACATTAATTGGGCATGCGCGTCATGTAAGACCCTTTGGCCTCGATCGGCAGATACTCCTGAAAGAAGCGATCCAGCGCGACCTGCGGGTCGACATCTGCGAAGGCCTCTGGGTAAAGGACTTTGGCCATGTATTGCAGGTACGCATAGTCATAAAGTGTCCGCGCACCACCGTGATAAACGGCATGCACCTGACCTTCTTTAACCGCCTTCAGATCGGCCCAACCAGCACGTTCCAGATAGGGTTGAATCCGCTCATGGGTAACTTTTGGATCAACCCCAGGTCCCATCAGAACAGCATTCTCGCGATTAACCCATCCAGATCCGGCCAGGAAGATGACCTCGGGATCCTCTGCCACCACATATTCGGGGTTCAGTGGCGCCCATTTTCCAACCTGTCCCAGCGCGATGTTGTCGCCGCCCGCCATGCCGACGACAGCACCCCACATATGATCTGTATAGGTGTTGCCGTATTCGTCGGGGCCGCGATTGCCCAATTCGACATAAACCGATTTCCGGTCGCCGCCGGCTTTTTCGATTCTAGCCTCAACTTCTGCGACCGCGGCGGAATATTCATCGGCCAGTTTCTGCGCCCTGTCCTGGGCGCCCATGACCTCTCCGATCAGCAGGGTCGAGGCGACATGTTTCGCGACGGTCTGGGCATTGTAGTCCGCCACGACCACCGGAATGCCTGCGGCCTCCATGGTTTGAACGGTGTCGCCGAGGGCACTGTATTGCCAATCCGCTATGATGGCGACATCAGCACCAGAGGCCAAAGCGGCCTCGACCGAAAATGTTCCAGCGTCGACTTCGCCAACATCGGCCAATTCTTCGATGCGGGGCGTCGTCTTAGTGTAGGCCTGCCATTGGAGATTCCGCCAACCATACCAGGCATCCTTGGAAATCGCGGCGACGCGGTCATAGGCATCAGGCCCCACGATGGCGAGAAAGTCTTCGAAGTAAAAGCCGACCAGCACCTTCTGTGGGTTGTCCGGCACGTCGACGGTACGTCCCAGCACGTCGGTTACGGTTTTGGCATCAGCAGGGGCCGACAGGGCAAGGGTTGCTGCCGCGATGGCCGCAGTGAAAAGCTTGCGCATAATTTTGATCCTGTTTGTGTCGTCAAGAACGCGCGGCCAAGCCGCGCGCGGGTCTTTCGTCACAGGATCAGACGGGCGGAGCCCTTGCAGGATAAGGGGATCCATCAGTCGCACGGAACAACGCTGGCACCAGGGCCGTGAACGTAATCCGATGGAATTCAGCAGCACATGCCTTCGCCGATGGTTCTGGAGCCGCCAGCGCGGCGCCAGTAATGCAAAGCGGGCAGAAGGACTCATGTGCTTCTTCTGGCGGATGTTCGTGGCCCATCGGCCAAATGATTTCCTGCGGGCCCGTCGGCGTGCAGATCACCACGATTTGACCGGGCTTGGCCGGCATCGCCATGGCAGCATGCGCGTATGCGAACACGATCTGCGAGATCGCAATTGCAAAGATCAGAAAAAACCTGCTGATGCAGTGCGCCATGGACATCCGCGAACCCTGCCGGACCCGAAGGGATTTGCCAATGAATATATTGGCTTTGCGACGTTACTGTCGATTTCCACACCCTTGTCCGCGCGACAATGACCGGGGACAAATCCACAAAGTTGCCGCGGCGAGATTGCCTCGGCGTTTCAACATCCTCACGCAGAAGCCAGGCTTTGGCTTTACCCAGACACTTTCCAGGGATCAGTGGAATCTTTTGCGACGGCCGCGGGGTTGGCAGAAGAACAACCAACCGAAGCAGTGAACCACAAACAGCATGAATCGAGACCCGGGGATGCAAATCAGGCGCCTCCCAATCGGTTTTGCGATAAGGACGGCTTTACCGTTCAGCCCAATTCGAAAGTCGTTTCTCCGAATACACTCGCAATTTGTCTAACCAGCGGTTCGCCGCGGTACATCCGAGCGCAAGAGAAGACCGGAACCATCCCCAATGATCCCGCCAGCTCGATGGCTGGGCCATTCGGATCAGGGATATCTATCATGACCTCATCTGCATCAACTGCAGCGACAATGGCGTTGATCAGCCCCAAAGCGATCTCTTTGTCCGGCGCGAACAGAGGGCCAATCTTGTGACCTTCGCGGCATGTCCTGATCGTGCCGAACGCCTGGATCTCACCGCCCTGATCATGGACAAAGGTCTGGCGGGTCTCAGTCTGAGACAGCCATGCCGAAAGATATGCCGACCGGTTTGTAACCGAGATATCGGAGTCCATCTGCAGAAGCTTCGGCATATCCGCGCTTGTGGCCGGGCGGCAATTCGGATGGGCCTTCCCATCGATGCCTCCTGCATACCGCTTGGTATAGTGCGCCAGCGCGAACCCCGAGCTTTGGTAGTTCGCCTCCTGCGCGGGGACGCCATCCAAGCCGACCAACCGGTTGCCAAGATGTGCGATCCCGGCCCGCCAGGTCGCAATGCCATAGCCTTTCCCGCGATCATCGGGGACGCAAAGATAGAAGCCAAGAAATCCGAAGCTTTCTGAGTGCCGGACGACAGAGATTGCTGTGACCGGGGTGTCACCCACCCAGCCCATCAGAAAACCATCTGGGTCCACCGCATGAAATGCGTCTGCATCCTCATGCCCAGGATTCCAGCCTTCGGCGGCAGCCCAATCGACTGCAAGGCGCAGATCGTCCAGCGACATCGGGCGGATTTGCAGCGCAGTCATGCCAAAGCTTCGCGCAGGGTTTTCGGCGCAGCGGGGCTATCTGACAGATCCAGGCATGATCTCAGATCGACCAGGTGGCTGGTCATCAGTTCTTCGGCGCGGGCGCCGTCGCCATTTGCGATCGCGTCGACCAAAGCATGATGTGCGTGACTTTCGCACAAGGCATCTCGACGGCGCCAGTAAAGCGCAATGATCAACGAAGACCGCGCGATCAGTTGATAGATGAAATGCTCGATTGTGGTTTGATCGGCAATGCGCGCAATGGCGACATGAAACTCGCCCGACAGATAAACGGCCCGGCCTGTATTCCCAGCATCCAGTGCGGCATGTTCTTGTTTTATATGTCGGTGAAGTAACCGCACATCCGATGGTCTCGCGCGTTCTGCAGCAGACTGGGCCGTGCGGGGTTCCAATAGGGCCCTGGCCTCGAAGACCTCTCGTGCCTCGCGGATCGAGGGCTTGGCGACGAATGCCCCGCGATTTCGCTGGGTTTCCACAAGCCCCTTATGTGTGAGCGATTGCAGGGCCGCGCGGACAATCGTCCGGCCAATTCCGTAGATCGAGGCCAGTTCATCCTCGGTCAGCTTCGTGCCGGGCGCCAGCCTGTGATCCAGGATGGCCAGCTCGATCTTCGCAGCGACGCCTTCGATCGTTGCAGAATGTGCACGTTCTGGTGCCGTGACAGACATGTTCCCAGTGCTCCCTCACCTGGTTTTCTGCAGAGTATCGAGTGTTGGTTCGTGCTGACAAATGATTCGAAAATTGCGGACACAGGTTTTGTAGATTGTGCACAATCCTTGTTCGAACCATCGGCACAGCTGCCTGAAATTTCAGCAGTTGCAATCTTTCGACATCCTGCGGGTACGGTTTTGTTTGTCAGCGCGTACCTGTGATCGTCATGATTTTCACGACGGACATGCGCGGGGGAAAATGCGTTCCCATCTCGACCTTGAACTGATCTCGCTTACCAAACGTTTTGGCGCGACAATCGCCGTCGATGAGATCGATCATGTCTTCCCAGCGGGCTCCTATGTGTGTCTGCTTGGACCATCGGGTTGCGGGAAATCCACGACACTGCGCATGATCGCCGGGCACGAGGCTGTCGGCGATGGCTCCATCGTCTTGGGCGGCAATGAAATTTCAAAGCGTGCGCCGGCCAAACGCGGCACCGCGATGATGTTCCAGTCCTATGCGCTGTTCCCGCATCTTTCCGTCGCCGAGAATGTGTCGTTCGGGCTAAAGATGAAGGGTGTCTCGAAAGACGCCCGACTGGCCCGCGCCGCTGAATTGTTGCGATTGGTGGATATGGAACCGCTGTCCCAGCGGCTTCCCGCGCAACTGTCTGGCGGTCAGCAGCAGCGCGTGGCCTTGGCCCGCGCAATGGCGTCGGAACCGCAAGTGCTGTTGTTGGACGAGCCATTGTCTGCCCTGGATCCGTTCCTGCGTCTGAAGATGCGGACCGAGTTGAAACGCCTGCAGCGCGAACTGGGTATCACCTTTATCCACGTCACACACAGCCAGGACGAGGCGATGGCACTGTCCGATCAGATCGTGGTAATGAATGCAGGCAAGATCGAACAGGCGGGACCGCCGCGCGATGTCTTCAACGCACCGAAAACTGAGTTCGTGGCCCGTTTCATCGGGAACCACAATGTGCTCGACTTGCCCGAAGGAAAGGCGTCGGTCCGATCCGACCGAATCCGCCTGGCAGCCGACGGTAAAATGACCGCCAAGGTCACGTCCGTCGAATATCAGGGCACCTCGGTTTCCGTATCGCTAACTGCTGATCACGACCAAAAAATCAGCGTTCTCTTGGCTGAAGAAGATTTTTTTGCCGCCCCTTTGACTGGGGGCGAAACCGTTGGCCTGTCCTGGGACGCGGCCGACTTGCACCGACTTGGGGAGTAACCAAAAGCCCGGCCAACGGGCGGACATTCATCGACAAGGAGACATGAAATGACCGTCAAGAAATCCGCCGGCCTGACGCGCCGGTCCATGCTGAAAGGCACTGCCGCAGGTGTCGCCGCCTCGACCCTGGGGGCCCCGACAATTTGGGCGCAGAACATCAAGGACGTCACCCTGCGCCAGTTCGGCACCGGGGTGTCCAACCTGAACGAAGTTGCCGCCAAGGTGAAGGAAGACCTGGGCTTTACCCTGGAGATGACGGCGCTGGATTCCGATAGCGTGACCCAACGCGCCGCGACCCAGCCAAAGAGCTTCGACATCGCCGACATCGAGTACTGGATCTGCAAGAAGGTCTGGCCAACAGGCAACCTGCAGGCCATGGATACCTCGAAGATCGCCAACTATGACAAGATCGTCGGCATCTTCCGGAATGGCAAGCTGACCCCTGAATCGACCATCGCACAAGGCACCGCGCCGCACACGGTTGGGTTTACCTCCGGCGTCGACGGCAAGGAATTCGTCAACGAAGAATCGGGGTGGATGACCCTGATCCCAACGATCTACAACGCCGACACGTTGGGAATCCGCCCGGATTTGATCGGCCGTCCGATCGGCAAATGGTCGGAACTGCTGAACCCGGAGTTCAAGGGCAAGGCGTCGATCCTGGATATCTCTTCCATCGGGATCATGGACATGGCGATGGTCGTGGAATCGATGGGTGAGTACACCTATCCCGACAAAGGCAACATGACGAAAGAAGAGATCGACAAGACCCTTGGCATCTTCACCGAAGCCAAAAAGAACGGCCAATTCCGCGCATTTTGGAAAACGTTCGACGAGTCGGTGAATCTGATGGCCTCGGGCGAGGTTGTGATCCAATCCATGTGGTCGCCTGCGATCACGGCGGTCCGGTCCAAAGGCATCCCGTGCGTCTACCAGCCATTGGAAGAAGGCTATCGGTCCTGGGGCGGCGGCATTGGCCTTTCAGCCAACCTGTCCGGTTTGGAGCTGGATGCAGCTTACGAGTACATCAACTGGTACCTCTCCGGCTGGGTCGGCGGCTTCCTGATGCGCCAAGGCTATTACTCAGCGGTGCCAGAGACGTCGAAGAACCACATGTCCGAAGACGAATGGGGCTTCTGGTTCGAAGGCAAGGAAGCCAAGGGTGACATCACCAACCCGTTCGGCGACGTCATGGAAAAAGCTGGTGCCGTGCGCGACGGAGGTAGCTTCTACGACCGCATGGGCGCCGTTGCGTGCTGGAACGCCG